>NZ_JOIX01000088.1 GCF_000720175.1 Streptomyces sp. NRRL S-337
CCAAGGCCATGAACGACATGGCCGCCAACCACGAAGACGCTGACCACTCGGCCAAGTCCGGCCTTGAGGGCGGTAAGTGATGGGCGCTGCCGACAAGGCCAAGGAGATCGTCCAAGACCTCACGGGCATGTGGTGGCCTGAGGGCGACGAGGACGAACTCCGGGAGGCAGCCCGCGCTTGGCGCACCTTCGCCGACGACGTCGAGGACTGTACGGCCGCCTGCCACAAGAAGGCCCAGGACGTCATCGACAACAACAAGGGCAAGTCGATCGAGGCGTTCGGGGAGTTCTGGCGCAAGTACCACGGCGGCGGCAAGGGCTACCTCGACGACGTGGCCACCGCCGCCCGCGACATGGCCAAGGCCCTGGACAAGTACGCCGACCAGGTCGCCGAGGCCAAGAAGAAGATCGAGCACGAGCTGGAGATCGCCGGCGCGGTACTGGTCGCCGGAACGGCCCTGGCCCTCTTCACCGGCGGAATCAGCGAAGTCGCAGCAGCCGGCGCCACCGAAGCGATCGTCGCCGCAGCAAGCTCCGCCGGCATCGCCGTCTCCGCCACCGTCGCCGAGATCGCCGGAACGGTCCTGGCAACCGCCGCCATCGGCGGCATAGAAGCCATCACCGTCGACGTGGTCGTCGCCCAGGGCGGCCGCAACCTCCTCGGAGACCAGAAGGGCATCAACCTCAAGGAGGCCACCGTAGCCGGCGTGTCCGGCATATTGCTGGGAGGCGCCTTCGGCGGTGCACGCAGCGCAGCAACACGCATCGCCGAGGGCCCGGAGATCAATAGCGTAGGTAACATTCGCTGGGGTGAGGGCGGAGGCGGCACCACCCTGCTCAGAGACAAATACAAGACACCGGTCACAGAAGATCTGCACAAACTGATTAACCCGGGAGGGGGCAGAGTTAACTGCCGGGCCTGCGCGCTCGCCGTGGACCGGACCCTGGAGGGCGCGCCGGCATCTGCCCTGCCGGGCATCAAGCGCGGCGCACTAAGGACTCTTGAGCAGAATTTTCCTGGGAAACACTTCCGGCCCCGCTCCTTCTCATGGATCGTACGCGACCTCAAGAACGCTGGTGACGGCGCAAGGGCGATCGTCTACGGCAGCGATGAGGATGGCGGTCACGTCTTCAACATCATCAACCGCGATGGCGACGTCATCTTCCTGGACGGGCAGAATGGGCATGCCAGTCACGCCTATAATTGGGATAGCTATCAATACATGAGGACGAACTAATGCTGGACCATGCCGCAGCCCTCAAGATCGCCGAAGACCTACTGAAGCAGGAAACCGGC
The DNA here is from genome assembly GCF_000720175.1 of Streptomyces sp. NRRL S-337. Taxonomy (GTDB): domain Bacteria; phylum Actinomycetota; class Actinomycetes; order Streptomycetales; family Streptomycetaceae; genus Streptomyces; species Streptomyces siderophoricus. The sequence continues at coordinate 1,297 of NZ_JOIX01000088.1, forward strand.
CCATACGATCCAGAAATGTCCATCGACTACGAGCGGGTCAGGGAGAAGAACGGCATTTTCATTGCACCCTTCAACAGCGTGGAATACCTGGAGACGCGGGAGCCGCTGGACATGGTGCCGGATTGCTGGCCGATTCTTGTTGACCTCAAGTCAGGTGAGGCGCGTCTCGGCACACTGGAAGACAGGCCGCTATGGCGAGAGAGCTAGGACCCAACAGCTGAGGAATCCCCTGACAGCGTGAGGGGATTCTCTGAGGTGGAGCTACATGTCTTGCTAGTTTCAGGCCATCGCCAAGGAGGCCCAGTGTCATCCACTCTTCCTGTCAGCGCCCGGGTTGATCTGCGAGTTGAATCGGTTGATGAGGTGCTCGCCGAGGTCGAGCGCGCTCTTCAAACGCAGTTGGACAGAGCCACGCTGGTGCGCAAGCGGCGATCGCTGGGCGCACGTACGGACCGCGACACCTGGGTACGGGTTGAGCGGCGCCACGTCGACAAGATCAGCAGTCAAGGTTGGAACGGCACCGAATGTGCTGCCCTCCTGGAGGGAGTGGCCCATCCGCAGTGGCACCGAGGCGCTGCATGGAGACAGCCTGAGGACGCCGTGATGTGGCGGGTCGACGAGACAGACCTTCTGCCCAGTGAGCCCGTCGGCAGCAGTGTCCTCGCCGCCGACCCCGCGCTGTCGGACGACTGGTGGCAGGCGTTCAACAGGTCCTTGGATGCCTTGGCCAAGCAACACACGAGGCGCGTCGCCACTCCGGACACCGTGATGATTACGCAGAGCGGTGTCGCTGAGGCGATCCACCGTTTTCTCCCCGGTGGTGTCGACGTGACGGTGGAGCGGTGGCAGCCGGCACACGCGGATCTCAACTGGGCGAACATGACCGGGCCGGAGTTCTGCCTGTTCGACTGGGAAGACTGGGGCATGGCTCCTCAAGGGTTGGATGCCGCGTCGTTGTGGGGCAACTCTCTCGCCGTCCCGGCTTTGGCCGAGCGAGTCCGCCACGAGCGGCGCCACGATCTGGAGAGCCGGGACGGCAAGCTGATGACCTTGTTCGTCTGCGCGAAGATTCTGGCCCCGGACGCCCACCCCGAGGACCCTCGGCTTGAACCCGCACGTCTCACAGCCACGCAGGTGGCAGCGGACCTTCAGAGAGGCTGACGAACTTGCTGTTCGCAGAGGAGCCGCCGGTAGGCACAGAGCCTGGCCGGGTGGACCTCGTACCGCAGGGCGTCGATGAGTTCCCCGAGGTGGGAAGGGCTGTCCGTACCGACGGCGACTCTTCCCACTCGCGGTAGCCCGTAGGCCGCACGGAACGCGGCCTGTACGGCTGACAGGCCGTCATGCGGAGCCTGGATGAACATCCGTGGGTCCAGCTTGCCCCACAGTGGCTGTGTCGCGCTGCCCCCGAAGGGGCTCATGCCCCAGAGCTGGTCTGGGGCGAGGTCCCAGTGGGTCGCCAGAGCTTCGGACGCTTCCAGGACATCGATTCCGGCGAGGAGGCCCGCACGGACCATGATTACATCTGGTCTGGGCAGGGTGCGGTCCACGAGACCGGTCAATGAGCGAGGATCCCATGAGGCAATGCCCCAGCCTCCACACAGCCCGTCTGTCGCGGCCCTCTCCACGGCAGCGCATGCCACACCCAGCCTGTCCTGGGCGGCTGACGAGGAGCTGTTCACCGAGCGTTCTGGATTGTGGAGGAACACGAGATCCGGGGCACGGCCCAAGTCACGGTTGCTCTGCTCCACGGCTTCCCGAAGATGTGCGGGATCGAGAGAGTGCTCGGCCTGGCCGGCGGCTGGGAAGAAGCCGACCTTGGTGGAGAGCCAGAAGCGGGGGAGAAGCTCGCGTCCGGCGGCCGCCAAGGCGGTGTGGGCGGAGAAGCCGTGGTAGTTGAAGCTGGTGTCGATCGAGTCGACGCCCAGATCCAGGGCGCTCGTCAGGATCCGGCGCTCGTAGCGAGACCGGTGTAGCCCAAGAACAATTCGGGGGTCACGCTCGCGCACAGCTCCTCCTCCACCAGAATCTTCGCCAGTGCCTCCACCTCGGCACCCACCAGTCGAGCAGCCTCGTTCAGTCGCACGGGGTGGCCGCTCAGAAGCAAGCGGAGCCCGGGCAGTGCCTTGGCCGCGAAGGTGAGTTTCTTGCCCGCAGCCACCACGGCGACCGTTTCGCCGTCCTGCGTGATCACGGGTGGGAACTCGCTGACGCAGGCCACGGCCCCAAGAGGGCCGAAGATGTCCAGGAACGGGACGTGGCGTCCGGGGGGAGCTTCCCGTTCGCGGAGCCGGAGGAACTCTGCTGGGTCGCGGGCGTCGATGAGCCGGGAGGCCGCGGCGGTCAGAGCCATCCGCTGGGCCCGCTGCTCGTCGACGCTGCCCCAGCGATCAAGGTCGTAGCGAAACACCTCTTCCTGCCGGGACCAGTCGGCGAGCCAGGTCAGCCAGCTCACGGCGGTGCGCTTGGCGAAGCCGAAGGTCACGTGGGTGCTGTGGCCGCCGCCTCGGCCTACGCGCGTGGCTGCATGCCAGTAGCCGCGCGGGATGTGCATCACGTCGCGGGCCTTCATGGTGCCGGTCCATACGATCTCTTCGCTGGGGGTGTTGTTCCGCTCAGCGTCTCGGAACATCGGAACGGGCCGGGAGGCACCGCGCACCTCCCACTGTTTCTCGCCCGCGAGCTGCACGATGAGGACGTCGTGGTCGTCCCAGTGCAGGTCGAAGCCAGACGCGTCGTTCGTGGTCAGATAGACGTTCGCCTGGACGTGTTCCCGGGACCACCACTGCATGGCCCGGCACACCACCTCCATCGTGGGGTCGAAGACGTTCGACTGGTCCAGGACCAGCGTCGCCCCCTCACGCAGCAGGCTGCCCACACGGCGCATGTCCGCCATCGGTATCGCCTGCCCTCGCGGCGTGACCTGCCGGTTCAGGTACGCATCAGGGTGCAGCTCCTCCCCACCCTTGAAGAACCGGAACTGCGGGTTGGCCAGGCTTCGGCGCATGACCATGTCCAGCAGCCGCGAAGGCGTGAGCAGCCTCGTCACGACTTCGCAATCACTGATGCTTCCGCGAGCGAACTCCCTTCCGAGCTGGGCAGGGCCGTCCCATCCAAGTGCCTCTTCGACGGCACGGACCAAACGGTGCTCCATGATTCGTTTCTCCCTCCTTGCGCCAGACGCGGGACGTGGGAGGCGGAGGGGCGGTATGCGCCGCCCCTCCGCCGGAGAACTAGCGGCTACTCGACGTGGTTCAGCCCGTCTCCGCCCGGCCACGGGCCGTCACCCGACGAGCCCTGCCCAGGGTCGGAGGCGTTGCTGTCATGCCGGTCACGGACGCTCGTAAGGACTTCCACAGCGACCAGGAGGCCCTCCTCGACGGAGAGCTGCTTCTCTTGCACTTCGTGCTCCTTCCTCTTCCGGTTTCCCGACCGTTTCGGGCGGGACGTCTATGACGTGCGGAGGCGCTGGTGATGTGGAGCAGAGGCGCCCGGGGAGACACAGGGGGCAGGCATGGGGCGACGCTGAAGAGCTGGGCGCCGTACAGCAGGCAGCACGCAGCGCTCAGCGGCGGCGCAGGAACCCTCCTGACGCTCGGTGCCTTCCTCCGGGGCGTCCGCCAGACGATTCCGCTTCAGCAGGAACTCCGATCTGCGCAGACTCGGCCGACCCGTCGCTGAGCAGGAGGGATTCCCAGACCTGGTCCTGAAGTTTCTGGATGCACGGTCCGCAGGCGTACATCGGCGCCTTGGCGCCGGCCACGCTTACGGGACCGATCCACAGGACCCGGGTCCACTGCTGGCCGCAATAAAGCCAGCAGTAACCATCGACCCAATGGTTGCGGTCGTCGGTGGCCGCCGGGGCAGGCAGGCCACCACGGGCGAAGTCGGCGATGCCGGGGATCACCCTGTACGGCATGGCCAGTTCCAGAAACACGACGTGACCCCCAAGAGCAGCTGGGCTGGACGGCCAGGGGGAGAGGCCCGCTGTTGTCTGCGTCGGCGTGCCGGAGCCGCCTGCTGTGAAAACAGCAGCGGCACTCGACGCCGCAGCGGGACAGCAGCCGGTAGGCACAGCATCTGGATCTCGCGGATCCCGCTGACGTCCTCGATCACGAGCGATTCCCCTTCGGCCAGTTCCCTGGTTGGAGGACCGATAGTGTCCGAGCCCGCCTGGACCGCATCACCTCGTATGCGGACGCTCTCGAAGACGTCCTGGGACGTTTCAGCGCGCCGCGAAGCTCTCCAAAATCCGCAGAACCTGCGCTGTGTCCGCCAGATCAGAGAGCACTACGTCCGCCCCGGCAGCAGCCAGTTCTTCAGGACTGTGAACGCCTGAAGCAACCGCGACGATCCCGGACCCCGTGGCAAGAGCAGCTTGGACATCCCGCGGCGTGTCCCCCACCAGCGCCACCGGCACGTCAGCCCGCACCCCACGGACTCGCCGGGCTCGCTCGCGGGCAACCCCCACAAGGTCGGGACGCTGCTCCGCGTCAGCCCCGTAGGCCCCAACAGCCAAGTCCAGCAAGGAACCCAGGTGAAACGCCGACAGTTTCACGTGTGCGTTGGCCGCGATGTTGCCCGTCAGAACGGACGAGACCCAGCCGTCATGCGCCGAAGCCGCCTTGAGGGCGTCGCGCACTCCAGGGAGGACGGTCCCTCGCCTACCGAGAATCTCCAGGCGTTCCTCCCCGGCACGGGCAAGCGCGGTTTCGACGGCGGCCCAGTCCGGCTCAGGCAGACCGTGGCGCATGAACAGTTCCCGCATGATCAGGCGATCCGTTCGCCCCTCCGTCCGCGCCGGCCCGGCCGGCGGGCCTCCTGCCAACGCCGAGAACGCAGCGGCGTAGATCTCCTTGCTCACCCCTGCGTTCTCGATGAGCGTGTGGTCGATGTCCCACAGGACGATGAGCTCCATGCCGTCAGGGTAGGGATCGGCTACAGCCCCACCTTTCGAGAACGTCCCAAAACGTCCTTGCCGGATCACGACCGCCTCGACTTTCATGACATCCGTGAACGAGCGACTTCACTCCGTACTCGCCCAACGCGGCGTCTCGCCCGAGTCGCTCGCCGAAGCCTGCGAGGTGGATCCCAAAACCGTCGGTCGCTGGCTCGGCGGGCGCGTGCCTCACCGGAGACACCGCTTCCGTGCCGCGCAGCTCCTACGTGTGGAAGAGACGTTCCTGTGGCCCACTCCTCCTCCGCACGGCAGCCGCCCTGACGCCGGATTAGGCACCGAGCTCGTCGGCAGCTACCAGAACCGCGCCAGCGTCCCCCGAGACATGTGGCTCCAGCTACTGATGGAGGCCCAGGAGCAGATCTGCGTACTCGTCTTCTCCGGGACCTTCTTTGCCCAGTCCAACCCCCACGTCGCCAAGATGCTCGCCGAGCGCGCAGCCGCCGGCGTCCGGGTACGCCTGTGCTTCGGTGACCCGAGTGGCCAGGCTGTCGCTCTCCGGGGCCGCGAGGAAGGCATCGGCGACACCCTCGCAGCCAAGATCCGCGCCTCCCTGACCTACTACCGCCCCCTACTCCCCGAGGCAGGCTGTGATGTGCGGCTGCACGACACCACGCTGTACGCCTCCCTCTTCCGCTACGACGACAACCTGCTCGTCAACCCCCACGTCTGGGGCCAGCCGGCCAGCGCCAATCCACTCCTCCACCTCAAGCGGGCTGACGCCACAGGGTGGTTCGACAACTACGCTCAATGCTTCGAAGCAGTCTGGGCCGACGCACGGCCCTGGACCCCCGACCAGGAGGGCACCGCCGTACATGGGCAGGACTGAGTACTACAACGACCCCACCGCCCCCAAGGCGAACACCCTCATCCCCGCCAGCAATCTCCTCGTCGTCGACGACGACGGCGCGATCCTGCTTCAGCGACGCCGCGACACGGGCCAGTGGGCCCTCCCCGGCGGCGCCCAGGACATCGGGGAGACCGCGGCACAGTGCGCGGTGCGCGAATGCCTGGAGGAAACCGGCATCGTTGCCGAGATCACCGGCTTCCTCGGCGTCTACACCAATCCCCACCACATCGTCGCTTACACCGACGGTGAGATCCGCCAGCAGTACGAGAACACCTACATCGGCCGCCCGGTCAGCGGTGAGCCCACCATCAACAACGAGGCCGACGGCGTCCGCTTCGTCCGGCCTGCGGACCTCGATCAGTACGACATCCATCCCAGCATGCGCCAGCAGATCGGCGACTACCTCGCCGGCACTTACCCCTACCTCGGCTGAGCCACCAACGCCGCATCCACCCGCTCCACGGCTGCGAAGATCTCCGACGACGCCCGGCGGATGAAGCACCCCACGACACTGTCCGCCCCATAACGGCCCACAATTTCCGCCACCCGCTCCTGGGCAGTCGTCGATTCCCCGTCGGGCGTTGTCGTCATGTCGCAATAGACCAGCGCATCCACCAGCAGCGGCTCCTCCAACAACGGGAACTCCCCCTCCAGTGGCTCACGCAGCCCGCGCTCCTCGGCTTCCAGCAAGGCGAACGAGTGGTTCGCCACCAACCGCACCAGCCGTTCATCGGCACCGTGCTCATCGCGGAGGAACCGGGCACCGTCGAGCGGATGGAACCCCGTCGCCGCCAGGCGAGGCGCGTAGCCCACATCGTGGAGCGCTGCGGCAGCCTCCAGCAGTTCGGCGTCGTCGCCGAGTATCCGCCCCAAATCGGCCGCGCGACGCGTAACCCCTATGGTGTGCGCCCACCGTCGAGGGAGCGCAGCACTCAGCTCCGCCTTCGCCATGAGCATCGCCCAGTTCACCAATGATCCGTCCATGGCTTGGGACATGCCCAAGTGACGGTGTGGGCACTCCGGTGGTTTCTCCTGCCGCGTCATGAACGTCTTCTGTCTGCTGGCCACCGGACGCTTCACTTCGGCAATCCAGCTGGTGAACGATGCGCCAGCCGTCATACAGCCGGAGTTGGGCAACGCCAACGACGATCCCTTTCGAGCGGGGACCTGCCCGTCCGGTCGTGGCGACGCTCGGGCAGCAGTATGCGGGAACATCACCATTCTGGTTGTAGGAGCTCGACGGGACCGGTACGACGGTCACCATGTACCGATGGTCGCCACTCAACGATCGACAGCTGGCCTTGCTCACCCGCATCGGAGAGGGAACGGATTACCTCTGAGAGCCCGGAACTCGCCATCACCGCCCGTGCCCTCAAGAGCCGGGGCCTCATCACCATGCCCAAGCGTGGTGGGAAGTGGCAGGCAGCGATCACCGATGACGGTGGCTTCTACCTGGAACACGGCCACCACCCGGACCGGCCCGAGCCTGCCCCGCGCAAGCAACGACCGGTAGCCGCCGGGCTGAAGCCGGAGGTTGCGGCACCTGCCCGTCGGCGGGCGGCTCCCCCACCTGAGCCGAAGCCGGCACCAACGCGTACCGCGACGTCTTCCCAGCGCGCCACGAGGGAACTTGGGTTGACCCCGCCCTGCAGTCCCGCGTCATCACCTTCGAGAAACCGTACATGGAGCCATCCAGACCTGCCGCTCCCACCTACCCGAACGATCTCAACACGGCGAACCGCGGCGCCCAGCTCCTTCGGCCTGGCTCGGTAGGCCCAGTTCTCACCCATCTCCATGTGCCTATTCAGCCCGGTCGGTTCCTCCCATCGCCTAGCCATTGCCAAAAGATCAGGAGATGGAAAGCAGCGCCCTCTGATGTCCCCAGCCAGGGTCGCCGCTCCGTCCCAGTTGGCCGAACGGTGCTCACGGTGGCAACCGTCCCAGCAGTCCAAGGGCGGACCCTTCTCCGGGGCCAGCTACGAGGTCAGCCCACCTGAAGCTCTGCGATGACCTGCTCCGCCATCTGGCGGGCGGGCTCCAACCGAGGGTCCTCCGGGTGTGCATCCGGTCCGAGGATTTTCGCGCACACGAACAGCGTCATCAGCTTGCCGTCCCGGCTCTCGAAGTCGCTACGCCACTCTGCCGTACTCGGTCGGCCAGCCCCGGGACGGCGAGGGAGTTGCCCCACAGTGATGCGGCATCCAGTCCTCGGGGAGCGTTGCCCCAGTCTTCCCAGTCGAAGAGACAGAACGTCGGCCCGGTCATGTTGGCCCAGTTCAGATCCGCATGGGCCGGCGCCCATCGCTCCACGACCGTGTCGAAGGATCCGGTGAAGGCGCTGCTGATGGCCTCGGTAATGCCGGCCTGGGTAATGGTGACGGTGTCCCGCGTGGCGATGCGGAGGGTGCGCTGTTCAGCGAGGGCATCCGACGAGGAGTTCAGGGCCTGCCACCACTCGTCTGGCAGCTGCGGATCAACGCCAGCACGCTGTCTCCACAGGTAGTCCGCTGCCCGTCCGGTGGTCTCAATTCTCGTTTTATTCACCCGGCGGCGCGAGCCAGTGGCACAGTGAGCTCATGCAGCCGCCTGCCTGGGCGGGGACCGCGGATAACCCGTTATCCGCACCCGACGCCTTCGACGTCCCCGTATTCCTCCACCGCAGTTCTCCGCTGACCCCGGCGCCACGCCCCTCCCCCGCACAGGTGGCTTCGGCCCACCAGCCCTGGCCCAAGGGCGCTGGCATCCCTGTAGACGGCGCGTATCTGGTCGGGACGACGTGGCGTGCCCTCCTCGACGCCACGACCACCGTCGGACGGAACATCGGCCCTTGGATCGCTGCCACCCCCCGTCTCGCACGCCGCGAGATCATGGCCCGCCGGTACCCCCTCTCGGCCTACCTCGTCCGCGCCGGGCGCGAGGTCGTGCCCAGCGTCGTCTACTCCCACGGAACTGAGAGTTCGACTCGTAGCGCCTTCGGCTACCACGTCGGCATGACGATGGCCGAGTGGGCCTGCCGGCGGATGGGGCTCGGTCCCACCACGCACGCCGAGAGCGCGGTACCACAGGGGGCGGCACCCGGCTGGGCCAAGACGTCCAGCCTGCCGGACCTGTTCGGCACGCACCCGGCCACGTCCGAGCTCTGGCTGGTCGAGGCGAAAGGGAGCCGTCGGCTCGGCCTGCGTCCCCGGATCAAGGGAGCGAAGCAACTGGACATCGGCGCCCTTGTGCCCGTTACACACCAGAAGGTGCTGTGCGGCACCAGCTTGGAACGGCGTCTGTTCATGATGATCGATGTCGAGGGCCTACCGAAGACCGGCAACTCCGGTGGCGGCTCTGGTGGCGGCTCCGGGGGCGACTCTGGGGACAGCACTGGCGAAGAAGCGCTGGAGCAGGACGATGAGGCGCTCCTGGAGCTCGCTCGGTCGCGCATGCTGACATATCTGGCGCTGACATCACTGCCCCGGGACGGGTTGCGCATCACAGCTGTCGGCAGGCCCGAGGAAGGATCGCCAGCGCGCGCAGACCTGATCCGACTACTGGAAAGCGACCGCGCGACGACCGAGCTGCGCCGCCACGTCCCTCCTGATGCCGGGGACGAGGCCGTTAGGCAACAGAACGGCCTGGACATGCTGACGGGACGACTGCCGGGAACGGATCTCATGCTCGGGATGTCACGGCGTCTGTACGGCGCGTGCCGTGCGCTGGCCTACGAGGAACGTCGCGTCGTCGCCCGGGTCCGGGATGAGCGGCCCAAATATCTGGAGGAACTGCCCCGCGAAGTTCAGCCCGCGGACGGTACAGTCGCGCGGCTGCCCGAACGACAGCTGAGCGATCGCGCGTACGAGGAAAGGATCGCCGAGGTCCAGGAGTACCTGCGAGAAGTCCGAGAGGAACAGCGGGACGACCAGCTCCGGTCCGTACGAGACGGTTTCACGATGGGGGACCGTGGCTCCTGGATGCACCTCATCGATCTGGCTCCGCGCCTCGCACTCCCAAGGGAGGAGGGATTTCTGGAGGCGGCGACCGCAGACACCTACCTCGCGGTCGAGGAAGAGGCGCTCGACCTGGACGCCGAGGCCGAATAGCGGCTGCTGGCCAAGACCGATTCGCCGCGGCAGCAAGGCCGAGGCATTCGGCGCTACCAGGGCTGATTCGACCAGCCAAACTTGGCCTACCGAATGAACCACGGTCTCAGTTCTGGTCTCATTCGGGCACGTCCGGCACCGTTCAGAGGCCATGCCCTCACCTGGCCCTTCGCAGGTCAGGACGTTCTCGAACCCCTCCGGACCCCCAGACGAACATTTGGAAAGCGTGTTGGGGGCAACCCCTCACGAGTTCGAATCTCGTATCCTCCGCCTGATGGAAGGCCCCGACCGGTTCGCCGGTCGGGGCCTTCGTCGTTTGGGGGCGCTGATCATCTCGTGGCCCCATGGGCGACTCCGGGCGAATGCGGGAGATCCGGTCCGTTCGTACGAGGGTGCTCGCCCGGCATCCCGCATGTTGCAGGAGAGCGTCGATGCACAAGAACGTCCGCACCGCCCTGGCTGCGGTATCGGTCGCCGCGCTGGCCGGGGGCCTGCTGGTGGTCACCGCCGCGCCGTCGACGGCGGCCTCCGCCAAGTACGCGGATGACTTCAACGGTGACGGCTATCGCGATCTCGCGGTTTCCGCGCCGGGCGCAGTCGTCGGAGGTCACGACCAGGCGGGAGCAGTGGTCATCACCTACGGCTCGTCCAGCGGCTTGCAGAGCGGCAGAACGCAGGTCGTCTCGCAGAGCTCCAGCGGGGTGCCCGGCGCGTCCGAAGAGGGAGACCGTTTCGGCGCAGCCACCGCGTTCGGCGATTTCAACAACGACGGTTACGCAGACCTCGCCGTCGGCGCTCCCGGCGAAGACACCACCGCAGGCTCGGGCACCGGTGAGGACACCGGAGCGGTCACCGTGCTGTGGGGCAGCCGCACGGGACTGGCCGGCGGCACCGCTCTGGAGATACCGCCGCTTGACCATCCGAGAGGCTACGGCCAGGTTCTCACCAGTGGTGACTTCGATGGGGACGGCCTCCACGACGACATCGCGGTCGGCCTGTCCGGGGACAACTCTGTCTTCTTCTACCGGGGTGGAACCACCAAGAGCAGCACCCTCGGGGGACGAACGGGCTTCCCCGCCACGTCCCTGACCGAGGTCATCTCGCTGGCCGCAGGTGACGTCGACGCCGACGGTGTCGACGACCTCGTGGTCGGCGGCCACGACAGCGACAGCCGGGAGCTCTACAAGCAGTCCCTGTATCTCGGACGTGCCTCGTCCCGGCCGCAGTACGCGGGCGATGCGGGACACGGCGAGACAGCGGCAGTCGGAGATGTGGACGGCGACGGGTACGCCGACATCGCCACCGGCCACCCGTGGGATCAGCGGTCCTCGATGGCGGGCACGACTCCGGGGGGCAACGTTTCCCTCACCTACGGCTCGGCCGGCGGCCGTGACACCTCGCGCCCCACCGTGACCATCACCCAGAACACCGAGGGAATCCCCGGCGCCTCGGAAACGAACGACAACTTCGGACACGCGGTGGCCCTCGACGACATCGACGGGGACGGCAGGGCGGACCTCGTCGTCGGCGCTCCCTACGAGTCGGTCGGCGCGGCGGAGTCCACGGGCTCCGTCACGGTGATCCCGGGTTCGGCCAGTGGTCTCGCCACCACCTCGGCACACGCGTACGACCAGGGATCCGCCGGGATCCCGGGGGCGGCGGAGGGTGGTGACCATTTCGGGGAGGCCGTGGCACTGACGGACACCAACGGTGACGGCAGGGCGGACCTCGCCGTCGGCGCCTCCGGGGAGAACAACATGGATGGTGCCGTGTGGTCCCTCAAGGGACGTGCTTCCGGGCTGACCACGACCGGTGCGGTGAGCTTCGGCGCGGGAACGGTCGGTCTGTCGACGAGCGAGTGGCCGGAGTTCGGCGTCCGGATCACGGGGTGACGGCTGATGGGTGCGCCACTGCCGGCAGGGTGGACTCTTGAGGCGATCCGCCACGTCTCCGGCGACCGGGAGGCCGTAGCGCTGGCCGTCGACCGCTCCGTCGAGTGGGTGGCCGGACCGGATGACCGTGAACGGATCCAGCCCGAGATCATCTTGGGGTTCCATGAACTGTGTCTGGTGAAGCCGGTCGACGACGAGGACTGGTACATGGGCAGTCTGACCGACGAGGGCAGTGTCGACTGCTGGAGCGCCTACGGTGATCTCCACGAAGCGCTTCGGGGCCTGTAGGGCGACGGCACCCGCTGCACCCACCTTCCCCTTATTGCACAGAGTTCGCAAATACGTAACCTTGGCAACTATTCTGGCCGCCGTCAATGGACCCGACCCGGCTCGTCGGCCTCCTCGTCGTTTCTCGTGTCCCGGGAGTGTCCCGGGAGGTGGAGGACCGTATGTGTGCGGCACCCGTGGTGCTGGGGATCGAGTCGTCCTGCGACGAGACGGGCGCGGGCCTGGTGCGCGAGGGCCGGCTGCTCGGGCACGCCGTGGCGTCGAGCATGGACGAGCACGCGCGGTTCGGTGGGGTGGTGCCGGAGATCGCGGCGCGGGCCCATGTGCACGCCCTCGGGCCGGCCGTCCGGCGGGCGCTGGGCGAGGCGGGGCTGCGGATGGCGGACATCGGGGCGGTCGCGGTGACGACCGGGCCGGGGCTGTCGGGGGCGCTCCAGGTCGGGCTGGCCGGCGCGAAGGGGCTGGCGTACGCCCTCGGGGTGCCGCTGTACGGCGTGCACCACCTGGCCGGGCATGTTGCCGCCGACACCCTCGCCCACGGGCCGCTGCCCGACCCCTGCGTCGTACTGATCGTCTCCGGCGGCCACACCTCGCTGCTCCTCGTCCGCGATCTGGGCCGCGACCGCATCGTGCACCTCGGCGACACCCTGGACGACGCCGCCGGCGAGTGCTTCGACAAGGTCGCCCGGGTCTTCGGGCTGCCGTATCCCGGCGGGCCGGCCATCGACCGGGCAGCGCGCGTGGGGGATCCGTGCGCTGTCCCCTTCCCCGTCCGCTCACCGGACCGCACGACGATCCGTACGGCTTCTCCTTCTCGGGGCTGAAGACCGCCGCCGCGCGGTGGGCCGAGCGGCACCACGGTCGGGCGCTGCCGGTGGCGGACGGTGCCGCCTCGCTCCAGGAGGCGGTCGCCGACGTGCTGACCCGTAAGGCGGTGGCGGCCTGCACTGCCCACGGTGTCGGCACCCTTGTCGTGGTCGGCGGGGTTGCCGCCAATTCGCGGGTCCGGGCGCTGGCGGAGGAGCGGTGCGCGGCGGCCGGGATCGTTCTGCGCGTGCCGCCGCCGAGGCTGTGTACGGACAACGGCGCGATGATCGCCGCCGTCGGGGACCTGCTGGTCCGGGCGGGTGCCGAGCCCGCACCACTGGATGTCTCGGTCGATCCGTCGGCTCCCCTGGAGTACGCCGCGCTGCACCCGGTCGCCCGCACCGCCGCGGCGGTCGGCGCCACCGCGGCGGCCGGCGCACGTTGACGGCGTAGCGCTGGTCCCGTCCCCACCCGCTGGTCCCGGCCCCGCGCGCTGCTCCCCTCCCCACGCGCCGGTCCCGCCCCCGCGCCTCAGCCGTGCCAGGACGACGCGCCCGGCTGGCCCGCCAGGCTGTGCGGCGGGGCCGGCTGTCCGTTGTGGCCCGGCGGATGGGCGTGGAAGAGCGTGGAGTACAGGCCGTCGTGGGCGAGGAGTTCGGGGTGGGTGCCGGATTCGACGAGGCGGCCCTGGTCGAGGACGAGGATGCGGTCGGCGTCGGTGGCGAGGTCCAGGTCGTGGGAGATCACGAGGGTGGTGCGGCCCTCGGCGAGGCGTCGCAGGGGGGCGAGGATGCGCTGGGTGGCCAGGATGTCCAGGCCCGTCGTGGGCTCGTCGAGGACGAGGACGGGGGCGTCGCGCAGCATGGCGCGGGCGATGGCGATGCGCTGCAGTTGGCCGCCCGAGAGGCGGGCGGTGCCCGGGGCGATGACCGTGCGGTAGCCGTCGGGGAGGGCGGCGATGAAGGTGTCGGCGTCGGCGGCGTGGGCGGCGCGGACCACGTCCTGGTGGGTGGCGTGCGGGCGGCCGCAGCCGATGTTCTCCTCGATGGTGTCGTGCAGGACGAGGGTGTCCTGGGGGAGCAGGGTGATGTTGCGGCGCAGCTGGGCGAGCGGCATCTGGTTCACGGGGATGTCGTCGAGGCGGACGGAGCCGGTGTCAGGGTCGTAGAACCGCAGCAGCAGGGCGGCCACGGTGGACTTCCCGGCGCCGCTGGGGCCGGTGAGGACCAGCAGCTCGCCGGGGACCGCGGTGAAGGACAGGTCGTGCAGGACCTCGTCGGGGCTGTCGGGGTAGTGGAAGCCGACGTGCCGGACCTCGATCTCGCCGAGGGCGCGGGTGAAGCGCGGCGGGGCGACGAGGGACGGCGGCGGGTCGGTGACCGCGGGGCGCGCGTCGAGGATCTCCAGCAGGCGCTCGGAGCCGGCGGTGGCCTCGGTGGCGGTGAGGCCCAGCTGTCCCAGGGAGCGGATGGGCGGGTAGAGGTAGCCGACGAAGGCGGCGAAGGCGAGCAGCTGGCCCAGGGTCATCCGGCCGGCGGAGATCTCCCACGCGCCGAGGCCGATGATCGCCAGCACGCAGAACGTTTCGAGGAGCTCGACGATCTGCTCGTACAGCTCGTTGAGGCGGGCGCTGGTCACCGACGCCCGGAACCATGCGCGGGCCTGCCGCTCCAGGCGCTGCTCCTCCGCGTGCCGGCGGTTGTACGCCTGGGTGAGCACGACGTTGACCAGGCCCTCCTCGACGACCGAGGTGATCGCGCCGTCCGCCGCGCGCTCCCGGCGGGACACCTCCTTGACCCGGCCGGTGAAGCGGCGGGTGGCGCTCCAGAACACCGGTGCCAGCACGAACGTGGCCAGGGCCAGGTCCCAGCGCAGCCAGAGGGCCGCACCGGCGTAGAAGAGGATGCCGAACAGGGCGGCGACCGCCTGGACCAGACCGGAGACCACCATTTGCTCGATGGCGTCGACGTCACCGGTCAGCCGCTCGACCAGGTCACCGCGCCGGTTGCGCTGGAAGAAGTGCGGCGGCAGCGTCTGGAGATGGGCGAAGACCCGGGCCCGTAGGCGCATCACGAAGCGCTCGGCGGTCCAGGCGGCGAGCGAGTTGCCGAGGTAGCCCACCACCGCGCCGATGACGGCCACGGTCAGCCACAGCCCGGCCGGCTGCCAGAAGGCGCTGACCGAGCCCTTCTGCAGGGCGTTGTCGGTGAGTTGGGCGAAGAGCAGGATGGCCGCGGTCTCGGCGAGCGCGGCGGCGACGGCGCACAGACAGACCAACAGCAGCCAGCGCCGGTCGCCCTTGGTCAGCGGCCAGAAGCGGCGGAGGGATTCCTTGAGCCCGACCCGCCGGGTGCGGATGGTGGGGTCGGCCAGCGGGCCCCACAGGCCGTGGCCGAATCCTTCGGACGCGGGCTGCGCTTCCGGAACTTCGGGCCGCGTCGGCTCTGTTGACTGGGTGGGTTGCGTCGGTTGCGTTGACCGTGTCGACGCTGTCGGCGGTGCGAAGGCTTCGGTCGGCGCCGGGGCCGGTGGCGTCTCGGTGCGCACCGGCCGCCGTCGCGAGCTGCGCAGATGCATGATGGCTACGCCGTATCAGTCGCTGGTCGGACCGGGCGGAAAGGCCGCTGAGGGGCCCTCACGCATATCCGCTCGCAAACGCACGAGGCGGACCCGCGCGCCACGCGAGCCAGCCTCGAACTCAGTGCTTCGGGTCAGTCAGTCGTCGTAGTCGAAGTAACGGCGCCTGTTGTGCCGGCGGCCGTGCCTGCGGCGACGCCTCCTGTAGCGGTCCCGGTCGTGATCCCAGTCGTCGCGCCTGTGCCTGCGCGGGAAGACTTTCCGGAAGCTCATGCTGCCTCCTTGATTGTTTCCTTCCGACGCCCCGTTACCGGTGGCGTCAACTCCCAAGCTACGTCGCCGACCTACTGACAACAAGGAAAATACGTGAAATTTCAGACGAAAGCTGAAATTCTTAATATTTCTGCGCAGAGTGGACAATTCATCACTCTCTGCAGACGCTTGCCGCCGGCACCAGACCGTCCGTTCACCGATCACCCGCCGTAGCCACCACGGGACTTGGCCGCATCCGGGCCGCGGCGACGACGGTGCAGGCGAGCAGGGCGAGGGCGACCCCGAAGGCATCGCGTACGCCGTGCAGCGCCGAGAGCGCGCCGGGGACGCCGGCCGACGGGGCCGCGTGGACCGCGGGGAGTCCGGGGCCGCTGAACGCGTGGAAGAAGACCGCGCCGAGCAGTGCGGTGCCGAGCGTGCCGCCGAGCTGCTGGGCGGCGTTGAGCAGCCCGGCCGCCGAGCCCGTCTCGTGCGGCCGGACCCGGTGCAGCGCGGTGGTGAAGAACGGGACGGCGAACAGCCCCTGCCCCAGCCCGCAGACCGCCAGCGCCACCGGCAGCGGCCACGGGTAGGAGGCGGCGGGGGCGGTGGCGTAGACGGCGACGGCGCCCAGCGTGCCGGCGAGCAGTGCGGCGAGCCCGGCGAACATCACCCGGGAGCCGTAGCGGGGCACCAGCCGGGCGCCGGCGCACCAGGACGCCACCGCCATCGCGACCGACCAGGGCAGCAGGGTGAGCCCGGACGACCGGGCGTCGGTGTGCAGACCGAGCTGGAGCTGCAGCACGACGACCATCATCAGGCCGTTGACCACCGCGAAGAACAGCAGCGAGGCTGCCAGCGCGGCGGGGAAGCCGCGGCCGCGGAACAGTCCCGCCTCGACCAGCGCGCTACGGCCCTCCCTGGCGCGGCGGCGCTGCTGCAGGCCGAAGACGGCCAGGACGGCGAGCCCGGTGGCCAGGACGGCCCAGGGCCGCGGCGCGAAGCGGGTCAGGCCGCCGTCGAGGAGCGGCTGGACGAGCAGTCCGGTGCCGAGGACGGCCAGCACCGTGCCGGTGAGGTCCAGCCGCGGCCGCCGCTCCGAGCGGTCCTCGGGCAGCAGCGGGGTCGCGGCGAGCACGGCGAGGCCGAGCGGGAGGTTGACGAGGAAGACCGCCCGCCAGGACGAGCCGAGCAGGTCGGCGTGGGTGAGCAGCCCGCCGAGCACCGGCCCGCAGACCGCGGCCAGGCCCATCACCGGGCCGATGCTGCCCATGGCCCCGGCCAGCGCGTCGCCCTGGAACATGGCCCGGATCAGCCCGATGGTCTGCGGGATGACCAGGGCGGCCGCGGCGCCCTGGACGGCCCGCGCGCCGATCAGCATCGCCGGGGAGACGGCCAGCGCGCAGACCGTGGAGGCCAGGACGAAGCCGGCGACCCCGAGACGGAGCAGCCGCCGGCGGCCGGCGATGTCACCGAGCCGGCCGCCGGTGATCAGCAGCACCGCGAAGGGCAGCGTGTACGCGGCGCTGTACCAGGGGATGCCGGACGCCGGGCCGCCGAGGTCCGCGTGGATCACCGGTGCGGCGACCGTCATGATCGTGGAGTCGAGCAGGTTCATCGCCTCGGCGAGCAGCAGCGCCGTCAGCGCGGCCCACCGCCGGGGGTACACCGCGGCCGACGGGCCGACCGGACCGTCGGCCGCCAGCGGGCGGGCCGGCCCGGAGCGCTTCGGCGACGGGCCGTGCGGCAGGGGGCTGTTCCGCGCGGGGTTGTTCGGCAGGGGGATGTTCGGCATTCGGCTGTCCCTTCGGCCGTGACGGATGTACGGCCGAGCCTGCGGGCGCGTACCGTGAACGTTCCAGCCAGGGCGCTCAGCTCGCAGCTTCTTTCCGCATCGGGCCCCCTTGGCGAAGAATTCGTCCATCCGCCAGCCATCCGTTCTCGGTCAGGAGGCCCGGACATGCCGCTCGACGAGATCGACCGCGGGCTGATCCACGCCCTGCACATCGACGGCCGGGCGCCGTTCAGCCGGATCGCGGAGGTGCTCGGCGTCTCCACGCAGACCGTGGCCCGCCGCTACCGGCGGCTGTCCGCCGAGGCCGGCCTGCGGGTCGTCGGGCTGGCCGATCCGCACCGCGCGGGCCGGGCCCAGTGGCTGGTCCGGCTCACCGCGACCCCGCACAGCGCCCAGGACCTCGCCCGTGCGCTGGCCCGGCGGTCGGACACCTCGTGGGTGAAGCTCGCCTCCGGCGGGACGGAGATCATCGCCGTGGTGCACACGCCGGCCGGCGGCGCCGACGGCCGGTCCCTCCTGCTGCACGACATTCCGCGCACCGCCGGCATCACCGCGGTCTCGGCGCACTACCTGCTGCACACCTACCTCGGCGGACCCACCGCCTGGCGCGGTCGCGCGAACGTCCTCGATGCCCGCCGGCGTCGCCAACTCACCCCACCGGCAACGGAGAACGCCGCCCTCTCCCCCGCCACGGGCGCCACGCCGACGGACGACGACCAGGCGCTGCTGTCCGCGCTGCAGCGGGACGGCCGGGCAGGCCAGGCCGAACTGGCCGCGGCCACCGGCTGGTCACCGGCCACCGTCGCCCGCCGGCTGGCCGCCCTGCGGGCCTCGGGTGCGCTGTTCTTCGACGTCGAATGCGATGACACGCTGTTCGGCGCCACCACGCAGGCGCTGCTGTGGATGACGGTGGCCCCGGCCCGCCTGGAGCAGGTCGCCACCGCCCTGGCCCGGCACGAGGAACTCGCCTTCGTCGCCGCCACCACCGGACGGACGAACGTGGTCGCGCACGCTCTCTGCCCGGACCCGGCGGCCCTGCACCACTACCTCACCCACCGCCTCGGCGGTCAGCGCGCGATCCACGCCCTGGAAACCGCACCGGTACTCCGCACCGTCAAGGCGGCGGGTCCTCTCATCTCGCCGCCCGGCAGGGCGGGTTGACGCTCCCGGACGGGATGACGCTCCCGGGTGGCGCGACGCTCCCGCGATCGCGGTGGAAGCGCCGCCTCACCACGACTGCCGCTGGGTGACGCCCACCACGTAACCGTTGAGGTCGGTGAAGTAGAAGAGCTTCTGGCCGTGGTGGGTCAGTACGTCCTTGGTGACGCTGACCAGCGGGCGGATCCGTTCGACGTAGGCCTCGAAGTCCTCGACGGACAGGTAGAACATGCCGAACGCGCCCACGGGGGTGTCCTTGAGGACCGGGAGCCAGCCGCGCAGGTGCTGGTCCCGGTAGACCATGAACGCGAACTCGCCGTCGAAGAGCAGGATGCGCAGGTCGTCGTCCGAGTCGTCGGTGCCCGGCAGGGCGGTGAAGCCGAGCTTCTCGTAGTAGTCACAGGCCGCCTGGGTGTCGGGCACGCCCAGGCACGGGGCGATGACCGGAGACTTCATCGGGCTTCTCCTTGGGGTGAGCACCTCGGGCGGCGGCACCCGCACCGAGTCGGTCTACGGCTGGCAGCGGGGGCACCACACCGTGCCCCGCCCGGCGACCCGCGCCCGGCGCAGTGGTGTGCCGCAGCGCGGGCAGGCCGGGCCGGGGTCGTCGCGCCGGCCGGTGAGCCAGGAGTCGCGCGGCGGGACGCAGCCCGCCCGGACGGCCGCCCGCAGGGTGCGGCGCATCTCGGCGTGCAGCCGGTCGCAGTCGTCGGCGGAGAGGTCACCGGCCGGGCGGCCGGGGGGAAAACCGGTGCGCCAGAGGATCTCGTCGACGAGCAGATTGCCCAGCCCGGCGACGACCGACTGGTCCATCAGGACGGCCTTGAGGCTGCCGCGCCGCCCGGCGAGCGCGGCCCGGAAGTCCGCCCGGCCCACCTTCCCCGCGTCCGGGCCCTGACGGCTCAGGATCCGCTCGGTACCGGCCGGGTCCATGAGCCACAGGCCTTGGAGTTTGCGCTGGTCGCGGTAGCGGAGCTGGCGCTTTCGGCCGAGCGTGAACACCACCCGGTCGTGGGGGTGGACCGGCTCGTCCGGGGAGCTGCAGACCAGCCGTCCGGTCATCCCGAAGTGCAGCAGCAGGGTGGGGCCGCCGGTGTGGGCGAGCAGCCATTTCCCGTGCCGCTCCGGTTCGGTGAACCGCCGGCCCTCCAGCTCGCCGCGCAGCCGCTCGGGGCTCACCCCGTGCAGCACGCCCTCGTCGTACACCTCGATCCGCCGGATCACCCGGCCCTGCGCGCACGCGACGAGCGTCCGCCGGAACCCCTCGACGTCCGGCAACTCGGGCATCCGGCCCACCGCCCATCCGGTCGTCGGCCCCGCTAGGCGTGGCGTGCCGTGTGTGGCGAGGGGTGCCGTGACGAGTGGGCTGACGAGTGCGCCGACGGGTGCCGCGCCGTGTGCGGTGACGGGTGCCGCGCCGGGTGCCGTGACGCGTGGGCCGACGAGTGCCCTGACGGGTGCCGCGCCACGTGCGGTGACGAGGGCTTGGCCGCCGGCGGGTGGTCGGCGGCCGGCGGGTCCTGATCGGCCGGCGGCTCGTCGGTGCCCGGCGGGTCCTGGTCACGGGGCGGATCCTGATCCCGGGGCGGGTCCTGGTCACGCGGCGGATCCTGGTCACGCGGCGGATCCTGGTCACGGGGCGGGTCCGTCGAGGGAGGATCCTCGTCGTAACGCGGCGGGTCGTCGTCCCCGGGGTCGTCCGACGGGACCAGCTGCAGGCTGCCGTAGCGGGCGAACACCGCCTCCGTGCCGGCCCGGACGGTGGCCATCGGGTTGCCGGTGCAGTCGCGCGAGGACCACAGCACGAGGTCGAGCGGGGTGTCGTTCACCACCTCGCCGCCCCCCGGCCCGAGGCCGTAGCAGTGGTCGTCGCCGGGGTCGACGATCTGGTACTGCCGGTTGCCCGGCCGCATGTGGAAGATGATGGTGCCGGTGGTGGCCTGCGCAGTGGGCGGCACGGACACGGCGAGCGCCGCGCTGAGCGCTCCGGTGAGGGCCACGGCGCCGAGAAGAGCGGTCTTGCGTCGCATGGACCCAACGTTCCCGAGGCCGTTTTGTCCTATTCCTCCTGATCCACAGATTCACCCTCCGTGCCGCTCGGCCGGACGCTGCCCAGCCACAGCACGTCCCGCGCCCGGGTCATCGCCACGAAGAGCCGGCTCCGCATCAGTTCGCCCTGCTCACCGGCGGTCCCCCCGCCGTCCGGCCCTTCCTTCGCCGCCGTCAGGTTCGCCTCGTAACGGGGCAGATAGACCCGTTTGAACTCCAGCCCCTTGGCCCGCCGGTAGCTGCCCAGTTTCACCGCCGCGACCGGCCGCCCGTCGTAATTCTCCAGCAGGCACACCCGTACGCCCGCCCGGGTCAGCAGCCGCCGGTAGCGTTCGATCGCGCGGGTCGCGGGGCACAGCACCGCGGAGTCCGCCAGTTCCTGCGGGCTCAGGCCGCGCAGCACGGCCACCAGCGCCGCGTCGTGCACCGCGGGCGAGGGCAGCACCGCGCGGACCACCTCGCCGTGGTGGTACGTCAGGTCGACGTCCCGCCGGCCCGGGGTCCGCGAGCCGTCGATGTCCTCGAAGGCGTCCTCGGCGACGGCGGACAGCGCGGTGTCCACGATCTCCTTGCTGTTGCGGTAGTTGGCCCGCAGCACCTGCCCGCGGTCGCCGCGGATGTCGATACCGGCGTCCGAGAGCCGGAACCCGCCCGGATGGACGGCCTGCTGCCCGTCGCCCACCAGCAGCAGCCCGTTGGGGCTGTCCCCCACCAGGGAGTGCAGCAGCCGTACCCCCACCAGGGTGAGGTCCTGGACCTCGTCCACGACCACGGCCGCGTACGGGTGGCCGCCGCGGCCGGCCGTCTCGGCGAGCGCGAGGGAGAGCACGTCGTTGAAGTCGTGCACCGCGCGTTCCGTGCGCTGCGCCTCGTACGCCTCGTAGAGGGCCCAGACGGCCTGCCGGTGCGGATGGCGCAGGCTGGTGCGGCGGCGCCGGCGGGGCAGCACGGCGTACTCGTCGAAGGAGGTGATCCCGCGGCCCTTGATGACGTGGTCGATCTCCTCCTTCCAGTAACGGGGCAGCGGATCGATCTCGGCCAGGCAGCTGTCCCGGCCGTGGTGCTTCCAGGCGAGGCTGAAGGCCGTCTCCGCCTTCTCCCGGTGCAGGCGCACCGGTACGTCGCGGGACTGGAGGTACTTCTGCGCCCAGTGGTGCAGGCTGCTGAACTCGACCCGGTCGGCCACCGCGGGGGCCATGGTGGCCAGGAACGTCGCCTGCACCCGCGGCAGGTTGTTGGCGAAGGTGACGTACAGGACGCGGCCGCCCGTGCGCTGGGCGAGGTACGCGGCGCGGTGCAGCGCGACGACCGTCTTGCCGGTGCCGGCCGGGCCGCTGATCCGGGCCGGGCCGGCCCAGTTGCGCCGCACCAGCGCGAGCTGGTCGGGGTCGAGGAAGGTCATCCACCGCTCGATGGGGGCCCGCCGGGCCTCGTCCATGGCGGCCCGGCGCAGCCCGTCGAGGTCGAAGAGGCCGTCGTCCGCCAAGGAGGGTGCGGCCGGCGTGGCCGCGAGCCGGTTCTGCGCGGTCCGGGCGTGCGTCCCCTCGGCCGCCGCCGGGTCCTCGTACTCGGGGAAGACCCGGCCCAGGTGCTCGGCGAGGGCCCGTACCGAGCCGGCGGAGAGCCGGGTGCGCTCCGACAGCAGCGCCGGGCCGATCTCGTGCTCGCCCAGCAGCCGCAGCCGGCCCAGCTCGGTGTCGACGCGGTGGCCGGCGAAGGCCATCAGCGGGCGGACCGCCACCGGTGACATGCCCAGCGCCGCCACCGCGCCCTCGGCGGCCTTGGTGACCGCGAGGAGTTTGCGCCGGTGCTCGTCGCGGGAGAACCCGCCGGCCCGCAGCCGCCCGCCGGACGGTTCCGGGGCGGCCCGCCAGTTCTTGACGTCGATGACGAAGACCCCGCCGGGCCCGATCAGCAGCATGTCCACGTTGGCCGCCCGGGTGCCCGGCCAGCGCCGGTCCACCAGCAGCCGCCAGCCCCGCTCGGTCAGCATCAGCAGCTGGGCGGCGATCCGCCGCTCCCCCTCGCTCGCCGCCTCCCAGCGTTCCGCCCGCTCCCGGGCGGCCCGCCACTGTTCCCTCAACAGCCGCTCCTGGCGCCGGGCCTCCTGGGCCCGCCGTGCCGCCGATCCGCCCGCCGCGCTCCCCGCCGCCGACCCGCCTGACGTCATCCCGCGCCCCCTCACCTCGGCCCGCGTCCCACGGGGTCATGAACCATAGGTCCGTGGCACATGACGCGGTAGTGCGCACAGGAGGGGCACGGAGGCACGGCGCGGGCCCGTGTCCGCGGCCCCACGGGCCCGCCGCGCGCACGGCTATCCGCTGCTTCGCACCGGTCGCCGGGCGGTCCGGAACGCCGAGGTGCCCAGGCCGTCCGGGACGCCCAGCCAGCCGGGCGAGCCCATCGGGTGCCGGAGTTCGGAGGCGACGTAACGGCGGCAGTTGCGGTGCCAGTTGAGGATGCCGGCCATCCAGTTCTCCAGCTCGTGGACGTAGCCGTCGAGCACCGCACGGGCCTCGGCGGACAGCCGGAAGTCGTCCTGGACGACCGGCAGTTCCTTGGCGGCGAGGTGCCGGAACTCCTCGATGCGCGAGGTCATGAGGTCGCCCACGATGGCCAGCGCGCTCGGGTAGTCGCACTGGAAGAAGGTCTGGACGACGAGGATGCCGTTGTGCACCTCGCCCTCGTACTCGATCTCCTTCTGGTACGAGAAGACGTCGTTCACCAGGCAGGCGAAGTCGGCGGCGGAGTTCTCCAGCGCGCGCAGGGTGCCGGTGCGGTAGACCTCGGGCGGCACCCGCCGGCCGTGGCCGATCCGGCACAGGGACATGGTGAGGTCGGACCCGAACGTCGCCCGCCGCATCTCGATGTAGTCGACCGGGTCGGGGATGCGGTGCTGGATCTGGTTGTCGATCTCCCACAGCCAGCTGGCCGTCATGACGTCCACGGCCTGCCGGAAGTCGCGGCGCGCCTCCGGCGTCATCGACACCACCGTGCGGGGCCACAGGTCCGCGAGGCCGCGTTCGAGGGCGTTGACCGGCTCCGGGACGGGCGCGGTGGCGTCGAGCGGCATGAACGACGACAGCCGTTCGGTGCAGGCCTTGGCCGAGGCGAGGTCCCGGGTCCGGCCGAAGACCTGCGGGTAGTAGTCGTCGGCGTAGGTCCCCCAGGCCAGCCACTGGGAGCCGAGGTCCAGCTCGTCCGGGGTGGCGTCCGGATGGATGCCGGCCGCGCACAGCGCCAGGTCGTGGCGGACCATCGCCGGCTCGTCCCAGACGTCGGAGAGCGGCACCCCGGGCTGCGGCCGCAGCATGCCCATCCGGTGCGCCCAGTCGAGGACCCGGCGGCGGGCGCCGTCCAGGTGGGGGCTCAGCGTGAGCGGGAACGGCATGGTGATCTCGGGGATCAGCGCCGGGCCGACCTTCTGGTGGGGGACGTGGGTGTGGCTGCGGAAGCGGTGTGCGCCGGCGGTGGCCAGCGCGGTCTTCAGGTCCGCCGCCGAGGTGCCCGGACCGGTGAGGGCCGACGGCGACCACGGCCGCGCGGAACCGGCCGCCGCTCCGCCGCCGTTCATGTAGCGGCTGGAGCGCATGTGCCACTCGTGGCCGCCGGACTGCCAGTCCTGCAGCCCCTTGGCGTACGCCAGCACGTCCGCGCAGGACCGCGCGTCCAGGCCGGTCTCCAGGAACAGCGCGGGGAGTTCGGTGACCACGGTGTTCTCGAACTGCTGGAGCCGGGAGGTGATCAGGTCGTTGACCGCGTCCGCGGCCTCTTGGGTGGTGCAGTCCAGGAAGGTCTCCAGCACCAGGACGCCGTTGCTCAGTTCGCCCTCCTCCTCGGTCTCCCGCTGGTAGGAGAAGAGGTCGTTGCGCAGGTGGACGCCGTCGGAGAAGGTGTCGCGCAGCACCCGCAGCGGCCGGGAGCCGGCGACCGCGGCCGGGACCTCGGCGCCGGCCGCGTACTCGACCAGGCCCGCGGACCAGGGCGCGCCGCCGACCTTGCGGCGCATCTCGATGTACTCGACGGGGTTGGGCACCCGGTTGATGTTGATGTTGGACAGTTCCCAGAGGGACTCGTTCAGCAGGTGCTCGGTGCTCTCGGCGAACCGCCGGCGCCAGTCCATCGACATGTGCGGCACGGTGCGCGCCCAGAGGTCGGCGAGGCCCGCCTCGACCGGGTTGGTCGGCTCCGGTACGGGCGTGGTGTGATCCATCGGCATGAAGGCGGGCAGCCGGTCGAGGTACTGCTTGCCGCCGTCCCGGTCCAGGGTGCGCTTGAACTTCTCCAGGAAGTGGTCGTCGAAGAAGAAGACCCAGACGTACCAGTCCGTCACCAGCGAGAGCGCGTCCGCGGCGCAGTCCGGGTGGGTGTACGCGCACAGCAGGGCGTAATCGTGGGCGTCGAGGTCCTGCTGCTCCCAGATGCCCGAGCCCTCCAGCATCCCCATGTCGCGGGCCCATTGGCGGGAGTGCGTGCGCGCCGCCTCCACGTGCGGGTTCAGCCGCGCCGGGTAGGGCGTGTAGAAGCGGGGCAATTCGAATGGCTGGGTCACCGTGGCTGGCCTCTCCCCATACGTGCGGAAGGAAGGCGCGGCGGACCACGCCCCCTGACGTGGCCAGCGCTACCCCGGGGTCCGGCGCATTAGACGTTGCGGAAAACGAGCTTCCGCGTCCGCCGCTTTCTGCTCGTTCACCCACGCACCGCTGACCACTTCAGGCACCTTTCCGACGCCACCCTTTCGATTCCGCGGCCGTAGGGGCGGCACAGGCGGTACGGGTGGTAAGAGCGGTGCGGTCGGTACCGGCGGTACGGGCGGTGCTCAGGGCGAGTTCCGCCAGTGCTTCCGGTGCGCCCGCCTGTCCCCGTATGCCGGGGAAGGCGTTGACGTCGACGACCACCGGCCCGTCCGGGCCGAGCAGCACGTCCACGCCGTAGACGTCCAGGCCGAAGACCCCGCCGGTGCGCAGCGCGAGCTCCGCCCAGCCCGCGGGCAGTTCGCCGGGCGGCAGCGGCCGGGTCGGCCCGCGCCCGTCCGGTGCCAGCTCCGAGCGGCGCAGCCCGGCGAAGAGCCGCCCGTCGACCACCCACAGCTTGTGGTCCCAGCCGCTGTTCGCGGTGAACTCCTGGACCACCACCGGCTCTTCGGGCCAGACGGTCGCCAGCTCCCGTAGTTCCGCGGCGGTGTCGGCGCGGGCCACCAGGTCACCGCGCCGGCTGTACCGGCTCTTGACCACCAGCGGCCCGGCCGGCTCCCCCGCCGCCGCCAGTTCCCCGACCGTGTCCACCGACCGGGTCGCGGCGAACGGCAGCCCCGCCGTGCGCGCCAGCTCCGCCATCACCACCCGGTCCTGGCAACGGGCGGTGGCCGCACTGGAGTTGAGGACCGGGGCGCCGTACGACTCCAGGCGGGCGGCCAGCGCCAGCGCCCGCGGGGTCCGTGCCTTGAGGAGGTAGACGTCGGCGAGCGCGCCGCGGTCCGGACCGGGCGCCTCACCGTCCGGGTCCAGGTGGTCGACCCGGTGGCCGTCCCCGGTCAGCAGACGGGTGGCCGCGGCCAGCACCGGGTGCGCCGGGTCCGCCGTGATCAGGCCGATCCTCACCGGTCGCCGCCGATCGCCGCCAGCGGGACGGTCTCCGGTGCGGGCGGCGCCGCGGCCGGTGGCGCCGCAGCGGTCGGCGCTGCAGCGGCCGGCACCCGCCGGTCGTGGCCGGTGCTGTTCCCCCTGGTCCCCCTGGTCCCGCCGTTCCCGCCGTTCCCGCCGCCCCCGCCGGCGAGCCGCAGCACCGCCGCCGACACCCTGGCCACCGCGTCCGGCACCTGACGGAAGCTCGGGAAGTCGTTGATGTCGACGACCACCGGCCCGTCCGGGCCGAGCAGCACGTCCACGCCGTAGAGGTCGAGCCCGAAGACCGCCCCGATCTCCGCCGCGATCCCGGCGACCTCGGCGGTGAGCGGCACCTGGCGCTCCGGTACATCGGCCCCGGGATGCAGCGGCGAGCAGCGTTCGGTGGCGTACAGCTCACCGGCGACGCAGTAGACCTTCAGATCGGTACCGGAGTTGGGGACGTACGGCTGGGCGATCAGCAGCCCGCCGGCGTTCTCCGGCGCGCCCGGCCCGGTCAGCCGGCCGGGGCTCTCGACCAGCCGCACCGCGCGCCCCGAGCTGCCGTCCGCGGGCTTCACCACGAGCGGGAACGCGCTCTCGGGCAGCTGGGCGAACTCCTCGGCCCGGGCCGCCGCGTACGTCACCGGCACCGGCAGGCCGTGGGTGCGGGCGATGACCGCGGCCAGCGCCTTGTCCCGGACGCCGCGGATCGCCCGGGCGTCGTTGACCGTGGTCAGCCCGACCGCGGCGGCGGCCTCCAGCAGGGTCAGCCCCGGCCCGCCCGAGACGGTCTTGAGGACCCAGGCGTCATGGCTGCCCGCGCGGACCGACTCGGATATCGGGATCAGCGAGCGGCCCGGCCACATGACGTCCACCTGGTGGCCCCAGGCGCCGAGTTGGCGGATCACGTCCCTGGGCATGCCGTCGTAGCGGTACTGCTCCTCCACCAGGAAGCAGAGTCTCATCGGGGCATCCTCGTCATCGCCGCGCGTCCGTCCACCGTCCGCCCGGCAGATCCATGACACATCAGGATCCCACGCGGGGCCCGGCAGGGGCCGTGAGGGCCCGTGCGCCGCTACGGATCCCCGCCCGCCCCATGTTTCGGCGAGGTTACGCCACCCACCGCGCCCGTCACCCGTGCCCTGACCAGGTGCGCCACCGGTCCCGCCGGGCCCAGCGCCACCCCCCACCCCACCTCGTGAATCCCGCATGCCGGAACCCTTGTTCCGCTTCTGGTGCGGTCCTAGGGTCGGGCCACCCCGGGGACGGATCGACGGACGGTACGCACCACGTACCGCAGTACGGGAAGCAGGCGAGCGGGTTGGCGAACGAACAGCACAGCGGATTCGGCCGGCGGGGATTCCTGGCCGGCATGGGCGGCATCATCGGCGCATCGGGACTCGGCGGCGCGAGCCCGGCCGCGGCCGCGGCACCCCACCACGGGCCGCGCCCCGAGGACTTCCACGGCCACCGGCAACTGCTCGTGCCCGAGCTGCTGCTCCTGCCCGAGGGCCCGGTGCGCGACCGGGCGGTCCTCGTCTCCGGCGGCACCTTCCGCGCCGTCGGACCGGCCGAACAGCTCATCGCCGCCCACCGCGACCTGCAACCGGTCCGCCTGGACGGCCACTTGCTGATGCCCGGCTTCGTGGACGCGCACCACCACCTGACCCAGAGCTTCGGCAAGGCCCAGTCCTTCGGCCAGCCCTCGGAGATCTTCAAGACCGTCTGGGAACCGCTGGAACACGCCCTCGACGAGGAGAGCGCCTACGTCTCCGCCAAACTCGCCGCCCTGGAGGCGCTGCGCGGCGGCTTCACCACCGTCGCCGACGCCGGCACCCGCGCCCCCGTCGACGTCCGGGCGATCGCCAGGGGCACCGAGGAAGCCGGCATCCGCTGCGTACTGGGCAAGATCGTCTCCGACGGCACCGGCGGCCCCGCCCACCTCGAACGGTGGGACGGCCACCCCCTCGTCCACCCCTCCCTGGCCATCGCCGTCCCCGAGGACGCCACCGCCGAGACCCTCAAGAAGACCGCCGCACTGTGTGCCGAGGCCGGCGCGGTCCTCCAGATCCACGTCAACGAGCACCTCGCCTCCGTGGAACGCTCGTTGAAGAGCGTCGGCCGGCGCCCCGTCGAACACCTCCACCACATCGGCGCGCTGGGCCCGCACACCCTCGGCGCCCACGCCACCCTCCTCACCCCCACCGAGATGCGGCTGCTGGCCGACTCCGGCGCGGCGATCAGCTACAACCCGGTGGCCAGCGCCTGGAAGGGCAACGGCGTCACCCACGCCACCATGCTGGCCGCCATGGGCGTCCGGTTCGGCATGGGCACCGACGGCACCCGCGGCGACGGCTTCCGGCTGATCGACGCCGGCGAGACCGCCCAGCGGCTCGCGTACGGCCTGGGCTCCGGCGACTCGGTCTGCGGCGCCGGCCGGATGTGGCTGGACCACGCCACCGCCCGCAGCGCCGACGCCCTCGGCCTCGGCAAGGTCACCGGCGAGATCGCCACCGGCAAGGCCGCCGACTACCTCGTCGTGAACCTCGACGTCCCCGAACTCACCCCCTCCTACGACCTGAGCTGGGAACTCGTCCGGCTCGCGAACCGCGACCAGATCGCCGCCGTCGTCGTGGCCGGCCGCCTCCGCCTGTGGCACGGCCGGCCCACCGACTGGGACGCCCACGCCCTGGTCACCCGCGCCGCGGACCTCGGCCCCCGGGTCGTCGAACGCGCAAAGATCCAACGGGTGGAGCCGGTGTACGACTCGTAGGACCGGCCCGGGCACGGGGCTCCCCTGCAGGCGCATCCACGGGTCCACCCACAGGCCGACGGGCCCACCCACGGTTCCCACCCACGGGACCACCCTCGGGCCCGCCCACGGGAATACCCGCCACCCCCAGGCCGTTGGTGGCCCCGAGGGGGCTCCCGGACCCCCTAGGGAATCTGTTCGACCCCTCCCTAGGGGACCACCCGCCGCCCCCACCCCCTGGGTTCCCCGGGCTCCCTGGGTTCCCCGGGTTCCGTGGGTTCCCCGGGTTCCGTGGGTTCCCTGGGTTCCCCGGGGTCCGTGGGCCCCCCGGGCATCCAGCAAGCCACCAGCACCGCCGTGCCGGCCAGCACCGCGGCCAGGGTCAGCGTCGCGCTGTGCAGGCCGTCCGTGAACGCCGCGACGACCGCGTCGCGCACCCCCGGATCGGACGTACGGGCCTTTGCCGCCGCGACCGTCGTCGGTGCGCCCGGCCCGGCCAGCGGCGCGGGCAGCCGCGCGGTGAAGACCGCGGTGGTCACCGTGCCGGTCACCGCGATGCCCACCGCGCTGCCCAACTCCCGGCTCAGACTCTGCAGTCCGGACCCGGTCCCGGCCCGCTCGGGCGGCAGCGCGGCCATCATGGCGTGCGACAGCAGCGGGGTCGCGATCCCGCAGCCCAGCGCGGTCAGCCCGGCACCCAGCGCATAGAGCGGATACGGGGTACGGGCGTCGGCGGCGGACACCGTGCACAACCCGCCGGCCAGCACCAGCATGCCCACCACGACCGCGCCCCGCCGCCCGCACCAGCGCTCCAGCAGCAGCCCGCACCGCGGCCCGGCCAGCAGCGCCCCGGCCATCGGGAGCAGCCGCAGTCCCGCCCCGAACGGCCCGTACCCCTTCGCGTACTGCAAATACTGGCCGTTGAGATAGAACAGGCCGAACATGCCGGTGAACAGCGCCGCCATGCCCACCGCCCCGGCCCGCACCGCCGGCCGCGCGAACAGCCGCGGATCCAACAGCGGTCGTGCCGAACGGAGTTCACCGCGGACCCACCCCGCCAGCAGCACTCCGCCCGCGCCGAACGCCCCCAGCACCACCGGACTGCCCCACCCCTCCCCCGGCCCGCTGACGATCCCGTAGAGCAGCGCCAGCAACCCCCCGGTGAACAGCACGCTGCCGCCCGCCGGCACCGGACCCGCTCGGCCGCCACCCACCGCGGCCGGAGCGACCACCGCGACCAGCAGCAGCGCACCGAGCGCCAGCGGCACCACACAGCAGAAAAGCGTCCGCCAGCTCCCGTACTCGATGGCCGCCCCGCCACCGACGTTCCCCCATACGGCGGCGAGCCCGGTCATCGACGCCCACACGGCGATCGCCCTGCGCCGCTCCCGGTCCCCGCGCCCCTCCACCAGCAGCGCCAGCGTCGTCGGCAACACGGCCGCGGCGCCCACCCCGCTGATCATCCGCCCGGCGATCACCCACCCCACCCGTTCCGCCACCGCACAGACCACCGCGCCGAGCGTGAACACCCCCAGCCCGCACAGCAGCGTCCCCTTGCGCCCCCACCGGTCGGCGAGCGCGCCCGCCGGCACCAGCAGACCGGCGAAGACCACGACATAGCCGTCCACGACCCAGACCACCGCCTGCGCCGACGGGTGCAGCGCACTCGCCGACAGGTCCGGCAGCGCCAGGTTGACCGCGGACACCATGCCCACGACCAGGCTGACGCACAGGCACATCGCGACGGTCAGCGCCGCACGCCGCCCCCGCGCGGCCGCAACCGGCTCACTCCACAACGGAGTTGACGTCCCGCGCCCGGTCCAGCGTGGCCTGCAGCGTCAGCCGGTCCCCCCGCAGATGGATGAACTCCAGGTCGGCCGGCCGCCCGTCGGCCAGCCGGGTCAGCCGCTCCACCGCGAGCACCGCCCCGCCCTCCGGCATCGCCAGCACCTCACACGTCGCCGGATCCGCGACCACCGCCCGCACCGACACCTCCGCCCGGCCCAGCGGCGCCCCCGCCACCCGCTCGATCAGATCGAAGACGTCATGCCGCTCCAGCGTCGCCCGCCCCCGCGCCAGCAACGGCTCCCCGACCTCCGGAATCAGATACGTACAGTCCAGCGACAACGGCGCCCCGTCCACCCGCCGCAACCGCTCCAGATAGACCGCCGCCGCCCCCTCCGCCAGCCCCAGCCGCCGCGCCACCGCCAACGGCGGCCGCACGCTGCGCGCCTCCCGCACCTCGTTGACGACCACGCCGTGCCGCTGCAGCACCTCCGCCAGCCCGGACAGCTCCCCCAGAGGATGCTGGTACGTCCGTCCGGCCACCACGGTGCCCACCCCCCGGCGCCGCTCCACCAGACCCTCGTCCCGCAGCAGCCCCAGCGCCTCCCGCACGGTGTTCCGCGACGTACCGAACTCGGCCACCAGCGCCCGCTCGTCCGGCAGCACCCCGCCCGGGAACGCCCCGCGCAGCACCTGGCCCCGCAGCACATGCGCCACCCGGCGCGCCTGATCCGCCCGCCGCCCCTGTTCCGCCGCCATCCGCAAGCCCTCCTCCCGCCGCCCGAGACGCTAGGCGACCGGCGTTGCCGCGAGGTTACGCCACCCCACCTGACCTGCACAGATCCCTGAACTGCCGGTTTGCGGGACGGGCCCGGGGCTGCGCCACCGCCCGCCGCCCGCGGACCGCTACCGTGAGGCGATCACGCACACCGTGCGTACCGCCCGGCGAGCACGCGCGCACGCCACCCGGCACTCACACGCGCACGGCGTCCGTCGATCACCCGCTCACGCGCTCACGCGCTCACACAGGACTCGGACGGACAGGGAGGTCCAGCAGTGACCCACAAGGCCGTGCCCTTCGACGACCTCGACCGGAAGATCATCGCGGCGCTGCTCGACAACGGCCGGGCGAGCTTCGCGGAGATCGGGACGGCCATCGGGCTGTCCTCCACCGCGGTCAAACGCCGGGTGGACCGGCTGCGCGAACACAACGTGATCACCGGCTTCTCCGCCACCGTCCGCCCCGCCGCCCTGGGCTGGCTGACCGAGGCCTACGTCGAGGTCTACTGCGACAGCGCGGCGCCGCCCCGCCGACTGGCCGAGGTCGTCCGCAACCACCCGGAGATCGCCGCGGCCATGACCGTCACCGGCGGCGCCGACGCCCTGCTGCACGTGCGGGCGACGGACGTCGAGCACTTCGAGGAGGTCCTGGAACGGATCCGGACCGAACCGTTCATCCGGAAGACGATCAGCTACATGGTCCTCTCCCACCTCCTCCCGGACGCCCCGGAGGCCGGAGCCCAAGCAGCAAACGAGCGCGCCTGACCGAAATCACGCAGGAATCCTGCTCGCACGCGCAGCATTCGTCGCTTGTGACCGGAATCCACCTCTCCTTACCGTGGTAATCCCCGGGTGGGTGATCAGTGACCCTCTGTCACGCCTCACCGATCACCCCACCCACCTGCCTCACCGGAGAGGAAGGGATACTTCTGTGCCGACGAGTACTGCCACCAGCAGCGCGAGCACCCCGATCCCGCCGGCAGCGGCCCGCACGGCGCGCCCCCGCCGCTACCTGATGTGCGAGCCCCGCCACTTCGACGTGCGCTACGCCATCAACCCCTGGATGCACGAGGGCGCGCAGGTCGACACCGCCCTCGCCGCCCGCCAGTGGGAGACGCTGGTCGACGCCTACCGCGCGCACGGCCACACCGTCGAGACCGTGCCGCCGGTGCCCGGCCTGCCCGACATGGTCTTCGCCGCGAACTCCGCGCTCGTCGTGAACGGCCGGGTCTTCGGCTCGCAGTTCCACGCCCCGCAGCGCCGCCCCGAGGCCACCGAGTACGAGACCTGGTTCAAGGCCGCCGGCTACGACGTGTACCGGCCCGTGGCCCTCTGCGAGGGCGAGGGCGACCTCGTCCCGGCCGGCCGCTACGTCCTCGCCGGCACCGGCTTCCGCACCGCCCGCGCCGCCCACGACGAGGTACAGGAATTCTTCGGCGTCCCGACCATCGGCCTGCAGCTGGTCGACCCGTACTTCTACCACCTCGACACCGCGCTCTTCGTCCTGTCCGAGGACCCCGCCACGGGCGACGCGGAGATCGCCTACTACCCCGGCGCCTTCTCCTCCGGCAGCCGCGAGGTACTGCGCCGACTGTTCCCCGGCGCCGTGCTCGCCACCCGGGACGACGCCATGACGTTCGGCCTCAACTCCGTCTCCGACGGCCGGCACGTCTTCGTCGCACCACCGGCCACCGCCCTGATCGACCAGCTCGCCGCCCGCGGCTACGTCCCCGTCCCCGTCGACCTCTCGGAGTTCCACAAGGCCGGCGGCGGCATCAAGTGCTGCACCCAGGAGATCCGCTCATGACCGCACCCGTCCGCACCGTCCCGACCCCCACGGCCCCGGCCCGTGCGCCCCGTTCGTCCGCCGAGCTGATCCGCGCCGAGGGCCCGGTCCTGGCCCACAACTACCACCCGCTGCCCGTAGTGGTGTCCCGCGCCGAGGGCGTGTGGGTCGAGGACGTCGAGGGCCGCCGCTACCTCGACATGCTCGCCGGCTACTCCGCCCTCAACTTCGGCCACCGGCACCCGGCCCTCATCGAGGCCGCCCACCGCCAGCTCGACCAGCTCACCCTCACCTCCCGCGCCTTCCACAACGACCGGCTCGCCGGCTTCGCCGAGGCCCTCGCCGAACTGACCGGCCTGGACATGGTCCTGCCGATGAACACCGGCGCCGAGGCGGTGGAGAGCGGCATCAAGGTCGCCCGCAAGTGGGCCTACGACGTCAAGGGCGTCCCGGCCGACCGCGCGACCATCGTGGTGGCCGACGGCAACTTCCACGGCCGGACCACCACCATCGTCGGCTTCTCCGACGACGCCACCGCCCGCACCGGCTTCGGCCCCTACGCCCCGGGCTTCCGCACCGTCCCCTACAACGACCTCGCCGCCCTCGAAGCCGCCGTCGACGACACCACGGCCGCCGTCCTCATCGAACCCATCCAGGGCGAGGCCGGCGTCATCATCCCCGACGAGGGCTATCTGACCGGCGTCCGCGAACTGACCCGGCGAACCGGCTGCCTCTTCATCGCCGACGAGATCCAGTCCGGCCTCGGCCGCACCGGCACCACCCTCGCCGTCGAGCACGAATCCGTCGTCCCCGACGTCCTCCTGCTCGGCAAGGCACTCGGCGGCGGCATCGTCCCGGTCTCCGCCGTCGTCGCCCGCCGCGAGGTCCTCGGTGTCCTCGGCCCCGGCCAGCACGGCTCCACCTTCGGCGGCAACCCGCTCGCGGCCGCGGTCGGCTCGGCCGTCATCGAGCTGCTCGCCACCGGCGAGTTCCAGCGCCGCGCCGCCGAACTCGGCGAACAGCTCCGCACCGGCCTGGCCGCCCTCACCGGCAAGGGCGTCACCGGCTTCCGCGCCCGCGGCCTGTGGGCCGGCGTCGACATCGACCCGGCCCTCGGCACCGGCCGCGAGATCAGCGAACGCCTCCTGGCCGAAGGCATCCTGGTCAAGGACACCCACGGCTCCACCATCCGCCTCGCCCCGCCCCTGACCATCACCGAGGAGGAACTGGCCTCGGCCCTGACCGGGCTGGAACGGGCGTTGGGCTAGGGCCCGGGGCGCGGCCGTCACCACGGGACGGTCAGCCGCCACTACGGGGCCGGCGCTACGGGACCGTCAGCGGCCGCCGGCGCTACGGGACCGTCAGCGGCCGCCGGCACTACGGGGCCGCCGCCTCCGCGCTGTCCGAACGGGCCGCCGCCAGCAGAATTGCGGCGGCGGCCCGCGCCTGCCGTGCCGCCCCCGCCTCCCCCACGACAGCGGCCGCACTGATCGCCCCGTCGACGAGCAGCGCCAACTGGCCGGCGAGCAGAGAGTGTTGCGGGACCGAATGCCCACCCGGCAGGTCACTCACAAGCCCACTCGGCAGGCGACCACTCGGCAGGCGACCACTCGACAGATCACTCGGTAGATCACCCGGCAGGTCACTCACGAGCCCGCCCAGGTAGCTCACCAGCGCCCGCTTGTGCTCCCGCGCGGCCCACGCGACCTCCTCCGACGTGGCCCCCAGCTCCCCGAACGAGTTGAGGAAGGCACACCCCCGGAAGCCCGGCTCCGCGAACCACTCCGCCAGCCAGTCGAAGACCGCCAGCACCCGCCCCTCCGGCCCCTCGCCGTGCGCGTCCACGTACTCCGCGAGCGCCGCCCGCCACCGCGCATCCCGCCGCCGCAGATACGCCTCGACGAGATCCTGCTTGGCCGGAAAACACTGGTAGAGCCGCTTGAGCGAAACCCCCGCGGCGGCCCGCAGCTCATCCATCCCGACGGCCTGGACACCGCGCCCGTAGAACAGCTCCTCGGCGGCATCGAGTATCCGCCCCCGAGCTTCATCCTGAGCCGTACGGACGCCCTCGCGAGCCGCCCGCACACCGTCGCGAGCCGCCCGGGCTTCGCCGTGAGGCGTACGGACTTCCTTCTGTTGCATGGGCACGTCCAGGTTGGTCGTCGCGACTAGGGGCCGAGCGATCGAGGAATCCGGTAGCGGAGAGTCCGCTAGCAAAGAGAACGATCGTTCTCTACACTAACCGACACCGACCAGAGAACGCCCGTTCTCCCCTCCCCCTCTCGTCCTAAGAGAAGTGCGCCATGACATCACCACGCCCACCCTTCCCCCCGTTCGACGAGCAGAGCGCTCTACAGAAGGTCCAGGCCGCCGAGGACGCGTGGAACACCCGCGACCCCGAGCGGGTGGCCCTCGCCTACACGGAGGACTCGATCTGGCGGAACCGCGACACCTTCCTCCACGGCCGCGACGAGATCATCGCCTTCCTCCGCCAGAAGTGGGCTCGCGAGCTGGACTACTCACTGCGCAAGGAACTCTGGTCGTTCCATGACAACCGCATCGCGGTCCGCTTCCAGTACGAGAGCCATGACACCGACGGCCAGTGGTGGCGCAGCTACGGCAACGAGCTGTGGGAGTTCGACGAGCACGGCCTGATGCGCCGCCGCGAGGCCGGCATCCACGACGTCCCCATCCAGCAGTCCGCCCGCCGCATCTTCGGCCCCCGCCCAGACCACGAAAAAGGCACCC
This sequence comes from Streptomyces sp. NRRL S-337, assembly GCF_000720175.1. Lineage (GTDB taxonomy): Bacteria > Actinomycetota > Actinomycetes > Streptomycetales > Streptomycetaceae > Streptomyces > Streptomyces siderophoricus. Next base: position 37,464 of record NZ_JOIX01000088.1, read on the forward strand.
CCCTCCCCTTCGCCTGACCCCCTCCCCTCACGCAGACCCCGACACCCCCTCCGCAACCAACTCCCCAGGCAGGCCAGGCACAGCAAGTCACGGCGCAGCGCAGTGAGAAGCGGAGCGACGCGGTGGGGTGCGATGCGGTGCGACGCGGAAGACATCCATCCCCTACGGCGTCCAAGGCATCCGCCACCGCACGCATCCGCTCAAGGCACCCGCTACGGCGTCCGCTTGAGACTCCGCCTCCCGGTTACTGGCGTCCGCCCCGCTACGCGTCCGCCCCGCGCTTCCCGCACCACCCCGGACCACCGCTCTCGCCCCACCCGGGCGCCGCCGGCCGCGGGCCTGGGCCACCCGCCGCGTGGACCACCCCGCAGGAAACACGACAACCGGCCCACCCTCCGGCACCTTTAAATCCCGAACGGGGACACCAGCGGGATAACCGTCGAGGGCTTCGAGGCACCCAGAGCACGTGCAGCACGACCTGCCCCCCCAGCACGAGCGTCACGGACAGCGCCGGAAGTTGGTGGAGACCGGATGACCTGCACCCAGGAGCCCTCAACTCCACTGCCCGCCATATCCGTTGCGGCCCCGGACGGCCGCCTCCGGCCAGTCCCGCCAGTCCTGCCAGTCCCGCCAGTCCTGCCATCAGCTTGCAACCAGCCCTGCTACCTCAGCACTGACGACAGCGGCGGTCTCCTCTCCCGTCAAGCCCCACCCGATCACTCGCGCCACCCCAACCCCAGCCGCACCCAGTTATCCACAGGATTTCCCAACTCCCTTGCCAGGCATGGTCGGTTCACATATCTTGGAATAACCGTTCCAAGATACGACGACAGGCCCCGCCATGCCCGACCACAAGCACTTCAACCCCGACATCGTGCTCGACGACGCCCTGCAGATCTTCTGGCGTCAGGGCCTGCCGACCACCGGCATACAGGCCCTGGTGACCGCGACCGGCGTGAGCCGGTCCAGTCTCTACGCGACGTTCGGCAACAAGGACGGGCTCTACACGGCGGCCCTCGCCCGCTACATAGACCGGCACTCGACCCCGGCCTTCGACCACCTCGCCTCCACCTCCTCCGGGCTGACCGCGATCGAGGAGTTCTTCTCCTCCCTGATCGAGATCCGTTGCTCGGGAGCGGTCGCTGGATGGGGCTGCATGGTCACCAACGCCTACGCCGGCCCCGAATGCGCCGACCCAGGCGTCCGCACCCTGCTCGAAGACCACCACACCGCACTCCGGTCGGCCCTGCGCGCGGCCCTGACCACCGCCGCCGACCTGGGACAACTCACACCGTCCGCCGACCTCGACGCGGCCGCGTCCGTCCTGGCGACGCTGGCCTACGGCGTCAACCTGCGCTCCCGCGCCGGCGCCGGCGCCCGCTCCCTGACCGACACGGTCACCGCCGCCCTAGCTGTGCTGTCCGGGGACGTTGGTGACAGGCGACACGCCTTTCAGGGCGCTTGAAGAAGGTGAGGGCCTTCTGGCTCGGTGGGGATTGC
>NZ_JOIX01000089.1 GCF_000720175.1 Streptomyces sp. NRRL S-337
TTCGTGGACGTAAAGCGACAGCAGTCCACGAACAAGGCCCCGGAGGTCCGTCACCGCACCCACCACAAACCCAGCCCGCCGCAGGCGCAACGGCGAGAAGCCCCGCGGCGGGACGGCGAGCTACGTGCGGGGGCGCCGCAAAGCGCAACGGCGAGCAACCCCGACGGCGGGACAGCCAGGTACGTGGGAGGCCCCGCAAAGCGACTACGTGGGCAAGACCGAAGCCGCCCCCGCCGTCACCGTTTCGTAGACCGCGAGGATGTCCGCGCCGACCGTGGTCCAGTCGAAGCGGCGGACGTGGCGGGTGCCGCGGGTGCGGAGTTCGGCGAGGCGGGCCGGGTCGCCGAGGAGCCGGACCGCCGCGGTGGCGAGGGTGTCCGCGTCCTCGTTGGTGAAGAGTTCGCCGGCCTCGCCCTGGTCGAGGACCTGGGCGAACGCGTCGAGGTCGCTGGCCAGTACGGGGGCGCCGGCGGACATGGCCTCCACGAGGATGATGCCGAAGGATTCGCCGCCCGTGTTGGGGGCGACGTAGAGGTCGACGCTGCGGAGCAGGCGGGCCTTGTCCTCGTCGCTGACCATGCCGAGGAATTCGACCCGGGAGCGGAGTTCGGCGGGGAGGGAGGCGACGGCCTCTTCCTCGTCGCCGCGGCCGGCGACGAGGAGGCGGGCGTCGGGGACCTCGGCGAGGATCTTGGGCAGGGCCTTCATGAGGACGGGCAGGCCCTTGCGGGGTTCGTCGATGCGGCCGATGAAGCCGATGGTCTTCCCCTGCCATGCGGCCTTGGGTTCGGCGCGGGCGAAGAAGTCGACGTCGACGCCGTTGGGGATGACGACCGCGTCGCCGCCGAGGTGTTCGACCAGGGTGCGGCGGGCGTATTCGCTGACCGCGATGCGGGCGCTGATCTTCTCCAGGGCGGGCTGGAGGATCGGGTAGGCGGCGATCATCGCCCGGGAGCGCGGGTTGGAGGTGTGGAAGGTGGCCACGATCGGGCCCTGGGCGGCCCAGCAGGCGAGCAGGCCCAGGGAGGGGGAGGCCGGTTCGTGGATGTGGAGGACGTCGAAGGCGCCGTTCTGCAGCCAGCGGCGGACCCGGGCGGCGGAGAGGAAGCCGAAGTTGAGGCGGGCGACCGAGCCGTTGTAGGGCACGGGTACGGCGCGGCCGGCGGAGACGACGTACGGCGGGAGCGGGGTGTCGTCGTCGGACGGGGCCAGGACGGAGACCTCGTGGCCGAGCCGGATGAGGTGCTCGGCCAGGTCGCGGATGTGGAACTGCACGCCGCCGGGGACGTCCCAGGCGTAGGGGCAGACGATGCCGATCTTCACGCCGTCTCCGTTCCGGGCTCGCGGGCCTCCAGGTCGGCGAGCCACAGGCGCTGGAGCATGTGCCAGTCCTCGGGGTGGTCGGCGATGCCGGAGGCGAAGGCGTCGGCGAGCGCCTGGGTCATCTGGGCTGCTTTCTCGACGCGGGTGCCGGTCTCGGGGACCTCGATCTCGGGGTGGACCCGGCCGCGCATGACGGGGGTGTCGTCGTACCAGAGGGTGACGGGCAGCAGCATGGCGCCGGTCTGGAGGGCGAGCATCGCCGGGCCGGCGGGCATCTTGGTCTCCTCGCCGAAGAACTTGACCGGTATGCCGGAGCTGGAGAGGTCGCGGTCGGCGACCAGGCAGACCAGGCCGCCGGCCCGCAGGCGGCGGGCGAGGGTGCCGAAGGCGGCGCCGCCGGTGTGCGGCAGGACCTCCATGCCCAGGCCCTCGCGGTAGGCGACGAAGCGGTCGTAGAGGGATTCCGGCTTGAGGCGCTCGGCGACGGTGGTGAAGGGGGTGTTGAGCTTGGTGGTGACCCAGACGCCCGCGAGGTCGTAGTTGCCCATGTGGGGCAGGGCGAGGATGACGCCGCGGTCGCTCTTGAGGCCGTCGGTGAGGTGGTGGACGTCCTCGGCGACGAAGCCGTTCCTTATGCGGTCCTTGCTCCAGGCGGGCAGGCGGAAGGACTCCATCCAGTAGCGCATGTACGAGCGCATCCCGGCGCGGGAGAGCTCGGCCAGGCGCTGTGGGGAGGCGTCGGGGACGACCCGGGCGAGGTTCGCCTCCAGGCGGCGTACGCCCTTGCCGCGGCGCTTCCAGGCGGTGTCGGCGATCTGCCGGCCGAGGCGTACCGCGACGGCTTCGGGCAGCCGTTTGACGGTGCTCCAGCCCAGTCCGTAGAGCGCGTCGGTGAGTGTGCCGGTGTCGATCCGCGGCAGCCGCGGGCTCATGCGCTGTTCCCCCCTCGTGCGATGGCGTCGGCCTCGGCCGATTCGCGGCGTACCGTCACCACGCGCTGGCCGAGGGTGACGGTGCTGCCGATGGCGACGATCCACAGGGCGATCGGCAGCAGTGCTTCGACACCGGGTACCCCGAATTTGTGCAGACCCGAGAGACCGCAGGCGACGAGGGTGATGACCAGCCGTTCGGCGCGTTCCACCAGGCCGTTGACGGCCACCGGCAGTCCGATGGCCTCGCCGCGGGCCTTGGTGTACGAGACGACCTGGCCGCTGGCCAGGCAGAAGATCGCGATGGCGCAGAGTGTCAGGCTGTTGCCGCCGCCGGCGTACCAGAGGGCCAGCCCGCCGAAGATCGCCGAGTCGGCGACCCGGTCGAGGGTGGAGTCGAGGAAGGCGCCCCAGCGGCTGGAGCGGCCCAGTTGCCGCGCCATGTTGCCGTCGACGAGGTCGGAGAAGACGAACAGCGTGATGACGACCGTTCCCCAGAAGAACTCACCCTGCGGGTAGAAGATCAGCGCGCCGGCCACCACGCCGCCGGTGCCGATGAGGGTGACCGCGTCCGGGCTGATGCCGAGGCGGATGAGCAGGGCGGCGAACGGCGTGAGAACACGCGTGAAGAAAGCACGCGCGTACTTGTTCAGCATGGCCTTCCCGAAGGTCGATACGGGCCGCGCGGTCAAGGGGCCACCGGCTGGCCCATCGTAGCCACGAGGTCTGTGGCCACCACGAAGGCATCGCGGCGCAGGGTGCATCCCGCGGCTCGGGCCGGGCGGCGTGCGCCTCCGGGCGCGCGTGCGGGCCCCTTCGACCCCTTGGGAGCGCGGGGGCGCTGTGCCATCTATGGACGGCTGCTGACCACGGTGGAAAGCTCGAATCACCGCAAAGTGTCGACCTGGAGGCGAGACACATGAGCGAGAAGACGAGTACACACCCGGGAGCCGCCGGAAGGGCGGTAACGGCCGGCCGGCCCACGGACCTGCGGAACGTGGTGCTGGTCGGCCACAGCGGATCGGGAAAGACCACCCTGGTCGAGGCGCTCGCGCTGGCGTCCGGCGCGGTCAACCGGGCCGGGCGGGTCGAGGACGGCGGCTGTCTGTCGGACTACGACGAGATCGAGCACCGCCAGCAACGCTCGGTACAGCTGTCCCTGGTCCCGGTGGACTGGGGCGGAATCAAGATCAATATCCTGGACACCCCCGGATACGCCGATTTCGTCGGGGAGCTCAGGGCCGGTCTGCGCGCAGCGGACGCGGCCCTTTTCGTTGTCTCGGCGGCCGACGGCGTGGCCGGCGCGACCCGCATGGTGTGGGACGAGTGCGCCGCGGTCGGGATGCCGCGGGCGCTGGTCATCACGCACCTGGAGGCGTCCCGGTCGGACTTCGGCGAGATGACCGAGCTGTGCCGGGCCACCTTCGGCGGGGAGGATCCGGACGCCGTGGTCCCGCTCTACCTGCCGCTGTACGGGACGCCGGGTGCCGATGGGCACGCCCCCGTACGCGGTCTGATCGGCCTGCTCTCCCAGCGGGTCTTCGACTACTCCTCCGGGGAGCGCACCGAGCGGGAGCCGACCGCCGAGGAGCTGCCGCTGATCGAGGAGGCCCGCGGCCGGCTCATCGAGGCGATCATCGCCGAGAGCGAGGACGAGTCCCTGATGGACCGCTACCTCGGCGGCGAGGACATCGACATCAAGACGCTCGTGGGGGACCTGGAGACGGCGGTGGCCCGCGGCACCTTCCACCCCGTGCTGGCCGCGGCTCCGGCCGCGGAGGGTTCGAAGCAGGGGCTGGGGACCGTCGAGCTGCTGGAGCTGATCACCGGTGGTTTCCCGACGCCCGCGGAGCGCGAGGCGCCCGCGGTGACCACCCCGGACGGCAGGCCGCGCCCGGCGCTCGCGTGCGATCCGGACGGTCCGCTGGCCGCGGAGGTGGTCAAGACCTCGTCCGACCCGTATGTCGGCCGGATCTCGCTGGTCCGGGTCTTCTCCGGCACGCTGCGTCCGGACGAGACGGTGCACGTCTCGGGCCACGGCCTCGCGGACCGGGGGCACGAGGACCATGACGTCGACGAGCGGGTGGGCGCGCTGTCCGCCCCGTTCGGCAAGCAGCAGCGGCCGCTGCCGCAGGCGATCGCCGGTGATCTGGCGTGCGTGGCGAAGCTGACCCGTGCCGAGACCGGCGACACCCTGTCCGCCAAGGACGATCCGCTGCTGATGGAGCCCTGGTCGATGCCGGACCCGCTGCTGCCGGTCGCCATCCAGGCGCACAGCAAGGCCGACGAGGACAAGCTGTCCCAGGGCCTGGCCCGTCTGGTCGCGGAGGATCCGACGATGCGGCTGGAGCACAACCAGGACACCCACCAGGTGGTGCTGTGGTGCCTGGGTGAGGCTCATGTGGACGTGGCGCTGGAGCGGCTGCGGGCCCGGTACGGCGTCCAGGTCGACACCGTGCCGCACAAGGTGCCGCTGCGGGAGACCTTCGGCGAGTCCGCCGCGGGCCGCGGCCGGCACGTCAAACAGTCCGGTGGGCACGGCCAGTTCGCGATCTGCGAGATCGAGGTCGAGCCGCTGCCGGGCGGTTCGGGCATCGAGTTCGTGGACAAGGTCGTGGGCGGTGCGGTGCCGCGGCAGTTCATCCCGTCCGTCGAGAAGGGGGTGCGCGCCCAGGCCGGGCGCGGGGTCGCCGCCGGGCATCCGCTGGTCGACATCCGCGTCACGCTGCTCGACGGCAAGGCGCACTCGGTCGACTCCTCGGACGCCGCGTTCCAGACGGCCGGTGCGCTGGCGCTGCGGGAGGCGGCCGCCGACGCCCGGATCGATCTGCTGGAGCCGTTCTGCGAGGTCAGTGTGATGGTTCCGGACGAGTACGTGGGGCCGGTGATGAGTGATCTGTCGGGGCGTCGCGGCCGGGTGGTGGGCACCGAGCAGTCCGGGGCCGGCCGTACCGTCGTCCGCGCCGAGGTGCCCGAGATCGAGATCGGCCGGTACGCGGTCGACCTGCGGTCGCTCTCGCACGGCACCGGCCGGTTCTCCCGGGTGCATCTCCGGCACGAACCGATGCCGCCGCAGATCGCCGCGAAGGTACGGGAAGCGGCCGGGAACGGCGGGTAGTTGACGCTGGGTCAGCCTTGAAAGCGCCTTGAAAGCGCCTCGAAAGGGTCCTGAAACAGCCCTGAATCAGCCGTCGTCCGGCTCAACTCCCTTGGGGTGGACGGCGGCTGTACGCTGAGTTCCTGCCGCTGACCTGGGTGACGGACACCTGTTCGGCGGCGGCGACGCGGGGTCACAGGTGTGCCGTCGGCGGAAGTCGGGAAGAGCCGCATCATCGGATGCGAGCGGTGTGGGGGGCGGTAGTGGCAGACGGCTTTGACTTCAGTCCTGGGGCGCAGGTGCCGCTCTCGGGGAGCGCCGGTCAGACGGCGGCGACCCAGGCCCTGGCCTCGGCCGCCTACCGTGACGATCCGCTGGTCGCCATCAGCAAGGCCGACTCCGACACCGCCAAGTCCGAGATCAAGAAGCCGAAGCTGTCGCTGTTCGAGCCCAATCTGGGGGAGGCGTTCGCGCGGGCGGTGCAGGTGCGGATGCTCGGTGGCGGCCGCAAGCCGCTGATCCAGTCGTTCGGCATCGAGCCGCAGACCGTCGTCGAGCACTGCCTGTCGGCCACCCGCATCCGCAAGCAGCGGGACTCCAAGCTGACGCTGCTGATGGTGCTGTTCGGCGTGGTGTTCCTGCCCGGTGTGCTCCTGTGGCTGGGCGTCTTCCAGCTGCGCAAGATGCTCTCCAAGGACGGCGCGGGCAACGGCCTCTCGCTGCTCGGCGCGACGCTGCTGACCGTACTGGCCGGCCTCGGGCTGTTCTTCATGGTCAAGCTGCCCATGACCGGCTTCTGGCCGATGTACGCGCGGGCCATGGTGATCGCGCCGATGATCGGCTGGTGGTGGGCCAAGCAGATCTGCGAGAAGACCGCGGTGGCCATGCGGGAGTCCTGGAAGGGGCTGCTGGAGGGCGGCGGGGTGGCCGCGAAGATCCCCGAGGCGGTGCCGCAGGACCCGAACCAGACCGCGGCGGAGACCCTCCGTCAGAACCTCGCCATGGTCACCGCCGAGCAGAACAGCAACGTGGTCTTCTACGCCGGCCCCAAGGGCATACTCGGCATGGGTACCCGCTGGGGCAGCTGGCAGCTCGCCGAGGAGCTCAAGCCGGTCCAGGAGGGCACGGAGATCCATCCGTTCCGCAGCTGGGACGTGATCCGGGCGATCCACGACAAGCTGCGGCTGCTGGAGCGCAGCCCGCTGCACACCGGCGGCTTCCCCACCCCGTCCGTGCGCCATTGGATCGTCTCCCCGGTCGGGGAGAAGGCCGCCGCCGTCGCCCGGCCCGAGGGCGCGCACGTGGAGGCGTACCAGATCCGCGGGCACGAGATAGAGCGGATCTGCAACGAGCAGCAGTTCGGCAGCGGCAACCGCCACTACCTCGGTGTGCAGTTCGTGCTGTGGGACGGCCAGCTGGTGATCACGCTGATGATCACCGTCACGGTGCTGCACGAGACGCTGCGCATCGAGGTGACGGGCCACGCCCTCGGTCCGGTGAACGGCCTGTTCACGACCAAGCCGGAGCCGAAGACCAAGGACGTCGCCAAGGTCGTCAAGTTCTGGGAGACCAAGACCCAGCACCTCCCGCTCATCGAGCCCAAGGAGGTGGTCCGGCTGGCCGCCCGGGCGCCGCTGACGTGGTTCCCGCCGGTGCTGGACTTCCTCGGCGGGAAGCTGACCCTGCCCGAGCCGTTCGGTCTGCGGCACGTGTGGGCGGACAAGCCCTGGCGGCACCGCTTCATGGCCGATGACGCGCTGCGCGCCGCGACCCCTGTCCTGCGGACGGTCCACGCCGCCGCCATGGGTGTCCTCAAGGAGCACGGCGTGGACACCGAGCGCTTCACCAACCGTTCGCTGGTGCTCAGCGGCATGATCCAGGGCGTGGAGCCGCAGAAGGCCGACGAGTACAACGCCTAGCCGGGTGCCGGGCCGTGGGGCCGGGCGGCCCCAAGGTCACCGGAAGATGCCGGTGTGCCCGAGGGAGTACCGCCCGGGCTGCGGGTAGACGGCCAGGCCGTGCGGGCCCTGGCCGACCGGGATCTTGGCGAGGGTCTTGCCGGTCTTGGTGTCGAGCGCGTAGACCTCGGAGTTGTAGCGGCCGGACAGCCACAGCACCTTGCCGTCGGTGGACAGTCCGCCCATGTCGGGGCTGCCGCCGCCGCGGATGTGCCACTTGTCGACGAGTTCGCCCGTCCTGAAGTCGAGCAGGGAGATCGAGCCCTCGCCGCGGTTGGAGATGTACATGTACCGCGAGTCGCGGCTGACGTAGAGACCGTGGGCGCCCTTGCCGGTCGGCACGAGCTTGGGCCGGTCGAAGGTGTCGCCGTTCATGACCCAGATCCCGTCGGCCATCATGTCGGCGATGTACCAGGTCCTGCCGTCCGGGGAGATCTTCACGTCCTGCGGCATCGCCCCGTCGAACGGCAGTTTCTCCTGGCCGATGACCTTCATCTTCTCGGTGTCGACCTTGAGCAGTTCCCCGGAGAACTCGCAGGAGACGATGAAGTACCGGCCGTCCGGCGAGAAGTCGGCGTGGTTGACGCCGGCGCAGTTGACCGGGAGGGTCTTGCGGATCTCCATGGTGTGCGGGTCGCGGAAGACCAGCTGCCGGTCCATCGAGGCCATCACGACGGCGTACCTGCCGTTGGGCGTGAAGTAGAGGTTGTACGGGTCGTGCACCTTGACCGGCTGGCCGGCCTTGCCGGTGGCCGGGTCGATCGGGGTCAGGTCGTGCCCCCGGTTGTTGTTGACCCAGAGCGTCTTCAGGTCCCAGGACGGCACGACGTGCTGCGGCTGGACGCCCACCGGGATGGTCTCGATGACCTTGTACGTCTTCGGGTCGATGACGCTGACCGTGTCGGAGCCGGTGTTGGGCACGTAGATCCGCGGCGGGAAGTCCTTGACCTCGGGCACCAGTTTGCCCGGCCGGTCGGCCGCGTACAGGTCGTGCTCGTCGATCAGCGGCGGCATGCCCGGCAGTCCCGGCTTGGCGGCCTTGACCGGTGCGCGTTCGACCGGCCGGGGGCTCTGCCCGGCCGGCTTGCCCCCGCTGCAGGCCGCCGCCACCAGCGCGCAGGCCACGGCGAGCAGCGCGGACGCCCGGCGGCGGACGCGGGGGCTCTTACGGTCGTGGGTACGGTTGCGGTCAGCCATCAGGTCACTAGCTCCGTTGTCGTCACCGCGCGCAGTCCGCGCCGGCGGAGGCCGTCGAGGATCGGGGGCAGCGCGGCCACCGTGCCGGCGTGCCCGAGGTGGAGGCTCACGACCGAGCCCGGCCGGACCGCGTCCAGGACCGTGCGCCGGACGGCCTGGGCACCGGGGTCGTTCGCGTCGAGGGAGTCCACGTCGTAGGAGAGGACGTGCGGATAGCCGGCCTTGCGGGCCAGCTGCGTCACCAGATCGGTGGCGCGCCGGGTCTGCGAGGGGCGGAACCAGCTGCCGATGGTCCCGGTGAGCCGGCGCAGCCGGTCGGCGCAGCCGGTGATCTCGGCGTAGGCGTCGGTGGCTGGCAGGGCGCAGATGTCGCGGTGGTGCAGGGTGTGGTTGCCCAGCTCGTGGCCGCCGTCGAGGATGCGGCGGGCCATCCGCGGCTGGGCGTCGAGCCAGTCGCCGACGACGAGCACGGTGAGCCGGGCGCCGGCCCGCTCGGCCTCGCCCAGCAGGGCGGTCGCCAGCTTCGGGTCGCCCCGGCCGTGGAAGGTCAGGGCGACCGCGCGGGCGTCGCGCGGGCCGTTCTCGATCTGTACGGGCAGGCCGGGCACCCGGGTGGGCGGACGGGCGGCGTGGGCCGGCCGGTGCGTTCCCCCGTCCGCCGGGGACGGACTCGGGCCGGCCGTCCGTACGGGGCCGCGCTCCTCGTCCCGGTGGGGGTCGCAGCCCGACAGCAGCGCACCCGCGGCCGCGGCCGAGGCGGCCGCGCGCAGCACCGAGCGACGATCTGGGGAAGTCACCACCCCATTAGAGAGGCAACTAATCCGAATTAGGGCGATCTATACGATTCGCCCTCGTACGTGTCGTCTCCGGGCCGGCCCCGGCGGGCCTCCCGGACGGCGGGCAGGCGCCCTACGCGGGCCAGGCGGCGGCCAGCATCGCCCGGGTGTCGGCGAGGAGTTGCGGCAGCACCTTGGTGTGCCCGACGACCGGCATGAAGTTCGTGTCGCCGCCCCAGCGCGGGACCACGTGCTGGTGCAGGTGGGCCGCGATGCCCGCACCGGCCACCGTGCCCTGGTTCATCCCGATGTTGAAGCCGTGCGCCCCCGACGCGGTCCGCAGCGCGGTCATCGCCCGCTTGGTGAACTCCGCCAGCTCCGCGGTCTCCGCGTCGTCCAGCTCGGTGTAGTCGGCCACGTGCCGGAACGGGACGACCATGAGGTGACCGCCGTTGTACGGATAGAGGTTGAGCACCGCGTAGACGCGCTCGCCGCGGGCGATCACCAGCCCGTCCTCGTCGGACTTCGCCGGGATCGTGCAGAACGGGCAGCCGTCGTCGGCCCCCGGGCCGCTGGGCTTGTTCTCGCCCTGGATGTAGGCCATCCGGTGGGGCGTCCACAGGCGCTGGAAGGCGTCCTGCGTCCCGACTCCGATCTGCTGCTCCGGCTCGCTTGTCATACGGGCCAGCATATGGCGTCGCCCATTGGCAGCGTGTCGTTGGGGCGCATCGCACCGGCCGCTGGACGATGCTGGGCCGGTGGACAGGGAACAGCGGCGACGCGAGTGGGAGCGCGCCGCCGAGCCGTACCTCCTCGCCGCCTCGCTGCTCTTCCTGACCTCCTACGCGGTCCAGGTGCTGGTTCCCGACCTGTCCCCCGGCTGGCAGACCTTCTGGGCGCTGGTCACCGTCGGCACCTGGGGCCTCTTCGTCACCGAATATCTGGCCCGGCTGCTGCTCAGCGACGACCGGCGGCGCTTCGTCCGCACCCACTGGCTGGACCTGATCGTGACCGCCCTGCCGCTGCTCCGGCCGCTGCGGGTGGTCGAGACGCACGACCGGATGCAGCGCCGCCGGGACCACCCCCGGCTCGCCCTGGAGGCCCGCGTGATGGCCTACGCGGGCCTGACCTCCCTGCTGCTCGGCTTCGCCGCGAGCCTCGCCGTCTACCACGACGAACGGCACGCCCCGGGCAGCACCGTCCGCACCTTCGGCGACGCGGTGTGGTGGGCGTGCTCGACCCTGACCACCACCGGTTACGGCGACATCACCCCGGTCACCGCCCGCGGCCGGGTCACCGGCGCGGTGCTGATGTTCGTCGGCGTCGCCCTGGTCGGCGCGGTCGTGGGCTCCTTCTCCTCCTGGCTGCTGCGCCGCTTCCGCCGGGAGGGCGAGACGTGAGAGGGCCCCGGGGAGCGGATGCTCTCCCGGGGCCCTTTGGTCACGCCACGGGCGTCACACCTGGACGCGGCGCTCCACCACGTCCAGCAGCTTGGCGATCGCCTGGTCACGCGGGATGCCGTTCTCCTGCGACCCGTCGCGGTAGCGGAAGGACACCGCACCGTGCTCCATGTCCTCGTCGCCCGCGAGGATCATGAACGGCACCTTGGCCTTCTGGGCGTTCCGGATCTTCTTCTGCATCCGGTCCGAGGACGAGTCCACCTCGACCCGCAGCCCCTTGGCCTTCGCCTGCGCGGCGAACTCCTCCAGGTACGGCACATGCGCGTCACCGATCGGGATGCAGGTCGCCTGCACCGGGGCCAGCCACGCCGGGAAGGCACCCGCGTAGTGCTCCAGCAGGACCGCGAAGAACCGCTCGATCGAGCCGAAGAGCGCGCGGTGGATCATGACGGGCTGCTGCTTCGAGCCGTCCGCCGCGGTGTACTCCAGGCCGAAGCGGGCGGGCTGCTGGAAGTCGACCTGGATGGTCGACATCTGCCAGGACCTGCCGATGGCGTCCTTCGCCTGCACCGAGATCTTCGGGCCGTAGAAGGCGGCGCCGCCCGGGTCCGGCACCAGCGGCAGCCCCTGCTTCTCGGCCGCCTGGCGCAGCGCCTCGGTGGCCTCCTCCCACTCCGCGTCCTCGCCGATGAACTTGTCGGACTCCGGGTCGCGGGTGGAGAGCTCCAGCTCGAACTCGGTCAGGCCGTAGTCGCGCAGCAGATCGAGGACGAAGGTGAGCAGGTTGTCCAGCTCGTCCGCCATCTGCTCCTTGGTGCAGTAGATGTGCGAGTCGTCCTGGGTGAAGCCGCGCGCCCGGGTCAGGCCGTGCACGACGCCGGACTTCTCGTAGCGGTAGACCGTGCCGAACTCGAAGAGCCGGAGCGGCAGTTCGCGGTACGACCGGCCGCGGGCCTTGAAGATCAGGTTGTGCATGGGGCAGTTCATCGCCTTGAGGCGGTAGTTCTGCCCGTCGAACTCCAGGGGCGGGAACATCGCCTCGCCGTAGTTCGGCAGGTGCCCCGAGGTCTCGAAGAGAGCTTCCTTCGTGATGTGCGGGGTGTTGACGAACTCGTAGTCCGACAGCTCGTGCCGCTTGCGGGAGTAGTCCTCCATCACCCGGCGCACGACGCCGCCCTTGGGGTGGAAGACGGCGAGGCCGGAGCCCAGCTCCTCCGGGATGGAGAACAGGTCCAGCTCCGCCCCGAGCTTGCGGTGGTCGCGCTTCTCGGCCTCGGCGAGGAACTCCAGGTACGCCTTGAGCTCGTCCTTGGTCGGCCAGGCGGTGCCGTAGATCCGCTGGAGCTGCGGGTTCTTCTCGCTGCCGCGCCAGTACGCGGCCGCCGAGCGCATCAGCTTGAACGCCGGGATGGCGCGGGTGCTGGGCAGGTGCGGACCGCGGCACAGGTCCTTCCAGCACAGCTCGCCGGTCTTCCCGTCGAGGTTGTCGTAGATGGTCAGCTGGCCGGCGCCGACCTCGGCGGAGGCACCCTCGGCGGCGTCCGCGGCGGAGCCCTTCAGGCCGATCAGTTCGAGCTTGTACGGCTCGTCGGCCAGCTCCTCGCGGGCGGCCTCGTCGCTGACCGCGCGGCGCGCGAACTTCTGCCCGCGCTTCTGGATCTCCTGCATCTTCTTCTCGATGCGCTTGAGATCGTCCGGGTGGAACGGGGTCTCGACGTCGAAGTCGTAGTAGAAGCCGTCCTTGATCGGCGGGCCGATACCGAGCTTCGCCTCCGGGAACAGCTCCTGCACGGCCTGCGCCATCACGTGCGCGGTGGAGTGCCGCAGGATGTTCAGGCCGTCCTCGGAGGAGATCTCGACCGGCTCGACCTCATCGCCGTCGGCGACCTCGTACGCCAGGTCCTTCAGCTCCCCGGCGACCCGTGCGGCGACGACGCTGCGCTCACCCTGGAAGAGGTCGGCGGCCGTAGTGCCCGTGGTCACCACGCGTTCTTCCCGCTCGGAATCGCGTTGGACGGTCACACGGACGTCTGACACCGGTCTCTCCTGACTCATGTCTCTTTCGCGTCAGCGTTTGCTGCGCAGCCGAATCGTACCGAGCCGCCGCACCTGACCGCGAAACGGTTTCCCGGGGCCGGTCCGCGGGCGGTCAGTCGTCGGCGCCGCACGCCTCCTCGAAGAAGTCCAGATTCTCCTGGAGGGACTTCAGCAGCCGGTCCCGCTCCGCCTCGTCGACCTGCACCGGCGTGACGTCGTGGCCCCCGGTGATCCGGCGGAAACCGCCCCGGCTCTCCAGTCTGCCGCTGACCCGGATCGGCAGTCCCACGAGGTGGGCGTGGCCCGCGATGCGGTAGTCCTCCTCCCCCAGTGCGACCCGCACCTGGACCACGTCGGCCCCGGTCAGCACCCGCAGCCGGACCGTGCCGGGGCCGCCGGGCCGCTCCCGGCGCAGCCGTACGACCGCGCCGGTCACCCGGACCGGCAGCGAGGGCTCGTCGCGGACGTAGCGCCGGGCGGCCTGCTCCAGCGCCGGGAGGTCGCCGGGCGAGAACTCGACCGGTTCCGGACGGGCCGGGCAGCCGGCCGGCGGGCCGGCCGCCGGTGACCACTCGACCGAGATCCGCACCCCCTCCGCGTCCCGTACGAGCGCGATCAGCGCCTGTACCAGCTCGTGGCAGACGCCCAGCTCGACGGCCGCGTCGTAGGCCTCCATGCCTCCGGTGGCGCGCTGGTAGTCGGTGGCGTCCCGGGCGGCGTGCAGGGCCCGCTGCAGCCCGGCGACCGCCGCGCGGCCGCCGTCGGCCGGGACGAAGGCGGTCAGCCGCCGGCCGGCGGTCGCGGGCCCGACCAGGACCTCGCCCAGGAACCCTTCGGCCTGCCGCTTGTGCCGGGCGCCGTAGTAGCCGGCCCGGCCGTACGTCCCCAGCGCCCCGGCGACCAGCATCGCGCGGGCCGCGCCGCGCAGCTGCTCCTGGGCGACCCAGCGCGCGGCGACCGAGCCGCCGTCGGGGACCTCGCGCTCCCAGCCGACCTCGTCGCTGGGCACCGCCAGCCCGGTCAGCACCTCGCGGGCGGAGGGCGCGGCGGACCGCGCGAGCGCCGCCAACGCCTCGGCGAGCAGCTCGGCGCTGTCGGGGAAGCGGCGGTCGTGCGGGACCAGCAGGCTGGTGCCGCCCAGGCCGCCGGGCGGGGTCCAGCGGGCGTAGTGGCCGGCGGCCCCGCCCCGGCGGCGCCAGCCGTGCCGGGCCAGCAGCGCGCTGAGGACGGCGGGGTCGAGCCGCGCGGGATCCAGCGGCCGCGCAGGGGGTTCGTCGATCGGCCGGTACATCACGGTCTCCCTCCCGCCCCGACCCGGGTCATGATTTCGCAGAGCGCGCGGTCGTCGAAGATCCGCGTGGTCGGGATCCGCACGGTGGTCCTGCGCCGGCCGGTCACCGGATGGCCGGCCAGGTTGATCCAGTAGCAGCAGTGGCGCAGTTCGAGCCGGTCGTGGGAGGCCCGCAGCCACTCCTCCTGGGTCCGCGGGACGAGCATCACGACGAGGATCTTGTGCACCGACACGGGTGTGCGGGCCAGCTTCACCAGGTGGTCGTTGTCGAGGGTGAAGGCGAAGGTCGGGCCGGGCGGGCGCGGGGCGGTCTGGTAGGTGCATTTGAGCTGCACCTTGATGGTGACCTCGTCGTCGACGGTGTGTCCGGGTGCGCCGTGGCTGACGTGCCAGTCGATGCCGTTGTCCGGGAAGGGCTGGGCCAGCGAGCAGCCGGAGGCGGCCGCGACCGCGTGCAGATAGCCCACCTGGAGCGTCTCCATGCAGGCGGTCGTCGCGAGGCCGCCGCGCTGCGGTGTGGTGGCGGGCGGGGGGTACCTCCCGCTTGCGGGGGACAGCCCGCCCGGTTCGGGCTGCGCGATGGTCATCGCGGGCGTGCCTTCCGGGCTCGGTGGGTGCGCGGAGATGAATGCGTCGGAGAGGACGGGGAACCGGCGGATCGCGTGGCCCGTCCCTGTGGTTGTCTCCGCGTCAAGTGGTCCGCAAACAAGGACGGTTCGAGCACCGGTGCGCTCGGGTATCACCTGCTCGGGTGGTATTGCGCCACCATCACCCGTACGACCGCGAGGAGTTGGGATGATGCCGTGCTGGTATGACGGCCCTCTTGCCGCCTTCGACACCGAGACGACGGGGATCGACGTCGAGCGGGACCGCATCGTCTCCGCCGCGCTGGTGGTCCAGGAGACCCCGCGTTCGGCGCCCCGCATCACCCGCTGGCTGATCAATCCCGGCGTCGAGATACCGGAAGCCGCCGTCGCGGTGCACGGTCTCACGGCCGACCACCTCGCCCTGCACGGCCGCTGGCCGGCGCCGGTGGTGGAGGAGGTGGCGCGGGCGCTGGCCGCCCAGGCGGTGGCCGGCCGTCCGCTGGTGGTGATGAACGCCCCGTTCGATCTCACCCTGCTGGAACGCGAGTTGAAGCGGCACCGCGCCAGCTCGCTGAACGCGTATCTGGGCGCCCATCCGCTGCGCGTGCTGGACCCCCGGGTGCTGGACAAACATCTGGACCGTTACCGCAAGGGCCGCCGCACGCTCGCCGATCTGTGCGCGCAGTACGAGGTCGAGCTGACCGAGGCGCACGACGCGGCCGCGGACGCGCTGGCCGCGCTGCAGGTGGTGCGTGCGCTGGGGCACCGGTTCTCGGACCGCCTGGGGAGCCTGCACCCGGCGGAGCTGCACACCCGGCAGGCGGTCTGGTACGCGGCCCAGGCCCGTGGGCTGCAGGCGTGGTTCGCGCGCAGCGGCACTCCGGAATCGGTGGATCCGCACTGGCCGCTGCGTCCGGAACTCCCCGCCGCGGCCTGATTCGGCATCAGGAATTTCCGCATGGTCGACCGGCAACCGGTCGGCCGACCGAGAAAGAAACGGTCGGAATTCCGATTCCTGGTCGCTTCTCGTGACGGCGGAACGCACCGGCAAGGGAACTCCGCCGCACGGAACTCCCCACTACGGAACTCCTCCTCCGCACCACTCAACAAAAAGAACCGGGCCACCTTTTGGTGGCCCGGTTCTGATCCCGGTGGGCGATACTGGGTTCGAACCAGTGACCTCTTCGGTGTGAACGAAGCGCTCTCCCACTGAGCTAATCGCCCGGGTGTCCGGCGAGGTTTCCCTCGCGAACGACCTGAACAATACAGCCCGCGCGGGCGTTCCATCAAATTTCCTCAGGCCCGGGCCAGCCAGCGGGCCAGCCCGCGCCGCCCGGCCCGCATCATCAGGGCGTGATTGGCGCGGAACAGCGGCCGCGCCAGCAGCCCGACCTGGCGCATCAGCGGTTTGCAGACCTCGACGTCCTGCTCGAAGACGGCGCGGGTGCCGCCGGCGCCGGGCACCACGGTCCAGCGCGCCCAGCCGGTCAGGTCGCCGCGCATCGCGATCTCCAGGACCCCGGCGCCGGGGTCCCGTACGTGCTCGGTGGCCACCACCCTGAGGTCGTACGGCAGCAGGGAGCGGAAGCGGGCGGTCCCGCTCCGGTCGTCGATCCGGGTCACCTCGCGCACCTGCGGCCACCACTGCGGGTAGCTCTCGGCGCGCTCCAGGACGGCGTAGACGACGGCCGGCGGGGCGCGGAGCAGCCAGACGCTGCGGAAGCGGTAGCGGTGCAGCCGGCGGGACCAGTCGGGCATGATCCCAGTGTGCGCCCCGCACGGCGGCGGGCGCCCAACAACGGCGAAGGCCCGGGGACTTGGCGTCCGGCGGGCCGTCGTGCGCGGGGGCACGCAAAAGGGGCGGCGGGACCCGCATCGTCTGCGAGTACCCGCCGCCCCTTGTGACGTGGGCGATACTGGGTTCGAACCAGTGACCTCTTCGGTGTGAACGAAGCGCTCTCCCACTGAGCTAATCGCCCGGGCGCACCGCCAACATTACCCCACGTCGGCGGGCACTTGTGACCACGTTCCGGTCACTCGGCGACGTTCCAGGGCAGCACCAGGCCGAACTTCCACGCGTAGACCGCGACCCCGGCGGCGATGATCGTCACGCCGAGCGCGGTCAGGATGATGTTGCGGCGCCGCACCTTGGGGTCGAGCGCCTTCTGGGCGGCTTCGGTGACCTTGCGCTTGGTCCAGCGCAGGACCAGCTGGGCCCAGACGAATTCGGTCGCCCAGATCGCCATGCCGGCGAAGATCACCAGCCAGCCGGGACCCGGCAGCGGCAGCAGGACCACTCCGCCGGCGACCACCGCGAGACCGACGACGAAGACGCCGACCTGCCAGCTCAGGTGCAGCGGCCGCGAGCGCTTGATGAAATGCGGCGCTCGCGAGCCGAGCGGCTGCTCGGGCGGCACGGTCTCCTCCTCGACTACTCCCGGCCCCCCGTTACTCAGCGTATTCATACCGTCAAACTTACCGGACGCGAGGGGGCGGCGGAATTACCGACGGGGACGATCTCGCAATCCGCCGTAAGAGGTACCTGAAGCCACCCAAAACCGTCAGAGGGGTTTACAACGGCACCGTAGGTGGCATGTCGATTTCGCCGACGTGCGAATCCCCGAGCGCACACTGAGCGAAAGGCCCTGGCGCTTATGAACACCACGGTCAGCTGCGAGCTGCACCTGCGCCTCGTTGTGTCGAGCGAGTCCTCACTGCCTGTACCCGCGGGCCTGCGGTATGACACGGCCGATCCCTACGCCGTGCATGCCACCTTCCATACCGGAGCCGAGGAGACCGTCGAGTGGGTGTTCGCCCGCGACCTCCTCGCCGAGGGCCTGCACCGGCCCACGGGCACCGGAGACGTCCGCGTATGGCCGTCCCGGAGCCACGGACAGGGCGTGGTCTGCATCGCCCTGAGCTCCCCGGAAGGCGAAGCCCTGCTCGAAGCCCCCGCGCGGGCTCTCGAGTCGTTTCTCAAAAGGACGGATGCCGCCGTACCGCCCGGTACGGAGCACCGGCATTTCGATCTCGACACAGAGCTGTCCCACATCCTCGCGGAGAGCTGAGACGCAGCACGGTTACCGAAAGCACCCATCCGCTCACACTTGCGCCCGTCCGACTCGGGGAGACGGCGCAGGACCGACAAGTTCATACGGCAGAGATCGGCGTCGTCGCCGCGGAGCCACCGCGGGGGACGGCGCCGAAGCTTGTCCCAGGCGCTAGAGTCGGCGACCATTCGGCCACGACACCCGGGGGCGGTACCCGTCCGGCCCCACCCTGCCAGGGAGCGGAACCGTGATGATCACCCATGACACCCGGTGCGCGCTGGACGCGGTCGTCGATCTGCTCAACACCGCTCCGGAGGGCGAGGCGCCCGGCGCGCCGGACAGCCTGA
The DNA here is from genome assembly GCF_000720175.1 of Streptomyces sp. NRRL S-337. Lineage (GTDB taxonomy): Bacteria > Actinomycetota > Actinomycetes > Streptomycetales > Streptomycetaceae > Streptomyces > Streptomyces siderophoricus. The sequence continues at coordinate 17,993 of NZ_JOIX01000089.1, forward strand.
CCGCCGTCCCGGCCGTCGAGGACTTCGCCCGCCGCAACAACTTCAGCGACGTGGGCACGCTCGGGCCGGACGACCTGGCGGCGGTACGCAGGGTCCGGGCGCGGTTCGCCGAGGTCTTCGCCGCCGGGGACGACCGCACCGCGGCCGCGCGGCTCAACGCACTGGTCGCCTCGGCGGGCACCACCCCGCAGCTGACCGACCACGACGGCTACGACTGGCACGTGCACTACTTCGCGCCGGGCGCCTCCGTGGCCGACCGGATGGCCGCGGACGGCGGGATGGCGCTCGCCTTCCTCGTCGTGGCCGGTGAGCGTGAGCGGCTGCGGCGCTGCGAGGCACCGGACTGCCGGCACGCGTTCGTCGACCTCTCCCGCAACCGTTCGCGGCGCTACTGCGACAGCCGCACCTGCGGCAACCGGCTGCATGTCGCGGCCTACCGCGCGCGGCGCCGGGAGGCCGCGGGCTGACGGCCGGTGCGGACCGGCCGACGGCTCCCACGGCGGGCGCGGACCGGCCGTACGCCGGCCTCACAGGATGAAGAGGTCGTGTACGGCGCCGAGGAGGAGCAGGCAGCCGATGACGGCGAGGAAGAGCATCAGCGGCGGCTGGGACAGCGCGAAAAGGCAGCCGCGGGGTTCGGGGGACGGGGCGTCGTCTTGGGCGAGGGCGCACTCATCGTTCATCTCGCGCGCATCATGGCGCACGTGATCTTCCGAGGGCGCCCAAAGGGGGCCTCAGCAGCGGGAGTTCATCAGATCCCGTGCTTTTTCAGGATCGCTTCGATGTCCGAGAAGTCATCCTTGGGAGCGCCGGCGGCCTGCGGGGCCTTCCCCTTGCCGGCGGGCCGGTCCGCCGTACGTCCCGCGCCGAGGGACGGTATGGAGGCACCCGGAGCCACCGCGTCGGGCGTGGCGCCCCCGGCCGCCTTGCGGTCCTTGCGGGCTCCGATCCCGCCGCGGCGGCGCTCCACCGTCCGGCTGAGCATGAAGAGCAGGAACGAGAGCGCGAGCAGGCCGAAGCCCGCCCAGACCGTGGGCTTGAAGACGATGTTGGTGACCCAGTCGATGACGCCGGTCATCACCAGGCCGATCGGGATCAGGGAAAAGGCGGCGATGCGGGTCGCGGCGAGGAATCGCTTGCGGTACGCCGTCAGCGCGGCGATGCCCAGGCCCGCTGCCGACACCGCGGCACAGACGGTCGAGGTCAGCATCCGGTCCTCCTGCCGGTGGAAGGGCGAGCAGTCCCTCTGCTCCCCTCCATCCTGCCCTGTCCGGGCCCGCCCGGGCCATGTTCCGGCACCGTCTTCAGGGTCTTCTCGGGGTCACCCTCATCCCCAGGTCCGGGTTCGGCCACCAGGGGGTGGGCTGGAAGACTGGTCCCATGAACGACGCCACCACCCCCTCCCCCACCCGTCCCGTCCTCGACGTGTGGTGTGAGCTGCAGTGCCCGGACTGCCACGCCGCGCTGGCGGACCTGCGGGCGCTGCGCGAGCGCTACGGCGACCGGCTGGACATCCGGCTGCGCCACTTCCCCCTGGCGAAGCACAAGCACGCCTACGCCGCGGCCCAGGCCGCCGAGGAGGCGCTGGTGCAGGGGCAGGGCTGGCCGTACGTCGAGGCGGTGCTGGCGCGCACCGGGGAGCTCGCCGCGCGCGGCGAGAAGCTGCTGCTGGAGGTCGCCGGTGAGCTGGGGCTGGACGGCGAGGAGCTGGACACCGCGCTGATCGACGGGCGGCACCTGCTGATCGTGGACGCGGACGAGGCCGAGGGGAAGGCGATCGGCGTGACCGGTACCCCGACGTACGTGATCGGCGGGGAGCGGCTGGACGGCGGCAAGAGCCAGGAGGGGCTGCGCGCCCGGATCGAGGAGATCGCCGACCGCCTGCTGGCCGCTCAGGACTGAGCCGAGACAGGAAGAGCTCTGTAGCGCGGCCGGCCGCGCTACAGGATCGGCTTCCACAGCAGGTACCCGGTGGGCCGGTAGCCCAGCGACTCGTAGAGGCCGAGGGCCGGCGCGTTGCCCGCGTAGACGTTGAGGCCGAGGGTGGTGCGGCCGGCCGCGAGGCTCTCGCGCTCGGCGATCAGCATCAGTGTGCGGCCGTGTCCCCGCCCGCGGTGGCCGGGGTCCACCCGCACGTCGACGACGTAGCCGCCCGGCTGCTCCGGCATCCGCAGGGCGAGCCAGAGACTGCCGACGTCGGCGCCATCGTGGGACAGGATCCGCAGGACCTGGTCGGGGGTCTCCGCCCCGTCCGGCAGCAGGGCGTGGTGGCCCTTCACCGCGATGTCCTCGGCGCGGGCCGGAGACATCCCCTGGCCGGTCTGCGTACGGATGTGCTCGGCGAGCGCGGCGTCCCGCCAGGCGGGGTACTCCGCCTCGCCCAGCGGCCGGTCGGTGACGTCCCCGGGCAGCGGCGGCGGCGCGTCGAGGGGTTTGGACAGGGTGCGGCTGCGCTCGGTGTAGCCCAGGGCCGCCGCGAGCCGCAGCGCGGCCGCCGCCTCGGCCGGGACGGTCACCTCGATCTGGCGGCATCCCCAGCCGCGCAGCACCTCCTCGGCGGCGAGCGCCGCGACCGTTGCCCGGCCGCGGTGCCGGTCCGGCGGGTCGATGGCCAGGTAGGTGATCCGGCCGGCCGTCGGGCCGAAACGGGCGTCGGTCGACAGCCGGACCGTGCCGGCCCGCCGGCTGTTGACGCAGACGTCGTACGGGCGGGCCCGGGTGCCGTCGTCGTGGTGTTCCTCGGGTCCCGCGGGGCGCAGCGTAGTGGTCACGGGGACTTTCTACTCGCCCGTGTGCGGGCCCGTCATCACCCTGTACGGGGGCCGGTCGTCACCGCGGGTCGACGTCGGCGGCGGACTGCTCGTCGAAGATCCGCATGGCCTCGGCGGTCACCGGGCCCGGCCCGGCGGTCAGTTGGCGGCCGTCGATCCGGGTCACGGCCTGCACGTCGCGGAGGGTGGACGTCAGGAAGATCTCGTCGGCCCGCTCCAGGACGTCCAGCGGCAGATCGGTCTCCTTCGCGCCGGCCCAGGCGATGGTCAGGGCGCGGGTGATGCCCGCCAGGCAGCCGGAGGAGAGCGGCGGGGTGTGGAGTTCGCCGTCCAGGACGACGAAGACGTTGGAGCCGGTGCCCTCGCAGAGCGCGCCGACGGTGTTGGCGAACAGCGCCTCGGTGGCGCCCTGTTCGTGGGCGCGCGCCAGGGCGACCACGTTCTCGCCGTACGAGGTGGTCTTCAGGCCGGCCAGCGCACCGCGTTCGTTACGGGTCCAGGGGACGGTGACGGCGGCGGTGGTGTCGGGGCGGCGGGTGGTCGCGGAGAGCGCGACGACCAGCGTGGGGCCGGCGTCGCCGCGGTCCGAGCCGAGCGGGGACTCGCCGCCGGTGTAGGTGATCCGCAGGCGGCCCAGCGGCATGGGGTTGGCGTCGAGGACGGCCTCGCAGCCGCGCCGCACCTCGTCGAGGTCGGGAGCGGGCAGGCCGAGGCCGCGGGCGGAGGTGGCGAGGCGCTCCAGGTGGCGGGTGAGGGCGAAGGCACGTCCGTGGGCCGCCTTGACGGTCTCGAAGACGCCGTCGCCGACGGTCAGCCCGTGGTCGAAGACCGAGACCCGGGCGTCCTCGGCGTTCCGCAGTGACCCGTCCAGCCAGATCCTCATCGCTCTCCTCCGCTCGGCTCGTTGCGTCCCGACGCTACCGCGAGCAGGCGGCTCGCCTTCAGCTCGGTCTCCGCCCATTCCCGCTCGGGGTCGGAGTCCCAGATGATCCCGGCCCCGGCGCCGAAGCGGAGGAGCGGTCCGTCGGCTGGGGTGCGGTCGATCCAGAAGGTCCGGATGCCGACCGCGAGCTCGCCGGTGCGGCGGTCGGCGTCGACCCAGCCGATGCCGCCGCAGTACGGCCCGCGGGGCGCGGTCTCCAGTTCGTCGATGATCCGCAGGGCGCTGGACTTGGGGGCGCCGGTGACCGAGCCGGGCGGGAAGGTGGCGTGCAGCAGGTCGGCCCAGGCGCTCTTCTCGTTGGCGAGGTCCAGTTCGCCGCGCACCGTGGAGACGAGGTGCACCAGGCCGGGGTGCTCCTCGACCGCGCAGAGTGCCGGGACGGTGACGGTTCCGGTGGCGCAGACCCGGCCGAGGTCGTTGCGGACCAGGTCCACGATCATCACGTTCTCCGCCCGGTCCTTGTCCGAGAGGTCCGCGGCTGTCCGTCCGGTGCCCTTGATGGGGCCGGACCACACGGCGCGGTCGTCCCGCCGCAGATAGAGCTCGGGGGAGGCGCTGGCGATCTCCACGCCGTGGCCGGGCAGCCGGATGGTGCCGGCGTGCGGGGCGGGGTTGCCGCGGGCCAGCACCGCGGACAGCGCGTCGACGTCGGCCCGGTCCGGGTCGGGCAGCGGTGCGCTCAGCACCCGGCAGAGGTTCACCTGGTAGACATCGCCGGCCGCGATGTGTTCCCGGACCCGCCGTACGCCGCGGACATAGGCGTCGCGGTCCAGGGAGCTGACCCAGGCGCTTCGCGCGGGGCCGTGCCAGGTGCCGGGGGCGGGGGCGTCGGCCGGGGTGGCGGGGCGTACGTCGGCGAAGCGGGCGCAGACCACCTGGCCCTCGAAGTCGGCGGCCACCGCCCACCAGCCCGTCGAGTCGAGGGCCGCGGGATCGCTGGTCACATCCCGTAGATCGGTGGCTATCAGGCCGCCGAAGCGGGCCATGGGAGCGAAGTCGTGCACGTCAGCGAGTCTATGGCGGGGGCCCCGGGCGCGCCTGTGCCGGGCGAGCAGCGCAGCACGCTGCACAAACGCGTTTTTGTACTGGCCCCGGAATCCGCTAGAGTTCAACACGTCGCCGGGACGCGGAAGCGCCCCGGGGGCCCGGTAGCTTCCCGGACGTAGTCTGGGAGAGTCACCTGCGGACGTAGCTCAGTTGGTAGAGCACCACCTTGCCAAGGTGGATGTCGCGAGTTCGAGTCTCGTCGTCCGCTCGATGTGGGGGATCTTCCCGAACCCCCTCACTCCTGGTGGAGTGGCCGAGAGGCGAGGCAACGGCCTGCAAAGCCGTCTACACGGGTTCAAATCCCGTCTCCACCTCCAAGGACGATTAGCTCAGCGGGAGAGCGCTTCCCTGACACGGAAGAGGTCACTGGTTCAATCCCAGTATCGTCCACTGCCCGGCTCCACCGGGCCCCGCGCGATTAGCTCAGCGGGAGAGCGCTTCCCTGACACGGAAGAGGTCACTGGTTCAATCCCAGTATCGCGCACGCAGCTGTGGGTCTTCGCGATCCATGGTCCCGAGGACGATTAGCTCAGCGGGAGAGCGCTTCCCTGACACGGAAGAGGTCACTGGTTCAATCCCAGTATCGTCCACACGTAGCCCGAGGGCCGGAGCGTTTCGCTCCGGCCCTCGGCTTTTGTGCCGCGCCGTGCCGGTCGCGGGCTCCGGTCGCCGGCCGGCCGGCTGTGGCCGTGCCGGCCGGGCCGGGTGCGACGGTTCAGGACGAGAACAGCATGTGGCCGAGGCCGCGGTGATGACCGTGGTGCCCATGGTGGCCGTGGTGGCCGTGGTGCGGGGCGCCCCAGGCGGGTGCGGCGGGGTACGCCTGCGGGGCGGGCGGCGGCGGGGCCTGCTGGACCCACTGCGACTCCAGGCGGGTCAGCGCCTCCAGCTCCCCGTAGTCGAGGAAGATCCCCCGGCAGCCGGCGCACTGCTCGATCTGGACGCCATTGCGGTTGTACGTGTGCATCGGTGCATGGCACTTGGGGCACTGCATCGTCGGCTCAACTCCTGTCGTTCGCTGCCGCTCGGCGCGGCGCCACCGGAACGGCCTTCCGGTGGCGTGGGGTTCAGCGTACGACGGGCCCGCCGGGTGCCAACTGCTGCGGCAGGGACACCATCCGGGAGCAGGCGTCGATGACGGCGGTCGCGGCCTCGTCCAGCGCCCGCTCCCCGGTGACGGCCTTGGCGACGGCGAGCGCGGCGGTCTGCACGGTCAGGGCGCGGGCGGGGACCTCCAGTTCGGGCCAGGGGTCCCCGTGCGGGGGCAGGGCCGGCCCGCCCGCCGCGTGGTAGGCGGTCAGGAAGCGCGTCCAGATGTCCGGGGCGAGCAGGCCGGTGGCGAACCAGGCGGCGGGACGGGCCAGGTCCCAGGCCGCGTCGCCGAGACCGAGGTCGTCGATGTCGATCAGCAGCCAGCGGCCGCCGGTCGCCGGGTGGCGGACCAGCTGGCCGAGGTGGAGGTCGCCGTGGCAGAGGGACGCCGCACGGGGTGGCGGGACCTCGCCCCGGGCCCAGGGCGGCAGCCCGTACCAGGCCCGTTCGACGGCCGTAGCGGCCGCGCGCAGGATGCGGGGAACGGCTTCCGCAGGGCCGTTCTCCAACGCGCCGCGCAGCCGGGTCAGGGCGCGGGCGGCCTTGGCGGGGCCGCACATCGGCGGGACCGGGCCGGGGAGTTGGCGCGGATCGACACGGTGCAGCCGCGCCAGCAGGCGGGCGGCGTCCTCCCAGGGCGCCGCGTCGGGGTCGTCGGGCGCGACCGGGCTGCCGTACGGCCAGCGGGTCAGCGCCCGGCCGTCGTCGGTGAGGAGGAGGAAGCCGTCGGGGGCGGTGAGCGGGAGCGGGGGCAGCAGGATTCCGTGCAGGAGGGGGTGCGCGGCGATCCGGAGACGGGCGGCGAGGTCCTGCGGGTCGGCGTCGGGGGCGTGCGCCTTCGCGACCGTACGGCCACTGCGGACGACCGTGCCGTCGGGGCGGTCGGCGAGGACCTGGGGGTGGTCGGCGGGCGGGTGCGCGTGACCTGCGGGCGTCCAGGGGCGATCGACGGGCGTCTCGGGGGCCGGTGGTGCGGGTGGGGGGTCGGCTGGGCCGTCGGGGCCGGAGGATGCGGCGAGGGCGGCCAGGCGGTCGGCCAGCGGCGTGGTCATGGGTCCCCTCCCCCGGGCCTGCGTCGGTGTGAGGCCTTGCCCGGTCGCTGGTCGGGCCCGAAGGGGATCGTACGCGGCAGGGGCAGAGGCAGGCGGGGCGCGTGCGCAGGTGGCAGGGGCGCTCGGCGGAGTCGCTGGTCCGGTGGGTGGGCGCGGAAGCTCGACGGCCGGGCATCTCCCCAGATGCCCGGCCGTTCGTGCCGTCCGCCGCACCCCCGTCCCCACGGGGTATTCCGCCGGAGGTCCCCGTCCCGGGCCGCTCTCCCGGGACCGGGGCGCCGCTCAGCGCCCCAGCATTCCGGCCACGGACGACGCCTGTGTGATGACGGCTTCCCAGCCGCCGAAGACCACGGCGAGCAGGATCGCCAACGGCAGCACCATGGCCACCGCGACGAGGGGATGGCGGGTGCCCGAGGACTGGTGGCCGCCGAGCGCCGCGGCGGCCTTGCGCCCCTGCGCCCGAAGGGCCGTCCGTCCTGAGGTCCGATCCATCGTCCGCTCCCGTCGTCTCTGGAGCGGCGGGCGTCTGACCTCGGGGGACGAGCGCTGCGCCCGCCGCTTGATGACAACACTAGGCACGCGGCGCAGGCCAGGCGTCATGCCGTCGTACCTATTGGGCGGCCTCCAGGAGGATGACGGGACCGGGCGTCACGTACTCCCCTGGGTGGAGAACACCCCTGAGGAACCCGGGACATCCCCCAGGAGTCGCCCACCGGGCAGCAGGTCCGGGCGGAGCCGCATGCGTGACCTCGCTCACGCCGCCGGCTCCCCCACGCCCCGCCGTCAGGCAGCCGCCGGCCGCCGCGTACGCCGGTGCCGTCCGCCCCCGGGAGCCGTGACCCGCATCTCCGGCATTCGTCCTCGATCACCTTTCGTCGTGTCAATCCCCCTTATGTGAAAGATCATTGGGCGCGCGGGCGGAAAACCGGGCGGCCCGCACGCCCTTTTCCCCTCCCCCACTCCGAGGATCGCACCCGCCACCGACAATCCGGTTGCCGACGCATGCGCGGCCTCTCAGCACAGCGAGCCGTCAATCCGTAAGCTGTGCCACGTCAGACGGTTGGCAGCGGAGGGGCCTCCCACCGCAGGTAGGGGACGGACATGGCGATGATGCGGCTCCGGCGCGAGGACCCGCGTGTCGTCGGGACGTTCCGGTTGCACCGCCGGCTCGGCGCGGGCGGGATGGGCGTGGTCTACCTCGGCTCGGACAAGCGCGGCCAGCGGGTGGCGCTGAAGGTGATCCGGCCGGACCTCGCGGAGGATCAGGAATTCCGCTCGCGGTTCGCCCGCGAGGTCTCCGCCGCCCGCCGGATCCGCGGTGGCTGTACGGCGCGGCTGGTCGCGGCCGATCTGGACGCGGACCGCCCGTGGTTCGCCACGCAGTACGTCCCCGGCCCGTCGCTGCACGACAAGGTCAACGAGGAGGGGCCGCTCTCCCCCGCCCAGGTCGCTTCCATCGGCGCGGCACTGTCCGAGGGGCTGCTGGCCGTCCATGACGCGGGCGTGGTGCACCGCGACCTGAAGCCGTCCAACATCCTGCTGTCGCCCAAGGGCCCGCGCATCATCGACTTCGGCATCGCCTGGGCGACCGGCGCCAGCACCCTCACGCATGTCGGTACGGCCGTCGGGTCGCCGGGCTTCTTGGCACCGGAGCAGGTACGTGGGGCCGCGGTGACCCCGGCCACCGACATCTTCGCGCTGGGCGCCACGCTGGCGTACGCCTGCACCGCGGACTCCCCGTTCGGGCAGGGCAGTTCGGAGGTCATGCTCTACCGGGTGGTGCACGAGGAGGCGCAGCTCGCCGGGGTGCCGGACGCGCTGGCGCCGCTGCTCGCGTCGTGTCTGGCCAAGGATCCGGCGGACCGGCCCAGCACCTTGTCGCTGTCGTTGCGGCTCAAGGAGATCGCGGCCCGTGAAGCGCACGGTCTGTCGGGCGGTCCGTCGGGTGGTCTGTCGGGCGGTCTTCTGCAGAACGGGCCCGGCAGCGGGGCCGGATGGAGCCGGGCGGAGCGCCGTCCGTCGGACCGACCGACCGGGCAGCGGGCCGAGGAGTACGCGCGCCAGCGCACCGAGCGGCGGACGGCGGGCGGCTCCGCGCCGCGCCCGCATGCGTCGCGTCCGCCGGCGCCGCGGGACGGGGCCGGCGGACGGCCGGGCGGACCGGCGTCCGGTGCGGGTACGGGCACGGGTGCTGGTGCAGGCACCGGCGCGAGGAGGAATCCGCGTACCGCGGGGCGGAATGCCCGGCGTGGTCCGGCGGCACGGCCGACGGGGCGAAACGGTTCGCGCACCCCGGTCCGTACGACCTCGGTCGGGCGCCGGCCCGGCCCCGACCGCCGGCTGCTGCGTCAGCGGGTCATCGTGTTCGTCGTGGTGACGCTGCTGGTCGCGCTGGGGATCGCGGCGGCTCAGGGCTGCCAAGGGCCGGCCCGCGGGATGGGGGCCGATGGTATGGAACGGCTGGCTCCGCTCGCTCCGGCCGGGAGCCCGGCCGCTCCGGGTGGAGGCCAGCCGGCGCCGGGCGGAGGCTCGGACGCGCGGTAGGGCGTGCCGGGCGGGCGGTGGGCGGACCCTTAGTACTGCAACCGCATGTGGGGGTTGTGGCCTCGGCGTTGGTAGTGGCAGTGGCGGGCTCGGGCTTGGCTGCGTCTGCGGAAGTGTGACCAGTG
>NZ_JOIX01000090.1 GCF_000720175.1 Streptomyces sp. NRRL S-337
AGCGTGGGGGGTGTGGGGGGTGTGGGGGGCATGCGGCGCGTGGCGGTCGTATCCGAGGTCCCGGCCGCCGTCCGCCGCGTCCTCGCCGGGGTCGTAGGTGTCGTAGAGGTCGTAGCCCCCGTGGGCGCGGGCGGGGTCGCTGTCCGGTGAGACGGCGGCCCGCGGGCCGGCCGCGCCGTCCGCCTCCCCGGCGGATTCCGCGCCGAGCAGCGCCTGCGGGACGATCAGCACCGCCTGGACGCCGCCGTAGATGTTGCTCTGCAGCCGGACGACGATGCCGTGCCGCCGGGCCAGCGAGGAGACGACGAAGAGCCCGATCCGGCCGTCGCTCAGCAGCTCGGCCACGTCGATGTGGTCGGGGTCGGCGAGGAGGGCGTTCATCCGGCTCTGCTCGTCCGCCGACATGCCCAGGCCGCGGTCCTCGACCTCGACCGCGAGGCCGGCGGTGACGAGCTGGGCGCGCAGCAGTACGGGGGTCTGCGGAGCGGAGTAGATGGTGGCGTTCTCGACGAGTTCGGCGAGCAGGTGGATGACGTCGGCGACGGCGTGGCCGCGCAGGGTGCCCTCGATCGGCGGCACGAGCTTGATGCGGGGGTACTGCTCGACCTCGGCGATCGAGGAGCGGAGCACCTCGGTCATGGAGACCGGGCGGCTCCACTGACGGCGGGAGATCGCGCCACCGAGGACGGCGAGGTTCTCGGCGTGCCGGCGGATGCGGGTGGCGAGGTGGTCGACGTGGAAGAGGCCCTTGAGCAGGTCGGGGTCCTCGACCTGGTTCTCCAGTTCGTCGAGCAGCTCGATCTCGCGGTGGACGAGGGACTGCAGCCGGCGGGCGAGGTTGACGAAGACCTCGACCTTCTGCTCGCTGCCGCTGGCGTTGCTGCGGGCGATGGCGACCGCGTCGATGACGGCGGACTCGGCGGCCCGGCCGGCGGCGGCGACTTCGTGGGCGAGCAGGTCGAGGGTGTCGCCGGTGGGCTCGGGGCCGTTCTCCGGTTCCCGGCGCGGGAGCCATTCGCCCTGGCGGACCCGGTCCAGCAGGTCGTAGAGGTCGGACTGGCTGCGGGCGCAGACCTGGCGCAGCCGGGCGTAGCGCGCGACGGCCGCGCGGGCCTCGGAGTTGGCGGCGGCGCCCGCGGTGAGCACGATGACGCAGACCACGACGAGGCCGCCGGCGAGGACCACCCATTCGCGTCCGGTGAGCCTCGCTCCGCCGGCCTGGACGACGAAGGCGGCGACGGCGGTGCAGATGACGGCGACGAGGAGGCAGGGTACGGCGGCGAGCCGGACCAGGCGGGACCGTATCGCCGAGTCGGCGGCCGACTCCGGGAAGGAGGCCCGGCCGTGCCGTCCGCCCTCGCGCTCGCGGCGCCGGGCGGCGACGGGTGCCGGAGCGGCCACGGGTACGGGGGCGGGCCCTGAGGAGCCCTGGGCCCCTGGGGATCTTGGAGCCTCCTGGGACGTCTGGGTCCCCTGGGGGAATGCAGTAGGCACGGCGCCCTCCGGATCGGCCGTTGGCAGTTCGCGGAGCACGCACGCTAGTTGTTGCGGGGGTGGGGTTCGGGCCTACTTCGAGGTTTCGCTACCCCGCGCCACCTCCTTGAGTGGAGGTCGCGCGCACGCCAGTGCGAGTCAATCCGAACTCCCGTCCACAAACGGTGAGTTGACCCCTCTCAGGCACCCCCACCGAGGCTCACTACCGGCGCGCACCGACCTTCCGCGCGCCGGTGACCGACCCGGCGTGTCGTCACACGAAGACTCCGCTCCCGTCACACGAAGACTCCGCTCCTCAGCCTGCCCCGTTGCACTGGACGGCAGTTGCCGGGAGGCCGACGAATCCGCTTCTCACCCTCGCGGGTGACGCCGGAGGGCGGTGGAGGGCGGCGGAGGACTGCCGATGGCGAGGGGGCGGGGGGCGACGGTGGATCGGAGGTCGTCTCGATCGGCTCTGTCACCCTTTGGACGACATGACAGTTGTCAACGAGTCGACGACATGCTACAACTGAGGGCAGGTGACGCGCATTGGCAGGCACTGCCGCCCGAAGCCACTGGAGGTGTTTCACGATGTTGATGCGCACCGACCCGTGCCTCCCGCTCGACCGGTTCACCCAGGCGCTGCTGGGCGTTTCCGGCACCTGGTCGAGGCCCTCCCCGATACCGATGGACGCCTACCGCGCTGGCGGGGAGTTCGTGATCGCGCTCGATCTGCCGGGCGTCTCCCCCGACGCGATCGACATCGACGTCCGGCGGAACGTGCTGACCGTCAAGGCCGAACGCCGACCGGCCGCCGAGACGGACGACGTGCGGATGCACCTGAGCGAACGCCCGCTGGGCGTCTCCTCCCGGCAGATCGTCCTGGGCGACACCCTCGACACCGAGCACATCACGGCCGCCTACGACGCCGGTGTGCTGACCCTGCGCATCCCGATCACCGAGCGCACCGAGGCCCGCAAGATCACCATCGGTGAGCAGTAAGGGTACGGGGCAGCGACAGCCCACCGACTGAGCTACTGGGCGAAGTCCCCGGCGCGCACGGCGCGATCGGTTCGATCAGTTCGACCCGTTCGATCGGCCCTTCCCTCCATCGCGGCCGTGGCCGGCCCCCGCGACCGGTCATGTGACCGCCAAGAATCCCCGTTGACGAGTTGACGAGAAAGGCGACCGCGTAACCGATGTACACCCAGCCTGAAACGGGTCGGCCCGCACCGGGCATGACGTTCGACCAGATGCTGGAACGGGTCCGGTACGAAGGGGCGTACCCCACCCGGGAACGAGCGGAGGAAGTCGTACGCGCCGTGCTGGCGGCACTCGGGCGGCAGCTCACCGGTGAGGAACGCGTCGAGCTCGCGGCCCGGTTGCCTGTCGAGGCGGCCCTGGCGTTCACCGCCGAGATTCCCTGCAACGACGGCGAACGCCTCACCGGCTGGGGCTTCGTGAAGGACCTCGCCGCCCGCACCGGCGGCACCGCGGCCACCACCCGCTGGGACACCGGCGCGGTCCTCAACACCGTGGCCCAGCTCGCCGGCCCCGAGCTCCTCACCCGCGTACTCGCCCAGCTCCCCTCCGGATACGCACTCCTCTTCGGCCGCGCCGAACTCACCCGGGCGGCTTGAACCTCGGCGGCCTGGAGCCGTGGCTGGCCTGAACCCGGTGGCTTGGTGTGGCGGCTCGGGGGCCCGTAGAGCGTGGGGAGACCCGTAGGGGTTGGGGAGACGCTAGAGGTTATTGGGGATACCCGTAGGGGTTGGGCGAACAGATCCCGTAGGGGTCGGACGCGCCCCTTGCAGGCCACAACGTGGGGGCGGGGGACGGTATTCCCGCGCACGGCTGGAGACGTCCAAGTGATCTGACCGACCCCGAAGCCACCCGGGCCCCCACCGTCGGCTTCTCGCCACCCGACCTGGGGCCCACACCGGTGGCCTCTCGCCCGACCCCGGGGCCCGTACCGGCGGTGTCTTGGACGGTCCGGGGCTCCCTGTTGTTGGCGTGTGACGTGGCGCCAGATCGGAAAGGACGCATGACTTTTGTTCCTCCGGGTAGGCGGCCGCTGCGGCGCCCGAGCCTGTCGGGCGCGCAGGAGGGCGTGATGACCACCGTCGTGAATGACACCGCAACCGAGCAGCACACCGAACTGACCGCGGATCTGCCGGAGGTGCCGTGCCCGAGCGCGGTGGCCCCCAGTGACGCACGCGAATTCTCCAAGCTGTTCTTCGCGCGGCTCCAGGAATACGAAGAGGGCACGCACGAGTACCAATACGTCCGCAACACGCTCATCGAGATGAACATGTCGATGGTGCGCTATGTGGCCCGCCGTTACCGCAGCCGTGGTGACGACATGGAAGACATCATCCAGGTCGGCACCATCGGACTGATCAAGGCGATCGACCGTTTCGACCTCGCCCGTGGGGTCGAATTCTCCACCTTCGCCGTCCCCTACATCCTCGGGGAGATCAAGCGTTTCTTCCGCGACACCGGGTGGGCCGTGCACGTCCCCCGCCGTCTCCAGGAGCTGCGCAGCGAACTGGCCAAGGCGAAGGAGCAGTTGCACAACGACCTCGACCGGGAACCCACCGTCCGTGAACTCGCCGGTCACCTCGGCCTGTCCGAAGAGGAGGTCATCGAGGGCCTGGTGGCCGCCAATGGCTACACCGCGGGCTCGCTCGATACCCCCACCGACCCCGATCCCGCCGACCAGCGCCGCCCGCTGGCCGATGTCCTCGGGGAGGAGGACCCGGGCCTGGAGACGGTCGAGGACCTCCACACCCTGGCACCGCTGCTGCAGACGCTCGACGACCGTGAACGCCGACTGATCGAGCTGCGGTTCGGACAGGAATTGACCCAGTCGGAGATCGGCGCGGAACTCGGCGTCTCCCAGATGCACGTCTCGCGGCTGCTGTCCCGCATTCTTTCCCGGCTACGCACCGGCATGCTCACCGATCGCTGACGCCGGCCGGCGCTTCCCTCCTCCCGGCCCCTCCGAAAGCTCGGCCCCATCGGGAACCCTCAAATCCGCGAAATCCTCCACCGTCATGGATAGGGGCGGTGGAGCCGGGTACCCGGTGGAGCGCCGGACCGGTGCGGACTACGCACGCCGGGTCGGCGAAATGGAATTCGCCACCACTGAGGAGGAGTGGACATGAGCACGGTGAAGGAGACGGTAGACGTCGAGGTCCCGGTCCGCACCGTCTACAACCAGTGGACGCAGTTCGAGGAGTTCCCCCAATTCATGGAGGGCGTCGAGGAGATCAAGCAACTCGACGACCGCCATAACCACTGGACCACCAAGATCGGTGGCATCCGGCGGGAATTCGACACCGAGATCATCGACCAGCTCCCGGACGAGCGGATCGCCTGGCGAACCACCGGCGGCGACACCCGGCAGAGGGGTGTGGTCAGCTTCCAGCGCCTGGATGACAGCCACACGCGGGTGCAGCTCGTGATGGAGGTCGAGCCGACCGGGACCGCGGAGAAGACCGCGGACATGGTCGGGCTGATCGACCATCGCACCAAGGGCGATCTGCAGCGCTTCAAGAAGTACATCGAGCAGCGTGAGAGGGAGACCGGCGCATGGCGCGGCCGTATCCGGCCGGGCGGCTCCGGACCCGTCGGCTGACGCGGCACGAAAAAACGAACATTCCCGGAGGGGCGGCAGCGACCGCCCCTCCGGCGTTTCGGGACTCCGGCGTTTCGGGACTCCGGCGTTTCGGGGCTCCGGCCTTTCTGCGTTCCAGCGTTTCTGGGCTCCGGCCTTTCTGCGCTCCAGATATCGACGCTGAGGCCTTTCTGCGTTCCGGATTTCGGCGCTTCTGCGCCTCGGCCCTCCGGCCCTCCGGAGCTCTGACACCCCAGCACTCCAGAGCCAGGACCTCCGCTCCGGCGCCCCGCCGCTCCGCCGCCCCGCCGCCCCCCGAAAAGTGCCCGGATATCGGGCATCGCCTGCTGTTTTCCGACAAACACTGCTCCGCCGCGGGACATCCGTTGACGTCAGGGCGTCGGCGGTGTGATGGTACGGCCGCCATGCAGGGCATGGACATGCCCATCCCCCACTGGGCAACCCGCCGCCCGAACGGGCACGGCGCATCCCCCATGCCTCCGGCCAACCCCTCACCCACCCCCTCAAGGAGCCCTGGTGTTACGAAGATTCGCGGTGACCGGCGCCTCCCTCGCCGTCACCCTCGCAGCCGCCCTGCTCACCGCAGCCCCCGTCTCCGCCGCACCCATCGCACTCCTCACACCCGTCGCACCCCTCCCGGCAGCACAAGTCATCACCGCCGCCTCTCCCACTTCCCCCACCTCCCCCGCCTCAGTCCCCGCGCCCGCCCTTGGTGCTCTCGCCACCGACGACGCCCCCGACATCGACGTCACCAAGGTCCAGGCGCATCTGAGCGAGCTCAACGCCATCGCGAACCGCAACGGCGGCACCCGTAAATCCAGCGGTCAGGGCTACCGGGACTCCGTCGCCTACGTCAAGGGCCGTCTGCAGGCGGCCGGTTACACCGTCACCGAGCAGCCCTGCACCTCCGGCTGCGCCAGTGGGGCCGGGCCCAACCTGATCGCCGAGTGGCCCCAGGGGGACACCTCGTCGGTGTACATGTTCGGCTCGCACCTCGACAGCGTCGGGGCCGGGCCCGGCATCAACGACAACGGCTCCGGCTCGGCGGCCCTCCTGGAGACCGCCCTCACCCTCGCGGAACGCCACCCCGCGATGGCGGCCCGGGCCCGTTTCGCCTGGTGGACGGACGAGGAGCAGGGCCTCAACGGCTCGGACTTCTACGTCGGTTCGCTCTCCTCCGCCGAGCGGTCCCGGATCAAGGCGTACTACAACTTCGACATGATCGCCTCGCCCAACGGCGGCTACTTCATCAACCACCTCACCTCCACCGCCGCCCAGCCGATGAAGGCGTACTGGGACTCGCTCGGTCTCCAGCCCGAGGAGAACACCGAAGGGGCCGGCCGGTCCGACGACTACTCCTTCGAACAGGCCGGCATCCCGACCTCCGGATACGCGATGGGCGCCGGCGCCCGGAAGACCTCGGCGCAGGCGGCGAAGTGGGGCGGCACCGCCAACCGCGCCTATGACTCCTGCTACCACCAGTCGTGTGACACCACCGCCAACATCAACGCCACCGGACTCGACCGCAGCGTCGACGGCATCGCGGCCACGCTCTGGAAGCTCGCCGTCGCCCGCTCCACCCCCGCGAACGACTTCTCGCTGACCGCCACCCCGGCCTCCGGCAGCGTCGCCCCGGGCGAGTCCCTCACCGCGACGATCGCCACACAGACCACCAGCGGTTCCACCCAGACGGTGGCGCTCTCGGCGTCGGGCGCTCCGGCAGGCGTGACCGTCTCGTTCAGTCCCGGCTCGGTGACCAGCGGTGCGAGCTCCACGATGACCGTGGCCGCCGCGGCGTCCACCACCCCCGGCACCTACCCCCTCACGGTCACCGGCACCGGCTCCGGATCGGTCAGCCACACCACGTCCTTCTCGCTGACGGTCAAGGGCGCCGGAGGATGCACCGCCGGGCAGTTGCTCGCCAACGGCGGCTTCGAGAACGGGACTTCGCCCTGGACCGGCGACACCGGCACGATCGGCGCGCACGCGGGGCAGTCCGCCCACGGCGGCAGCCGGTTCGCCTGGCTCGGCGGATACGGCTACACCGCGACCGACACCCTCAGCCAGTCGCTGACCGTACCCACCGGCTGCAGCAAGGCGACGCTGACGTACTGGCTGCACATCGACACCGCGGAGACCGACCACACCGCCTATGACACCTTCCGGGTGAAGGTCGGTGACAAGATCCTCACGAGCTCGTCCAACACCGACGCGGCCCCCGGCTATGCCCAGCACACGCTGGACCTCAGCCCCTACATCGGGCAGCGGATCACGCTCACCTTCACCGCCACCGAGGACACCAGCCTCCAGACCAGCTTCGTCCTCGACGACACGTCCCTGCAGGTCTCCTGAGGGCCTCCGGGCCCCCGGAAGCACCACCCACCCATACCCGCCCGCTGCGCATGTCAGCGGGCGGGACGGGGAAGCAGGGCGCCGGCCCGCTTCACGGTGCGGATGACCGGAGCCGTCTCGATCGAGCGAATCGCGTCCAGTGCGGCGATCCGCCCGGTCAGATACCGCGCGAGGTCCACGGAGTCCCGGCAGTTCACGGCCGCGAGCAGATTCGTCGGCCCGGTGGTCAGCGCCACCAGGGACACCTCGGGGTGCTCGGCCATCGCCGAGGCCACCGCGACGAGTTGGGACGGCCGTACGGACATCCACAGGCGCGCCTCGGCGCGGAAGCCGAGGGCGGCGGGCGGGACGTCGACGAGGAAGGTGAGCACGTCGGCCCGGCGCAGCGCGGCCACCCGCCGGCGCGCGGTCGACTCGGACCATCCCGTGGCGGCCGCGAGTTCGGGGTAGCCGGCCCGTCCGTCCCGCGCCAGCACGTCGAACAGCGGCCGGTCGGCCGGCCCGACCAGGACCCCGGCGTCCCCGGCCGCGTCTTCGGCGCTGTCCTCAAGCGGTCCGGGCGGTGCCAGCAGCGCCGTCTGCTCGCGGGTGAGGCGTGCGGGGCCGGCCCAGTCGTTGGGCAACGCGTAGTGGTCCAGCAGGAGATGGGCGGATACGGAGGTGACCCGGGCGGTCCTGGGCAGCTTGTGCAGGAGGAGGGCCTCGCTCTCGTCGGCGGTGGCTGTCTGGGCGCTGCACGAGATCTCGGTTCCGCCGGAGAGCAGGTGGACGTACGAGGTGTCGGCGCGGGCGGCGAGCGCCGTGGCGAGGGGCCCCGCCGCGTCCGGTGTGCACTGCAGCCGGATCGTCCAGGCGTGGTGGCCGAGCCGGGCGCCGTTGAGCGTGCCGACCACGCGGAGGGTCCCGGCGGAGCGCAGCCGGCGGTAGCGGCGGGCGACGGTGCTCTCGGACACCCCGAGCGCCTCCCCGATGAGGCGGAACGGCGCCCGCCCGTCGATCTGCAGCGCATGCACCAGCCCGTGGTCCACGTCGTCCAGGGTGCCGGTTCCGGTCTTCATGGAGGACGAGTGTGCCAGCTTCCGCCGGCGGGGCGGCCAGGGTGACCAGGCCTCGCCCTGCCGCTGTGACCCGGTACGGTCGCGGCATGGATGTCGCCCGGTTGACCACGCCCTCGTTCCTCGTGCTCGGCATCATCGACAAGCTGGGCGAGGCCAGTCCGTACGACGTGAAGGTCGAGGCGGCGCGCACGGTCGCGCCGTTCTGGTCGATGCCGCATGCGCAGGTGTACGCGCAGTGCGACCGGCTGGTGGAGGCGGGGCTGCTGTCGGAGGTGCGGCAGTCGGGCGGGCGGAACCGGCGGCTGATGCGGCTGACCGACGCGGGCCGGAAGGCGCTGGCGGACTGGCTCGCCGACCCGGCCTTCGTGCCCGTCGAGGCGCGCGAACGCGGCATTCTGAAGCTGTGGTTCGGGGCGCGGCCGGAGGTGCTCGCGCCCGTGCAGCTCGCCGAGCACCACCGCACGCTCGCGGGCTACGAGGAACTCGCCGAGCGCATGGGCGAGTTGCTGACCCGCGGGCAGCGCGAGGCACTGGAGTTCGGCATCCGCTATGAGCGGATGGTGGTGGATTTCTGGCAGTGGGTGGAGCAGCGCGGGGAGTGAGGCCGCCGCGCGACCGTTGACCACGGTGACGGATCGCCCTTACCTTCTCGATAGTCCAGACAGGACTATTGGCGCCGCGGGCCGCGGGGTTGCGGGGTTGCGGCGGGGCAGGCCGGAGCGAGGGAGTCGCCGTGAACCGTCCGAGGAGGGTCGCCTGGCGCCGCGTGGCCACCATCGCCGTGGTGGCCGTCTGCGTGAGCTACGCGCCGATCGCGATGACCGAACTCTGGCCCTACGCGCAGCGCGGGGCACCGGCGTTCGGCGAATGGGTGGTGGCGCGTGCGGTGTCACCGCGCTATGTCGCCGAGGCCGTGGCGGACCGGCTCGGCCCGTACGGGCGCAGCCTGGTGGCGCTGATCGTCCACTCGGTGCTGGGCGGTGCGCTGATGCTGCTCGGCCCGGTCCAGCTGCTCTCGGCGGTGCGGCGGCGGATCCGGCTGCACCGGGCGGTGGGCGTGGTGTTCGCGCTGACCGTGTACGCGTCGATGGCGGGCGCCGCGGCCTATCTGTTGCGCACCGCGCCCCGGGACGCGTTCAGCGGGCCGGCGTTCTGGATCGTGCTCACCACCATCCTGGTGGGCACGGTGCTCAGCGTGACGTTCGGCATCTTCGCCGCCCTCGGGCGCTTCCCCGACCTGCACCAACGGTGGCTGCTGCTGTGCTACGGCTTCCTGATGACCGCGCCGCTGCTGCGCCTCGAATGGGGTGCGCTGCCGTGGCTGCTTCCCGGGCTGTCGATGGCGAACATCAACCGGGTCGCGGTGATGCACCTCGGGTCGGTGGTGGCGTTCGGCGCGCTGCTCGCCTCGCGGGCGATGGACCGGCGGGGGACGGTGCCCGGGGTGCGGGGGACGTGGGTGCCGACGCCGGTGCTCGCCGCGGTGCATCTCGCCGGCGCGGCCGCGCTGGCCTGGATCGTCCGGTCGTACCTGGGCCGGGGCGCCGAAGGGCTGCGCCTGCTGGTCGCGTATCTGGTCCCGTACGCCGTGACCTACGCCGTGCTGCTCGTCCGCCAGCGGCGCGCGGGGCGGGACGGCCGGAGCTGGGCGCGCGAGGAGTGGCGTCTGCATCTGGCCGCCCTGTGCCTGGCGCCGGTGCTCTCGGTGGGCGCGGCGCTGCTGTTCGAGCGGTACATGACGCTGGACCGGGGCACCGCGCTGTCCGCGGGGGTGGCCATCGGCTGCGGCATGCTGGCGTTCGCGGCGACCACGGTGGTCAGTCTGCGGATCATGTCCGCCCGTGAGCTGGTCAAGCGGGAGGGCCTGGCCGCGCCCCGTCACCCGCACCGGGCCCCGTCACCGGCGTAGCCAACACGTATGCGGCGCAAGCCGGTTGAGGGACGAGCCGGGGAGGGAGAGGGAGTGCGGATGGCTGAGGAACCGGACGCGTCCGGCAGCGCCGAGGCCGCTCGGGCCGCGGAGGCGGGGCAGGCCACTGACGGGCCGTCGGCCGTGGCGGGCGAGGGCCGCGCACTGACCGTGGGCGTGACGATGCTCGCGTACACCGTCGGCGTGATCAGCGTCCTGGTCGGGGCGCTGCTCGCGGTGGCCGGTCTCACCGGGCAGGTGTTCAGCGCCTGGAAGTCGGCCGGGCCGCTGAGCCCCGCGCTGGTCGGCGCGGCGATGGTCGGTGTGGCGCCGGGGCTGTTCAGCGTGGGCCGGGCGCGGGTCTGGGAGGAGGTCCGCACGCTGGTCCTGCCGCTCGCCGTGGTGCTCGTCGGTCTGTTCGCCGTGAGCCTGCTCAATGCGGGCAGGTTGCAGGCGGCCGCGGGCGGTCCGGTGGTCCTGGTGCTGTTCAGCCTCGGTTGGGTCGCCGTGCTCGGGGGGCTCGCCGTGTGTGCGCTCGCCGCTCTCGTCCGGCAGTACCTGAAGCCGGCCCGGCCGCCGGCGGCCCGCCGCGCCCCGCTGCCGGGGTGGTCGAAGCCGTTCCTGGCCGTGCTCGGCTCGGCGTGGTTCGGCATCGGTACGGGCCTGCTGGTCAGCCCGCGGTTCTGGGCGGACTTCGTGCCGTGGGCGGTGAACCGGCCCGACGCCCAGGCGCTCGGCGTCTGGGGGACCGCCCTCGGCGTCGGCGTCCTCGGGGCCCTGGCCGAGGACGACCTGACGCGGACCCGCCCGGCGCTGCTCGCCCTTCCCGGTATCGCGCTCGCCGTGGCCGTCGTCCTCGCGGTGCGCGCCGGCGAGGTCGACTGGTCGTCGGGGCCCGCGCCGTCCCTGGTCACCATGGTCGCGGGGTTGCTGGTGGCGGGCACCATCGGCCACCGTCTGCTGGGCCGCGGCCCGGCACCCCGGCCGTGAGCGGGACCGCGGGTGGGGCGGCCCAGGTCGCCGCGGCCCCCTGACCGGCGGCACCTACACTGACCCGGTCGGGACGGGCACCGCGTCCCACCGGGGGGACGGAGACGGCAGTGGTCGGACGCGGCAAGGGTGACGGTGGCGCGGTGGACGACCCGTCCGCCGAGGTGCTGGGCGAGGCGGCCGCGGTGTTCGGACTGCTGGCCGCTCCCCCGCGGCTGCACATCGTGTGGGCGCTGACGCAGGGCGAACGCGATGTGAGCGGGCTCGCGGAGCGGATCGGCGGGGCCCTGCCGGCGGTCAGCCAGCATCTGACGAAGCTGAAGCTCGCCGGTCTGGTGCGCTCGCGCCGGGAGGGCCGCCGGGTCGTGTACTTCGTCGACGACCCCGATGTCGTGGCGGTGGTGCGCCTGTTGTTCGACCGGCTGGACGCCCGGCGCGATGGACGGTCCGCGGGCGCCCCGGCGGACCTGCGGTCCTTCGGCGCCTGAGGCCACGTGCCCGAGACCACCGCGACACCGGGCGCCGGCCCCCCTCCTGTGCGGGCGGCCGGCGTACGCGCCCACGGCGCTCCGGGTTCCGGCCACAGCAGTGCGGATCCGGCCCGGCTGACGACGCTGGAGCTGCTGCGCCGGCTGGCGGCCGGGCCGCGCGGACTGACCGCGGAGCAGGCCGGGGAGCGCCTGGTCCGGGACGGCGAGAACGTCGCTCCCGGCTGGCGGCCGGTCTCCTGGCCGCGGCGCTTCGTCGGCAGTCTGCGGGACCCGTTCACCGCGGTGCTGCTCTGTCTCGGGCTGGTGTCGGCGGCCGTCGCCTCGTGGGGCACCGCCTGCGTGATCATGGTGCTGGTCGTGGTGAGCTGCCTGCTGCGGTCCGGCGGCGAGCACCAGGCCGGCCGGGCGATGGCCGGTCTGCGCGAACTGGTCGCCACCACCGCGTCCGTACAGCGCCGCGCGGACGACGGCGCCGCGCCGGTGGTCCGCGAACTCCCCGTCGACCAGCTCGTCGTCGGTGATGTGATCCGGCTCGGGCCCGGTGACCTGGTACCGGCGGATGTCCGGTTGCTGCGCGCCAGCGGGCTGACCGTGCACCAGGCCGCGCTGACCGGCGAGTCCGCGCCGGTACCGAAGTACGCCCTCGACGCTCCGCCCGATGCGGACGACGGGACGTCCGAGCCGCCCCACCTCTGCTTCCAGGGCAGCAGCGTGGCCTCCGGGAGCGCAACGGCCCTGGTCGTCGCCACCGGCGCGCACACCCGGTTCGCGGCGGCGCACCGCGGCCCGGCCCGGCGGCGGTCCCGGAGCGCCTTCGACCGTTCGGTGCACGGCATCGCCTGGACGCTGATCCGCTTCATGCTGCTGACCCCGCCGCTGGTGCTGATGGCGAACGCCGCGCTGCGCGGACGGGGCCTTACGACGCTGCCGTTCGCGATCGCGGTGGCGGTGGGCCTCACCCCGGAGATGCTGCCGGTGATCGTGACGGCGACGCTGGCGCGCGGTGCCTCGGCACTCGCCCGCACCAGCGGTGTGATCGTCAGACGGCTCCCGGCACTGCACGACCTCGGGGCGATCGACCTGCTGTGCCTGGACAAGACCGGCACCCTGACCCAGGACCGGCCGGTCGTGGCGCGGTCCGTGGACGCCCGGGGAGCCGACGATCCGGACGTGCTCAACTGGGCGTCGGTGGGCAGCTTCTGGACCCTGGAACTGGCCGAACTGCCCGCTGTGGACTCCCTCGACGAGGCGGTCCTCGACGCCTCGGCGGCGTACGGCGCGGATCCGCTCGGCTACGACGGGATCGCGGCGCTGCCGTTCGACCCGGCCCACCGGATCGCCACCGCCGTCGTCCGCCGCCCGGGGACGTACGGCCGGCACACGCTCGTCGTCAAGGGCGCCGTCGAGGACGTCCTGGGCCGCTGCGGGCGCGTCCGGCTGGACGGTACGGAGGCCGAACTGACCGAGGGGGCACGCCGGCGGCTGCTCGACCTCGCGGCCACCGAGGCGGCCGGGGGCTTGCGGCTGCTCGCCGTCGCGCACGCCGAACGCCCCGCGCGTTCCGGCCCGTACGGCGAACGGGACGTCCGGGGGCTCACCTTCCTCGGCTGGGTCGCCCTCCGCGACGTGCTCGCCCCCACCGCCGGCGCCGCGCTCGCCGGTCTCGCCCGGCGCGGGGTGGCGGTGAAGGTGCTCACCGGCGACCACCCCGGCACCGCCGCCCGGGCCTGCCGCGACCTCGGACTGGAGCCCGGCGAGGTGCTGACGGCCGATCAGCTCGGGCCGCTCGACGGGCCGGCGCTCGCCGCGGCCGTCGAGCGGGCCACCGTCGTGGCACGCTGCACCGCCCAGGACAAGGCCCGGATCGTGGCCGCGCTGCGCGAGAGCGGCCGGACCACCGGCTTCCTCGGCGACGGCGTGAACGACCTGCCGGCGCTGCTCACCGCCGACGTGGGCATCTGCCCCCGGGGAGCGGTGGCCGTGGCCCGCGAGGGCGCCGACGTCGTCCTGGCCGACAAGGACCTGACCGCCCTCGACCGTGCGCTCACCGCCGGCCGGCACAGCAGCGGCACCATCGCCGCCTATCTGCGGATCACGCTCTCCTCCAACCTGGGCAACGTCCTCGCGATGCTCGCCGCCGGCCTGCTGCTGCCGTTCCTGCCGATGCTCCCCGCCCAGGTCCTGGTGCAGAACCTCTGCTTCGACGCGGCCCAGCTCGCCTACGCCTACGACCGGCCCGCGCCCGCCGCGGCACGCCGCCCGGCCGTGCTGCGGCCGCGCGCCGTGCTCCGCTACATCACCGCCTTCGGCCTCCTCAACGCCGCCGCGGACCTGGCCACCTTCGGGGTGCTGGCGCTCGCCGTGCACCTCACGGACGGCGCCGGCGGCCCGGCGGTGTTCCACGCCGGCTGGTTCACCGAGAACCTGCTGACCCAGGCCATGATGATGCTGCTGCTGCGCACCGGCCGGCCCGCCCCCGGACGCCGCGCGATCGGCCCGGTCCACCTCGCCGTCACCGCCCTCGCCGTCATCGGCCTCCTGCTCCCCCTGTCCCCCCTGGCCGCCACCCTGGACATGTCCGCCCCGCCGCCGCTGTACCACGCGCTGCTCGCCGCGGTCCTCACCCTGTACGCCGCCACCCTCACCGCGGCGAGGCGGCGCTACGCGTGAACCCCTCCGCGAGCGCCCGGACCGGCTCCGCCGGCGGCGCGGGACGGGCGCGGCCGGGGGATGCAGAAGAGGGCGAGGGTGGCTGCCGTCAGGTACGCGGTCGCGCCGATGGCCATGCTGATCCGCAGGCCGGTGGTGAAGCCGGCGGAAGCGGCGATGCCGGCCATGGAGCCCCAGAGGCCGAAGGCCCGGGAGCGCTCGGCGGGGTGAGGCCGACTTCTTCCTCCGGCACGACGGCTTCTTCACCGACATGGCCAAGGGGCCCGCGGCGGACTCCTGGGAGGACCGGGCCGCCCTCCGCAAGTCGTTCAAGACCCGCTGAGAAACCCGCCCTGACGGGACGGAGTACGCCGCCGGAGAGATCTTCCTCACGACCACCGTGGTCCCGAGCAACCGACCGCG
The DNA here is from genome assembly GCF_000720175.1 of Streptomyces sp. NRRL S-337. Lineage (GTDB taxonomy): Bacteria > Actinomycetota > Actinomycetes > Streptomycetales > Streptomycetaceae > Streptomyces > Streptomyces siderophoricus. Next base: position 14,986 of record NZ_JOIX01000090.1, read on the forward strand.
CGTCAAACACCTCCTTACACGGCAGGGAACGAATTCGTGAGGGATGGGGGAGCCGTGCGGCGGCGTTCACTTCTCGCGGCGACATCGGCCGCGCTCGTACTGACCGTCTCCGCCGGTCTCGGCCTGACCGGCTGCGGTTCGCAGCGCATGGCGGCGTTGCACGCCAACTGCACCACCAAGGGCCTGCGGTGGAAGCTCACCGTGCTCAAGAAGCCGGCGCACAGCACGCACCGTAACGCCCGCCTGACGATCGTCAACAAGACGTCCCGGCCGTGCGTCTTCGGCGGCTATCCGTTCTTCGAGGTGCACGTCGGCAAGGGGCCCCTGGCTGACGGCAAGGGGCGCGGCTCGGTCCCGCCGCCCATCGACCTGCGCGCCGGCGGCACGGTGACGACGGGCCTGCGGTACAAGGATTCCGAGCCCGGCGACCCGTCCGGCGAGTGCTTGGTCAGCAATGTGGAGGCGACGGTGGCCGCACCGCACGACCCCGCCCAGCGGTCCATAACCGCCCGGGACGAGTCCGGCCGGCGCTCTCTTCTGAACGTCTGCGACACCACGGTGTGGATGAGCCCGCCCAAGGAAGCGGCCGAGTAGCGCGGGATCTTCCAGGGCCCCGGGCCTCGTGCGGGGCCGGGCCCGGCTGGTTCAATGGCCGCCGAGGTGAGGGACATGGTGTCGGCCGACCGGCTGCTGGCGTTCGCGGTGATGTCGCTGTTGGTGATCGTGATTCCGGGGCCGAGCGTGCTCTTCGTGATCGGCCGGGCCCTGGCGCACGGCCGCCGTACCGCGCTGGCCACGGTCCTGGGCAATGTGCTCGGTTCGTACCTGCTGGTGGCCGCGGTGGCGTTCGGTCTCGGGGCGCTGGTCGAACGGTCCGCCGCGGTGTTCCTGGCCGTGAAGCTGGCCGGGGCGGCCTACCTCGTCCTCCTCGGCGTGCAGGCGTTCCGTCACCGCAAGGACATGAAGCTCACCGCCGTGCGGCCGGCCGGGCCGCGGGCCCGCGGCGATCTGCGGACGGTCGCCGACGGCGTGCTCGTCGGCTGCACCAACCCCAAGGGGATCGTCTTCTTCGCGGCCGTACTCCCCCAGTTCGTGGACCACGCGGCGGGCGGGCTGCCCGCCCAGATGCTCGTGCTGGGCCTGGTGCCGATCGGCATCGGCCTGATCACGGACACGGTGTGGGGGCTCACCGCCTCGGCGGCCCGCAGCTGGTTCGCCCGGTCCGAGCGCCGGCTGTCGCTGATCGGCGGCGCGGGGGGCTTCGCGATGATCGGCCTCGGGGTGACGGTCGCGGCGACCGGACGCGCGGACTGACCGGCGCCCGGTGCCGCAGACCGCCCGCTCAGCGGTCCGCCGCGAGATCGGCCTCCACGGCCGGGGGCGCCACCGGCGGCCAGGCCGGCCAGCCGTGGACCGGCGGCACCGCGATCGCCCGCCACCAGGGATAGCCGGCCGGCGGATCGGCCGGCTCGAACGGCTCGCCCGGTCTGGGGTGGACGGTGGTCACCCCGGCCTTCCGGCCGGCGCTCAGCGTCCATTCGGCCGGCTCGGCCCACGGGTGCGGGGCGAGGTTGAAGGTGCCCCAGTGGATCGGCAGCATGACGCCGGTCGGTGCGCCGCCCTGGAGGTCCAGATGGGACCGGACGCCCTGGGCGGGGTCCATGTGGATGTCCGGCCAGAACTCGCTGTAGGCGCCGATCTGGATCATCGTCGCGTCGAACGGGCCGTGCGCCGCGCCGATCTCCGCGAAGCCGGGGAAGTAGCCGGTGTCGCCGCTGTGGAAGATGCGGTGTGCGGGGCCGGCGACGACCCAGGAGGCCCAGAGGGTGTGCTGCGGACCGCGCAGGCCGCGGCCGCAGAAGTGCTGGGCCGGGGTGGCGGTGAGGGTGAGCTCGCCGACGCGGGTGGCCTCGTGCCAGTCCAGCTCGGTGATCCGCTCCGCGGGCACGCCCCAGAATTCCAGGTCGGCGCCGACGCCCAGCGGGACGACGAAGACCGCGCCGGTGCGGATCAGCCGCTGGATCGTGGGCATGTCGAGGTGGTCGTAGTGGTCGTGGGAGATCACCACGGCGTCGACCGGGTCCAGCTCGGCCGGCTCGACGGGCATCGGGTGCATCCGCTTCGGGCCCGCCCAGGTGAACGGCGAACAGCGCTCCCCCCACACCGGGTCGAAGAGCACCCGCCGGCCGTCGATCTCCGCCAGTACGGTCGAATGCCCCAGCCACGTCAGCCGCAGCCCGGACGCGGGCGGAACCCGCAGGTCCGCGGCGGTCGTGCGGTGCACCGGAATCCGGCCGACCGGGGCCCGGCGCAGCCGCCCCTCGCGGTTCAGCTGGGTGCGCGCCATCGGCAGCGCCGAGCCGTCGAGCAGCTGCCGGGTCTGCACCGGGTTGCGGAACTGGCCGTCCACGAACTGCGGCGACCTGCGTATCCGGGCCAGCCGCTCGCCCGTGGGCCGCGCGCCGAAGCTCGCGGGACGCAGCGCGGACAGTCGGGTACGGCGGGATCGGGAACCGGGCACGGCACCTCCATGGTCGGGGCGGTCGCGAAGTGAACGGGCCACGGGACCGGTGGGTTCCGCCGGTGCCCCGGCCCCCTTCGCGCCTCCACCTCAACGCCGGGGCCGCCCCTCACATTCCGTGACCGGCCACCTCCGCGGCGTCGAATTCCCGTACGACATGATCCTCCACCGCCCGGTACCCGACTCTCCGGTAGAGCGCATTACCGGTGGCGTTGGAGAGATCGGCGAACAACACCACCTCCCGGGCCCCGAAGGCCCGTGCAGCGACCGACACCGCTGCGGTGACCGCCCCGGCGAAACCGCGTCCGCGCAGCTCGGGTGGTGACGACGCGGCTGCCGCGCCGGCCGGCGTACTGGCACGTGAGCGGTCCCGGCCTGCCGGGGTGAACGGCGCTCGGCCCGGTGCCTTCGCCGCCGAGATCGGGGGTCCCGCCGCCGCGCGGCGCGCGTGCGCTCGACGAGCGGATCGCGGGCGGCCGCTGTCCACTGTGGGAGTACCAGGGCCGCCCGGTCTCGATGGCCTGTGTCACGCGGACGCCGGCCAGGATGGCCCGGGTCGCCCCCGTCCACACGGGCGCCGAGGCCCCGTCAGCACCCGCTCCGCACCGGTCACGGTGCACCGGCGGGGCGTCTTGCGCGTCGTTTCCCCCCTCCTGCCACCGCCGTCCCTGACATCCCGATTTCGGGCGGGGCTGCGTCTAGACTCCCGCCAGCGGACGCACCTGTCCGCAAACGGTCTCACCAGCAAGGGATTCGTCTCACCAGCAAGGGATGCAGGGACGCTTGTGACATTCCAGCAGGTATCCGAGCCGTATGACGCATATGACGTACTCGTGGTGGGCGGGTCGGGGGTGGACACCATCGTGCCGGTCGGCGCGCTGCCCGTACCGCCCGCCGATTCCCACCCGGTCGCGCCCATCAGGGAATGGGCCGGCCATACCGGCACCGGCGTCGCGCTGGGCTGCGCGGCGCTCAGACTGACCACCGGATTCGTGGACTTCATCGGCGACGACCCTCCCGGGGCCCTGGTCCGCGAGCGGCTGGCCGGCACCGGTGTGGACTTCCGTCCGCTGATCTCACCGCACGGCACCCGGCGCGCGGTCAACCTCGTCGCCCCCGACGGCCGACGGATGTCCTTCTACGACGGGCGTGACCCGCTCGACCTGCGGATGCCTCCGGAGCACTATCTGCCGGTGCTGCGCCGGGCCCGGCACGTGCATCTGTCCATCACCCACTTCGCCCGCTTCCTCTACGACGACATCGAGGCGCTCGGCCTCCCGGTCTCCACCGATCTGCACGACTGGGACGGTCTGACGGACCACCACCGGGAGTTCGCCTTCCGCTCGGACCTGGTGTTCCTGAGCACGGCGGGGGCGGGCGAGCGGATCGGGCAGGTGATGCGGGAGATCCTGCGGCAGGGGCGGGCCCAGGCGGTCGTGGCGACGGCCGGCGCGGGCGGCGCCTACCTGCTCACGCCCGACGACCGGACCCCGCGGCCGGTGCCGGCCGCGGTGCCGCCGGGCCCCGTCGTGGACAGCAACGGCGCCGGCGACGCCTTCGTCTGCGGCTTCCTGCACGGCCGGCTGGCGGGCCGGCAGCTGGAGGACTGCGCACGCCTGGGCGCGGTCGCGGGGGCGTACGCGTGCACCTCGCCGGGCACCCACACCGCCCTCATCGGGCCGGAGGGCCTGCGCGGTGTCGTCCCCGAGCCCGCGACCCCGGCCGAGCCGGCCGGTCAGTCCTTGCGGCCGACCCCGCCGTAGAAGACGGTGTTGTTCAGTTCCTCGGCGTCGGGCACCGGTCCGTCCGGCCGCCACAGCGGGACCCGGACCAGGCCCGGGTCAAGGAGGGTGAACGGCCCGAAGAGCGGCTCGATGCCGGCCTTGGACCGCAGGTTGAGGCTGGCGGTGGCGCTCTTGTAGACGTCCTCCACGCCTGCCCGGGCGACCTCGTCGGTACGGCCGCCCGGGTAGCCCTCGTAAGGTTCGCCGGTGGCGTGCGACAGGACGAGGTGGCTGCCGGCGGGCAGCGCCTCGGCGAGGGTGGCGATCACGCCGGCCGGGTCCTCGGCGTCCCGGAGGAAGTGCAGGACGGCGACGAGCAGCAGCGCCACGGGTTCGTCGAAGTCGATCAGCTCACGGACCACGGGATGGTCCAGGACCGCCTCGGGATCGCGGACGTCGCCGAGCACGAAGCCGGTCTGCGCCGCGTTGGTGAGCCGGGCCCCGGCGTGGGTGGCGACGATCGGGTCGTTGTCGACGTAGACGACCCGGCAGTCGGGGGCGGCCTCGCGGGCCACCTCGTGGGTGTTGGGGGAGGTCGGGATGCCGGTGCCGAGGTCGATGAGCTGGCGGACGCCGGCGGCGACGACGGTGCGCACCGCGCGCCGCAGGAAGGCGCGGTTGGCGCGGGCGCTGAGCCGTACCTGGGGGTGGACCTCGATGACGCGCTCGGCGGCCACCCGGTCGACCTCGTAGTTGTCCCAGCCGCCGAGGTAGTAGTCGTACATCCGGGCCGGGTGCGGCCGGCCGGTGTCGATCTCCTCGGCGGTGAAGCCGGTGTGCTCGGGGCCGGGGGCGTACGGCCCGAAGTCCGGAACCTCGAAGTCCCGGCTGTCCGGCGGGAGTTGTTGCCCGCTCATGCCGTCCTCCGCTCGGTGCACCGGCCGGCCGGTGCCGCGGTGAGCAGGAAGTCGGCGTGGCCGGCCTTGGCGCCCTCGATGAAGCTGACCATTTCGCGGTGGGTGTAGATCAGCGCCGGGCCGTCCGGGTCGGTGGACTGGCGCAGGGCGATCCGGCCGTCCCCCAGCCGCATGGCCTCGACGCACTCGCCGCCGTTTCCGCCGCTCCACGGTTTGTGCCAGCCCTCTGTGCCCAGTTCTTTGGCGGGCATGCCGTTGTAGATGCGTATGCGATCCATGGGGGGTTCAGATCTCCTTGCGAAAGCCACCCAGAATGGCCTCGGTGGTGTGTGCCGGCGCGGCCTGCGCACACATCCGGTCCAGGGCCTCCAGGTACTGCGAAACGTCGTTGCGCTGGTCGAAGTACACGGCTCCGACGAGGCTTTCCGTATAGGCGATGTCCGGGAGTTCCGGGATCGGGAAACGGAAGATGTGGAAGGGTCCGTACATGGCGGGGTGCGGGCCGGCGGCGAAGGGCATCACCTGCAGCCGGACGTTCGGCAGCGCGGTGGCCTCCATGAGCCGGGTGATCTGGTCGCGCATCACCTTCGGCCCGCCGATCGGGCGCCGCAGGACGGTCTCGTCCATGACCACCCAGAGCATCGGCGCGTTGTCGCGGGTCAGCAGGGACTGCCGTTCCCTGCGCAGGGCGACGATGCGGTCGATCTCCGCGCCGGAGGCGTGCGGCATCCCGGCACGGAGCACGGCGGTGGCGTAGTCCTCGGTCTGCAGCAGTCCGGGGACGTAGTGCGGTTGGTAGGCGCGGATGAGGTTGGCCTCGCCCTCCAGGCTGACGAAGGCACTGAACCACTCGGGGAGGACGTCCCGGAAGCGGTGCCACCAGCCGGGCTTGTTGGCCTCGCGGGCCAGGCTCAGGAAGCCCTCGATCTCCTCCTCGTCGGTGACGCCGTAGGTCGCCAACAGCTTCTCGACGTAGGGGAGTTTGAGGCCGACCTCGGCCTTCTCCATCCGCCGGACCGTGGCGTGGGTCACGTCGAGCGCCGCCGCGGCCTGCTCGTAGGAGAGTCCCGCCTTCTCGCGCAGGTCCTGCAGTCGCTTGCCGAGCACCACCCGCAGGACGGTCGGTGCGCCTGCCGACCGTGGGTCCGCCACGTCCGATCGCCTCCAACTGACTTCAGTGTTCAGCAGTGTGTCATGCCGTCATCAGGACGAACAGACTGCACTGACGATTCTGCAAATTGCAGAGTGATCCTTGCCATCGGTGACCAACATCGCACATAGTTACGGCGTGGCTTCCTCCAACAACGCTCCCTCGTTAGGGCGCTGCGGCGGCTTCGTCGCCCAGCACCCGCAGGACGCGTTCCACTTGCCGGCGCGACGCACGTCCGTCCCCGAGGCGCGCAGACGCGTCCAGACGCTGCTCGCCGAGTGGGGCGCGGCTCAACAAGTCCGCGACGACGTGGAGTTGGTGGTCTCCGAGCTGTTCACCAATGCCGTGCGGCACACCGGCAGCGAGAAGGTCGGCTGTGAAATCGCCCTCATCGGCGCGCACATACGCATAGAGATCACGGACGAGGGCGACCCCGGAGGTTCGGCGCCGCAGGTCCAGCCGGGCAGTCCGGACCAGGAGTGCGGCCGGGGGCTGTTCCTGGTCGGCGCGCTCTCCGACGGCTGGGGCTCGCGCCCGGACGACAGCGGTCAGGGCCGTGTGGTCTGGGCGGACCTGCCGTATTCCAGCGCTCCGGCGCACTGAGGCCCCGTTCCGCCGTCGGCGGACGGGGCCTTCGTCAATGGTTCAGAGCGGCAGCAGATCGGGCCGCTTGGGCTCGACGTGGTCGCCGGAGGACTCGCCACGCAGCCGGCGCCCGATCCACGGCACGAGGTGTTCCCGCGCCCAGTGGATGTTGTTCCGCCGCGCCTCGGCCGGCGACCGCTCGGCCTCCGGCGGCCAGGGCTGGTCCGGGTCGGCCGGCACCGGCAGACCGAGCACCTGGGCGGCGCGCAGCGCCACGCGGGTGTGGCCGTCGGCCGACAGGTGCAGCCGGTCCTCGCTCCAGGCCCGCCGGTCCTGTACGGACTTCAGCGACCACAGATCGAGCACCGGGCAGCCGTGCCGGTCCGCGATGGCCCGGACGTGCGCCGTATAGGTGGCGATCTTCCCGCGCAGGAGACCGAGCACCGGGACCCCGCGGGTGTCGAAGCCGGTGCAGAGCAGGACCGTGCCGACCGAGGCGCGCAGATCGGCCACCGCCGCCTCGTAGCGCTCGGCGACCGCGTCCGGGTCGGAGCCCGGCCGGAGGATGTCGTTACCGCCGGCGCAGAACGTCACCAGGTCGGGGGCCAGCTCCTTGGCCCGCGGTACCTGTTCCTCGACGATCTGGTCCAGCAGCCGCCCCCTGACGGCGAGGTTGGCGTAGCGGAAGTCCCCCTCCGCCTGCTGGTCCGAGAGCAGGACCGCGAGCCGGTCCGCCCAACCGATGTACACCCCGTCAGGGCCGGGATCCCCGACCCCCTCTGTGAAGCTGTCCCCGACGGCTGCGTACGACCCGATGGCACCTGTGGCGCCCGTGATGAAGTCTTTCGACTCATCTGCAGCGCTCGTGGCGCCGCTGCTGATGTTCTTCGAATCGTCTGCCACGTCAGGACATACTTCACCTTGAGAAGTGACCTACGCCACCGTAACCAGGGGTTGACGAGGCGTGATTAATACCACCAGGTCAAATTCTGCTCAAGTTGGAATAAGAATTGGTCATGGGTTGCTTCTCGAGCGCTTCCTCGCGCCCTGCGGCGCTCCGATTGCGGCCTGATTTCCTATTGCATCAATGTCGTATCGTCGGGACTGCCCCGCCTCGTCGACGAGCAGCGTCGGCGAACGACCCAGAGGAGCGCCCGTGACGCAGCAGACGCCGCAGGTCCCGCAGGCCCAGCCGGAGCTCGCGGAGGTCCGCAACTTCCGCGATGTGGGCGGGCTGCCGACCGTGGACGGGCGTCGCGTACGGGAGGGCAGACTGTTCCGCAGCGGACACCTCGCCCACGCCACGGCGGAGGACACCGCGTTCCTGGCCGGCCTCGGGCTGCACACCGTCTTCGACTTCCGCAATGCCTCGGACATCAAGCTGGAGGGCCCCGACGTCACGCTCCCCGGTGTGCGCAACGTGAACATCCCGCTGACCGACCCGGCCGACGGCGCCGAGTTCTGGACGATGGTCCGCGACGGCGAGCTGGAGCAGCTGCGCACCGCGCTCGGCGACGGCAAGGCCGCGGCCCGGATGGCCGCCACCTACCGGCACATCATCACCACCCGCACCGAGGACCACAGCCGGGTGCTGCACGCGCTCGCCGAGGACAGCGTCCCCGCGCTGATGCACTGTGCGGCGGGCAAGGACCGGGCCGGCCTGTCCGTGGCCGTGACCCTGCTGGCGGTCGGGGTGGAGCGGGACGCCATCGAGGCCGACTACCTGAAGTCCAACGACCCGCACCGCCGCTACAAGATCCGCCGCTCCGACAACTCCGCGGTCGGGATGTCGCAGGAGGTCATGGAGCTGCTCTCGCCGCTCTTCGGCGCGCACACCGACTACCTCGCGGCCGCCTACGACGCGATCGAGCGGACCTGGGGCTCGACGGAGAAGTACCTGTCCGAGGGTCTGAAGCTGGCCCCCGAGACCCGCGAGCGGCTGCGCGAGGCGCTGCTCACCGACTGACCGGACCGCGCGCCCCTAGGGTTCGGCGACCCAGCCCGCCGTCAGCACCAGCCCCGACGCCCGGTGCACGGCGAGGAACCCGAAGGGCCGGTCCATGCGGACCGTGAGCCGCGGCGCGCGGTACGGCGGGGGCGGCGGCACGGATCCCGCGGCGACCGGCATGACCGTGACGGCCGCCGCACGGAAGCCGAGCGCGCCGAAGGTCGCGGTGGCCTGCTGCCGGGCGGCCGACACCGCGAGCGGGTGGTCGCTGATGCCCGGGAAGTGCCCGCGGGAGGTGTCCGCCGCGGCGGTCAGCCCGAACAGCTCCGGCCGCTTGAGCAGGTCATGTGCGGCGTCGACGGTGAACCGCACGGTCGTGAGGTCCAGCCGCGGCACCCCGTCGTGGCTCGGCACCGTCGTCACCCGCAGCCCCGGCCCGGCGCCGTCGGTCAGCGCGGCACCGGACACCGCCGGGTACCGCCCGGCCAGCGCCTCGGCGCCGTGCCCCAGCACCTCGCCGCCCGGCACCCCGGGCCCGCCGAGCAGCAGATGGACGTCCAGGCCGTTGTCGCCCTCGACGCGTACGGCGGTCAGCGGGCCGGCCGGGGTTGCGTGCACCCGGACCTGCGTGTCCTCCGCCGTGGAGCGGCTCAGCGCGGTCACCTCGCGCCCCGCCCAGGGGCCTTCGGTGAGCCGCAGCGGGTACTCCCCGAAGGGTTCCGTCCAAGTCGTCCGCACCAGCAGCGCACTGGCCAGGACGAGCAGCAGGTCGGGGGTGACCTCGACCGGCATCCGCTCGACCATCCCGTCGGTGTGGCGCCGCGCCCAGGCGTCCAGCGCCTCCTGGTCCGCCGCCGCGGCGCCGGTCAGCTCGCCGAGCGTGCCCGGCGCCAGCCCGTCCCGCCACTCGGGGCGCAGCGCCAGCGTGCGCCGGGCCCACAGCGCGGCCGCGGCACCCACGCCGTCGGCCGCGTCCAGCGCCGCGAGCAACGACCGGCCCTCGGCCGGCGCCCGCTCCGCGTCGGTGCCGAGCGCCTCGGCCAGCTCCGTACGGGCCGGGCCCGCCGAGGGGCCCGCGAGCAGCGCGAGCAGCGGCCAGACACCGGCGGCGGTGAGGACCGTGCCGGCCTGTCCCACCGCCTTGCGCGCCCAGCGCGCCGTCATGCCGTTCACGGACCGCACCGTCGTCTCGGCCGGCATCGCGTCCCCCCAGGGCTGTCAGCGGTGGGCGACCGCCTGTTTGACCAGCGTCCGCCCGAAGTCCCACATCAGGTTGCCGCCGCCGTGGGCGTCGTCCATGACGGCGGTGAAGGCGCCGAGGAACCGGTCCACCTCCCGCTCGCCGATGATCAGCGGCGGGATCAGCTTAATGACCTCCAGGTGGTCGCCGGAGACCTGGGTGAGGATGCGGTGCCGCTGCAGCAACGGCACCACGACCATCTGCGCGAACAGCCCCTTGCGGGCCGCCTGCAGCATCGTCCAGCGGCCGCGCAGCCCGAGCGAGGTGGGCCGGCCGAACTCGATGCCGATCATCAGGCCGCGGCCCCGTACGTCGTGCAGCAGCTCGTACTTCGGGATCAGCTCGGCGAGCCGGCCGCGGAGCAGATCGCCGGTGTGCCGGGCGTGCGCGACGATCTGCTCGTCCTCCATCACCGCGAGGACCGCCAGACCGGCCGCCATCGCCTGGGCGTTGGAGCCGAAGCTGGCGGAGTGCACCAGGACACGGTCCATGGACGAGTAGACCTTTTTGAAGATCCAGTCCTTGCCGAGGGTCGCGCCGACCGGGACGTAGCCGCCGGACAGCGCCTTGGCCACGCACACCAGGTCCGGTGCGACGCCGTCCTCGTGCTGGTAGGCGAAGAAGTCACCGGTGCGGCCGAGGCCGGTCTGCACCTCGTCGGCGATGAGCAGCGCCTTGTGCCGGTGCAGGAGGTCCTGCGCGGCCCGCAGATATCCGGGCGGCGTCTCGTGGACGCCCTTGCCCTGGATCGGTTCGACGATCAGCGCGGCGACGTCGCCCTTCGCCAACTCCCCTGCCAGCGCGTCGAGATCACCGAGCGGCACGGCGGTGTCGGGCAGCAGCGGCGCGAAGCCGTCGCGGAAGCCGTCCTCGCCGTTGACGGAGAGGGAGCCGGTCGTCAGGCCGTGGAAGGCGTGGGTGCAGTACAGGATCCGCGGCTTCCCGGTCGCGTACCGCGCGAATTTCAGCGCGGTCTCGACGGCCTCGGTGCCGCTGTTGCCGAAGAAGACCCGGTCGAGGTGGGGGGCGTGGCCGAGCAGCTTCTCGGCGAGCAGGCCGGGCAGTGGCTGGCAGTCGAAGCGGGTGAGGTCGGGCAGCTGGGCGTCGAGGACGTCGTGCAGCGCCTTCCGTACGACGGGGTGGTGCCGGCCCAGGCCCATCACCCCGAAGCCGGCGAGCATGTCGAGGTAGTCCTGGCCTTCGGTGTCCCAGAAGTACGCGCCCTCGGCCCGCTCGTAGACCTTGTCGAAGCCGATGGTGTGCAGCATCCGCGGCAGCTGGTGGTTCAGATGGCGGGTGTGCAGGTCGTACCGCTCGCCGCCGCGCTCCGCGAGCAGCCGCGTCAGGTCGAATCCGGTCATGAGACGCTCTCCTTACGGGCCAGCGCGGCGCTGATCCGGCCGGCGATCTCGGCCGGGGTCAGGCCCAGGTCGGCCAGCAGCTCGGCCCGCTTGGCGTGCGGCAGGAACTGCTCGGGGATGCCGAAGGTGCGCAGCGGTACGTCGACGTCCGCGTCCCGCAGCGCCTGGCCGACCGCCCAGCCGACGCCGCCGGTGCGGCTGTTGTCCTCGACCACGGCCACCAGCGCGTGGTCGGCGGCGAGTTCGGGGACGGCCGGGTCGACCGGCTTGACCCAGCGCGGGTCGATGACCGTCGCGTCCACGCCGCGCGCCGCGAGCAGCTCGGCGACCCGCAGGCAGACCGGTGCCATCACGCCGACCGCGACCAGGAGGACGTCCGGGTGCGGTGCCCGGTACAGGACGTCCACCCCGCCGATCCGGTCCACGGCCGGGATCGGGTCGTCCACCGATTCCTTGGGGAAGCGCAGCACGGTCGGGGCGTCGTCCACGTCGAGGGCCTCGCGCAGCTGGGCGCGGAGCTGGTCGGCGTCGCGCGGGGCGGCGATCCGCAGGCCGGGGACGACGCCGAGCACCGACATGTCCCACATGCCGTTGTGCGAGGCGCCGTCGGTGCCGGTGACGCCGGCCCGGTCCAGGACGAAGGTGACGCCGCACTCGTGCAGTGCGACGTCCATCAGGATCTGGTCGAAGGCGCGGTTGAGGAAGGTGGCGTAGACCGCGAAGACCGGGTGGAGGCCGCCGGTGGCCAGGCCCGCGTCAGCGGGTCCATCACGCCGACGGTGTGGAAGTGGTCGGCCTCGTCCTCCAGGGCGGGCCGGTAGCCGCGGCCCTTCTCGGTCAGGCAGTGCACCAGGACCGGGCCGTGGAATCCGGACGCGCGGCGCAGCGCCGATTCGACGGCCGTGATGTCGTGCCCGTCGATCGGGCCGAGGTACTTCAGGCCCAGGTCCTCGAACATGCCCTGAGGGGCGATGAAGTCCTTCAGGCCCTTCTTGGCGCCGTGCAGCGTGCCGTAGAGCGGTTTGCCGACGACCGGGGTGCGCTCCAGCAGGTCCTTGCCGCGGGCCAGGAAACGCTCGTAGCCGTCGGTGGTGCGCAGGGTGGCGAGGTGGTCGGCCAGCCCGCCGATGGTCGGCGCGTAGGAGCGCTCGTTGTCGTTGACGACGATGATCAGCGGGCGGTCCTTGGCGGCGGCGATGTTGTTCAGCGCCTCCCAGGCCATCCCGCCGGTCAGCGCGCCGTCGCCGATGACCGCGACGACATGGTCCTTCTTCCCGCGCAGCTGGTTGGCCTTGGCCAGACCGTCCGCCCAGCCCAGGACCGTCGAGGCGTGGCTGTTCTCGATGACGTCGTGTGCCGACTCCGCCCGCGAGGGGTAGCC
>NZ_JOIX01000091.1 GCF_000720175.1 Streptomyces sp. NRRL S-337
CCACCCACCCTCCCCTTTTCCCCTTACGGGAGGGGACAGACCGGAGGACGAAGTCTGTAGGGCTGTCACCGCACCCGACACCCACCCAGCCCGCCGCAGGCGCAACGGCGACCAAGCCCGACGGCGCAGCAGATAGGTACGTGCGGGGCGCCGCAAAGCGCAACGGCGAACAACAACCGCGGCGGGACGGCGAGCCACGTGCGGGGCGCCGCAAAGCGCAACGGCGAGCAACCCCGACGGCGGGACAGACGGGTACGTGGGAGGCGCCGCAAAGCGCAGCGGAACGGCGGGACAGACGGGTACGTGGGAGGCACCGCAAAGCGGTCAGGCAAGGGCCGCCATGATCAAGACGTCGTGCCATTCGCCGTCCCAGTGCAGCGCGTCGCGCAGTCGGCCCTCCACCTCGAAGCCGCACTTCTCGTACGCCCGTTGGGCGCGCGGGTTGTACGGGAAGACCTCCAGCTCGACGCGGTGCAGGCGCACCCGGTCGAAGGCATAGGCCAGGAGGAGGCGGATCGCCTCGGGTCCGATGCCGCGGCCGGTGGCGTCGGCGGCGAGGGAAATACGGAAGCTGCCGTGGGCGTTGTCCTGGTCGATCTGGCTCAGCGCCAGTTCGCCGAGGTAGCCGCCGGTCTCCCGGTCCTCGATGGCGAGGTCGAGACGGTCGGCGCGCCCGGCGGCGGCTGCGCACCAGTCCTGCAGTTCGGGCAGCGTCCAGTCGCGGTGGGTGCCGGTCAGCCGGCGCATCTCGGGGTCGAGGAAGGTGGCGTGGAAGGCGTCCGCGTGGCGGAGCGTGAGCGGCACCAGCCGGATCCGCTCGCCCGTGAGCACCGGCTTCTCCGAAAGTGCGGTGGGGTCGATCATGACGGGATGATGGCGGGCCGCGAACGGTGCGGCAACTGAAATCGACCGGTGGGGGAGCCGGGCGGAAGGGGGACGGCGTGGAGCTGCGCCAGGTGCGGTACTTCGTCACGGTCGCGCAGGAGCTGCACTTCGGGCGGGCGGCCGAGCGGCTGCACATCGTGCAGTCGGCCGTGAGTCAGCAGGTCCGGCGACTGGAACGGGAGCTGGGGGCCGAGCTGTTCGACCGCTCGGCGCGCCAGGTGCGGCTGACGGCCATCGGTGCGCGGTTCCTGCCGGAGGCGCAGGCGCTGCTGGCGGCCGAGGAGCGCGCCCGCGCCGTCGTCGCCGAGCTGACCGCCGGCCGGGCCCGCACCCTGCGCCTGGGGACGAGCACGGGCCTGGGCGCGCATCTGGACCGGGTGCTGGACGCGCTGGCCGGGCTCGCCCCGGAGATCGGGGTGGAGCTGGTCTCGGCGCGGGCCCCGGAGCGGCTCGACCGGGTGGTCTCGGGCGAGCTGGCCGCGGCGTTCCTCCGCGGTGAGCCGGACGACGGCGGCCGGGACGGGCTGAGGTTCCTCCCGCTGTGGCAGGACCCGCTGGTGGCGGCCGTCCCGGCCCGGCATCCGCTCGCCACCTCGCCCGGCACGGTCGCGCTGACCGAACTCGCCCCCGTACCGCTGCTGCTGACCGAGCGGCGCAACAACCGCGCGCTGGTCGACCTCGTGGTCAACGCGTGCCATGACGCCGGTTTTGCGCCCGTTCCCGGTCCCCGGTACGGCTCGCTGGACGACACCTTGACCGCGATCGGCGCCGCCGGCCCGGCGGACGGGCTGTGGACCGTCGTCTACGCCTCGCACGCCGACCGGCTCCATACGCCCCGGGTGGCCTTCCTGCCCTTCCGCAACCCGGGCATGGAGCTCACCACCCACCTCGCGGTGCGTCGCAGCGATCCGCCGGCCGGACTGGAGCCGCTGCTGCGGGCTTGTGCGGAGGCGGGTGGCGGCGGGGTGTGGCCCGCCGCCTGAGACCGTCCCGTCTCGACCGTGATCGCTGCCTGCGCGATCCGCTTCTTGGCCTCGCGGGCCGTACGCGATGGACTGAGGGCACGTCGGCGAAACCGTCACGAACGGCCAAATGACCCGATTGACAAGGGAGTTCGTCATGCCCATCGTCACCGTCCAGCCAGGTCCGCGCAGCGTCGAGCTGAAGCGGGAGCGGGTCCGGCAGATCACCGACGCATTCGTGGACGCGTACAAGATCCCCGCCGAGACCGTGCAGGTCTGGATCCAGGAGGTCCCGACCGACAGCTGGGGCACAGCGGGCACGCTGGCGGCGGACAAGTAATCCCCCCACGTACTCGGCTGCAGCGCCGTGGTTGTTGCTCGCCGTTGCGCTTTGCGGCGCCCCGTACGTACCTGTCTCTCCCGCCGCGGTTGTTGTTCGCCGTTGCGCCTGCGGCGGGCTGGGTGGGTGTCGGGTGCGGTGACAGCCCTGCAGACTTCGTCCTCCGGTCTGTCCCCTCCCGTAAGGGGAAAAAGGGGAGGGTGGGTGGGGGCGGGTGTGGGGGAGGTCCCGTAGGGGACGGTCGAACAGATCCCGTAAGGGTCGCGAGGGCCCCCTTCGGGGCCACAACCGAACACGCCGGAGAAGCTATTCCCGCTGACCAGCGACATGAGGGATACGCGGCACAACGCGCGCCCCCACACACCCGCACACTCCCCCAACCGGGAGGGGACGGGCCGGAGGGGCCTTGTTCGTGGACGTAAAGCGACAGCAGTCCACGAACAAGGCCCCTACGCGCTATGCCACAAAGTGGAGACGCGCCGCCGCATCGTGGTGGATCGGGGTGTGCGCGCCGGTCAGCGGGGTGCCTGTGCCGCCGCGGCGGTTGGCGACGATTTCGGCGGCGATCGAGAGCGCGGTCTCCTCGGGGGTGCGGGCCCCGAGGTCGAGGCCGATCGGCGAGCGCAGGCGGTTGAGTTCGAGTTCGGTCAGGCCGACGTCGCGCAGTCGCTGGAGACGGTCCAGGTGGGTGCGGCGCGAGCCCATCGCGCCGACGTAGGCGACGGGGAGTTTCAGCGCGCGCTCCAGGAGCGGCACGTCGAACTTGGCGTCATGGGTGAGGACGCACAGCACCGTGCGGCCGTCGAGTTCCTGGGAGTCGAGGTAGCGGTGCGGCCAGTCGACGACGATCTCGTCGGCGTCCGGGAAGCGGGTGCGGGTCGCGAAGACGGGGCGGGCGTCGCAGACGGTGACGTGGTAGTTGAGGAATTTGCCGACCCTGACCAGCGCGGACGCGAAGTCGATGGCGCCGAACACGATCATGCGGGGGGCGGGGACGGAGGATTCGACGAGGAGGACGACCGGCTGCCCGCACTGCGAACCGCTGCGCTGCACTCCGTCGTCGCTCTCCGATTCTTCCTTGAGCGCGAAGCCGGCCCCTTCTTCCTTGAATGCGGAGCCGGCCCCGTCTTCCTCGGATGTGAAGCCGGCCCCGATTTCGCGTGTGGTGGTGCGGCCCGCGTCGAGCAGGGCGCGGGTCTCCTCGACGGCGGTGCGGTCGAGGGCGGGGTGGCCGCCGAGGGTGCCCTCGTGGGTGCCGTCGGGGCGTACGAGCAGCGCCCGGCCGAGGAGTTCGGCGGGGCCCTCGACGATCCGGGCGACCGCCGCCGCCTCCCCGGCGGCAGCGGCGGCCAGCCCGGCGGCGAGCGTGTCGGCAGTGCTGTCCACCCACTCCCCCGCGGCTCCGCCGGGTGCGGAGCGCGGGGCGCCCGTCCGTATCGGCTGGACGAGGATGTCGATGATGCCGCCGCAGGTCAGGCCCACGGCGAAGGCATCCTCGTCGCTGTACCCGAAGCGCTCCAGGACCGGTTCGCCGGTCCGCAGCGCCTCTTGGCACAGTTCGTAGACCGCGCCCTCCACGCATCCGCCGGAGACCGAACCGATCGCCGTGCCGTCGCCGTCCACGGCGAGGGCGGCTCCTGGTTGGCGGGGCGCACTGCCGTTGGTGGCCACGACGGTGGCCACCGCGAACTCACGGCCCTGCTCGACCCACCGGTGCAGCTCGTCGGCGATGTCCAGCATGTCGGTCTCCTTACGGATAACGGATGGGTGAATGCGGCGGATCAGTGGTGTACGCCCAGCCAGTTCTCGATCGGGTTGAGCGAGAAGTAGGCCAGGAACACCAGGGAGAGCACCCACATCAGCCAGCCGGGCTCGCGCCACTTGCCCTGCACGGCCTTGATGGCGACGTGGGCGAGGACGCCGGCCGCGATGCCCGCGGTGATGGAGTACGTGAACGGCATGAGGACCGTCGTCAGGAACACCGGGATGGAGGTCGCCGGGTCGTCCCAGTTGATGTGCTTGGCGTTGGTCAGCATCATCGAGCCGATGACCACCAGTGCGGCGGCGGCGACCTGGGTGGGGATGACCTGGGCCAACGGGGTGAAGAAGAGGCAGAGCGCGAAGCCCAGACCGGTGATGACGCTGGCGAAGCCGGTCCGTGCGCCGTCGCCGACGCCCGCGGTGGACTCGACGAACACGGTCTGGCCGGAGGCGCCGGTCAGACCGCCGACGATTCCGCCCGCACCGTCGATGGCCAGGGCCTTGTTCAGCCCGGCCATCTTGCCGTCCTTGTCGGCGAGGTTGGCCTGCTGGCCGATGCCGATGATGGTGCCCATGGCGTCGAAGAAGCCCGCCAGGACGAGGGTGAAGACGATGACGCCGATGGTGATGCCGCCGACGTTGCCCAGGCCGCTGAAGGAGACGTGGCCCAGCAGTCCGAAGTCGGGGTTGGAGACGATGGAGCCGGAGATGACGGGTGCGTTGCGGCCGCCCCAGTCCTTGACGGTCAGCCCGGCGAGCTGGTGGACGACCGCGGAGAAGACCGTGCCACCGACGATGCCGATGAGGATAGCGCCGGGCACCTTGCGGACCTGCAGCAGGAAGATCAGCAGGACGGTGAAGGCGAAGCAGAGCACGGGCCAGCCGGTGAGCATGTCGGCGGTGCCGAGCTGGATCGGCTTGGCGCCGGCGAGACCGCCCGGGCCGGGCATGGAGGTGACGAAGCCCGCCTGGACCAGGCCGATGAGGCAGACGAACAGGCCGATGCCCATGGTGATGGCGTGCTTGAGCGGCAACGGGATCGCGTTCATGATCAGTTCCCGCGCGCCGGTGACGACCAGCAGGACGATCACGGCACCGTAAATGATGCACATCGCCCAGGCGTTGTCCCAGCTCATCTGCGGGGCGACCTGGAAGGACATCACGGCGGACACGCTCAGGCCGGCGGCCAGGGCGAGCGGGACGTTGCCGAGGAACCCCATGACGATCGTGGTGACGGCGGCGGCCAGCGCGGTCGCCGTGGTCACCTGGTCGGCGTTGAGGGTGGCTCCGGTGATGTCCTTCGTGGTGGTCAGGATCACCGGGTTCAGGAGGATGATGTACGCCATCGCCATGAAGGTGGTGACGCCGCCACGCACCTCCCGGCCGACCGTCGACCCTCTCTCGGATATGTGGAAGTACCGGTCGAGCCAGGACCGGCCGGCGGGCTGGCGCGAGCCGTCGCCCGCGTCTTCCGCCGTGGTCCTCGGCTCAGTGGACTGCTGGGTCATGGTGCCTTACTCCCAAGGTTCAAAGGGGCACTCGCGAAGTGGCGAGATTTGGGATGGATCTTCGGCTGCACGACCCGGGGGACGGCCCGAGACGAACGTGGGGTACTGACTGCGTACGAGGCAGCAGCGACTGCGGTGGTGCGAGGGGGGAGGCTCCGGGCGGTGCGCGGAGGAGGACGGACAGGGACACCCCTTGTCGCGTACCGCCCGGAGGCCGGGGTCCGGGGGGAGCGCCCCCGGACGGCTCACTGTGTGCCGGTGAGGTGCTCCGGGCGCACCGGCGTCTTGTTGAGCTCCAGCCCGGTCGCGTTCCGGATCGCCGCGAGGACGGCCGGGGTGGACGACAGGGTCGGGGCCTCGCCGATGCCGCGCAGGCCGTAGGGGGCGTGCTCGTCGGCGAGTTCGAGCACATCGACCGGGATGGTCGGGGTGTCGAGGATGGTGGGGATCAGGTAGTCCGTGAAGGAGGGGTTGCGTACCTTCGCGGTCTTGGGGTCGACGATGATCTCCTCCATGACCGCCACGCCCAGGCCCTGGGTGGTGCCACCCTGGATCTGGCCGACGACGGACAGCGGGTTGAGCGCCTTGCCGACGTCCTGGGCGACGGCCAGCTCGATGACCTTGACCAGGCCGAGTTCGGTGTCCACCTCGACGACCGCGCGGTGCGCGGCGAAGGAGTACTGGACGTGGCCGTTGCCCTGGCCGGTGTGCAGGTCGAAGGCCTCGGTGGGCCGGTGGCGCCACTCCAGCTCCAGCTCGACGGCCTCGTCCTCCAGGACGTCGACGATGTTGGCGAGGACCTCGCCGCCGTCGGTGATGACCTTGCCGTCCTCCAGGAGGAGTTCGGCGGTGGCCCACGCCGGGTGGTACGAGCCGAACTTGCGGCGCCCGATCTCCAGGACCTTCTCGCGCACGGCCTCGCAGGAGTTCTTCACCGCGCCGCCGGTGACGTAGGTCTGGCGGGAGGCCGAGGTGGAGCCGGCCGAGCCGACCTGGGTGTCGGCGGGGTGGATGGTGACCTGCTGCACGCCGAGCTCGGTGCGGGCGATCTGGGCGTGGACGGTGACACCGCCCTGGCCGACCTCCGCCATCGCGGTGTGCACGGTCGCGACCGGCTCGCCGTTGATGACCTCCATGCGCACCTTGGCGGTGGAGTAGTCGTCGAAGCCCTCGGAGAAGCCGACGTTCTTGATGCCGACCGCGTAGCCGATGCCGCGTACGACGCCCTCGCCGTGTGTGGTGTTGGACAGTCCGCCGGGCAGCTGACGCACGTCGGCGCCCTCGCTGGACTCCCACTGGCGCTCCGGCGGCAACGGCATCGCCTTGACGCGGCGCAGCAGTTCGGCGACCGGCGCCGGGGAGTCGACCGGCTGCCCGGTCGGCATGATGGTCCCCTGCTCCATGGCGTTGAGCTGGCGGAACTCGACCCGGTCCAGGCCCAGCTTGTCGGCCAGCTTGTCCATCTGCGCCTCGTACGCGAAGCACGCCTGGACCGCGCCGAAGCCGCGCATGGCGCCGCAGGGCGGGTTGTTGGTGTAGAGCGCGATCGCCTCGATGTCGACGTCGTCGATGACGTACGGGCCGACCGACAGGGACGAGGCGTTGCCGACGACCGCCGGGGAGGCCGACGCGTAGGCGCCGCCGTCCAGGACGATCTTGCACTTCATGTGCGTGAGCTTGCCGTCCTTGGTGGCGCCGTGCTCGTAGTAGAGCTTGGCGGGGTGCCGGTGGACGTGCCCGAAGAAGGACTCGAACCGGTTGTAGACGATCTTGACGGGCTTGCCGGTGCGCAGGGCGAGCAGGCACGCGTGGATCTGCATCGAGATGTCCTCGCGGCCGCCGAAGGCCCCGCCGACGCCGGAGAGCGTCATCCGGACCTTCTCCTCGGGCAGGCCGAGGACGGGGGCGATCTGCTTGAGGTCCGAGTGCAGCCACTGGGTGGCGACGTAGAGGTCGACGCCGCCGTCCTCGGCGGGTACGGCCAGGCCGGACTCCGGGCCGAGGAACGCCTGGTCCTGCATGCCGAAGGTGTACTCGCCCTTGACGATGACGTCGGCGCGCCGGGCGGCCGCGTCCGCGTCGCCGCGGATGATGGGCTGGCGGTGCACGATGTTGGGGTGCGGGACGTGCCCGATGTGGTGGTCGTCGCGGTTCTCGTGGACCAGGACCGCGTCGGGGGCGACCGCCGAGGCCTCGTCGGTGATCAGCGGCAGCTCGACGTAGTCGATCTTGATCTTGGCGGCCGCGCGCCGGGCGGTCTCCGGGTGGTCGGCGGCGACCAGCGCCACCGGCTCGCCGTGGTGGCGGACCTTCTTGTGCGCGAGGACCGGGGTGTCCTGGATCTCCAGGCCGTAGTTCTTCACCTCGCTGGGCAGGTCGTCGTACGTGAGCACGGCGTAGACGCCCGGCATGGCCACGGCTTCGGAGATGTCGATCGACTTGATCTCGGCGTGCGCCACGGTGGAGCGCAGCGTCTGGCCCCACAGCATGTCCTCGTGCCACATGTCGGACGAGTAGGCGAACTCGCCGGTGACCTTGAGGGTGCCGTCCGGCCGCAGCGTGGACTCGCCGATGCCGGCCTTGGTCTTGCCGCCCTGGGTGAGGTTGGTGGGGGTGCGGGTGACACCAGCCATGATGATCAGGCCCCCTGTCCGGCGGTCTGGTTCTCGCCGCGGGCGGCCGCCAGCCGGACCGCGTCGAGGATCTTCTCGTAGCCCGTGCAGCGGCACAGGTTGCCCGACAGCGCCTCGCGGATGTCGGCGTCCGACGGGGAGTCGTTGCGCTCCAGCAGTTCGTCGGCGGCGACCAGCAGGCCCGGGGTGCAGAAACCGCACTGGACCGCGCCGGCGTCGATGAACGCCTGCTGGATCGGGGAGAGTTCGGTGCTCTCGCCCGGCTTCGCCTGCCACTGCTTGGCGGCGTCGATGCTGGTGCCGGAGCTGCCGCAGGCGCCGCTCGCGCAGCCGCCGTGCTCGGCCCGCTGCTTGGCGTAGTCGGCCAGGCCCTCGACGGTCACCACGTCGCGGCCCTCGACCTGGCCGGCGGCGACCAGGCAGGAGCACACCGGCACACCGTCCAGGCGGACCGTACAAGAGCCGCATTCGCCCTGTTCACAGGCGTTCTTGGAGCCCGGGAGGCCCATCCGCTCGCGGAGGACGTACAGCAGGCTCTCGCCTTCCCAGACGTCGTCGGCCTCCTGCTGGCGGCCGTTGACGGTGAATGTCACGCGCACTGTGCGCTCCTCTCATTGCCGCGGTAGGACTCCCAGGTCCAGCCGAGGGTGCGGCGCGCCATGATGCCGACCGCGTGCCGGCGGTACTTGGCGCTGCCGCGCACGTCGTCGATCGGGTTGCAGGCACCGGAGGCGAGCTGCGCGAACTGCTTGGCCACGGACGGCGGGATGGGGTTGCCGGACTCCCAGAAGCCGCCCTCCTCCAGCGCCGCGGCGAGGAAGTCCTCGGCCTCGCGGGCCCGTACGGGGGTGGGTGCGGCGGAGCCGATGCCGGTGCGGACCGTGCGGGTCTCGGGGTGCAGCGCGATGCCGAAGGCGCACACCGCGATGACCATGGCGTTGCGGGTGCCGACCTTGGAGAACTGCTGCGGGCCGTCGGCCTTGGGCAGATGCACCGAACGGATCAGCTCGTCGGGGGCCAGGGCGTTGCGCTTGACGCCGACGTAGAACTCGTCGATCGGGATCATGCGGCGGCCGCGGACGGACTCGGCCTCGACCTCGCAGCCGGAGGCGAGCAGCGCGGGGTGGGCGTCACCGGCCGGGGAGGCGGTGCCGAGGTTGCCGCCGACGCCGCCGCGGTTGCGGATCTGCGGGGAGGCGACGGTGTGGGAGGCGAGCGCGAGACCAGGGAGTTCGGTCCGCAGGTTCTCCATGATCTTGGTGTAAGGAACGGAGGCGCCGAGGCGCACGGTCTTCTCTCCGACCTCCCACTCGCTCAGCTCACCGATGCGGTTCAGGTCGAGCAGGTACTCGGGGCGGCGGTGGTCGAAGTTGATCTCGACCATCACGTCCGTGCCGCCCGCGATGGGCACAGCGGTGGGGTGCTCGGCCTTAGCGGCGAGCGCCTCCTCCCAGCTGGCGGGGCGAAGGAAGTCCATGGGTGGCCTCTTCTACGAAAAGATGG
The DNA here is from genome assembly GCF_000720175.1 of Streptomyces sp. NRRL S-337. Taxonomy (GTDB): domain Bacteria; phylum Actinomycetota; class Actinomycetes; order Streptomycetales; family Streptomycetaceae; genus Streptomyces; species Streptomyces siderophoricus. The sequence continues at coordinate 9,593 of NZ_JOIX01000091.1, forward strand.
GGTCGTTCGCTGCTCATGGTGAGGAGCCGGGGCCCTCGTCGCCATCGAGCCGTTCATGTCTTGTTAACGCGGTTGGAGTCAGTGAACGCGCCCAGGACCCGCCCGGTGCAGTCACCGAAACCATGAAGCGGTTGGCTGGCCAAGCCACCTGTCTTGTAGATTCGAACGAAAGACGAGGCTCTGAAACCTCGCGGCATTCCACCGGCAACACCAGACAGCAAAGAACGGCGGGCGAGGTCATGCGGCTCCGCGCACTCCTGGACACCCAAACCCTGGGCCTTCGGCTGCTCGGCGGCGAGGACGAGCTGGACCGCACTGTACGCGGCGTGATGACCACGGACCTGCGCGATCCCAGCCGCTACCTCTCCGGCGGCGAGCTGGTGCTGACCGGTCTGGCCTGGCGCCGTGACCCGGAGGACTCCGAACGGTTCGTAAGGATCCTGGCCTCGGCCGGGGTCGCCGGGCTCGGCGCGGGCGAGGCCGAGCTGGGCGCGATCCCCGACGATCTCGTCCAGGCCTGCGCCCGGCACCGCCTGCCGCTGTTCTCGGTGGACGAGACGGTCTCGTTCGCGTCCATCACCGAGCACGTGGTGCGGCAGGTCTCCAGCGAGCGGGCCGGCGACCTGGCCGCCGTGGTGGACCGCCACCGCCGGCTGATGACGTCGGGCCCCACGGGCGGCGGTCCGGAGGTCGTCCTGGACCTGCTCGGCTCGGACCTGGACCTGCGGGCCTGGGTGCTCTCCCCTACGGGCCGGCAGATCGCCGGGTCGTCGCTGGCGGGCTCCGGGCCCGAGCTGCCCGCCGACCTGGCCGCCCGGCTCGCCGGTGAGCATCTGGCGGCCGCCCGCAGCGGCCGGCGCGGCCCGCACCGGATCGCCCTGGGGGGAGCCACGTACTCGCTGTTCCCGATCCGCCACGAGAGCCGTGACCTGCGGCAGACGCTGCTGAGCGACTGGCTGCTGGCCGTCGAGGCGGACGCCGGTGACTGGTCCGAGGAACGGCTCGACCTGCTGCACGGCGTCACCCAGCTGATCGCCGTCGAACGGGACCGGCGCGACGCCGCCCGTACGGTCCGCCGGCGGCTCGCACAGGAGGTGCTGGAGCTCGTCCAGACCGGTGCGCCGCCCGCCGAGATCGCGGCCCGGCTGCGGGTCGCGGCGCCGGTGCTGCTGCCCGGCCTGGGCACCGCCCCGCACTGGCAGATCGTGGTGGCCAGGGTCGAGTGGGAGGGCGGTGACCTGCCCGGCGGCCCGGTGGCGCAGTCCCTCCTGGAGGAGGTGCTGGTGGACCCGGGTACCTTCGGGCCGGAGCCCTCCGACCGGATCGCGGTGGCGCACACCGGCGACGAGGCGGTGGCGCTGGTGCCGCTGCCGGTCCCGGACGAGCCCGAGGACGGCTCGGCGGACGGGCTGCACGCCGGTGCGCTGCTCTCCGTCGTCCAGGAGCCGCTGGGCCGCGGGCTGGACGGCGACGGGCGGCTGACGGTCGGGGTGAGCGCCTCGGTCCACTCCGCGGAGGGGCTGCGCGGCGCTCTGGAGGAGGCCCGGCACGCCCGCCGGGTCGCCGCGGCCCGCCCGGGCCGGGTCTGCGCCGCCGGCCATGAGGAGCTGGCCTCGCACGTCCTGCTGCTCCCGTTCGTCCCGGACGACGTCCGCCGCGCCTTCACCGCCCGCCTCCTGGACCCGCTCCGCGACTACGACCGCCGGCACCGCGCCGAGCTGATCCCGACCCTGGAGGCCTTCCTGGACTGCGACGGCTCCTGGACCCGCTGCGCCACCCGCCTGCACCTGCATGTCAACACGCTCCGCTACCGGGTCGGCAGGATCGAGCAGCTCACCGGCCGCGACCTGTCCCGCCTGGAGGACAAGCTGGACTTCTTCCTGGCGCTGCGGATGAGCTGAGGGGCGGCCTCCGGACGGGCCGGCCGGCCCGTCCCGGTCACGGGCGCCCCCGCTCGGATCCGTAGGCCCGCGGCTGCACCGGCCGGCCGCGGGCGCCGCACCGGTGCCGCCCGCTGCACCGTGCCGCCGTCCGCCGTCCGCCGACCACCCCGAATCGGCCATTCGGGGTCATCCGATCGGGCGGCTTCCCGCCAACTCCGTACGGTGCCCGACCACCCGCCCGGCCGCGCGCCCGCCCGGTGACGGCCCCGGTCCGCGCCGCCCGGCCCCTCACGACCGGCCACGGCGCGATTGTGAATTCATTCACCCACCCCCTTGGCCGCGCCACGGAATCCGTGCTGAGATTCGCCCAGGCTTCCTGTTTCCAGCTCAATGGCGCGCTCGGGGAGGGCAATGTGGCGGATACCGCCATGTCAGGATCCGCGGATGCCGCGGATTCCGTCAGCACCGCCGAGCCGGTATCGCTCGCGGTACCGGCACCGGCACCCGCACCGGAAGTACCGGCAGCCAGAACGGTCGAGGGGGATGACCCCCTCGACCGTGCCGTTTGGCGGCTGCGCTCCCGTGGCTGCTGGGACGACGCGGCCGCCCTCCTGGAACCACACGCCGTCCGGCACGCCCCGGCCGCCCTGCGGCGCGCCGCGCTCCTGGTGGAGCGCTGCATGTTCACCACCACCGGCTGGGCCGAGGCGGAGGACGCGCTGCGCGCCGCCGAGGCGCTGGCCGGCAACGACGACGAACGCGGCGGCGCGGCCTGCGAACGCGGTCATCTCGCCTACGCGGCAACGGTGTTGGGCGTACGGGACCGGGCCGACGAGGCGCGTTCGGCGCTCGGCCGGGCGGCCGCGCTGCTCGCCCCCACCGCGGCCGGCCGCCCGCTGCTGGACTTCCGGCGCGGGCTGATGGCCGAGCACGTCGCGGACAGCCCGGACTCGGCCCGCGCCGCGTACCGCCGCGCCCACGCCGGCGCCACCGCCCAGGGCGACAGCCTGCTGCTGTCCTTCACCTGGCGCCATCTGGCCGGACTCGCCCTGCGGGACGGGGAGTTGGCGGAGGCCCGGCACGGGTTCGCCGAGTCGCTGCGGATCCGCGAGGAACTGGGCTTCCTCGTGGGCACGGCCCCGGCGCTCGCGGCACTGGCCGACGCCGCCCCGGAGGACGACGCGGACCGCCTCCGCGCCGAGGCCGCCCGCCTCTTCCGCCTCATGGGCGGCGTCCCCACCTGGCTCGCCGACCACCTTTCGACGGCCAGGGCGGCGACGTAACCCGGACGGCCACGGCCCGGAACGGAACGGCCGGGATCCTTCACGGGGATCGCCACCGGGGTCGCCGCCCACCGGGATCGCCCGCCACGAAACCAACGGTGCCGACACGCCAACCCGCAAACTCCCGAACACCGCTCCCCCGTTGGCGACGCTCAACCCTGGTACACCGCTTCCCTGTTGGCCACGTCCGGCACGGCGCTCCATAGAGGGCGGCCGGAAAACCGCACCACTTCACCCGCCCACCCCCCGAAGGGGGGTGGGCGGCGGGGAAAAACAAAAGAAGGTGCGGGTGGGCGGCGGGTAGGGGGTGGGCGAAGGGTGGGGCAGCCAGCCGCACCGCGCACCCACGCACACCGGCCCGCCCACGCGGGAGGCCCCCGCCCTCACGGGTCAGCTCCCTCTCGGGTGAGCACCGCCCCCGCGGGAGGCCCCGCCCTCACGGGGCCACGCTTCCGCAGGAGCACCCACCGACGCGGCACCGCCCCACCGACGCGCCATCACCCCACCGCCGCGCGCGGCAGTATCCCACCGCCGACGCCGCCCTGCCCCCCGCCGCGGCCCCGACCGCCGCCGCGACCCCGACCCACCCCCTCCCGCCCAGGACATGTCAAGGCATCGTCATCGGCCATGCCGAGGTTCGCCGCGATTGGCCGGGACGGGTCTGTCCTGAGTGCGGATCGGCCGGGGCGCGACGGTCGGCGGGTAGGGGCCCGGGGCGGCGCGGGGGGCGAACCGGGAGGTGGGCGACGCGCACCGGTCGGGCGGGCGGCGGGGATGCGACCTGCCCCGCCTGCCCCGAGAATGGCCTCAAGTCGCACTGTGAGCGGGCGACGCGGCCTGGATGCTGGTCCGGGACCAGCTGGGGCCCCTCCCCATCGACAGAGCCCACCAGGAGGCCATCTGTGGCAGCAGGAGTGACCAAGACGACCACTGGAACCGACTGGGGCAAGGCGGATTTCGAGGCGATCTACAACTGCCCTGATCCCCGTCGGTACTTCACCACCCTGCAACCCCTGGAGTACCAGATTCCGCACCACGGCCAGGCGGTGTTCCGCGCCCTGACCGAGACCCTGCGGCGAAGCCGCGGCGACCGCCCCCCGCTGAGCGTCGTGGACCTGTGCTGCTCGTACGGGGTCAACGCGGCGCTGCTCAACCACCGGCTGTCCCTGACCGACCTCTACGGGCGCTATGCCGGAGACCGCCCGGGCGGCCCGACGACCGGCCAACTGATCGACGAGGACCGCCCGTTCTTCGCCACCCGGCGGCGCGCCGAAGCCGTCCGGGTGACCGGCATCGACGCGGCGGAGCGGGCCGTGGGGTACGCGCGCGAGGTCGGCTTGCTCGACCACGGGTTCGCGGAGAACCTGGAGCTCGACGACCCGAGCCCGGAGCTGCGCGCCGTACTGGCCGGCACCGATCTGATCACCGTCACCGGCGGCGTCGGCTACATCTCCGCCCGCACCTTCGGCCGGCTCTTCGACTGTGTGGCCCGGCCGCCCTGGGTCGCCGCGTTCGTCCTGCGGACGGTCTCCTACCGGCCGGTGTCCGGCCTGCTGGCCCGGGCCGGGCTGGTGACCGAGCAGCTCACCACCCGTACGTTCCGCCAGCGGCGGTTCGCCGACGGCGACGAGCGGCGCGCGGCGTTCGAGGCGCTGGCCCGGCGCGGGCTGTCCATCGCCGGCAAGGAGTCCGACGGCTTCTACCACGCCGATTTCTACCTGTCCCGACCGGCCGCCGAGGTCGCGGCCCTGCCGCTGACGGAACTGCTGCCGGGCTGAGCGGTCAGGCCCGGGGCGGCTGAGCCGGTCGCCCGGCGAACGGCCCGCCCGGGCCGAGCCGGCCGGGCCGTCAGTGCGGGTGCCGGGCCACCGAGACGTGTTCGCGGGCGATGCGCTCGGCGACCGTGTACTCCTGGGCGATCAGGGCGTCGAGCAGTGCGGTGTGTTCGGAGGCGTCGGCCAGCAGCTCGGCGGTGCGCAGGCGGGCGCCGCCGGCTGCGGACCACTGGGCGCGGCGGAGCAGGTCGCCGGTGACCTCGGTGAGCCGGCGGTTGCCGGTGAGCGACATCACGGCCCTGTGGAAGGCGTGGTCGGCCTCGGCGTAGCCGGCCCGGTCGCCGCGGGCGGCGGCCGCGACGCCGGAGGCGGCGAGCGGGCGCAGCTCCTCCCAGCGCTCCGGGGGCAGCGCCCGGGCCAGCCGGACGATCGCGGGCACCTCCAGCATGGTGCGGACCTCGGCCAGCTCGGCGAGGTCGCGGGAGCTGCGCTCGGCGATCCGGAAGCCGCGGTTGGGCACGACCTCGACGGCGCCCTCGCCGGCGAGCTGCTGCATGGCCTCCCGAACCGGGGTCGCGGACACTCCGTAGCGCTCGGCGAGCGCCGGGCCGGAGTAGACCTCGCCGGGGGTCAGCTCACCGTCGACGAGGGCCCGGCGCAGCGCGGCCAGCACCTGGGCGCGGACCGAGTGCCGCCGGGGTGCGGTGGGACCGGGCTGCGCGGGTACCCAGGCCCGTGCGCGCGGCTGCTGCTCCGCTGTGCCCTGCTCCATGGCGGCTTCTTCTGACATTCCCAGCACGATAGGCGGCCTCGGCGATAGTTCAAATCCGGAAGGAGGCGGAACGGCCGGTCCAGGCCCTCGTACAGGTGGCTCAGGACTGGCTCGCGAGGGGCCCGGGTAGGGTTTCCGATAAGGTAAGCCTTACCTGCCCACGCTCGCGATTCGGTGGTCACCCCCATGGCTTCTGCCCTCGCCGCCCCGCCCGTCACACACCCCGTCACCGAGTCGTACGCGCGCCTGTCGGAGGTGTTCCCCGGCCTGCGGGTGTCGCTGTGGGACGCGGCGCCGCCGACCGGTGACGGCTGGGTGTGCGCGGCCGGGCTCGCGGCCGGCGGCGAGGCCCTGGAGTCCTTCCTGGCCTGGGACGATGCCCAGATCCAGCGGGACTACGGGCAGTCCGCCCGGCCCGATGTCATCGCCAGTTTCGCGCTGCACCGCTACGCCTGGCCGGCCTGCCTGCTGATCACCGTCCCGTGGTTCCTGCACCGCCGGGTGCCGTACCTGCCCGTGCAGGACGTCTGCTTCCAGCGCGAGCTGGGCCGGATGGCCGTGCGCATCGGCTCGTTCGGGTGTCTCCCGGACGATCCGGCGGCGGCGCTGCCGGGTGCCCGGGTGGTGCCGGACGAGGAGGCGCTGCGCGCGGAGGTGCGGGCGGCGGTGGCCGGGCATCTGGCGCCCGTCCTGGAAGGCTTCCGCGGGCGGATGCGGCGCGGTCCGCGGGCGCTGTGGGGCATGGCCTCCGACGAGATCGTCGAGGGGCTGTGGTACCTGGGTCACCTGCTGGGCGAGGAGCCGCGCGCGGTGGCGGAGCTGGAGCGGCTGCTGCCGGGCGCCACCTCACCGTATGTGGGCGGCGCCGGTTTCCGTACGCTGACCGGCCCGGACGGGGCCGCGCTGCAGACCCGGGACCGCGCCAGCTGCTGCATGTTCTACACGCTGCGCCCCGAGGACACCTGCATCACCTGTCCGCGGACCTGCGACGCGGATCGCATCACCCGCCTCACCGCAACCACCTGACCCCCACACCACCCGTTCGGGTCGCCGAATTCGAACCCAACCGGCCGTGCGCATACGGCAGTTCGAGGTCGGCGTCCGCTATCTGCCGGTCCTCCCCCTCCTTGGCGTTCTCTTGCTCCGAAAGCCCTTGGGGGCCGAGTGGATTCCGCCAGGATGTCGCGCGAAATCGCGTATCCGAGGCAAGGGATCCCCACCATGAGAACGACCGACATATCGCTGGATTGGCTTGTTCCCGGCGTCCTGTCGCTGGGTGCCGTGTTGGCCGCCGCGGTGCTGGTGGTGCGCGGCCGCCGGGCGGCCGCGCAGTCGGGCGGCGACGACTCCTGGGAACGCAGCGAGGAGCGCCGCCGCCGCAAGGAGGCCGTCTTCGCCTCCGCCTCCTATCTGCTGCTCTTCTGCTGTGCCGCGGTCGCCGCCGCGCTGTCCTTCCACGGACTGGTCGGCTTCGGCGTCCAGAACCTCGGGCTCACCGGCGGCTGGGAGTACCTGGTGCCGTTCGGCCTCGACGGTGCGGCGATGTTCTGCTCGGTGCTCGCCGTGCGCGAGGCCAGTCACGGCGACGCGGCGCTGGGCTCGCGCATGCTGGTATGGACCTTCGCGGGCGCCGCGGCGTGGTTCAACTGGGTGCATGCGCCGCGCGGCCTGGACCATGCCGGCGCCCCGCAGTTCTTCGCCGGGATGTCGCTGTCGGCCGCGGTCCTCTTCGACCGCGCGTTGAAGCAGACCCGCCGGGCGGCGCTGCGGGAACAGGGCCTGGTGCCCCGGCCGCTGCCGCAGATCCGGATCGTGCGCTGGCTGCGCGCGCCCCGCGAGACCTTCGCGGCCTGGTCGCTGATGCTGCTGGAGGGCGTACGGACGCTGGACGAGGCGGTCGAGGAGGTCCGCGAGGACCGGCGGGAGCGGGAGCAGAACCGCTTGCGCCGCCGCGAGCAGGGCAAGCTCGACCGGGCCCGGATCAAGGCGATCAACCGCCAGCACCGCGGCTGGGGCATCGGCCGGAGCGGCGGCCGGCAGTTGGCGGTCACCCCCGCCGGCGCCGAGGTGGCAGGTCCGGACTCCGCCATAGCCGGCGATCCGCCGCCCCTGCCCGCCGTAGAGCTGCCGCTGCGCTCCCGCCCGGCCCTCAAGGCCGTATCCGGCGCTGACCCCGACGCGGTCACCGCCACGGACACCGTCGATCCCGCGACCCGGTCCTGGCGGGCCGTGGACCTCACCGCGGAGGACGACACCCAGACGCTGCCCCGTCTGGACTCCCTGGAGGAGAAACTCGCCGAGATCGAACGGCAATTCGGCTGACCGGCGGCGGACCGCGTCGGCCGACACCCCCCGACTCCTGGTCAGGCCGGTCCGCCGCCCAGCTCGAACCAGACACACTTGCCGAATCCCTCGCTGCGTATCCCCCACGCGTCGGCCAGGGCACGCACCAGCATCAGCCCCCGGCCCGAGGTCCCGTCCGCGCTCGCCGCACGCACCTCAGGACGCCCGGGAGCGCAGTCCCGCACCTCGACCCGCAGCCGGTCGCCGACCTTCGCCGTGACCACCGCATCGCCCTCGGCGTGGACCAGGGCGTTGGTGACCAGCTCGCTGGTGAGCAGCGTGGCGACCTCCGCGAGCTCGCCGCCACCGGGTGCCGCCCACCGGCTGAGTAACTGCCGTAGTTCCCCGCGTATCTCGCCCACCGCGCGCAGATCCGCCCGGCGCACCTTCCGCTCCAGCACGCCCGGCGTCCGCGCCGTGCCCCCCTCGCTCTGCTGGGTCGTCGTCTGTCGTCTTTCCCGTTCCTCGCGTCGCACAGGCTGACGCATACTCTCCCCCGCCCCCCACGGACCCAGGCGTCCGGTCTCGAACAGCCTCACGGTCAGCATGCCCATCGGATCAGTCGCCATGCTTCCGTCGGCTTCCGCTTCGGGGCGCGCGGTCGTCCGCGCGCCGGGTGGGCGGGCCGGGCCGCGCCGGGTATGCCTGTCGGGTGGGGCCCGGACGAGCGGGAGGAGCCGCCGTGCACGACGACCGACTGCTGGTGGAGGAGCGCCTGGCACGGGCGCTGGGGCAGTTCATCCGGCCCGCGGTGTACGCGGCGCGGGTGCCGCTGCGGCTGGCCGCCTGGCATGCGCCGGGCGAACCACGGCCGGTGGCCGAGGCGCTGGGCGCCGAGTACGTGCCGTTCGCGGCGGGCGAGGCGTGGGGGCCGCCGTGGTCGACGAGCTGGTTCCGGCTGGCGGGTGAGGTGCCCGAGGAGTGGGCGGGGCGGCGGGTGGAGGCCGTCATCGATCCCGGGTTCAGCGGCGACGGGCCCGGTTTCCAGGCGGAGGGCCTGGTGTACGACGCCGAGGGCGTTCCGCTGAAAGGGATCCATCCGCGCAACCGCCACGTCCCCGTCGGTGCGCCCGTCCGCGGTGGCGAGGAGGTGCGGCTGCTGCTGGAGGCCGCCGCGAACCCGGCGGTGCTGCGGGACTTCCGCCCCACCGACCTCGGTGACGTCCGCACCGCGCCGGACCGCCCGCTGTACCGCTTCGCCTCGGCGGACCTGGCCGTCCTCGACGAGACGGTCTGGCACCTCGTGCTCGACATCGAGGTGCTGGCCGAGCTGATGCCGGAGCTGCCGGCCGACCGCCCGCGCCGGCACGAGATCCTGCGCGCGCTGGAGGACCTGCTGGACACGCTGGACCTGCACGACGTCGCGGGCACGGCGGAGGCCGGCCGGGCCGCGCTGGCCGGGGTCCTCGGCCGCCCCGCCGCGGCCAGCGCCCACCGGCTCTCGGCCACCGGGCACGCCCATATCGACTCCGCCTGGCTGTGGCCGCTGCGGGAGACCGTCCGCAAGGCGTCCCGCACCTTCGCCAATGTCACCCAACTCGCCGCCGAGTACCCCGAGTTGGTGTTCGCCTGCTCCCAGGCGCAGCAGTACGCCTGGGTCAAGGAGCACCAGCCGCACATCTGGGCGCGCATCAAGGAGGCGGTGCGCAACGGCACCTGGGCGCCGGTCGGTTCGATGTGGGTGGAGTCGGACGCCAACATGCCCGGCGGCGAGGCGCTGGCCCGGCAGCTGGTGCACGGCAAGCGGTTCTTCCGGGAGGAACTGGGGGTGGAGACCGAGGAGATCTGGCTGCCGGACTCCTTCGGCTACACCGCGGCCTTCCCGCAGCTGGCCCGGCTGGCCGGCGCGCGGTGGTTCCTGACGCAGAAGCTGTCGTGGAACCAGACCGACCGGATGCCGCACCACACCTTCTGGTGGGAGGGCATCGACGGCACCCGCGTCTTCACCCACTTCCCGCCGGTCGACACCTACAACTCGCGGCTGCACGGCGCCGAACTCGCCCACGCCGAACGGAACTTCGCCGAGAAGGGCCGCGCCACCCGCTCCCTCGTCCCGTTCGGCTGGGGCGACGGCGGGGGCGGCCCGACCCGGGAGATGCTGGAGCGGGCCCGCCGGCTGCGCTCGCTGGAGGGCTCCCCGCGGGTCGAGATCGAGCCGCCGGCCCGGTTCTTCGCGGCGGCGCACGAGGAGTACGGCGCGGCCGCGCCGGTCTGGTCGGGCGAGCTGTACCTGCAGTACCACCGGGGCACGTACACCTCGCAGGCCAAGACCAAACAGGGCAACCGGCGCAGTGAACACCTTTTGCGTGAGGCGGAGTTGTGGGCGGCGACGGCGGCGGTCCGGGCTGCGGCCGCCGGGGGCGCGGAGGGCGGGTATGGGTATCCGTACGACGCGCTGGACCGGATCTGGAAGACCGTGCTGCTGCACCAGTTCCACGACATCCTGCCGGGCTCGTCGATCGCCTGGGTGCACCGGGAGGCCAGGGACACCTACGCGGCGGTCGAGGCGGAGCTGACCGGCATCATCGAGGAGGCGCTGGCCGCACTGGGACGGGCGGCGGACGGCGCGCCGCCCACGGTGTTCAACGCCTCACCGTACGACCGGGACGAGATCGTCGAGCTACCGGGCGACGGGCCGGGTGCGGCCGTCGCCGTGCACGTCCCCGCGCTGGGGGCGGCGGCCGTCCGCCCGCCGGGGCCGGACTCCCCCGTTCCGCCGCCCGCGCCGGTACGGGCCACCACCGATACCGACGGCACCGTCACCCTCGACAACGGGCTGCTCCGGGTCCGCGTCGACAACGACGGCCTGCTGGCCTCGGTCCGCGATCTGCACGCGGGGCGGGAGGTGCTGGCGCCCGGCGCCCGCGGCAACCTGCTCCAGCTGCACCCCGACCACCCCACCAAGTACGACGCCTGGGACCTCGACGGGCACTACCGCCACCGGCACACCGATCTGACCGCCGCCGAATCCGTCGACCTGCTCACCTCCGGGCCGCTGACCGCGACCGTGCGGGTGACCAGGTCGTTCGGTGCGTCGCGGGTGGTCCAGGAGCTGACGCTGCGGGCCGGCGCGCACCGCCTCGACGTGCTCACCGACATCGACTGGCACGAGTCGGAGAAGGTCCTCAAGGCCGCCTTCCCGCTGGACGTGCACGCCGAACGGTCCACCGCCGAGATCCAGTTCGGGCATGTCCACCGCCCCACCCACACCAACACCAGCTGGGACGCGGCCCGGTTCGAGATCTGTGCACACCGCTGGCTGCGGGTGGCCGAGCCGGGCTACGGCGTCGCGCTGCTCAACGACTCGACCTACGGCCACGACGTGACCCGGGTCCCGCACGCCGAGGGCCTGGGCACGACCGTGCGGCTGACCCTGCTGCGCGCCCCGCACAGCCCCGACCCGGCGACCGACCAGGGCAGCCACCGGTTCCGCTACGCGCTGCTGCCGGGTGCCACGACCGGCGCCGCGGTCGCCGAGGGCCTCGCCCTGAACCTGCCCCTCCGGACCGTGGCCGTGCCGCCGGTGCCGCCGCTGGTCCGCGTCGACCACCCGGCGCTCACCGTCGAGTCCGTCAAGCTCGCCGAGGACCGCAGCGGTGACGTGGTGGTCCGGCTCTACGAGTCCCGGGGCGGCCGCGCCACCGGCATCCTCTCGCCCGGTTTCCCCGTCGAACGGGCCACCGTGACCGATCTGCTGGAGCGTCCGCTGCACGACGAGGAGGAGGGGCCGACGGCGGAACTGACGCTGGAGCTGCGCCCGTTCCAGATCCTGACGCTCCGGCTCCGGCCGCAGCGCCCCGGCGGCTGACCGCGCGCTTCGCGGTTCACACCCGGGGGATGTTCCGCAGGTTGGAGCGGGCCATCTGCAGCATCCGGCCGACCCCGCCGTCCAGCACGATCTTGCCGGCCGACAGCGCGAAACCGGACACCATCTCCGCGCTGATCTTCGGCGGGATGGACAGCGCGTGCGGGTCGGTGACGACGTCGACCAGCGCGGGCCCGTCGTGCCGGAAGGCGTCGCGCAGCGCCCCGCGCAGCTGCTTGGGCTTCTCCACCCGGACGCCGTACACCCCGGCCGCGCGGGCGATCGCCGCGAAGTCCGGGTTGTGGTTGGTGGTGCCGTACGACGGCAGGCCGGAGACCATCATCTCCAGCTCGACCATGCCGAGGGAGGAGTTGTTGAACAGCACCACCTTCACCGGCAGGTCGTACTGGACCAGGGTGAGGAAGTCGCCCATCAGCATGGCGAAGCCGCCGTCGCCCGACATCGAGACGACCTGGCGGCGGCGGTCGAGGAACTGGGCGCCGATCGCCTGGGGCAGCGCGTTGGCCATGGAGCCGTGGCTGAAGGAGCCGATGACCCGGCGGCGGCCGTTGGGGGTGAGGTAGCGCGCGGCCCAGACGTTGCACATGCCGGTGTCGACCGTGAAGATCGCGTCGTCGGCGGCCTCCTCGTCCAGCACCGAGGCGACGAACTCGGGGTGGATCGGCACGTGCTTCTCCACCTTCCTCGTGTACGCCTTGACCACCCCCTCCAGCGCGTCCGCGTGCTTCTTCAGCATCCGGTCGAGGAACTTCCGGTCGGTCTTCTCCCGGACCTTGGGGATCAGGCAGCGCAGCGTCTCGCGGACGTCGCCCCAGACCGCGAGGTCGAGCTTGGTGCGGCGGCCCAGGTGTTCGGGCCGGACGTCGACCTGGACGATCTTGACGTCGTCCGGCAGGAACGCGTTGTAGGGGAAGTCCGTGCCGAGCAGGAGCAGCAGATCGCACTCGTGGGTGGCCTCGTAGGCCGCGCCGTACCCGAGCAGTCCGCTCATGCCGACGTCGTAGGGGTTGTCGTACTGGATCCATTCCTTGCCGCGCAGGGCGTGGCCCACCGGGGCCTTCACCCGCTCGGCGAACTCCATCACCTCGGCGTGCGCACCGGCCGTGCCGCTGCCGCAGAACAGCGTGACCGTGCGGGCCCCGTCGACCATCCGGGCCAGCGCGTCGATCTCGGCGTCCCCGGGCCGGGCCAGCGGCCGGGTGGTGACGAGCGCGTGCTGGAAGGCGCGCTCGGGCGCCTGCTCGGCGGCGATGTCGCCGGGCAGGGAGACCACCGCGACGCCGCTTCGTCCGACGGCGTGCTGGATGGCGGTCTGCAGCACCCGCGGCATCTGCCGGGTGCTGGAGATCAACTCGCTGTAGTGGCTGCACTCGGTGAACAGCCGGTCCGGGTGGGTCTCCTGGAAGAAGGTGGTGCCGATCTCGCTGGAGGGGATGTGCGAGGCGAGCGCGAGGACCGGGGCCATCGAACGGTGCGCGTCGAAGAGGCCGTTGATGAGGTGCAGGTTGCCCGGTCCGCACGAGCCGGCGCAGGCCGCGAGCCGGCCGGTGAGCTGCGCCTCCGCCCCGGCGGCGAAGGCGGCGGCCTCCTCGTGCCGGACCTGGATCCAGTCGATCGCTGCGTTCCGGCGGACGGCGTCCACCACCGGGTTCAGGCTGTCGCCGACGACACCGTAGAGGCGCCGCACCCCCGCCCGCACCAGGATGTCCACGAACTGCTCGGCCACGGTCTGCTTCGCCATGTCGCTGTCGCTCCCAGGGTGGAAGGGGTCGGGGCCGGGGGTACGAGGGGCCTGTTCCCATGAACCCATGCGGGCGGGCGGTCCGCCTCCGCTGTCGTCTGCCCGGTCGGCCGTCCGGGGGTGCCGGCCGGTCGGATGTCCGCGGCGGCCGGCGCCGGCCCGCACGGTCGCGGGCGGCCGGCAAGCGCTTCCGGGTCCCGTCCGGCAGTCTGGGGCCATGAGCGCGTGGCAGCTGGTCGCGGTCGGCCTGGTGATGCTGCTCGGGCTGATCGGGGTGCTGGTACCCGGAATCCCCGGGCCGCTGATCGTGTGGGCGGGCGTGCTGTGGTGGGCGGTGACGGAGAAGTCCGGCCCGGCATGGGCGGTGCTGATGGGCGCCACCGCCGTGCTGTTGCTCAACCAGGCGCTGAAGTGGCTGCTGCCGGTGCGTGATCTGCGGGCCGCGGGCGCGCCGTACCGCACCCTGTTCCTGGCCGGCATGGCCGGCATCGTCGGTTTCTTCGTGCTGCCGGTGATCGGTGCCGTGGTGGGCGCGGTCGGCGGCCTCTACCTGCTGGAACGCATCCGGCTGGGCGGGCACGGCGACGCCTGGGCCTCGACCCGCACGGTGATGCGCACCCTCGGGCTGAGCGTGCTGGTCGAACTGCTCGCCTGCCTGCTGGTGGTCGGTGGCTGGGCGGGGACGGTGCTCGCGAGGTGAGCCGGCCTCGGGCGAGGGGCGACGGCGGGCGTCGCCGGAGCGGCCTCAGGCCGCCGGCGCCGCCGCCGCGAGGGCCGGTAGCCCGCCCGGCGGGAGCAGTCCCGCCCGCCACAGATGGTGCAGGGCGTACGCGCCCCAGGGCCGCCAGGCCCCCTCCGGGTCCGCGCCCCGCTCCGCTGCGGTCCGCTCGCCGGCCTCCGGTCCGCCCACGTCCGGGTCCCCCAGTGCCCGCATCCTGATGTACGCGGCGGTGCGCGGCCCGACACCGGGCAGCGCGGCCAGCGCCCGCTCCGCAGCGGCCCGGTCGGCGCCGGCGTCCAGCCGGACCGTGCCGTCGGCGAGCGCGGTGCACAGCGCGCGCACCGGCTCGGGGACGTCCGCGCCGGTCAGCTCCGCGGGCGCCGGGAAGAGGTGGGTCAGCCCGCCGTCCGCCGCGTCCAGCGGCTTGCCGTAGGCCCGCACCAGCTCGGCGGCGCGTTCCGGCGGCCCGCCGAGCACGATCCGTACGGCCATTTCCTCCGGGTCCGCCGCGCCCGGCGAGCGCAGGCCCGGGCGCTCGGCCACCAGTGGGCCGAGCACCGGGTCCGCGCCGAGCCGCTCGGCAACGGCGTACGGGTCGGCGTCCAGGTCGAAGAGCCGGCGCAGCCGCTGCACGGCCGTCGACAGGTCCCGCAGGTCGGTCAGGAGCAGCCGGCACTCCAGCCAGCCGCCGTCCCCGCCCCTGGCCGCCGGGCACACCCGGCCGGCCGGCGGCCGGGACCGTCCGCGGGGCCCGGCGGGCGGCTCCTCGACCTCGGCGATCCCGCTGCCGTAGGTGAGCCGCAGGGTACGGCGGTAGGTGCGCGGGCCGCGCTCGCCCCGTACCTCCTCCACGCCCGGCACGGCCCGTTCCGCCAGGAAGTCGAAGATCTCCACGGCCGCGTAGGGGCCCCGGTAGGCCAGCCGCAGTGGAATCCCGCCGGCCGCCGGGCCGCCGCCCGGGGCGGGCCGCGACCGGGGGCGCGTGGTCGTGACGCCGCCGCGCCCGCGCCCGCCCACCGCCGCGGCCCTCAGCTCGCTCGGCGTACCGGCGTAGATCTCCCGCATGGTGTCGTTGAACTGCCGGATGCTGGCGAACCCGGCCGCGAACGCCAGCTCGGTCACCGGGAGCGCGGTGGTCTGCAGCAGCACCCGCGCGGTGTGCGCCCGGCGGGCCCGGGCCAGTGCGACCGGACCGGCGCCCAGTTCCGCGGTCAGCTGCCGCTGCACCTGCCGCGCGCTGTACCCCAGCCGCTGCGCCAGCCCGGCGACGCCCTCCCGGTCGACCACGCCGTCGCCGATGAACCGCATGGCCCGGCCCACCAGGTCGGCGCGCACGTTCCACTCCGCCGAGCCGGGCACGGCGTCCGGCCGGCACCGCCGGCAGGCCCGGAAACCGGCGGCCTGCGCGGCCGCGGCCGACGGGAAGAACCGCACGTTCACCCGCTTGGGAGTGACCGCGGGGCAGCTCGGCCGGCAGTAGATGCCGGTGGTCACCACCGCGAAGAAGAACTCCCCGTCGAACCGCGCGTCCCGGCTGGACACCGCTTCGTACCTGGTCTCGTCGTCCATCACGCCTCCAGTCTGCGCCCGCGGCGGGGCTCGGACCGGCGGATTTCGGACCTGACGTTTCCGGGCGCCGCCGTGGGCCCGGGCAATGACGCCCGGGCCCCGGCTCACCTCTCCGCCTGCTTCAGCTCACCTTCCGTGCCCCTCTTCCGCTCCATCATGTGCCGGCCGAGCGCCTGCTTCTGCTTCCAGTCCCGCCGGATCTCGGCCCGCAGCCGGGCGTCCGTCTTGGCCACGATGCGCTGGTTCTCCCGCAGCAGCTTGCGGTAGCTCTCCAGCCGGCGCACCGCCAACTCACCGTTCTCCAGGGCGACGTGGACCGCGCACCCCGGCTCGCTCTCGTGCGCGCAGTCATGGAAGCGGCACCCTTCGGCCAGCGCCTCGACGTCCGAGAACGTCCGGGACAGCCCGCCCTCGGCGTCCCACATCCCGACCCCGCGCAGCCCGGGCGTATCGATCAGCACGCCACCGCCGGGCAGCGCGAGCAGATCGCGGGTGGTCGTGGTGTGCCGGCCCTTGCCGTCCCGGTCCCGGGTGGCCTGTACGGTCTGCACACTCGCCCCCACCAGCGCGTTCGCCAGCGTGGACTTGCCCGCGCCGGACTGTCCCAGGAATACGGACGTCCCCCCGGCCAGTACGGCGGCCAGCGCATCGAGCCCCGCACCGGTCTCCGCGCTGACGGCCAGCACCCGCACCCCTGGAGCGGCCGATTCCGCGTCCGCCACCAGGTGCGCCAGCCCGTGCCCGTCCCCGGCCAGGTCGGCCTTGGTCAGCACCACCAGCGGCTGTCCCCCGCTCTCCCAGGCCAGCGAGACGAACCGTTCGATGCGCCCGAGGTCCAGCGCGTCGGCCAGCGAGACCGCGATCACCGCATGATCGACGTTCGCCGCCAGGATCTGCCCCTCGGAACGCTTCGACGACGTGGACCGCACGAACGACGTACGCCGCGGCAGCAGCGCCCGCAGGACGCCGTCCACATGGTCACCGCCCCGCCCGTTCTCCAGATCGATGACGGCCCAGTCACCCGTGCACGGCACCCGCATCGGATCACCGGTCGCCACCAGCGCGGTGTCCGCCAGCACGGTCCGGACGCCGTCGCCGTCGGGCACGACGGCGTCCACGCGCCCGCGGTCCACGCGGACGACACGACCGGGCACGAACCCCTGCCCGGCAAAGGGGGTGAAACTCTCCGCGAACCCGTCGTCCCAGCCGTAGGCCGTCAACGGATGCGCAGTGGAAAGATCGAGGTCGAACAACGCAAGGACCCTTCAGGGAAAGCGGCCCCGGCCCACGCCACCGCGTGCGCATCTCTGCGCAGCGGAAAAACGGAAGTGACGTCGAGTCAGCCGGAGACCACGGAGGTGAATGTGATGAACTCCTGGATGCGGGCAGCGCCCAGCGCAACGACAGTCATCGGTCTTCACCTCCCGGATTCCTCAACGGCCGACACGGACGGCGGCATCGCCGCCCTCCGGAACCCGCTCACCGTAAGCCAGCGGCACTGTGCGCCGCCAACTCTTTTTCGGCGGCGCGGCGTTCGGCCTGCGGGCGTCAGTCGTTGCCCGTGCTCGCCAGCTGCGCCGCCAGGCCGCCCAGGATCATCCGGAGGCCGAATTCGAAGCCGCGGTCGTCGAGGGCGGTCGGGGACGGGTCGACGTGGGTGGCGGCTTCGAGGGAGTCGGCCAGGGCGGGGTGGTCGGGGCGGTAGGCGGCGGGCGGCCGGGTGAAGCCGGCCGCGTAGGTCTCCAGGGCGGAGCCGATGACCAGGAAGTCGAGGGCGGCGGCGGTCTCGGCGGCCAGGGCGGGGGTGCAGCCCGCGCGGATCAGGGTGGCGAGCAGGGTGTCGTACTCGCGCAGCGCGCCCTCGGTGTGCACGCCGCGGCGGGCGACCAGGGCGATGGCGTTGGGGTGGCGCTGGAAGACCCGCCGGTAGCCGCGGGCGTACGCGGCGATGCCGTCGGGCCAGGGCTCGTGGTGCAGCGGGGTGTGGTCGATCTCGGCGTCGAGCAGTTCGCTGACGGCGTCCAGGATGTCGTCCTTCGAGCCGATGTGGTTGTAGAGCGACGCGCCGCGCACACCCAGCCGGTCGGCCAGTGCCCGCATGGTGAGGGCTTCGTAGCCGCGGTCGTCGATCAGCTCCAGAGCCGCGTGCGCTATGGCCGTCCTGCTCAGCAATGTCTGGTGTGGGCGGCCCACGACACCCCTCGCTTCCCCTCGAATTCCTGGCTTTTCAAGGTTACTCACCGGCAGGGGCTTCACAGAGCGGCATGACGTCCCTACCTTCGCCGACTAACAAAGTTAGTTTTAATCGAACCGCCAGGCGAGGTACGCCATGTCCCACTCCACGCCCCCGCACCGGCCGCCCGCCGGCAGCACAGACAGCGCTGCCGGCGGGGACGGCGACGCCGCCCGTCTCGCATCACTGGGCTACACACAAGAACTCCGCCGCAGCCTGAACATCCTGGGAAACATCGCCATGGGCTTCGCCGTGGTCTCCCCGGTGGTCGCGCTGTACGCGGTCTCCATGATCGGCACGATGATCGCCGGGCCCGCGTGGATCTGGGCCCTGCCCGTGGTCCTGGCCGGCCAGTGCCTGGTGGTCAACGTCTACTCCGAACTGACCTCGCAATGGCCGCTGGCCGGCGGCCCCTACCAGTGGGGGCGGCGGCTCATCGGCCCGCGGTTCGGCTGGCTGAGCGGCTGGGTCTGGCAGTTCGCGGTGATGTTCGGGAACACCACCGTCGCCTACCTGGCGGCGCCCTGGGTGTTCGCGCTCACCGGGGTGACGCCGTCGCCCGGCGCGATGGTCGCCGTCTCGATGGCCGTCGTGCTGCTCTGCGCGCTGGTCAACGCGTACGGCATCAACCTCCTGAAGTGGTTCGTCTCGGCCGGCATCGCCGGCGAGGCCATCGCCTCCGTCCTCGTCGGCCTGTCCCTGCTGCTGTTCTTCCGCAAGCACCCGTTCTCGCTGTTCACGCACACCTTCGGCGCCGAGGCACTGTCCGGCGGCTCGGTGCCGCTGGCGCTGCTGACCGTGCTCGCGGTCGCCGGCTGGGCCTTCATCGGCTTCGACGCGTGCGTCTCGACCGCGGAGGAGACCAAGGACGCCGGCCGCCAGGTGCCCCGGGCGATGTGGTGGGCGCTGCTGTCCGTCGGCGCCGTGGTCATCCTCAACGCGGCGGCCGTCGCCATCTCCTACCCCCACACAGCCACCGCCGTCGCGGGCAAGGACGTCGACCCGGTGACCACGGCCGTGGTCACGTCGTTCGGCTCCTGGTCGGACAAGCCGTTCGTGCTCGTCGTGCTGGTCAGCTTCCTCGCCTGCGCCATGGCGTCCCAGGGCGGTGCGGCCCGCGGCCTGTACTCACTCGCCCGGGACGACGTGTTCCCGTTCTCGCGGCAGGTCAGGAAGGTCAACAAACAGCAGGCGCCGATCGGCGGCCTGATCGCCTCCCCCCTCGTCTCGGGCGTGGCCCTGCTGCTCGGCCTGAACGCCACCGCGATCGGTTCGCTGATCGCCTTCGGCACCGCGGCCACCTTCGTACCGTTCTTCCTGGTCTCCGCGGCCGCCCTGATCGCGCGGCTGCGCGGCACCTGGGTGCCCGGTGGCCACATCCGGCAGGGCCGCAAGGGCACGGTGCTCAACGTCGTCGCCGTCGCCTGGACCGGCTTCGAGGTCACCAACGTCGCCTGGCCGCGCGCGGTGCTCGCCCCGCCGGGCGCCCCCTGGTACCAGATCTGGGCCGCACCGCTCGGCGTCGCGGTGGTACTCGGCGCCGGCACGGTCTATCTGATGGCCCGTCGACCGCAGGACAGGCTCCCGGCCCAGGCGGAGACGGACGCCGCCGGTGCGGCGGACCGGCTGCCCACGCTGCCCGCCACCGAGCCGCAGCCCTGACCCCCCTGCCCCCTCCCCAGTGCCCGCCCC
>NZ_JOIX01000092.1 GCF_000720175.1 Streptomyces sp. NRRL S-337
GTGGGTGTCGGGTGCGGTGACGGGCCTGCGGGGCCGGTGTTTGGGACTGCTGTCGCTTTACGTCCCAAACACCGGCCCCTCCGGCCCGTCCCCTCCCGTCGGGGGAGGGGGAAGAGGGCGGTGGGGGTGGGCGTTGAGGGAACCAGGGGCCCTTGGAACCCGTAGGGGAAGGTCGAACAGAACCCGTAAGGGTCGCGAAGGCCCCCTGCGGGGCCACAACCGGACACGCGGGTGGAGCTATTCCTGCTGACCAGCGACGTCAGGTGTACGCGGCACAACGCACGCCCCCACCGACCCGCACACTCCCCTCAACGGGAGGGGACGGGCCGGAGGGGCCGGTTGTGTGGACGTAAAGCGTCAGCAGTCCACACAACCGGCCCCAGCGCGGCGGACACCATGGCGCCGCAGCCGAGTACGTGGGGATACTTATCCATGGGTCAACCGTCACGACGTGCGTTGTTAGGGACAGCCGGAGCGATCGGTGCGGGGGCGACACTCGGTGGGGCCGCGCCGGGGCGGGCCCCGGACCGTGGGCGACGGGCCGCACCCTTCGATACCGCTCCGGCGCGGGCCGCGCTGGAGCGGTTGCTGCCGGAGCACGCCGACCAGTTCCGGCTGGTCCCGCTGGCAGCCGCGGGGCACGCCGACCGGTTCCGGGTCGACGGGACGGCCGGCCGGGTCACTGTCGCGGGGACCTCCCCCGCCACACTCCTCACCGGCGTTCACTGGTACCTCAAATACACCTGCCGGGCTCATCTGTCCTGGGCCGGTGACCAGGTCGAGCTGCCCACCACGTTGCCCGCGCCCCGCTCGCCCCTGGAGCGGAGCAGCGCCGTTCCGCACCGGTTCGCGCTGAACGACACCCACGACGGGTACACCGCCCCGTACGCCGACTGGGCGCGGTGGGAGCGGCTGATCGACGTTCTGGCGTTGCACGGCGTGAACGAGGTGCTGGTCACGCCGGGTACCGAGGCCGTCTACCACCGGCTGCTGACCGGGTTCGGGTACTCCGACGCCGAGGCCCGCCGCTGGCTTCCGGCGCCCTCGCACCAGCCGTGGTGGCTGCTGCAGAACATGAGCGGGTACGGGGGGCCGATGAGCCCCGAACTGCTGGACCGACGGGCCGAGTTGGGGCGGCGCATCACCGGGCGGCTGCGGGAGTTGGGGATGCGGCCGGTGCTGCCCGGGTACTTCGGCACCGTTCCGGACGGTTTCGCCGTCCGGAATCCCGGCGCGCGGACCGTCCCGCAGGGCACCTGGTCGGGGCTGAAGCGTCCCGACTGGCTGGATCCGCGGACCGGGGTTTTCGCCGAGGTCGCCGCCGCGTTCTACCGGGAGCAGAAACTGCTCCTGGGCCCCGCCGAGCACTTCAAGATGGATCTGCTGCACGAGGGCGGCGATCCCGGTGACGTCCCGGTGGCGGAGGCGGCGCGCGCCGTCGAGCGGGCGCTGCGTACCGCGCACCCGGACGCCACCTGGGTGATCCTCGGCTGGCAGGACAACCCGCGCCGGGACCTGCTGGACGCCGTCGACCACGACCGGATGCTGATCGTGGACGGGCTCGGCGACCTGGACACGGTCACCGACCGGGAGCGGGACTGGGGCGGGGTGCCGTACGCCTTCGGGTCGATCCCCAACTTCGGCGGGCGCACCACGATCGGTGCGAAGACCCACATCTGGGCGGAGCGCTTCCCGGCCTGGCGGGACAAGCCGGGCAGCCGGCTGGTCGGGACCGCCTACATGCCGGAGGCCGCCGAGCGGGATCCGGCCGCCTTCGAGCTGTTCAGTGAACTGGCGTGGCGGGATCGGCCGGTGGACCGCGCGGCGTGGTTCGAGGGCTATGCCGCGTTCCGTTACGGCGCGCGTGATCCGCACGCCCGGGCCGCGTTCGCCGCGCTGCGCACCAGCGCGTACGAGATCGCCAGCAAGGACGGCCGGCCGCACGACTCCGTCTTCGCCGCCCGGCCCAGCCTGGCCGCCCGTTCCGGGACCACCTATGCCACCCACACCCCGGCCTTCGACCCGGCGGCGTTCGACGCCGCGTTCGCGGCGCTGCTCGCGGTCCGGCCCGCGCTGCGCGGCAGCGACGCCTACCGCCACGATCTGACCGACGCCGCCCGGCAGGCGCTGGCCAATCGTTCCTGGCAATTGATCGGGCAGCTCCAGGAGGCCTACCGGCGCAGGGACCGGGCGGCGTTCCGGGCGCTGTCCGGGCTGTGGCTGCGGCTGATGCGGCTGAGCGACGAGGTCGCCGGCGCGCACCGGCACTTCCTGCTGGGGCCCTGGCTCGCGGACGCGAAGGCGAGGGCGTCCGGCCCCGAGGAGGAGGCGCAACTGGAGCATTCGGCCCGGGCGTTGCTCACCACCTGGGCGGACCGGGCCACCGCGGACGGCGGGGCGCTCGCCAACTACGCCAACCGCGACTGGCACGGCCTGATCTCCGAGGTCCACCTCCCGCAGTGGCAGGCGTACCTGGACGAGCTCGCGGACGCGCTGGCCGCGGACCGCCCGCCGAAGACCTTCGACTGGTACGCCCTGGAGGAGCCCTGGACCAGGGCGCGGACGGGCCATCCGCTGCGGCCCACCGCCGATCCGTACCGCACCGCCCGGCGGGTCCACGACGTCCTCGCCACGGCCCCGTACCAGGGCACGCTCACGGTGGCCGCCGATCCGGCCGCGCTGCCTCCGGGCGGCCGCGCCACGCTCACCGCGGCGCTGCGCAACGAGAACGGCCTGCGGGCCACCGGCCGCGTCGACTTCGCGCTGACCGGGCCGCCGGCCACCGCCGACGGGCCCCTCACCCTGGCGTCCCTGCCGCCCGGCGGCACCGGCCGGGCGCGCTGGCGGATCACCGCCCCGGCCGGCCCGGCGAAGGCGCCGCTGCAGCCCCTCCCCTACCGCCTCACCGCCGACTACGGCCCCCGGGGCGAGCCCCGGGTCCGGGCCACCCGGGACGGCACGCTCTTCGTCGCCGGGCCCCTGGAGGCGGGCCTGCGGACGGTCACCACGAACGCGGCCGTCTTCGGGCAGCTCGGCGACCGTTTCGCGATCAACGGCTCCGGCGCGGACCTGTGGCGGTCGACCGCGGAGTTCGGCGCGCTGTTCCGGCCGGGCGCCCTGGAGGCGGGCGGGGCGGTGACGGTGGAGGTCACGGACCAGGACCCGACCGGCCCCTGGGCCCGGGCCGGCCTGATCGTCCGCAACCGCCTCGCCCCGCCCGGCCCGGACACACCGGACGCCGCCCTGGGCTTCCTCAACCTCTCCCTCACCCCGGCCAACGGCGTCGTGCTGTCCTACGACGCCGACGGCGACGGCCGGCTGGACACCTACCGCCGGCTCACCGGCGTCACCGCGCCCGTCCTGCTGCGGCTGACCCGCGGGCCGGACAGCGGGCGCTCGGGTACGTACACCGGTGCCTGCTCCGCCGACGGCGGCGCGACCTGGCGGGAGATCGCCACCGTGACCGTGCCGGCAGCGGCCGGCCGGCAGGACGCCGGGCTGCACCAGTCGGCCGCCAACTCCGGTTCCGGGGGCCGCGGGACGGCCGCGTTCCGTCACTGGACCGTCACTGGAAGCACGCCCGGCCACCGCGTACGCTGACCCGCAACTGCACCACGAGCGAGGGGATTTTCGGTATGAGTGCCGCAGCAGAGAAGGAGTGGCTCTACGCCCTCGACATCTCCGACGCCGTCTGGCAGCGCCCGCCCGGCGACGCCGAGGAAGCGGTGGAGATCGCCTTCCTGGAGCGCGGCGCGGTGGCCATGCGGAACTCCACCGAGCCCGACGTGGTGCTGCGCTACACCGAGGCGGAGTGGCGGGCGTTCGTGCTGGGCGCGAAGGACGGCGAGTTCGACCTGGAGCGCTGAGCGCGGCCCGTCCCCGGGGGCCGGCCGGTGGCCGTCCCCGGGCCCGGTCACCCGTAGGGGCGTGTGCCCGTAGCGGTGACCATCACAGGATTCACTCGTTTCACGGAACGTGAAGCAGCAGCAGTCCTCCCCCGCGCGTGCGGACCGTACTCCCTCCGGCACCCCCGCGGACCTCGACGAGGTCATCGATGTCGAGCAGGCCGAGGCGGCGCTGGTCGAGCACTACCCCCGGCTGGTCCGGCTGGCCTATCTCGTCCTGCCGCCCGGCCGGAGCCGCGGCCGCCGGGTGCTGGCCGCGCACGGCGTGGTGCAGCGGGCCCTGCCGCGTCAGCGCAGCTCCACCCGGGCCCTGGGTCTGCCGGGCCAGCGCGCCGGCGCGGAAGCGGCGATCGACCCGGGCTACGCCTTCGTCCGGATGCGGGTGTTGCGCGCGGCGCTGGCCGCCGCCCGGTCGCCCCGCCGGCTGGCGGCCCCGCCGCCGCTCCTTCCCCAGGTGTGGGGGCTGCGGCTGTTCCCCCGTTCGGGCGGCGCCGATGAACTCGCCCTGGACCAGGCCCTGTCGGCGCTGTCCGGACCCGGCCGGGCCGCGTTCGTGCTGCGTGATCTGGAGCGGCTGAGCCTGCCCGAGGCGCGCCGGGTGCTGGAGGCGGCGGGGGTGGCCGAGCCGCGGGAGGCCTGGGACGAGGCGGAGCGGGTCGCGACCCCGGCCGGCAGCCGGGACCGCTCGCTGCTGGAGTCGCCGGAGTTCGACCCGTGCGCGCTGCAGGCCCGGCCGACGGATCTGCTCCGGCGGCGCCAGAACGGTCGGGCGGTGCTGGCGGCGGGTGCCGCGGTCCTGGTGTGCGGGGCGCTGCTGGGGCTGCCGGGCGACGGCTGGGGTCCGGACGGCGCGGCCGCCCCGCCGTACGCGCGCAACGCCGCGTCCGAAGCCGCCCTGGATCCGGGCAGGTTGACGGTCACCTCGGCCACGGCCTGGAAGAACGCGGCCCGCCAGGACTTCGCGGCCTGGCCGGCCCGCGGGGACCGCGTCCACGACAAGGCCCTGCTGCGCCGCGCGCTGGCCGTATGGGCGCGTCCCGGCTCGGGGGTGCAGGTGTCGGCCACGCCCGGCACCCCGGCCGGCCCCGCGGCGGGCCCGCCGCAGCTGCTGTTCGCGGGGGTGGTGGACCATGCGGTGGTGGTGCTCTTCCACGACGGTCTGCGGGTGGTCCGGTACGCCGAGGCGTCGGACGGCGAGGGTCAGGGCGAGGGCACCGGCGCGGCGCTGGACTTCGCCCGTACGGACGGCGCCGCGGACGGCACGGCGAGCGCCGTGGTGGTGGGCCGCACCCAGGGCAATGTCCGTTATCTGACCGCCCCGTGGGTGAAGGGGAAGGCCGCGCTGGTCGATCTGGCCAAGCCGGACGCGGCCGCGCAGCCGGTGCCCCTG
This sequence comes from Streptomyces sp. NRRL S-337, assembly GCF_000720175.1. Classification (GTDB taxonomy): domain Bacteria; phylum Actinomycetota; class Actinomycetes; order Streptomycetales; family Streptomycetaceae; genus Streptomyces; species Streptomyces siderophoricus. Next base: position 5,296 of record NZ_JOIX01000092.1, read on the forward strand.
GGGCCGGACGGGCTGACCGGTCCGGTGCCGGTGCCCCGACCCGACCAGAGGTGCAGCGGCTGGCCGGCCCTGCGGCTCGGTGGCCACCTCCTGACCGACCTCGGCGAGCTGACCCCGGCCCGGCTGACGTACGGCAGGCCGCGCCGGCCGGGTGAGGTGACCGCCCCGGCGGCCAGGACGGCCTGGGCGCGGACGGCCTGCGAGCTCGCCGCGGTCCGCGGTCAGGGCGTGCGCAGCGTCAACGCCTGGGAGTTCGCCCGGCAGCCGCTGCCGGGCGGTGCGGGGGTCGCGGCCTGGCTGTGCACCCGGGCGGAGACCTGGCGGGGTGCGGGCAGCCGGACGCTTGCCCAGGTCCAGACCCCGGCGCCGAACGGGCAGCCGTACGCCCCCGGTGCGGTGACCGCCCGCGCGGAGGGCGGTACGGCCTGCGGTCCGCGGGCGCCGCGGGCGCTGGCCGGGGTGCTGTGGAAGGCTCCGGCCGGCCAGTGGTGGCTGCTGGCGGCCGGCAGCGACCGGGTCAGGTCGATCACCGCGTCCGGTGCGGTGCGCGGGGAGGCGCCAGGCCGTTTCCTGACGCTGCCGGCGAAGGCGGGCGACAACGCGGAGCTGGCCGGCCGGCTGGCCAGCGGCAAGAAGATCGACGCGGTGGGCTGACGGGAGAGGCGCTCGATTTTCGTCGTACGAGGGGTATCGACAACTCCTTACCCGCCAGTACATTGACGCCATGTCTAACAAGGCCTCGTTGCGGCCCCAGCCGGTCGCGTCCGAGCACACCCCGCTGAAGGCCCGCAACGTCGCCTTCGACTGGGCGGACACCCCGTTGCACTGGATCCCCGGCGACCCCGCCAGCACCCATACGATCAATGTGCTGCACCTGCTGCTGCCGGCCGGCGAACGCTGGTTCGTGCACGTCTACAAGCAGGCGCTGCCGTACGTCCGCGATCCCCAACTGCGCGCGGACGTAATCGGGTTCATCGGCCAGGAGGCGATGCACTCCCAGGCGCACGACGAGGTGCTGCCGCACCTCAAGGAACACGGGCTGGACCCCACCCCGTACACCGCCCAGGTCGACTGGCTCTTCGAGAAGCTGCTCGGGGACCGTACGCTGCCGCCGGGCCGGGCCCGCCGGTGGTGGCTGCTGGAGCGGGTCGCCCTGATCGCCGCCATCGAGCACTACACCGCCTTCCTGGGCGACTGGGTGCTGGGCGCCGAGGCGCTGGACGCCAGGGGCGCCGATCCGACCATGCTCGACCTGCTGCGCTGGCACGGCGCCGAGGAGGTCGAGCACCGCTCGGTCGCCTTCGACCTGTTCGTCCACCTCGACGGCGGCTACCGGCGCCGGGTCCGCACCTGGGCCACGGCCTTCGGCGCGCTGGTCTTCCTGTGGCAGCGCGGCACCCGCTTCTTTCTGGAGAACGACCCCACGCTGGCCGACGGCCGGGCCACCTTCCGGGAGTTCGTCCGCGCCGGGCGGGAAGGCGTACTGCCCACCGCGGGCGCCATGGTCCGCTCCATCCCGCAGTATCTGAGCCGCGGTTACCACCCCTCCCAACACGGCGACACCGCCCGGGCCGTGGCCTATCTCGCCCACTCCCCCGCCGCTACCGCGGCCGCGTCCCGTATGTCCGGAGGTGCCTGAGATGCCGCGCATGGGCACGGTCGTCGCGGTGGGTGCGGCGGCCCTGGTCGCCCGGCGGGCGCTGCGCCGACGCGTGCGGGCCTCGCCGCTGTGGCCGCTGCCGGCCCTGGCCGAGCCCGTCTCCGGCCGCGGCCGGACCGGGGTACGCGCGAAGGCGCGGCGGCTGACGGTCGTGGAGCGGACGACGGAGGCCGAGGGCGTGCTCCGCCTCCGCCTGGAGGGCGCCGATCTGCCCGCCTGGGAACCGGGCGCGCACGTGGACGTCGTGCTGCCGTCCGGCGTGGTCCGCCAGTACTCGCTGTGCGGGGATCCCGCGATACCGGGTGCGTACACCATCGCCGTCCGGCTCGTCGAGGACGGCCGGGGCGGCTCGCGCGAGGTCCACGAGCAGCTGCACGAGGGCACGGAGGTGGAGGTCCGCGGCCCCCGCAACCGCTTCCCCCTCACCGAGAGCCACGCCTACGTCTTCATCGCCGGCGGCATCGGCATCACCCCGATCCTGCCGATGGTCCGCCAGGCCGAACGGGAGGGGGTGCCGTGGCGGCTGCTGTACGGCGGGCGGTCCCGGGCCTCGATGCCGTTCCTGGCGGAGGTCGAGAAGCTGGCGGGGGCCGGGCCGGACCGGGTCACGGTGGTCGCCGAGGACGAGGACGGCCGGCCGGACCTGGCCGCGGTGCTCGCCGGTGCGCCGTCGCACGCGGCGGTCCACTGCTGCGGCCCGCAGCCCCTGATGGACGCGGTCGCCGCCCTGCTGCCCGGCGGCCCGGACGGCCTCACCCTGCACACCGAACGCTTCACCCCGGCCGCTCCCGCGGCGGCCGGCGCGGAGCTGCCGTTCGAGGTGGAGCTGCGCCGCACCGGCCGTACGGTCACGGTGCCCGCGGGGACCAGCGTCCTGCGGGCGGTCCGCGACCAGGCGCTGCCGGATCTGCCGTACTCCTGTGAGCAGGGGTTCTGCGGCACCTGCCGGCAGCGGGTGCTGGCCGGCGAGGTGGACCACCGCGACGAGCTGCTGACGGACGCCGAGCGCGACGACTCGCTGCTGATCTGCGTCTCCCGGGCGCGGGGCGGGGAACGGCTGGTGCTCGATCTGTGATTCCGCGTCGCGCCCCGGGTCGTTAGTGTGGTCCGCATGACGACCGGGGCGCGGCGCAGGATGGGCGTCGAGGAGCGGCGCGATCAGCTGATCGCGGTCGCCCTCGGCCTGTTCAGCCACCGCGCGCCCGAGGACGTGTCGATCGACGAGATCGCCGAGGCGGCCGGCATCTCGCGGCCGCTGGTCTACCACTACTTCCCGGGCAAGCAGCAGCTGTACGAGGCCGCGCTGCGGCGGGCCGCGGACGAGCTGACCACCCGCTTCGTGGAGCCGCACGACGGTCCGCTCGGGGCCCGTCTGTTGCGGGTCATGGAGCGCTTCTTCGACTTCGTCGACGAGCACGGCCCCGGCTTCTCCGCGTTGATGCGCGGCGGCCCGGCGATCGGCTCGACCCGTACCGGTGCCCTGATCGACGGCGTCCGCCAGGCCGCGTACGACCAGATCCTCGCGCACCTCGCCGTCCCCGACCCGCCGCCGCGGCTGGAGTTGGTGGTGCGCTCGTGGATCTCGCTGGCCGAGACCACCGCCCTCCTCTGGCTGGACGGCCGCCGGGTCCCCCGCGCCGAGCTGGAACGCCAGCTCGTCCACGATTTCGCCGCGCTGGCGGCGGTGAGCGCGGCGTACGACGCCCGCATGGCCGGGATCGTCCGCCGCATCCTGGCGGACGAACCGGCAGACGGGATGTTCGCGGACCTGGTGGGCCGCTTGACGGCGCTGCCGCAGCCGGCCTAGGTGTGTGCGCCGCCGACCGGCCCCCGGGCCGGCCGGCGGACGAGGTCTATGCCTTGCCGGTGAGGCTGGCGAACACCACCACGTTGTCCGGGTAGTAGTGCTTGCCCTGGTCGTAGTCGCCGCCGCAGGTGATCAGGCGGAGGCCCGCGTGGTCGAGGTTCTGGTAGACCTCCACGGTGGGGAACTTGTTCTTCGGGTACTGGGCGACGCGGTCGACGGTGAACTTCGCCGTGCTGCCGTCCTTCCGGGCGACCTCGATGGTGTCCCCGCGCTTCATGGACGACAGTTTCCGGAACACCGACGGGGTGCCGTTCCAGGTGACATGGCCGGCGATGACGGCCGGTCCTCGGGCGCCCGGCGTCGGGCCGGGCCGGTACCAGCCCGCCTTGGCCGGATCGCGCGGGGTCTCCATCGTCCCGTCCGGGTGCTGCCCCAGCGTCTCCAGCGTGGAGGACACCTTCAGTGCGGGGATGGAGAGCCGTACGGGGGCGGACGTCGGCATGCTCGCGGCGGCGGCGCCCGGTCCGTCCGTCGCGGCGGACGCCTCGTCGTGGGCGGCGTGACCGCCCTGGCCCGGTTGCTCGGCGGGGAGCGAGCGCGGCGCCGCGGCGTCCTGTCCTCCGCACCCGGCGACGAGCACGGCGGCCACCGCGGCGGCGAGCAGACCGCCGACGGCCCGGCGGCTGCGGCGCCCGGTGGTCACGGCGGCCCTGGGGGCGCTCATGCGGCGGCCCCGCCGTTCTCGCCGCGCACCGGGGCGAGTTGGGCCCGGCGGCGGCGCAGCAGGACCAGGGTGCCGGTCGCCGCCGCCACGGCGGTTGCGCCGGCGCCCAGCAGCGCGAGGGGCACGCTCTTACCGGCGGGCGGGTCCACAGGCCCGGTCCCGGTCTCGACCCCGCCGACCGGGATGGAGCCGACCGCGGCGCCCTGGACCTCACCGCAGTTGGTGGGGGCGGTGGCCTCCTGGGGGAGTTTCGGGTCGAGTTCGCTCTTGCCCGCGCCGTCGAAGTCGTACGTGTTGTTGCCGTTGCGGTCGATGCCGTGCTGCACGATGTGCAGGTCCTTGATGTGGTCGACGACGTCCTGGGAGACAGTGAGGGTGCGCTCGTAGGAGAGCTTGCCCTGGGCGTCGGCCATCGGCATCCGGTCCACGGCGAGGCCGCTCTTGGCGTCGGTGGAGCCCCGGGTGGTCAGCGAGATGTTGATGTTCCCGTACTGGACCGTGGCTTCGGTGTTGTTGATGACGCCGTCGCCGTTGGTGTCGGCGCTCGGGTCGGGGCAGTGGAAGTCGTGCCCGTCGGTGGAGCCGTGGAGGTGCTGGGCGTGCGGCTGCCCAGGGACCAGCCCCTCGGACTCGATCTTCACCGTCAGCTGGTTGCCCTTGAGGCTGAGCATCGCGACGCCCTTGGAACCGGAGTTGTTCAGCTGTGCCAGGTTGATCTGGTAGGCCCCGTCGGCGGCGGCGGCCGGGGAGGCGGCGCCGACCGTGAGGGCCAGGGCGGCCGGCAGCGCGGCGAGTGCGGCGAGGCGGCTGGTACGCGTGGGGATCACGTTCGTTCCTTTCCGACGGCCCTCCACGGCGGGAGGACCGCATCATCCAGGTGCGAAGCGACACCTCGGCGAGGCATCACCCTCTTATTCGCAGCGCCGGCCTCTGAGGGCGGCTGGGACGAGAAATTTGTCGCTACGGCACAATTCCGCGCATGGACAAGATCACTTTCCGGCTCGCCGACGACGGCGACCCGCAGGTCCTCGTCGACCTGTACGACGCGGCGGCACGGTGGATGCAGCGGTCCGGCATCGAGCAGTGGAAGCCGGGAGGGAAGAGCGCGGAGCACTTCCGGCTGCGGATGAAGGAGGGCGAGGTCTGGCTCGCGGAGGCCGGCGGGCGGATAGCGGGCGGCTTCGAGCTGTGGTGGACGGACAAGCCCGCCTGGGGGCCGCAGCCGCCGGAAGCGGGGTATGTGCACCGGCTGATGGTGGACCGGGAGCGGGCGCCGGCCGGCACCGGGCGGGCGATGCTGGCGCATGCGGAGCGGCGGATCGCTGAGGCCGGCCGCACCTGGGCGCGGCTGGACTGCCTCTCGTCCAATCCGCGGCTGCGGGCGTACTACGAGGGTGCCGGGTACACGGTCGTCGGGGAGCAGCCGTTCAAGGAGGATGGCGGCGGAAGTCCGTACGCCGTCACCCTCCTTGAGAAGCGGATGGGTGGTTAGCCGGTCGGCCCGGGCTCAGCGGTGCGGGCTCAGCGGCGGTGGAAGACCGCGACCGTGTAGGGCGGCACCGTGAAGGTGCCGGTGGCCTCGGCGTACGAGGCGGTGGCGGTGGTGCGGTCCGCGCCGTGGGCCTGGACGGGGTGCAGCGCGTAGGGGTGTCCGGCCAGGGCGGCGACGGTCTGGTGCTGGTCCCGCGGCGTGGCGTTGAAGACGATCACCAGGTTGGCGAGGCGCATGGTGAGCACGCCCGGCGTCTCGTCCTTCCCGGAGAGGGGGAAGGAGAGCTGCGACTGGACCGCGGCGGCGGTGGACAGGCCGAAGGCCGGCTCCGTGGCGTGGATGCGGAGCAGGTCGCGGTAGGCGGCCGAGGCGCCGCGGATGGTCGTGCAGTCGGGGCGAAGGGCCGGATCGGCCAGCAGGGGCTTGGCGTAGGGCCACTTGTCCTTGTTGTCGGCGGCCGGCGGCAGCCCGCGGCCGAAGCCGTTGCCGTCGGCGCAGTCCCAGTGCAGGGCGTTGAACCAGTCACCGCTGTCGAAGGAGTTGCGGTCCAGGGACTTGGAACGGAGCAGGTCCGAACCGGCCTGGGAGAGCGCGGGGCCTTGCGAAAGGGCCGCGGTGGCGAGTGCAAGAACTTGCAGACGGGCGCGGTCGGTGGGGCTGGTTCCTTGCGGAAGCTTGTAGGCGAGGGCGTCGTAAAGGGTTTCGTTGTCGTGCGCGTCAGAGTAGGCGAGCGCATCGCCGGGGGTGGCGGCGTATCCGGCCGGGGCACCGTTGTAGTCGACCTGCGCGCCCTTGACGCGGTGGCCGTCGGTGTCGGTGAAGGTGTAGTCGGCGAGGTTGCCGGTGAGGCCGACCTTGAGGAGGTCCTGGTAGTGCAGGAGCCGGGCGCGCTGGGCGGCCGGATCGCCGTTCGCCGGTGAGGAATTGGGGGCCGTGAAGAGGCCCGAGCCGAAGCCCTGGACGCGGGGATCGGCGTCGAAGGGGCCGCCGCCGCGCACCGCGTCCCGGGCCCGGTCGTTGAAGGTGGCGATGCCGGTGCCGGCCATGTTCCGCTGGGTGGCCTGGACGAAGCGGGCGTCGTTCGCGGCCTCGCCGAAGTTCCATCCCTCGCCGTAGAGGATGATCTTCTTGCCGTCCACGCCGTCCCGGGCCGGGGTGAGCGCGTCGAGGGCCTTGCGGACCGCCAGGATGTTGGCCTTCGGGTGGTGTCCCATGAGGTCGAAGCGGAAGCCGTCGACCTTGTACTCCTTGGCCCAGGTGACGACCGAGTCCACGACGAGCTTGCCCATCATGGTGTGTTCGGGCGCGGTGCCCGAACAGCAGGTGGAGGTGGCGACCGAGCCGTCGTCGAGCAGCCGCTGGTAGTAGCCGGGGACGATGCGGTCGAGGACCGCGTGCGGGTCCTGGCCGGCGGCGGCGGTGTGGTTGTAGACGACGTCCATGACGGTGCGCAGGCCGATGCCGTTGAGGCCCTGCACCATGCGGCGGAATTCGACGGTGCGGGCCGGGCCCTCGGGGTCGGAGGCGTACGAGCCCTCGGGCACGGTGTAGTGCAGCGGGTCGTAGCCCCAGTTGTACGCGTCGTGGGCGGCGGACCTGGTCACGCACTCCTGCTGGCTCTCGGAGTCCGGCGCGTAGGAGGCGAGGTCGCAGCGGGGGCGGTCCTGGTCGGCACGCTTTTCGGGGACGGTGGCGCCGTCAAAGGCCGGCAGCAAGTGAACGTAAGAAGTTCCAGCGGCTGCAAGGGATTTCAGATGCCGCATGCCGTCGGAGCGGCGGTCGGTGAAGGCGAGGTACTGGCCCGGGTGGCGGGAGGTGCGGTCCTCGACGGAGAAGTCGCGGAGGTGCAGTTCCTGGATGCGGGCCCGGCGCAGCGGCACCGCGGCGGGCTTGCGCAGGCCGGCCCAGCCCTTGGGGGCGAGCCGCGGGTCGTCGAGGTCGACGACCAGGCTGCGGGCGGAGTCGGCGGTCAGGGCGGTGGAGTAGGGGTCGGTGACCTTGTTGGTGACGGTCCTGCCGACCGTGGGAGCCCAGACGGTGACGAGGTAGCGGTACGGCTTCCCGGCCCAGTCGCGCTGCCCCTGGACGCGCCAGACGCCGCTGCGGTCGTCGCGCCGCATCGCGACCGTACGGCCGTCGAGTTCCAGGGCGACGGTGCGGGCGGTGGGTGCCCATACGGAGAGGGTGGGGCGGCCGTAGTGGAAGACCGGCCCGAGTGCGGCGTGCCGGGCCCGCGTGCCGTAGAGGTCGTCGAGAACTCCGGGTATCTGCACGCCGGTTGTGGCGCGCCGGCCGTCCGCGGTGCGCTGGGTGGCGACCAGGCGTCCGCGCAGCGCCGTACGGGCGAGGCCGCGGTCGCGGGGGTCGGCGGTGAAGGCCGGATAGCCGGACAGATGCGGGAAGGCGGCCCGTTCGGCGGGGGTGAGGGTGCCGGGGGTCAGCCGGAGGCGCCGGTCGGCCGCCCCTGCGCGGCGTCCGGTCCCGAACTCCAGCTGGGCGTCGGTCCGTTCGGCGCCCTTCCAGACCACGGTGTCGCGGTCGATCCACTGCGCCAGGGCCGGTTGCGGGGCGGACGGCGGGGCGGCGTGGGCCGGCTGCACGGTCGGCGCGGTGAGGAGGCCGGCGGCGCCGAGGGCGAGGACGAGGACGGCGGCCAGGCGCCGGCCGGGCCGACGTGCGGTGGAGGACCGTGCAGTAAAGGCCCGTGCGGTGGAGGACATGGCTCATGGTTCTATCGGCGACGATCCAGCGTTGCAAGACCTTACGCAAGACATTGCAAGGGTGTTACGTTGCTGGCACAGCCGGTCCGGCCGGCCGGAGGCCCACCCCAACGGGCCCTACGCGCCCGGCCCGCCGGACCGGCCCCATCCCCTGTTGAAGTGGCACTGAAGTGGCGTCGAAGTGGCGCATTGTCACCCGTACCGCCGCACATACCGCGTCAGTTCTTCGCGCACGGGGAAGTCACCCCGCATGATCGACGATCCTGCGCACGACACCGGCGGCAGTCCGGACCACGACGACGCGACCCGCCGCTACTACGAGACCGGCGACGTCGACGCCTTCTACGACGCCGTCTGGGGCGGCGAGGACATCCACGTCGGCATCTACGCCGAGGGCGACGAACCGATCGGGGAGGCCTCGCACCGCACCGTCGAGCACACCGCGGACAAGGTCGCCGACCTGCTCGGCCCGCACGCCACCGTGCTCGACCTCGGCTCCGGATACGGCGGTTCGGCCCGCGCGCTCGCCGCACGCTTCGGCTGCCGGGTGGTGGCCCTCGACCTCAGCGAGGCCCACAACCGCCGCCACCGCGCGGCCAACGCCCAGCGCGGCCTCGACGAGCTGATCGAGGTCGTCACCGGCTCCCTCAACGACCTGCCCTACGAGGACGGACGGTTCGACGTCGTCTGGTCCCTGGAGGTGCTCTGCCACGTGGAGGACCGGGAAGGCGCGCTGGGCGAGGCCGTACGCGTGCTGCGGCCGGGCGGCGCCCTGGTCTTCTCGGACATCATGGCGCCCGAGGAGCCCCCGGCGGACGCGGTACGCCCCGCGTTCGCCCGGCTCGGCGTACAGACCCCGGCGACACCGGCCTTCTACCTGAAGCAGCTGCGCGAACTCGGCCTCAAGGGCGCCGACTTCGAGGACCGCACACCGGACCTCGCCACCCACTACGCCCGCCTCGACGAGGACGTCCGCCGACGCGCGGCCGAACTCCGGAACCGCATCAGCCCGGCCTACGTCGACGACCTGCTGGCCAATCTCCCGCTCTGGACCGACGTCACCCGCCGGGGCCTGCTGCGCTGGGGCCTCTTCCACGCCCGGCGCCCGGCCATCGTCTGAGGCTGTCTGAGCCGCTCCGTTCGGCCCCGGCTCCTCACCTGCCCGGCAGGTCCAGATCCGCCCGGACGATCTTGCCCACCGCGGGCCGGTCGAGGACGGTCCAGCAGGTGGCGAGCGCGGTGACGAGGACCAGCCCCCAGCCGGTCTCGGAATCGTGCGCCGGCGGCACGAGGGCGCCGGGGGCCGGCGGGCGGCACTCCGTACGGGTGTCGGCGACCTCGATACGGAGGGTGCCCGGCCGGGCCGATCCGGGCAGTTTCAGCAGGCGCAGTTCGAAGTCCCGGCCGGGCACGCGGCCATGGGTCACGGCGTTGGCGGCGAGTTCCCCGACGATCAGCGCGACGGAGCCGGAGACCTCGCCCCCGTAGGGAAAGCCCCAGACGTCGAGCTGCTGGACGGCCAGATACCGGGCGAGGCGGGCCCCACGCCGGGTGGCGCTGAAACGCTGGGTGAACATACGTACGGCGACGGTGGGTTGGGCTGACATGGCGCCAACGGTGCTGGTCAGCGGGTTCGTACACCAGAAACTCAGCTCGTACTTCGGAAAGTGTACGAGTTGAGTACGTGGACGGGTCGGGTAACAGCTCGTCACTATGGGTGACTCGCGGGGTCAGTACCAGTGATCGGGAGTACCCGGAATGGAAGACAGCAGCACCGACACCTATGACAGCGCCAAGCCCGAGCCGTCCGGCAGTCTGCGGACCTTCGGCGCCGTTTATCAAGGGTTCCGTGAAAACGCGGGATTCACGCAGGAGGCCCTGGCGCCGGCGATCCGGTACTCGGCGCACTACATCGGCTCCGTCGAGCAGGGCCGGCGCCTCCCGTCGAAGAAGTTCATCGACCGCTCGGAAGAGACGCTGAACGCGAACGGCGTGCTGCGGAAGGCAGCCAAGCGGCTGTCGAAGCAGCCGGGGTTGGCCCGCTGGTTCCGCGAGTGGGCGGAGCTGGAGAAGCAGGCGATCAGTCTGTATACGTACGAATGCCGGTTGGTTCCTGGGCTGTTACAGACGGAGGCTTACGCGCGGACGTTGTTCACGGAGCAGCTTCCGCATCAGGACGACGACCAGATCGACGTCCAATGGGCGGCACGGTCCGAGCGCCAACGCCTGCTGCGTGAACGTCCCAACACCGCGTTCCGGTTCATCCTCGAAGAGCATCTGTTCCTGCGCCGCACGGGCGGGACGGAGGTCACCAGGCAGGTCATCGACCACATCCTCGAACTCTCCGAGCTCCGGAACGTGGGCATCCAGCTCATGCCGCTCGTACAAGAGAAGCATGTGGGGCTGGATGGGCCGATGCAGCTGCTGGAGACCCCGGACAACGAATGGTTCGGCTACTGCGAAGGGCAGCGCGGCGGGCTGTTCATCTCCGACCCGAAAGAGCTCAGCATCCTCCACATGCGGTATGCGAAACTTCTTTCGCAGGCTTTGACCCCCGACGACTCGCGGAGCCTGCTGAAGCAGATCCGAGGAGCGCTATGAGCAGCAGCACCCCCGAACTGGCTTGGTTCAAAAGCAGCTACAGCGGTGGCGACGGCGACAGCTGCGTAGAGATCGCCCTCTCCTGGCACAAGTCCAGCTACAGCGGCGACAGCTCCGGCGACTGCATAGAGATCGCCGCCTGCCCCACCACCGTCCACATCCGCGACTCCAAGGACAAGGACGGCCCCCAGCTCGCCGTCCCGGCCCACGCATGGGCGACGTTCGTGTCGTACGCGGCCGAGAAAGCCTGACCACCGGACGGAGGAGCGCTATGAGCAGCACTCCCGAACTGGCCTGGTTCAAGAGCAGCTACAGCGGCAGCTCGGGCGACGACTGCGTAGAAGTCGCCCTCTCCTGGCACAAGTCCAGCTACAGCAGCGGCAGTTCCGGCGACTGCGTAGAAATCGCCGCCTGCCCCACCACCGTCCACATCCGCGACTCCAAGGACAAGAGCGGCCCCCAGCTCAGCGTCCCGGCCCACGCCTGGGCGGCGTTCGTGTCGTACGCCGCCCAGGAGGGCTAGCAGTCACCCGGGGCCGGTCCCGTCGATCCCCGTACGACCAGTTCCGGCTGGAAGACGAACTCGGTGCGGCGGACGGCGTCCCGCTCGCCGCGGTCGCGGTCGTGGATCTCCTCGATCAGGGCGCCGACGGCCGCGGTCGCCATCGCGTGCACCGGCTGGCGGACCGTGGTCAGCGGCGGGTCGGTGAAAGCGATCAGCTGGGAGTCGTCGAAGCCGACGACGGAGAGGTCGCCGGGCACGCCCAGACCGCGGCGGCGGGCCGCCCGGACGGCCCCCAGGGCCATCAGGTCGCTGCCGCAGACGATGCCGGTGCAGCCCTGGTCGAGCAGGGTGGCGGCCGCCGCGTCGCCGCCCTCGACGCTGAACAGCGTGTGCTGGACGCGCCGTTCGGCCTGCCCCCTCGACAGGCCGAACGACTCCCCCAGCGCCGCCACGAAACCCTCGGCCTTGCGGCGGGAGGGGACGTAGCGGACCGGGCCGACGGCGAGTCCGATGCGTTCGTGTCCCAGCTCGGCCAGGTGGCGCACCGCCATCCGGGCCGCCGCGCCGTCGTCGGGCGAGACGAACGGCGCGTCGATCGCCGGGTGGTAGCCGTTGATGAGGACGTACGGGACGCCGCGGGCGGTCAGGCGGGCGTAGCGGGACGGGTCCGCGCGGGTGTCGGCGTGCAGGCCGGAGAGGAACACGATGCCGGTGACGCCGCGTTCCTCCAGTTGCTCGACCAGTTCGTCCTCGGTGGCGCCGCCCGGCATCTGGGTGCACAGGACCGGGGTGTAGCCGTGGCCGGCCAGCGCCTGCTCGATGATCTGCGCGAACGCCGGGAAGATCGGGTTGGTCAGCTCGGGGATGACCAGTCCGACCAGGCCCGCGCTGCGGCGCCGTAAGCGGACCGGCCGCTCGTGGCCCAGGACGTCCAGCGCGGCGAGCACCCGCTGCCGGGTGCCCGCCGCCACGCCTGCCCGGCCGTTCAGCACCCGGCTCACGGTCGCCTCGCTGACGTGCGCCTGCGCGGCGACGTCGGAGAGCCGGGGCGGGTGCTGCGGTGGACCGGTCAGGGTCACTCGGCCCACCAGACGGTGGTGTCGGCGGGCAGTGAGACGTTGTCCGATCCGGTGGCGTCGTCCGGTCCGGTGGCGGCGAGCGGGCCGGACGCGAGCAGGACCCTGCCGTACGCGGGGGTGGTGACCGGTTCCTCCGTCGTGTTGGCCGTGCAGACCAGGCCGCCGGGGCGGCGGAAGGCCAGGACGCCGGCGGGGGCGTCGAGCCATTCGACGGTGTCCCCGGCGCCGAGACCGGGGTGGGTGCGCCGCAGGGAGAGCGCGGTGCGGTAGAGCTCCAGGGTGGAGGACGGGTCGCCGGTCTGCGCCTCTACGGTCAGCGGGGCCCAGTCGGCGGGCTGCGGCAGCCAGCTGCCACCGGCCCCGAAGCCGTACGGGGGTGCGTCGCCGCTCCACGGGAGCGGCACCCGGCAGCCGTCGCGCAGCCCGTCCTGGCCGCTGTTGCGGAAGAAGGAGGGGTCCTGGCGGACCTCGTCGGGCAGGTCGGTGACCTCGGGCAGGCCCAGTTCCTCGCCCTGGTAGACGTACGCGGAGCCGGGCAGGGCCAGCATCAGCAGGCTGGCGGCACGGGCCCGGGCCGGGCCGCCGCCGAGCCGGGTGCGGTGGCGCACCACGTCGTGGTTGGACAGTACCCAGGTCGTCGGGGCGCCGACCGGGCGCATCGCGTCCAGCGAGGAGTCGATCGCCTCGCGCAGCGCGTCCGCGTCCCAACCGGTGTTCAGGTAGTGGAAGTTGAACGCCTGGTGGAGCTCGTCGGGGCGGAGGTAGAGCGCGGTGCGTTCGGCGGTGGGGGTCCACGCCTCGGCGACCGCGATCCGCTCGCCGGGGTACTCGTCGAGGACGGTGCGCCACGAGCGGTAGACGGCGTGCACACCGTCCTGGTCGAAGAACGGCAGGGCCTGGTTGCCGAGGAGGGTGAGCTGCTCGGCGTGGCCCATGTCGGGCAGGCCGGGGGCCTTGACCAGGCCGTGTGCGACGTCGACCCGGAAGCCGTCCACGCCCAGGTCCAGCCAGAAGCGCAGGATGGAGCGGAACTCGTCCTGGACGGCGGGGTGGTCCCAGTTGAAGTCGGGCTGTTCGGGGGCGAAGAGGTGGAGGTACCACTCGCCGTCGGCGACCCGGGTCCAGGCGGGGCCGCCGAAGAGGGACTCCCAGTCGTTGGGCGGCAGTTCACCGTTCTCGCCGCGGCCCTTGCGGAAGTGGAAGCGGTCCCGGGCCGTGGAGCCGGGGCCCTCGGCCAGCGCGCGGCGGAACCACACGTGCTGGTCGGAGCAGTGGTTGGGGACGATGTCGACGATGATCCGCAGGCCGAGGTCATGGGCGTCGCGGATGACCGCCTCGGCGTCGGCGAGGGTGCCGAACATCGGGTCGATGGCGCGGTAGTCGGCGACGTCGTAACCGGCGTCGGCCTGCGGCGAGGCGTAGAACGGGCTGAGCCAGACGGCGTCCACGCCCAGGTCCCGCAGATACGGCAGGCGAGCGCGGATGCCCGCCAGGTCGCCCATGCCGTCACCGTTGCCGTCGGCGAAACTGCGCGGGTAGACCTGGTAGATCACCGCGTCCCGCCACCAGTCGGTGGCAGGGGTGGCCTGCTCAGGGGCGGCGTTGTGCTGGAGGGTCATCTCATCCCTTGGTGGTGCCGGCCGTGAGGCCGGCGACGAGGTGGCGTTGGGCGAAGGCGAAGACGAGTGCGGCCGGAACGGCGATGATCACGGCGGCGGCGGTCATCGAACCCCAGTCGTTGGTGTACTGGTTGACGAAGGTCTGCAGCCCGCCGGCGAGGGTGAGGTTCTCCTCGCCGGTCATGAAGGCGGAGGCGTAGGCGACCTCGGCCCAGGCGGTGACGAAGGTGTAGAAGCCGGTGACGGCGAGGCCGGGGCGGGCCAGCGGCAGGACGAGCCGCCAGAAGGTGCCGAAGGGGTTGAGGCCGTCGACCCGGCCGGATTCGTCGATCTCCACCGGGATGGTGTCGAAGAAGCCCTTCATCATCCAGGCGCAGAACGGGACGGCGATGGTGAGGTAGGTGATGACCAGGCCCGCGGGCTGGTTCAGCAGGCCCAGGGTCGCCATGAGGTTGTAGAGCGGCACGATGAGCACCGCGACCGGGAACATCTGGGTGATCAGCAGCAGCCACATCAGCGGGCGCATGCCGGGGAAGCGGAAGCGGCTGACGGCGTAGCCGGTGGTGGCGGCGATGAAGACACCGAGGACGGTGGTCAGCCCGACGATCACCACGGAGTTCTTGAACCAGGTCAGGAACTCGGTGTCGGCCAGTACATGGGTGTAGTTGGCGAGCGTGAAGTGGCTGACGACGCTGGTGGAGAAGGCGTCGTTCTTCGGTTTGAAGGACGTCACCAGCAGCCAGAGGGGCGGGAAGACGGCGATCACGGCGGCGAGGGCCAGACCGGTGTGCAGTCCGGCGGACGCCAGGCGGGAGCGCTCGTTCCGTCGGTTGCGCGGTGTGCGGGTCATTGCGGTGGTCACCACACCTCTCCCTGCTTGCGCAGCGCCCGGCGGTAGACGACCGCGACGGCGGAGAGCAGCAGCAGGATCAGGACGCCCCAGGCCGCGGACTCGGAGAAGTTGCGCGGGCTGTCGACGAAGGAGAGCCGGTAGGCGTAGGTCACCAGGATCTCGGTGGCGTCGCCGGGGCCGCCCCGGGTCAGCAGGAAGATCACCGGGAACATGTTGAAGGTCCAGATGGTGGAGAGCAGGATCACGGTGCTGCTGACGGCGCGCAGTCCGGGGACGGTGATGTGCCGGAACCGCTGCCAGGCGTTGGCGCCGTCCATCTCCGCGGCCTCGTAGAGCTCGGCGGGGATGGAGGTCAGGCCGCCGAGCAGGGCGACGAGCATGAAGGGCACGCCGAGCCAGACGTTGACGGCGATGACCGAGATCTTGGCCCAGGTGGGGTCGTTGAGCCAGGGCACCGCGTCGATGCCGCCGCCGGCCAGCAGCTTGTTGAGGATGCCGCTCTTCTCGTTGTAGAGCATCCGCCAGGTGAAGACGGAGATGAACGCGGGGATGGCCCAGGGCAGGATCAGCGCGAGCCGGTAGAAGGTGCGGCCGCGCAGCTTCCGGTTGAGCATGGTGGCCAGTGCCAGGCCGAGGAGGAAGGTGAAGCCGACGCAGGCGACGGTCCACAGGACGGTCCAGCCGAGGCGGTCCCAGAAGACGCCGTCGGAGAGCACCGCCTTGTAGTTGTCCAGGCCGGTGAACTTGTAGGTGGCGGGGATGTGGTTGACGCCGATGTTGCGCTCGACGTTGGCCTCGTTGGCGTCGGTGAGCGAGAGGAAGACGCCGCGGACCAGCGGGTAGCCGATGATCACCCCGATGACGAGCACGACCGGGGCGACCATCGTCCATGCGTACCAGTGGGTGCCGAAGGCCCGGCGCACCCGTACAGCAACGGTCACTTGTAGTCCTTGAGCAGCTTCCGGTAGGCGTCGCCGGTCGCCTTGGCGGCCTGCTCGGGCGTGGCTGCGCCGGTGAGCACCTTGTTCATCTGGACCTTGATGGGCTCGAAGAGGGAGTTGCCCTCGGCGATCCAGGGGCGCTGGACGGCACCGTCGACGGCGGGCTTGAAGAACGTGACCATCTCGTTCTTCTTGACGGCCGGGACGTCGTACACGGACTTGCGGGTGGGCAGCAGGCTGAGCTGCTCGGTGGTCTGCTGCTGGACCTTGGCGGAGCTCATGTACTTGACGAAGGCGTAGGCGGCGCGGAGGTTCTTGCTGCCGGCGTAGACGGAGAGGTTCCAGCCGCCCTGCGGGGAGCCCTGGGCGGCGCTGCCGGCGGGGACGGGGGCGACGCCGAGGTTCTCCTTGTCCTTGAAGGCCTTGCCGGCGCGGGCCGCTTCGATGTCCCAGGGGCCGTCGATCGCCATCGCGACGGTGCCGTCCTTGAGGGCCTTGAGCTGGTTCTCCTGGCCGTCGGTGGCGTCGGTGACGGCGGCCTTGGAGTCGACCAGGTCCTTGAGGGTCTTGAACGCCTTGACGCCGGCGCCGTCGTCGATCTGGATGATCTTGTCGCGGGCGTCGACCATGTTGCCGCCCTCGCCGTAGAGGTAGGGCAGGAACCAGTAGGGGTCGTCACCGCGCAGGTAGAGGGCGGTGGCGCCGGTCTTGGCCTTGATCTTCTTGGCGGCGGTGGCCAGGTCGGCGAAGGACTTGGGGACCTCGACGCCGGCGTCCTTGAGGAGCTTCTTGTTGTAGAAGAGGCCCAGGGTGTCGATGACCTGGGGTGCGGCGTAGGTCTTGCCCTTGAACTTGGTGGAGCCGACGGCCTGCGGGAGGTAGTCGTCGGTCTTGTCGAGGGCGGGGGTGCCGTCGAGCGGGGCGAGGTAGCCGAGGTTGGCGAAGTCGGCGGTCCAGGCGACCTCGGTGCGCATCACGTCCGGGGCGCCGGAGTTGCCGCCGGCGGCGTTCTTGAACTTGGCGTTGGCGTCGCCGAAGGGGACGTTCACATAGTTGACGTGGACCTTGGGGTGTTCCTTCTGGAAACCCTCGGCAAGCTTGCGGTAGGTCGCTTTCTCGGTGTCGTTGGAGGTGTCCCAGTAGGTAACGGTTCCCGACAGTTCGCCGCCGCTGTCCGTGTTTCCTCCGCCGTCACCCCCGCCGCACGCCGTCGCCGCCAGTGCCAGGCCCGCTACCAGCGCGGTGGCTATCGCGCCCCGTATGCCACGCCGCATGTGAACTCCTTAGGGAAATGCCTCAGATGGCGGTCAGGAACGTAACAGCGCTGCAAACAAACCGAAAGACCTTGCGGCAAATTGCTGCAAGACTTGTGGAAGGGATTGCAACGGGATGTCCGGAAAGAGACCCTGGAGGGGCCTGCGGCACCGTCACCCGGCGACCGCCCGAGCGTTGACTCCGTGAAGGCAGACCCCCTGCCTCGCGGCCCCGCCTCTCATGACTCTTGACCTCGACAGGGACGGCAGATGACCCAGGAGCTCACTTCCCCCAGCCCCGCCCCCCAGATGCCCGGACCGGGCCGAGGTCCGGCGTGGTGGCGCGACGCCGTCATCTACCAGATCTACGTGCGTTCCTTCGCCGACAGCGACGGCGACGGCATCGGCGATCTGCGCGGGGCCCGCGCACGGCTGCCGTACCTCAAGGACCTCGGCGTGGACGCCGTCTGGCTCACGCCGTTCTACGCCTCGCCGCAGGCCGACGGGGGCTACGACGTCGCCGACTACCGCGCCGTCGACCCGCTCTTCGGCGACCTGCAGGACGCCGACGACCTGATCCGCACCGCCCACGACCTGGGCCTGCGGGTGATCGTCGACGTCGTCCCCAACCACACCTCCGACCGGCACCCGTGGTTCCGGGACCCCGAGCTCGCCCGGCAGCGGTACGTCTTCCGCGCGGGCCGCGGCGCGCACGGCGAACTCCCGCCCAACGACTGGGAGTCGGTCTTCGGCGGCCCCGCCTGGACCCGTACCGAGCGCGGCGACTGGTATCTGCACCTCTTCGCCCCGGAACAGCCCGATCTGGACTGGGACAACCCGGACGTGCACGCCGAATTCGAGGCCATCCTGCGCTTCTGGCTCGACCTCGGCGTGGACGGCTTCCGCGTCGACGTCGCCCACGGCATGGTCAAGGCACCCGGCCTGCCCGACATCGGCCACGGCCAGCAGGCCAAGCTGATCGGCAACCAGGTCCTGCCGTTCTTCGACCAGGACGGAGTGCACACCATCCACCGCGCCTGGCGCCGGCTGCTGGACGGATACGGCGCGGACCACGGCAGGCAGGTGATCGGCGTCGCCGAGGCCTGGGCCCCCACCCCCGAGCGGCTGGCGCTCTACGTCCGCCCCGACGAACTGCACCAGGCGTTCAACTTCCAGTTCCTGAACACCGCCTGGCGAGCCGACGCGCTGCGCCGGGTCATCGACGCCTCGCTCGCCGCCACCACGTCGGTCGGCGCCCCCACGACCTGGGTGCTCTCCAACCACGACGTGGTCCGGCACACCACCCGCCTCGGCGGCGGCCTCGCCCGGGCCCGCGCCGCCACCCTGCTGATGCTGGCCCTGCCCGGCTCCGCGTACCTCTACCAGGGCGAGGAACTCGGCTTGCCCGAGGTCACCGACCTGCCCGACGAGGCACGGCAGGACCCCGCGTTCTTCCGCGGCCACGCCTCCGGGACCAGCGGCCAGGACGGCTTCCGGGACGGCTGCCGGGTCCCGCTCCCCTGGTCCGGCGAGACCCCGCCGTACGGCTTCGGGACCGGCGGCAGCTGGCTGCCGCAGCCCGCCGACTGGCGCGCCCTGACCGTCGCCGCCCAGACCGGCGACCCGTCCTCCACCCTGGAGCTCTACCGCACCGCGCTCTCCCTGCGACGGGAGCTGCCGGGCCTGGGCGACGGCGAGATGAGCTGGCAGCCCGCTCCCGAGGGAGTGCTCGCCATCGCCCGCCCCGGCGTGCTGTGCACCGTGAACACCCTCGGCCACGAGATCGAGATCCCGCTCCCCGGCTCTCCCCTGCTGTCCAGCGCCCCGGTGGCCATCGACGGCACGACGGCCGCACTGCCCGGTGACAGCTGCACCTGGTGGGCGACCCGGTGACAGGTGCACCCGGTGGGCAATCCGACAGCCGGACGGTAAGGTCCCCTCCATGACCGCCCGGCTGGCCGACATCGCAGCGCAGGCGGGTGTCAGCGAGGCCACCGTCAGCCGGGTTCTCAACGGGAAGCCCGGCGTCTCCGCCACCACCCGCCAGTCCGTGCTGGCCGCCCTCGACGTGCTGGGCTACGAACGCCCGGTACGGCTGCGGCAGCGCAGCGCGGGCCTGGTCGGGCTGATCACCCCCGAGCTGGAGAACCCGATCTTCCCGGCGTTCGCCCAGGTCATCGGGCAGGCACTGACCCGCCAGGGCTACACCCCGGTCCTCGCCACGCAGACCCCGGGCGGCTCCACGGAGGACGAGCTGACCGAGATGCTGGTCGACCGCGGGGTGGCCGGCATCATCTTCGTCTCCGGGCTGCACGCCGACACCTCCGCCGACATGCAGCGCTACGAGCAGCTGCGCGGCCAGGGCGTGCCGTTCGTCCTGATCAACGGCTTCTCCGACAAGGTGCAGGCGCCGTTCGTCTCCCCCGACGACCGGGCCGCGGTGGACCTGGCCGTCACCCACCTCGCCGCGCTGGGCCACCGCCGGATCGGGCTGGCACTCGGCCCCAAGCGCTTCGTGCCCGTCCAGCGCAAGATCGAGGGCTTCGTCCGCGCCATGCAGGAGCGACTGCAGATCGGCCCGGCCGAGGCGGAGCCGTACATCCAGCACTCCCTCTACACCCTGGAGGGCGGGCAGGCAGCGGCGAGCGCGCTGATCGAACGGGGCGCGACCGCGATCGTGTGCGCCAGCGACATGATGGCGCTCGGCGCGATCCGGGCGGCCCGGCAGCGCGGGCTGGACGTGCCGCGCGACATCTCCGTCGTCGGCTTCGACGACTCCCCGCTGATCGCCTTCACCGACCCGCCGCTGACCACCATCCGGCAGCCGGTGACGGCCATGGGGCAGGCGGCGGTGCGGGCACTGCTGGAGGAGGTCGGCGGCACCCCCGCGCCGCACAGCGAGTTCGTCTTCCACCCCGAGCTGGTGGTCCGCGGCTCGACCGCCTCGGTCCCGAAGACGGCCCGCATCCCCAAGCCGCTGCGGACCACCTGACGGACCGTCTCGCGGCCCGCCCTGACGTACCTTCTCGGCCCGCCCTGACGGACCGTCTCAGGGTCCGCCCTGAGGCCCCTCTCAGGGTTCGCCCCTGAGAACGGCGGGGCTGGGCGTCCCCCTCAAGTGCCATACGAGGGGTCGAATACCCGACCGAAGGATGATCGGCGTCACACCCCTTTCTGGCAGACTGTCTGCCTATGGGTGATGCGCTGACGAGGACTCTGGACGGCCTGCCGACCATCCCGCCACCCAAGGGGGACCGAGCGGACCCGCCTGTGGAAGAGGGCCGACTGGCCCGCTTGCGCACCCCTCGCGCACCCCGGCTCTGGTTCGAGATCCTGCTGATCGCGGTCAGCTACTGGATCTACTCGATGATCCGCAACGCGGTCCCGGAGCAGAAGGCCAAGGCACTGCGGAACGCGGACTGGATCTGGCAGGCCGAGCACTCCCTCGGCATCGCCGTCGAGCACACCGTCAACCACGCGGTGAACTCGGTGACCTGGCTGATCGTCTCGATGAACTACTACTACGCGACACTGCACTTCATCGTGACGATCGGCGTGCTGATCTGGCTCTACCGCTGGCACCCGGGCCGGTACGCCGCGGCCCGCCTGGCGCTCTTCGCCACCACCGGCGTCGCCCTGGTCGGCTACTACTTCTACCCGCTGGCGCCGCCCCGGCTGATGCCGGACGGCGGCTTCATCGACACCCTCATCGACCACGGCACCTGGGGCTCGATGGCATCCGGCAACCTCGCCTCGATGTCCAACCAGTACGCGGCGATGCCGTCGATGCACATCGGCTGGTCGCTGTGGTGCGGCATCACGATCGCGCTGCTCGCCAAGCCGCTGTGGGCCAAGGCGCTGGGGCTTCTCTACCCCGGCATGACGCTGCTGGTCATCGTCTCCACGGCCAACCACTTCTGGCTGGACGCGCTGGGGGGCGTGCTGTGCATGGCCTTCGGCCTCGTCATGGCCTACGTCTGGTACGGCACCCTGCCGCACCGCCTGGCCCGCCTCGTCCCCGCCACAGTGGGCTGATCCCCACGTACCCGTCTTTCCCACCGTCGGGGTTGCTCGCCGTTGCGCTTTGCGGTGCCTCCCACGTACCCGTCTGTCCCGCCGCGGTTGTTGCTCGCCGTTGCGCTTTGCGGTGCCCCCGCACGTAGCTGTCTTTCCCGCCGCGGGGCGTCTCGCCGTTGCGCCTGCGGCGGGCTGGGTTTGTTGTGGGTGCGGTGACGGACCTCCGGGGCCTTGTTCGTGGACTGCTGACGCTTTACGTCCACGAGAGCCCCTGATACCCCCAACGCCCACCCCCACCCACCTCTTCCCACTCCCCCAACGGGAGGGGACGGGCCGGAGGGGCCGGTTGTGTGGACGTAAAGCGACAGCAGTCCACACAACCGGCCCCG
>NZ_JOIX01000093.1 GCF_000720175.1 Streptomyces sp. NRRL S-337
AAAGCGACAGCAGTCCACGAACAAGGCCCCGGAGGTCCGTCACCGCACCCACCACAAACCCAGCCCGCCGCAGGCGCAACGGCGAGACGCCCCGCGGCGCCGCAGACAGCTACGTGCGCGGCGCCGCAAAGCGCAACGGCGAGCAACAACCGCGGCGCCGCAGACGGGTACGTGGGCGGAAACCAAAAGTCAGCGCGGCCCGTACTTGCGCCCCGTCCGCGACGTAAGGCCCCCCAGCACCCCGCGCGGCGCCAGCTTCACCGCGCCCATGAGGGCCTTGTAGCGCGGGTCGGGGATCGAGAGGGACTTGCCCCGCATGAGGTCCTTCATCGCCGCGTCGACCAGCTTGTCGGCGTCCAGCCACATCCAGCCGGGGATGTTGTCCGTGCCCATCCCGGCCCGCTGGTGGAACTCGGTCCGTACGAAGCCGGGGCACAACGCCATCAGGCGCACCCCGCTGCCCGCCAGGTCGCGCGCCGCGCCCTGCGTGAACTGCACCACCCACGCCTTGCTCGCGCCGTAGGTGCCGCGCGGCACGAACGCCGCCACCGAGGCCACGTTGACCACCGCACCGCGCCGCCGGTCCCGCATCCCGCGCACGCCGGCGGTGGTGAGCCGCAGCACCGCCTCGCAGTGCACCTTCAGCATCGTCAGTTCGTCGGCCATCGGGACTTCGAGGTACTCGCCCTTGTTGCCGAACCCGGCGTTGTTCACCAGCAGATCGACCGGGTGTTTGGCGTCCGAGAGCCGCGCCTCGACCGCCGCGATGCCGTCGTCCGTCGCCAGGTCGGCGCTGAGCACCTCCGCCTCGATGCCGTGCCGGTCGTGCAACTCGGTGGCCTGCTCGCGCAGTCGCTTCTCGTCGCGGGCCACCAGCACCACGCTGTGGCCGTCGCTCGCCAGCCGCCGGGCGAACGCCGCGCCGATGCCCGCCGTCGCTCCCGTGATCAATGCAGTCGTCATACCGGCACGCTATCCGCCCGCAGCGCGCCACCGGAGCCCCAACCCCACCACCGGAGGCCCAGCTCCCACCACTGGAGCCCCAACCCCCACCACCGGAGCCCTAACCCCCGCACCCCGCGGCAGGTCCTGGCGCATCGGCCGGCCCGCGGGCCCACCGGCCCGCGGGCCCACCGGCCCGCCCACGCCCCGCCCACCGCCCCGCCGGTCTCACCGGCCCGCAGGTCTCACGCGCGCTCCAGGTACTTCGCCACCTGCCGCCGGGTCTCCTCCGGGAGCACCTCGCCCGCGTCCAGCAATTGCGGGAGCAGCTCCCGCCGGCCGGTCAGGGCCCGGAACGCCATCCGGACGGTCACCTCGTGGTCCGGGCGGTGCTCCCGGCGGACGGGGTCCCCGGCGCGGATCTGGCCCGGCTCGATCACCCGGAGGTACGCGCCCGGCACCGCCGCCCCGATGAACCGCTTCATCCAGCGGGGCTCCCCCATCCGCCCCTGGAACGTACGGCAGGGGACCCGCGGCGCCGACACCTCCAGCAGGACGTGGGGGCCGATCCGCCAGCGTTCGCCGATGCGGGCGTGGGTGACCTCGACCCCCCAGGTGGTGAGGTTCTCGCCGAAGAGCCCGTTGGGCAGCGCGCGGCCCAGCTCGCGCTGCCAGACGTCCAGGTCCTCGCGGGCGTACGCGTACACGGCCTTGTCGTCGCCGCCGTGGTGGCGACGGTCGACCACCGCGTCACCGGTCAGCCCACTGCCCCCGACGCCCCTGGGCCCGGGGGAGCGGACCGTCACCGGGCCGTCCACGGGCCGTTTGAAGATGCCCGTGCCGGCCTCGACGGCGGCGTGCGCGTACGGCGTGCGGTGTCCCAAGTTCACGGTCAGCAGCTTCATACGGAGCTCCGATGCCCGGTCGCGGCGGCAGGATGCGGCCCTCACACCAGGGTGACCGCAATTCGCCCCGGCACGCCCCGCACACTCCGCGCGCCCCCGAGCCTCCGACGCCCTCCTCCGTGCACCGTGCGGTGATCCGGCCCCCGGCCCCGCGCCTGTGCCTCCGCGCATGCGCCCGGTGCCTCAAAGCAACCAGCCGGTTTTTTCTGATCAACCCAAGATGCGCTTATGCTCGGAACATGATCGAGGCCCGTCACCTCCGCGTGCTGCGCGCCGTCGCCAGGACCGGCTCGTTCTCCGGCGCGGCGCGGGAGCTGGGCTGCACGCAGCCGGCCATCAGCCAGCAGATGAAGGCGCTGGAGCAGTCCGCCGGGACCCCGCTGCTGGTCCGGGCGGGCCGCGAAATGCGGCTGACGCAGGCCGGCGAGGCACTCGTACGGCATGCGGTCGGCATCCTGGCCGGGCTGACCGCCGCCGAGGAGGAGGTCGCGGCCATCGCCGGCCTCCGGGCCGGGCGGGTGCGGCTGGTGTCCTTCCCCTCGGGCAGCTCGACGCTGGTGCCGACCGCCCTGGCGAAGATGCGCGCCGCCCACCCCGGCACCCGGGTCTCGCTGGTGGAGGCCGAGCCACCGCGCTCGATCGAGATGCTGCGCAACGGCGACTGCGAGATCGCCCTGGCGTTCCGCTACCCGGAGGTGCGCGGGGCGGACCCGGCGGCCGGTGCGGAGTGGGACGACCTGGTGGTGCGGCCGATCCTGGCGGACCGGCTGATCGGCCTGGTCCCGGACGGCCACCGGCTGGCGAGGGCCGGCCGTGCGCGCTTCACCGACCTGGCCGACGAACCGTGGATCGCGGGCTGCCCGCGCTGCCGCCGGCATCTGGTGGAGGTCTGCGAGAGCGCGGGCTTCACGCCCCGCATCGACTTCGCGACGGACGACTACCCGGCCGTGATCGGCCTGGTCGGGGCGGGGCTGGGGGTCGCCGCACTGCCCGAGCTGACCCTCGCGTCGGTACGTCCCAAGGGAGCCACCGCGATCCGGATGGAACCCGCCGTGCACCGGGAGATCGTCGCGCTCACCCTGCCGGACCTTGCCCAGGTCCCGGCCGTCGAGGCCATGCTCGACAAGTTGGTGAACGCCGCGGCCCACTGAGCGCCGCAGAAACAAAAGCGGGCGGACGCAAGCAGGAGGACGCGCACGCCGACCACCCGTGGGCACGCCGCCCCGCGGGATACCGCCGCGAGCGCACGCCGAACCCGCGGGCAAGCCGAAGCTCCCCGCACACCAGAAACCGCACGCAGAAACCGCGCGCCAGAAACCGCACGCCAAAGCCGCAGGCCCGCCCTCCGCGCCCCCGTGTGAACCCCAACCCTGATCCCGAACCCGAACCGACCCGGATCCCGCCCCGCATCCCTCCCGCCCCCGCCGCCCCACCGCAGGCACGGTCCGCCCCCGCCCGCACGAACGATCCCCCGAGTCATCCCCTGGGCGATCCCCTCGGGATCCCCTGAGCGATCTCCTGAACGAACCTCTGCAGGAACGTTTCTTCCCGAGCTCCGCGCGTCCTTCTCCCTCAGTGGCCGGGTGCCCCCGGCCGGCCCGTCATGGAGTTCGCGGGGACCAGGCGGTGGCGGGCCCGGCCCATCAGTTCCTCGCGTTCGTCCTCGGTCAGGCCGCCCCACACCCCGTAGGGCTCACGGACGGCCAGCGCATGCGCCGCGCACTCGGCCCGCACGGGGCAGCGCATACACACCTCTTTCGCCGATGTCTCACGCGCGCTGCGAGCCGCTCCGCGCTCGCCCTCGGGGTGGAAGAAGAGTGAGCTGTCCACGCCGCGGCAGGCGGCCAGCAACTGCCAGTCCCAAAGATCTGCGTTCGGGCCCGGGAGGCGGGAGAAATCTGCCATTGCTTGTCCCCTCGAAGCGATGCGGATTCGGGCTCGGTGCTCACGACCGTACATCTACTGTCGAAGTAGATGTAAATATGACTCATTGCGAATCTAGTCATAGTCAACGCGAAAATGGAAGAAAGGGAGCCAAATAGGGCATAGGGTGCACGCGCGGATGCCGGTCGCCCGATGAGTCGTCTGCGTATCCGGCTCCTCACGGAGCGTGCTGAACTCGGTCGCCGAAGCCGTAACTCTTTCGGGTGACCGTCGTTGAGAGTGCGGAGGCGATTGGCAGAGGTAGCCCTCGGGCAGGTGTCCGAGGCGGCCGTCAATCGCACAGGTGACGATACGTACCAGCCTGGAGGCTCAAGGTGACGCGCATCAGCTGCGGAGGGCGGTCATGACATCCGTCCTCGTCTGCGACGACTCCCCGCTTGCCCGAGAGGCGCTCCGTCGGGCGGTTGCGACCGTGCCCGGCGTCGAGCGTGTGACGACCGCGGCCAACGGCGAGGAAGTCCTCCGCCGCTGGGGTGCCGATCGCTCGGACCTGATTCTGATGGACGTACGGATGCCCGGGCTCGGCGGTGTCGAGACCGTGCGCCGGCTGCTGTCCGCGGACCCGGGCGCCCGGATCATCATGCTCACGGTGGCCGAGGACCTCGACGGCGTCGCGCTCGCGGTCGCCGCCGGGGCCCGTGGCTATCTGCACAAGGACGCCTCGCGCGCCGAGCTGCGGGCGACGGTGACCCAGGCGCTCGCCGACCCGACGTGGCGGCTCGCCCCGCGCCGGCTGCGGTCCGCCGAGATGGGTGCCGCGCCGACGCTCACCGCGCGCGAGATCCAGGTGCTGGAGGGCATGAGCCACGGCCGTTCGAACGCCGAGATCGGCCGTGAGCTCTTCCTGTCGGAAGACACGGTCAAGACGCACGCCCGGCGGCTGTTCAAGAAACTGGGCGCCTCCGACCGGGCCCATGCGGTGGCGCTCGGCTTCCGCTGGGGACTGGTCCGCTAAGGCGTTGTGACGTGCAGCGATGCGGGGGAATGAAGATCCCCGCCCGCCCTGTGGCGGGCGGGGCGGCATGGTGCCCCGCATGCCCCGGTCGCCGACGGCGGTCCGATTCGCCGCGCGGTGCCGCATCCTTGAGGTATGGAGTTCCTCGGGGACGGGCCGCTCGGGCACGAGGGGAGGGCGCGGGAGATGACGGCCGGCGCACCTGCCGCTCATAACGCTTCAGTGCACAACTATGGACCTGGTGCCGCGGACCGTGCGGCGCCAAGGCACCATGGACCGATGCGCGACGACGGGAAGCAGGAGATCGGCGATCTCGTCGCACGCGCCGTCGAGGGGGACCAGCGGGCCACTCATGACCTGCTGGCCCATGTCCACCCCCTCGCCCTGCGCTACTGCCGCACCCGGCTGTCCCGGCTGCCCGGCGATGCCCGGCACTTCGTCGAGGACCTGGCGCAGGAGGTGTGTGTCGCGGTGCTCTGCGCGCTGCCGCGCTACCGCGACACCGGCAAGCCCTTCGAGGCGTTCGTCTTCGCCATCGCCGGCCACAAGGTCGCCGATCTGCAGCGGGCCGCGATGCGCCACCCGGGCAGCACGGCCGTGCCGTCCGACGAGATGCCCGAGCAGCCTGACGACTCCCTCGGCCCCGAGGAGCGGGCGCTGCTGAGCAGCGACGCCGAGTGGGCCAAGAAGCTGCTGGCCAACCTTCCGGAGAACCAGCGCGAGCTGGTGCTGCTGCGGGTGGCGGTCGGGCTGACGGCCGAGGAGACCGGGCAGATGCTGGGGATGTCGCCCGGTGCCGTACGGGTCGCCCAGCACCGCGCGCTGAGCCGGCTGCGGGCGCTCGCCGAGCAGTAGCCCTCGGGTGACGTGTAGTCGCCGTAGGAAAGTACAAGTGACGAGGCCCTCATCGCTCGTGGAATGGGCCACCCCCATAGGCCGTTAGCATGGGAGTCCGCGCTGAGGCAAGAGCATTGGGGAAGGTGTCATGAGTGACAACGTCGACGGTATGCCCGCCAAATTCGCCATGCTCGGGCTGACATACGACGACGTGCTGCTGTTGCCCGGCGCGTCGGAGGTGCTGCCCAACGCGGTGAGCACCGCGTCCCGCGTCTCGCGCAACGTCACGGTGAACATCCCGCTGCTCTCCGCGGCGATGGACAAGGTCACCGAGGCGCGGATGGCCATCGCCATGGCGCGGCAGGGCGGCGCGGGCGTGCTGCACCGCAATCTGTCCATCGAGGACCAGGCCAACCAGGTCGACCTGGTCAAGCGCTCCGAGTCCGGGATGGTCACCGACCCGATCACGGTCCGTCCGGACGCCGACCTCGCCGAGGCCGACGCGCTGTGCGCCAAGTTCCGCATCAGCGGTGTGCCGGTCACCGACGCCGCGGGCAAGCTGCTGGGCATCGTGACCAACCGCGACATGGCCTTCGAGCTGGACCGCCGCCGGCAGGTCCGCGAGGTCATGACCCCGATGCCGCTGGTCACCGGCAAGGTCGGGATCTCCGGTGACGACGCCATCGAGCTGCTGCGCCGCCACAAGATCGAGAAGCTGCCGCTGGTCGACGACGAGGGCGTGCTCAAGGGCCTGATCACGGTCAAGGACTTCGTCAAGGCCGAGAAGTACCCGAACGCCGCCAAGGACGCCGAGGGCCGGCTGGTCGTCGGTGCCGCGGTGGGCGTCGGCGACGCCGCCTACGAGCGGGCGCAGGCGCTGGTCGAGGCCGGTGCCGACTTCCTCGTCGTGGACAGCGCGCACGGCCACTCCCGCGGCATCCTCGACATGATCGCCAAGATCAAGTCCAACATCAGCGTCGACGTGGTCGGCGGCAACGTCGCCACCCGCGACGGCGCCCAGGCCCTGATCGACGCCGGCGCGGACGGCATCAAGGTCGGCGTCGGCCCCGGCTCCATCTGCACGACCCGGGTCGTGGCCGGTGTCGGCGTGCCGCAGGTCACCGCGATCTACGAGGCGGCGCAGGCGGCGAACGCCGCGGGCGTCCCGCTGATCGGCGACGGCGGCCTGCAGTTCTCCGGCGACATCGCCAAGGCCATCGCGGCCGGTGCGGACACCGTCATGCTGGGCTCGCTGCTGGCCGGCTGCGAGGAGTCGCCGGGCGAGATGGTCTTCATCAACGGCAAGCAGTTCAAGTCGTACCGCGGCATGGGCTCGCTGGGCGCGATGCAGTCCCGCGGCCAGGGCCGCTCCTTCTCCAAGGACCGCTACTTCCAGGACAACGTCCTCTCCGAGGACAAGCTGGTGCCCGAGGGCATCGAGGGCCAGGTCCCCTACCGCGGCCCGCTCGCCTCGGTCGCCCACCAGCTCGTCGGCGGTCTGCGCGCCTCCATGGGCTACGTCGGCTCCGCCGACATCCCCGAGCTCAAGGAGAAGGGCCGGTTCGTCCGGATCACCGCCGCGGGCCTGAAGGAGAGCCACCCGCACGACGTCCAGATGATCACCGAGGCGCCGAACTACTCCCGGCGCTGACGCCCCCCAGGTAGCCCCGGGCCTCGTAGGCCCCTACCGTGAGCCCGCGGCCGCACCCCGGCCGCGGGCTCCGGTGCGTCGGGGATACTGGAGACGCAGACGTAGAAGGAAAGGCCACACACGTGACTGAGATCGAGATCGGGCGCGGCAAGCGCGGCCGCCGGGCATACGCATTCGACGACATCGCCGTCGTACCCAGTCGCCGCACCCGCGACCCGAAGGAGGTCTCGATCGCCTGGCAGATCGACGCCTACCGCTTCGAGCTGCCGTTCCTGGCGGCCCCCATGGACTCGGTGGTCTCCCCGCAGACCGCCATCCGCATCGGTGAGCTGGGCGGCCTGGGCGTCCTCAACCTCGAAGGCCTGTGGACCCGCTACGAGGACCCGGAGCCGCTGCTCGCCGAGATCGCCGAGCTCGACGAGGCCGACGCGACCCGCCGGCTCCAGGAGATCTACGCGGCCCCGATCAAGGAAGAGCTGATCGGCCAGCGGATCAAGGAGGTGCGCGACGCGGGCGTGGTCACCGCCGCGGCGCTGTCGCCGCAGCGCACCGCGCAGTTCTCCAAGGCCGTCGTGGACGCCGGCGTGGACATCTTCGTCATCCGCGGCACGACGGTGTCGGCGGAGCACGTGTCGAGCGCGGCCGAACCGCTGAACCTCAAGCAGTTCATCTACGAGCTGGACGTCCCGGTGATCGTCGGCGGCTGCGCCACGTACACCGCGGCCCTGCACCTGATGCGCACCGGCGCGGCGGGCGTGCTGGTCGGCTTCGGCGGCGGTGCCGCGCACACCACCCGTAACGTCCTGGGCATCCAGGTCCCGATGGCGACCGCGGTCGCCGATGTCGCGGCAGCGCGCCGTGACTACATGGACGAGTCCGGCGGCCGTTACGTCCACGTCATCGCCGACGGCGGTGTGGGCTGGTCCGGCGACCTGCCCAAGGCGATCGCCTGCGGCGCGGACGCGGTGATGATCGGCTCCCCGCTCGCCCGCGCGACCGACGCGCCGGGCCGCGGCCACCACTGGGGCATGGAGGCGGTCCACGAGGACGTGCCGCGCGGCAAGCGGATGGACCTGGGTGCGGTCGGCACGACCGAGGAGATCCTCCTCGGCCCCTCGCACACGCCGGACGGTTCGATGAACTTCTTCGGCGCGCTGCGCCGGGCGATGGCGACCACCGGCTACTCGGAGCTGAAGGAATTCCAGCGCGTGGAGGTCACGGTCGCGCCGCGGCGGTAGTCCGTAAGGCACGTCAGGGCACGCACGAAAGGGCCGGTCATCCTGGTGGGGTGACCGGCCCTTCGCATGCCCAACTGCCTTTGCCCGGGGGCGCTTTGTGCGGTGCGGGGGCGCACGGTTGTCTTCGCGGCATATGCGGGCCGGTCAGCGGGGCCGGGCCCGATAGCGTGCACGTGGCGCCCCGGCCTTTCGGGAGCGCCCCCTTCCAAGGACTTGGTTCCGGGCCCCGGCCGTCGGGGCCCGGCCCGATTTCCGACGGACCGTCCCACCGGGCTACTGGGCGGTGTTGTGGAAGGGGGCGACGCCCATGGGACGTCACCGCAAGCCCACTCGCTGGGACCGGATCCGTCTTCGGATGGTGAAGTGCCGGAGGAGGTGGATCTTGCGGATCTTTGGATGGTGAGCGGCCGCCCCCAGAAAGGCTAGGGGCGGACACTCCGTTCACTTCCAGGAGCCTGCCGCAGCGCCCACTGCGGTGGGCTCCACCTGTTGCGGTGAAGGTGAGCGGCCGCCCCCAAGGAAGGTAGGGGCGGACACTCCGTGATCCATCAGGAGCCTGCCGCAGTGGCCTCTGCGGTGGGCTCCACCTCATTGCGGTGACGGTGAGCGGCTGCCCCTATGAAAGGTAGGGGCGGACACCCGTGATCCATCAGGAGCCTGCCGCAGTACCCGCTGCGGTGGGCTCCACCTGTTTCCGTAAGGTACCCGCGCTGCGCGCCCGGTGCCACCAGCTCCGGGGTCCGGGCCGCCGCGCGCGCCCCCTTCACAGCCGGTGCGCCGCCCCCGTGGGCGTGGCGCCTCGCGTGTCCAGCAGCAGCTGGGCCTTCACCGACAGGCCCTGGAGGTCGTAGGTGCGGTGGTGCTGGAGGAGGAGGGTCAGGTCGGCGGCGGAGGCGGCGTCGTAGAGGGAGTCGGCGCGGGGGACGGGGCGGCCGTGGACGGTCCAGTGGGGGACGTGCGGGTCGTGGTACGTGACGTGGGCGCCGAGTTCGCGGAGGCGGGCGGCGATCTCCCAGGCAGGGGCGCCGGTCTGGTCGGCGACGTCCGGTTTGTAGGTGACGCCGAGGAGCAGGATGCGGGCGCCGCGGGCGGACTTGCCGTGTTCGTTGAGGAGGGTGGCGCAGCGCTGGATGACGTAGTGCGGCATCCGGCCGTTGACCTCTTGGGCGAGTTCGACCATGCGGAGGGGGAGCGGGAGGGAGGGGGAACGGCCCCGTTCGGTAAGGGAGTTGGGGTCCACGGCGGGGGCGTGGCCGCCTACGCCGGGGCCGGGGCGGAAGGACTGGAAGCCGAAGGGTTTGGTTTCCGCGCAGCGGATGACGTCCCACAGGTCGACGCCGATGTCGTGGCAGAAGACCGCCATCTCGTTCATCAGGGCGATGTTGACGTGGCGGTAGTTCGTTTCGAGGAGCTTGGCGGTTTCCGCCTCGCGGGGGCCGCGGGCGCGGACGACCTTGTCGGTGAGCCGGCCGTAGAAGGTGGCGGCGGCCTCCGTGCAGGCGGGGGTGAGGCCGCCGATGACCTTGGGCGTGTTGGCGTAGTGGTGGGTGCGGTTGCCGGGGTCGTGGCGGCCGGGTGAGTAGGCGAGGTGGAAGTCGCGGCCGGCGGTGAGGCCGGAGCCCGCTTCGAGCAGCGGGCGCAGGAATTCCTCGGTGGTGCCCGGGTACGCGCTGGACTCCAGGATCACCGTGGTGTGCGGCCGTAGTTGTGCGGCCAGGGTGCGGGCGGCGCCGGCGACGGCGGAGAGGTCCAGGGTGCGGTCCTCGCCGAGCGGGGTGGGGGCGCAGATGACGGCGGTACGGACCCGGCCGAGGGCGGTGGGGTCGGCGGTGGTGCGGAAGCCGGCGGCGAGCAGCCGGCGGAGTTCGGTGGCGGTCAGCGGCCCGTCGGTGGCGGCGGGCGGGTCGGGGTCGTAGCCGAGGGTGCCGATGCCGGCGGTGGTGGCGGCCTGGGCGAGGGGGAGGCCGAGGTGACCGAGTCCGATGACGGCGAGATCTGCGGGCATGCTGCGACCGTCCTTCCCTGGCGGGGGGTGGCGGGTGGTGTGCGGGGGCGGGAAGTGCATGACGTATGCGAAGAGTGCATAAGTAGACTAAGCGGATATTTGGCCCAGAATGGGGATTGAGGGATCAAGGTGGCCGGGGTGTTGCCGTGTGGGTGAGGGGGGATAGCGGCAAGGAGCGCGGTCAGAATCGACGGACGGGGCAGGGCCCCGGTCACGGTGGCCCCGACCACAGCGGGAGGCAGCGGTGAGGACAGCGATACTGGGACCGGCACAGCGGGCCGAGGCGCTCGCCCGAATGGCGGAGCGGGAGCTGGACGTTCTCGTGGTCGGTGGCGGGGTCGTCGGCGCGGGGACCGCGCTCGACGCGGCGACCCGCGGACTGGACACCGGACTGGTCGAGTCCCGGGACTGGGCCTCCGGCACGTCCAGCCGGTCGAGCAAGCTGATCCACGGCGGTCTGCGGTATCTGGAGATGCTGGACTTCGCGCTGGTGCGGGAGGCGCTGAAGGAGCGTGGGCTGTTGCTGGAGCGGCTGGCGCCGCATCTGGTCAAGCCGGTGCCGTTCCTGTATCCGCTGCAGCACAAGTTCTGGGAGCGCTGGTACGCGGGCTCCGGTGTGGCGTTGTACGACGGGATGTCGGTGTCGTCGGGGCACGGCCGCGGGCTGCCGGTCCACCGGCACCTGTCGCTCAAGAAGGCGCTGCGGGTCGCGCCGTGCCTGAAGAAGGACGCGCTGGTGGGCGCGTTGCAGTACTACGACGCGCAGATGGACGACGCGCGGTACGTCGCGACCCTGGTGCGGACCGCGGCGGCGTACGGCGCGCACGCCGCCAACCGGGCGCGGGTGGTGGGTTTCCTGCGCGAGGGCGAGCGGGTGGTCGGCGCGCGGGTGCAGGACGTCGAGGGCGGCCGGGAGTACGAGGTCCGGGCGCGGCAGATCGTCAACGCCACGGGGGTGTGGACGGACGACACCCAGGCGCTGATCGGGGAGCGCGGGCAGTTCCACGTGCGGGCCTCGAAGGGGATCCACCTGGTCGTTCCCAAGGACCGCATCCACTCGACGACCGGGCTGATCCTGCGGACCGAGAAGAGCGTGCTGTTCGTCATCCCCTGGGGGCGGCACTGGATCGTGGGGACCACGGACACCGACTGGGACCTGGACAAGGCGCATCCGGCGGCGTCCAGCGCGGACATCGACTATCTGCTGGAGCATGTGAACGCGGTCCTCGCCACCCCGCTGACCAGGGACGACGTCGAGGGTGTCTATGCCGGGCTGCGGCCGCTGCTGGCGGGGGAGTCGGACGCCACCAGCAAGCTGTCGCGGGAGCACACGGTCGCGCATCCGGTGCCGGGCCTGGTGGTGGTCGCCGGCGGCAAGTACACGACGTACCGGGTGATGGCCAAGGACGCCGTCGACGCGGCGGTGCACGGGCTGGACCAGAGGGTCGCGGAGTGCGTCACCGAGGAGGTGCCGCTGGCTGGTGCCGAGGGGTACAAGGCGCTGTGGAACGCCCGGGCCCGGATCGCGGCCCGCACCGGGCTGCACGTGGCGCGGATCGAGCACCTGCTGAACCGGTACGGCGCGCTCACCGAGGAACTGCTGGAGCTCGTGGTGGGCGATCCTTCACTGGGCGAACCACTGACCGGCGCCGACGACTATCTGCGCGCCGAGGCCGTCTACGCCTGTACGCACGAGGGGGCGCGTCACCTCGACGACGTGCTGACCCGCCGGACCCGGATCTCGATCGAGACCTTCGACCGCGGGACCCGCTGCGCCCGCGAGGTGGCCGAGTTGATGGCGCCGGCGCTCGGCTGGGACGACGACCAGGTCGAGAAGGAGATCACCCACTACCGCAAGCGGGTCGAGGCGGAACGCGAATCGCAGCGCCAGCCGGACGATCTGACGGCGGATGCGGCGCGGCTGGGGGCACCGGACATCGTGCCGCTGTAGGCGCCCCGGGCCCGGCTGGCATTCACGGCTTATTTCCGGGCGCAGAACTCGGCGCTCAGCACCGCGGTGGTGTCGGCCGGGTTCGGCAGGTCGTCCGTGTTCACGCGGTAGCTGACGACGTGTCGCCCGCCGACGGTGCCCGCGGACTGCGCGAAGGACCCGTTGATGTCGCCGTTGTGGCCCCAGACCGTCACCCCGCAGGGCAGCCGGGTCGCGTAGAGGCCGAGGCCGTAGGTGCCGCCGGTGTGCTTCTCGCTGCGTATGGCGGCCATCTGGCGCGGCGGCAGGAACTTCCCGCCGAGCAGGGCGGAGAAGAACCGGTTGAGGTCGCCCAGGGTGGTGACCATCTCGCCGGCCGCGCCGGCCCGGCTGGGGTCCAGCGAGGTGGCGTCCACCCGCCGGTCGCCGATCCGGGAGTACGCGCGGCCGTGCGGCGCCGGCAGCACCGGGTCGGTGCCGGGGAACGAGGTGTGGGCGAGCCCGGCCGGGAGGAGGATGCGGCGGCGGATCTCGGCGGCGTACGGGTGGCCGGTGACCGCCCGGATGATCAAGCCGAGCACCAGGTAGTTGGTGTTGGAGTAGGCGTAACGGGTGCCGGGTGCGGCCACCGGCGGATGGCGGAGGGCGATCCGCAGGAGTTCGGCCGGGGTGTGGCTGTCGTAGCGGTGGGCGGCGAAGCCGGTGCCGTAGAGCCGGCGGGCGAGCCGCGGGTCCTGGGTGTAGTTGAACAGGCCGCTGGTGTGGTCGAGCAGCTGGTGGACCGTCACGTTCCGTAGGTCGCTGCCGTCGTGGCCGGCCGTGACCGGTACGCCCGGCGGGAGGTGGGCGGCCGCCGGATCGCTCAGGCGCAGCCGCCGCTCGGCGACGAGCTGCAGGACGACCGTCGCCACCAGGGGTTTGGTGAGGCTGCCGGCCCGGAAGTGGTCCGCCGCGGTCATCCTGCGCCCGCTGCGCAGATCGGCGTGGCCGGCCGAGGAGAAGCGCGAGGCGGGGAACCGGCCGTCGCGGGTGATGAGCGAGGCCGCGCCCGGGGCGCCGTCCGCGACCAGCCGGTGCAGTGCGGGCACCGTGGTGGCCGGCGGCCGGGCGACGCTTCCCACCGGCGGTACACGGGTGGTGGCCGGCCGGCCCGTGCAGGCGGGCAGGGCCAGCGCGGCCACTGCGGCCAGCGCCGCCGCCACGGCCGGCCCGGGCGGACGCATCGTCATCGGGACTCCCGTTCGTCGGGGCCATCATGACGGGTAGGCGGTGCCGCCCGGCACCGACCCGGGCCTTCCGCACGGCCGCGGATGAGGGAGAATGAAGGCTCTGCCAGGGTGGGTTGTCCGAGTTGGGTCAGTTTGGCGATCGATGCGATGTCAAGGCTGCCAACTCGGCTGGATTGCCGAGGGGATTCAGTGGGCGACGAGGTCGAGATGGACGGCAAGGAGGGCAGGCTGCTCGCCGGCCGGTACCGGCTCGCCGATGTTCTCGGCCGGGGTGGCATGGGCACCGTCTGGCGGGCACGCGACGAGGTCCTGGGCCGTACGGTCGCAGTCAAGGAACTGCGCTTCCCGGGCGGGGTCGAGGAGGACGAGAAGCGCCGGCTGATCACCCGCACGCTGCGCGAGGCCAAGGCGATCGCCCGGATCCGGAACAACGGCGCGGTGACGGTCTACGACGTGGTCGACGAGGACGACCGCCCGTGGATCGTGATGGAGCTGGTCGAGGGCCGCTCGCTCGCCGAGGTCGTACGGGACGACGGCCCGCTCACCCCGCGCCGCGCCGCCGAGGTCGGCCTCGCCGTGCTCGACGTGCTGCGCGCCGCGCACGACGCCGGCATCCTGCACCGCGATGTGAAGCCGTCCAACGTCCTGATGTCCGACGACGGCCGGGTCGTGCTGACCGACTTCGGCATCGCCCAGGTCGAGGGCGACCCCTCGGTGACCTCGACCGGCATGCTCGTCGGCGCGCCCTCCTACATCTCCCCCGAGCGCGCCCGCGGCCAGAAGCCCGGCCCGCCGGCCGACCTGTGGTCGCTGGGCGGCCTGCTGTACGCCTGTGTCGAGGGCGTTCCGCCGTACGACAAGGGCTCGGCGATCGCCACGCTCACGGCCGTGATGACCGAGCCGGTCGAGCCGCCGAAGAGCGCCGGTGCGCTGGAAGAGGTCATCTTCGGGCTGCTGGTGAAGGACCCGCAGGCCCGGCTGGACGACGCCGGTGCGCGGTCGATGCTGCTGGACGTCATCCACGCGCCGGAGAAGACCGAGCCGCCGATGGACGCGACCCGGGCGATGGCGCTGCCGACGGTGCCCGGCGAGCGCACCCCGGCCGGGCCGAAGGACGCGCCGAAGACCAAGCCGGCCGCGAAGCCGAAGGCCGCCAAGAGCGGTGCCCCGGCGCGGCCGCAGCGCAAGCCGAAGGAGAAGCCGGCCGCCGCGTCGGCCGCGGCGCCCGGGGCGGCCGGGTCCACCGCGTCCGCCGGTGCGTCCGCGAAGGCGCCGGCCCGGCCGGAGCGGAAGCCCGCCGCGGTCGCGGCAAAGCGGCCGGTCGCGGGCGGCACAGCAACGGACCGGCCGTCCGGTGGCCGCCCCGGCTTCGACGGCGAGGCCGCCAAGGAGCGGGTGCGCGCCGCCCTGAAGTCCGTGCGCAACGCCGCCGCCGCGGCCGCGGCCCGTGCGGACTCCAGACCCGGCGACGGGGACCGCCCGTCCGCCCCGCGTGCGTCGCTGACCGATGTCGTCCCGCGCCGCACCCTGATCACCGTGGCCGTGGTCGTCGTCCTCGCGGTGCTGGGTACGGTCCTGGCGCTGTCCCTCGGCGGCGACGACACCGGCGCGAAGGGCAGCGGTTCCTCGGGCAAGGACGGCAAGGGGTCCTCCGCGGCGCGCACCAAGCCCTCGACCGACGCGGCCGACGCGAACGGGGACGACGCGAAGGGCGACGACGCGAACAGCGGCGGCCCCGGTCAGCCGGGCCCGGCGCCGAGCGCCGACCAGGCCGGCGACAAGGGCGGCGCGGACGGCAACGGCGGTGACGGCGGCGGCGGGAAGGGCGGCGCGAAGCTGCCGGACGGCTACGCCCAGAAGACCAACGGCACGTTCCACTTCCGTATGGCCATGCCCAAGGGCTTCCGGCAGACCGGCACCGCCGGGCAGGGCTCCGGCGCCATATACAGCGCCTCGGGCGACGGATTCCCGCGCGTCCAGGTCGACTACAACGCCAAGCCCGGCAAGGACGCCGCGGCCGCCTGGCGCAGCCTGGAGCCGAGCGTGCGCGGCTCCAGCGACGACTACCACCTCATCAGCATCAAGACGGTGAAGTGGCGGGGCTATCCGACCGTCGCCGACTGGTCGTTCACCCGCACCCAGGACGGCGAGAAGGTACGAATCCTCAACCGCGGCTTCCGGGCCGACGACGACCACGGCTACGCCATCATGATCACCTGCAAGGCGGACAGCTGGTCGGGCAAGGAGTGCCAGCAGGTCATCGCCACCGCGTTCAAGACGTTCGCGGTGAAGGACTGAGCGGACGCGGCCGGCGGGAGACCGCGGACGGACGCATCGACGGGCCGGGCGGGCGCACCGTCCGGCCCGGGCACGTATCGTGAGACATCGAAGACCGTACGCATCCGCATTCGGTGGGAACACGACCGGAAGTGACCGACGGCGCCCGTGCCGGAGGGCGGCGGAGGCGGGGCGGTAACACAGCACGCGCTGCGGGGAGGCGTCGTGGACGAGTACGCAGGGCGAGTGCTCGCCGAGCGCTACCGCCTGCCCGTGCGCCCCCTCGGCGACGACGACTTCACCGAGTCCCGGGCGTTCGACACGTTCAGCGGGCAGGAGGTGCTGGTCCGTCAGGTACCGCTGCCCGAGGTGGTGGAGGCCGAGGTCCTCGAAGCGGAGGCGGTGGGCGCCGGCCCGGCCGGTTCCGGCGAGTGGAGCGGCGGCGGCCGCTTCGGCGGCTTCCGGGCCACGGGGGTGGCCGACCGCAGCCCCCGCGATCCCGCCGTACGCCGCGCGCTGCAGGCCGCCACGGCCGTGGCGCAGCTGCCCGACCATCCCCGGCTGGAGCAGGTCTTCGACGTCTTCGCCCAGGACGGCAGCCTGTGGATCGTCGGCGAACTCCTCACCGCCCGCCCGCTGTCCGCACTGCTCGCCGAGCGGCCGCTCACCCCGCACCGCGCCGCGGAGATCGGCGCCGATCTGCTCACCGCGCTGCGGATGCTGCACACGGAAGGCCGGCTGCACCGCAACATCACCGCCCGCACGGTCCTGGTCTGCAAAGACGGCCGGGCCATCCTCACCGGGCTGGCGGCGGGCGCGGCCCAGGAAGCACTGTGCGGAGACGATTCGCCTGCCGCGGACGACACCGACGACGCCCGGCCCCTCACCGGGCTCGCGGCCGAACGGGCGCGGCAGGCGCGGCTGACCGTCGTCGGCCCGGTCACCGAACGCTGGGCGCCCGAGCAGGCCGCGCCGGTGGGCGAGGACGCGCCGGCCGCCCGTCCGGGCCCGGCCGCGGATCTGTGGGCGGTCGGCGCGCTGCTGTTCCGGAGCGTGCAGGGCCATCCGCCGTTCCCCGAGGACAGCACCGCCGAACTCGCCCGGCTGGTACGGTCCGGGCCGCCAGTGGACGCGGCGGGGTGCGGGCCGCTGCGCCCGGTCGTCGAGGCCCTGCTGCACCGGGACCCCGCCGAACGCCCCAACCTCGACGAGGTGCGGCACGCCCTTCGCGCGCTGATCCGTACGGCCCCGGAGCCGGAGGCCGAGCGCCGGCTGGTGACGATGCCGGCGCTGGAGCAGGGCGGCGCCCCGCGGTGGCTGCCGATCGTGCGGCGGCGCGGCGAACTCGTCCGCAAGGGGCGGCACAAGAAGGGCCGGCCGGCCGGACGCCCTGAGCCGTCGGCGCAGGCGGCCGCCGCCCCGGCACCGCCCGCAGCGCGCCCTCCGCACCCGCGCCGGATGCCGCCGGCCGAGGAGCGGACCGTCCCTCTCCCGAGCTCGAAGGAGCAGGGGGGACCGCCCTCGCCGCCGGCCCGGCTGCCCCGCCCGCCGAAGCAGCCCAAGCCGTTCCGGCAGCCGAAGCCGTCCCGCGCGGCCCGGCCCGCCCGGCCGCCGCGGGGGACCGCCGTCCCGCACCGGGACGCGTACGAGCCCGAGCTGCTGGCCTCCGGGCCGCGCCCGGACCGGCCCCGCCGCGGTGCGCCGCGCCACCTCGGCCGGCTGCTGCTCGGCGCGATCCTGCTGCTCCTGGTCGGCGCGGTCGCCTACGCCATGGCGTTCCTGCCGAAGGCGGGCGAGGACGCCAAGGACGGGCGGCGCGGCGCGGACCGGACCGCCACCTCGGGTGCCCCGCCCGCAAGCAGCCCCGCTCCGACTCCCTCCGCCGGCAAGGACGGCGGTTCGCCGGACCCCGGTGAGCCGCGGCCCACCGCGCCCGCCGACGTCGCCCCCGGCTTCGCGCTGCGCACCGACCCCCGGGGCTTCCAGATCGCGGTCCGCGACGGCTGGCAGCGGCGCGCCGCCAACGCCCAGGGCCAGGTGCGTTATCTCGGCGGCGACTACGAGCTGCTGGTCGTGCCCGGCCGCGACAGCACCGCCCGGTACGGCGCGGACCCGATGGCCTACCTCCAGAACAAGGAGCCCGAGCTGGCCCCGTACCGCGGCTCCAGCTGGGCGACCGCGGCCGGGCTGCGGCGGATCGACGTCGGCCGGACGGCGATGGCCGAGGGCACGTTCACCTGGCGCGACGGCAGCGGCCGGGAGGTCTACGTCCGCAACCTCGCCATGATCCACAACGGTCGCTACCACCTGGTCCTGGTCATCGGCCCGGACGGCTCCGGGCGCCGCGAGGTCGACCGGCTCTACGAGCAGGCGACCAGTTCGTACCGGCCCCGGTGAGGCCGGTACGGTTCAGCGCCGCCCGGAGAGCTCCCGTTCCAGCGGGGTCCTGAAGCGGGGCGTGATCCGGACCGGGCCGACCCAGGCCGCGAGCCGGGCGGCCTCGGCGGTCACCGCCTCGGCCGCCTCGCCGCCGCCGTCGCCGGTCAGCAGCCGCCAGACGATCTCGCCGTCCGGGCGCTGGGCCCAGCCGCCGATGATCCGGCCGTTCCACCACACCGTCGGGCCGATGTTGCCGCTGCGGTCGAAGAGCTGCGGTACGTGGTCCGGGTCGAGGTACCAGTCCCGGGCCTTCCAGCCCATGGCCGTGGGGTCGAGGGCGGGCAGCAGGGCCGCCCAGGGCTCCGGTTCGGACACCGGCCCGAGGTCGTCGGGCAGGGCCAGCCCGGTCATGCCGCCGTCGAGCGTCACCTCGACGGCGTCGGTGGCGGCCACCGCCCGCCGGGTGTCGGTGAGCGTCCAGCCCGTCCACCACTTGAGGTCCTCGACGGTCGCCGGGCCGTAGGCGGCCAGCCAGCGGCGGGCGAGCGCGGCACGGGCCTCGGCGGCCGGCGGCGCGGGCAGGTCGGCGAACGCGGTGCCCGGCGTCCAGCGGAACGCACTGCTGGTCCAGATGCCGCGCGGGCGGCCGCGCCGGACCCGGCCCTC
Organism: Streptomyces sp. NRRL S-337; assembly: GCF_000720175.1. GTDB lineage: Bacteria > Actinomycetota > Actinomycetes > Streptomycetales > Streptomycetaceae > Streptomyces > Streptomyces siderophoricus. The sequence continues at coordinate 18,959 of NZ_JOIX01000093.1, forward strand.
GGCGGCCAGCGTCCGCAGTAGCCGGCTGGAGACCGCGACGGTGGCCTCGTACGGTTTGCTGGGCGAGACCACGACGCTCTCGCGCAGCGCGGGCACGTCCGCGGTGAGTTCGGCCGCGGCCGCGGTGCCCCGGGCGGCCAGCGCGGCCAGCGTCTTCTCCTCCACCTCCGCCAGCCGCCGCTCGTCCCAGCCGACGCCGGTGGCGAGCCAGCCGACCAGGCCGGCGCGCTCCTTGGCGGCGATCGCCCGCCCGGTGGAGGAGGACACGACCGGTACGAGGCCGGCGCCGACCGCGAACAGGGTGCGGCGCATGGCCAGCAGCCGGACCAGGGTGTGGTCGTCGTAGAGCGCCCGCTCGACCTCGGCCGGGTCCGGCACGGTCAGCCGGGCGCAGGCCGCCAGGTGCACGGTCGCCGCGTCGGTGGCGTGCAGTGCGACGAGCGCGTCGGCGACCTCCTCGGGACGGTCGGCGCGGCACGCGGGGGCGAGCAGATGCCGCCGTCCGAGGCGGGCCCGGCGACCGGCGGTGTCGATACGGGGTCGGGAGTGGCTCATGGGGCGACCGTACGGGAGGTCGCGGACGGCGGATGTCCTCTTTCATGGGTCTCCCGGGGCCGGGCGGGCCGCCCCCGGCCCCCCGAACCGCTCCCGCAGCTCCTGCTTGCGCACCTTGCGCAGCGTCGCCCCGCGCGGCAGCGCGGCCACCACCTCCAACTGCTCGGGGAGCTTGTACCGGGCCAGCCCCTGGCCGAGGAGGTGGGCGCGGACCGCGTCGAGTGTCAACTCCCGTGCGCCCGGCGGCTGTTCGACGACCGCGCAGACCCGTTCGCCGCGCCGGTCGTCCGGCAGCCCGATGACGGCGGCGTCCGCCACGTCCGGGTGCCGGTAGAGCAGCTCCTCGATCTCCTGGGCGGAGACGTTCTCGCCCTTGCGGATGATGATGTCCTTGAGACGGCCGGTGACCACGAGGTGCCCGGTGGGCGTGAGGTGCCCGAGGTCACCGGTGGGCAGGAACCCCTCCGCGTCGAACGGATCGGGCTCACCGAGATAACCCCGGCACACCGCCGGGCCGCGCAGCCGTATCTCTCCGCTGCCGGGCGTGATCCGGACCTCCATACCTGAGGGCGGCCTGCCGTCGGTGGTGGCGAGGTGCTCCGGGCTGTCGTACGGGTCGCCCATGGTGACCATCGGGGCCTCGGTCAGCGCGTAGCCGTGGGTGAGCTGGCAGCCCAGTTCGGCGACGACCTCGTGGTACAGCGCGGGCGGTTTGGGCGCGCCGCCGCCGGCGAGCAGCCGCAGCGCCGGCAGCAGCCTCCGGCCGGGCGGCAGTCGGCGCTGTTCGGCGAGGAAGAGGGTGTAGAAGGCGGTGGAGCCGCCGGCGAGGGTGACGCCGTGCCGGCGGTAGGCGGCGAGCGACCCGGGCAGCGCGAAGCGCTCCAGCAGCAGGGCCGGGATGCCGCACAGCAGGAGCATGACGGTGTAGTCGGGGCCCGCGACATGGGCGTACGGGAAGGCCATCGAGCCGACGTCGGACGGGGCCGGCCGCAGCGCCTCGGCCAGCCAGCGGCCGGCCGTCCGCAGGGAGTGGTCGGTGTGCCGGACGCCCTTGGGCCCGGCGGTGGTGCCGGAGGTCCAGTAGATCCAGCGGACCTGGTGGGCGTCGGCGGGCGGCGGCGGCAGGAGTGCCGGATCGCCGTCCGGCAGCCCGCCGCCGGCCAGGTCGTACGCGGCGATGACGGTGGCCGCGCCCTCCGCGCGGTCGTTCCGGACCGGCCCGGGCACGAGGAAGAAGGCGGCGCCGGTGCGGCGCAGCACCTGCCCCACCTCGTGGTCGCCGTAGCCCGGAACGACCGGGCTCTGCACCGCGCCGAGCCGGGCCAGGGCCAGGCTGACCAGGGCCGTCTCGATGCGGGTCGGCAGCTGCCAGACGACCGTGCAACCGGGCCGTACGCCGCGCGCGTACAGTCCGGCCGCGACCCGCTCGGCCCGCCGCCGCAGCCCGCCGAAGCTGATCCGCCGCTCGTACCGGGCCGACTCCGCCCCCTGGATCAGAGCGACGGCATCCGGACTGCGGGCGGCCCGCCGTACGACCAGGTCCCAGAGGGTGTCACCGGCCATGTTCCCTCCCACCGCGCATAACTGACGTGCCGTCAGACAATGCGCCGAGGTTAGGGGTGGACGCCTTGTCGGTCCAGGGGTCCGGGTCTAGCCTGGTATCGGAACTGACGTACCGTCAGAAAGCCGAACGGGCGCCCGAGGTGAGGGGACACGATGGACCTCGCGTACACCGAGGAGGAAGAGGACTTCCGCGCCCGGCTGCGCGGCTGGCTCGCGGGTGTCCTCCCCACCCTGCCCCCGCGCCCCGACCCGCTCGACTGGCCGGGGCGCCGCGCCTACGACACCACCTGGCAGCGGATGCTGCACGACGCGGGATACGCCGACGTCCACTGGGCGGCCGCCCCCACCCTGCGGCTGATCTTCCTGGAGGAGACCGAACGCGCCGGGGCGCCCTACGTGGGCGCGAACTTCGTCGGACTGCTGCACGCCGGGCCGACCATCGCGGCCGAGGGCACCGAGGCCCAGAAACGGCGCTGGCTGCCGCCGGTACTGCGCGGCGACGAGATCTGGTGCCAGGGCTTCAGCGAACCGGAGGCCGGCTCGGACCTCGCGTCGCTGCGCACCCGCGCGGTGCGCGACGGGGACGCGTACGTGGTGACCGGGACCAAGATCTGGACCTCGCACGCCGAGGTCGCCGACTGGTGCGAACTGCTCGTCCGCACCGACCCCGCCGCCCCCCGGCACCGGGGGATCACCTGGCTCGCCATGCCGATGGACGCCCCCGGCATCACCGTCCGGCCGCTGCGCACCCTCGCCGGGTCGGCGGAGTTCGCCGAGATGTTCCTCGACGAGGTGCGGGTGCCGGTGGACTGCCGGGTCGGCGCGGAGAACGACGGCTGGCGGGTGACGATGGTGACGCTGTCGTTCGAGCGCGGCACCGCCTTCGTCGGCGAGGTGGTGGCCTGCCGGCGGGTGCTGACGGAGGTCGCCCGCCGGGCCCGGGCGAACGGCCGCTGGGACGATACCGTGCTCCGCCGCAGGCTGGGCCGGCTGAACGCGGAGTTCGCCGCGCTGTGGCGACTGACCCAGTGGAACGTCAGCGAGGCGCAACTACGGGGCGGCGGGCCCCGTGCCGGCGGCTCGGTCTTCAAGCTCCGCTACTCGCACGCCCGGCAGGAGCTGTACGACGCGGCGGCCGAGGTGCTGGGGGCCGGCGCCCTGGATGCGGACGAGGAGTGGACCGCCGACCGGCTCTCGTCCCTCTCGTACACCATCGCGGCCGGCACGTCGCAGGTGCAGCAGAACATCATCGCCGAGCGGATCCTCGGCCTGCCGAAGGGGCGGTGACCGGCCGGTGCGCTTCCAACTCACCGACGAGCAAAGGGCGTTGAAGCAGGCGATGCGGGAGCTGCTGGCGGCCCGGTTCGACCGGGACCGGCTGCGGGCGGCGACCGGGGATCCGGCCCCGGACCGGGCGCTGTGGCGGGAGCTGGGCGCGGCCGGGTTCTTCGCGCTGCGCCTGCCGGAGGAGGCCGGCGGCGTGGGGCTGGGCCTGCCGGCGGCGGTGCTGGTCTTCGAGGAGGCCGGGCGGGCGCTGCTGCCGGGGCCGCTGGTGGCTTGCCAGCTGCTCGCCGGGGTGGTGGACGGGGTCGCGGAGGGCGAGAAGATCGTCGGGCTGTGCGACGGGGACGGTGAGCCCGTGCTGTGGGAACACCCGGACGCCTGCGATGAGTTGATCTTGCTGGAGGGTGGCGCCCCGGACCTTGCGCACGGGCCCGGGGGCACGCAGGGGCGCACAACAGGCGCATACCGGAGCGTGGCCGCCGCGGTGTCGCGCGCCCCTTTCGCCTCCGTCGACCCCCTCACCCCGCTCGCCCGCGTCACCGGCCACCCGCGGACGACTCCGCTCAACGGTCCGGACGTGACCCGGCTGCGCCGCGAGGCCGCCCTGCTGACCGCCGCCCAGCAACTGGGCAGTGCGCTCCGTACCGTCGACATGGCGGTCGGTCACGCCCGCGTACGCACCCAGTTCGGCGCGCCCATCGGCTCCTTCCAGGCGGTCAAGCATCTGTGCGCGCAGATGCTCGTACGGGCGGAAATCGCCAGAAGTGCCGTATATGCCGCATCGGTGACGGGTGAGGCCGTCGACGTGGCGGGCGCGAAACTGCTCGCCGACGAGGCCGCGGTGCGCAACGCCCGGGACTGCCTGCAGATTCACGGCGGTACCGGCTTCACCTGGGAAGCCGACGTCCATCTGCACCTCAAACGGGCCTGGTTGCGGGCCGGCTCCTGGGGAACGGCCGGCGAGGCGGAAGAGCTGCTGGCGGCGGATCTGGTCGGCTGAGGGCGGGCGGTTCCGGAATGCGGGGCGATGAGCCGTGAGGGCGGATGTCAGACTCTGGCAACTCGTGTGCGAAATGTCGGACTCACCACACAGAAGTGGTCGCGGAGGGTCGATATCGGGTTGTGTCCTAGGCGTGACTCGTCACAGGGGGGAGTCGGCGCCCCGCTCGGGTACGCTCCGTTGGGTGCGAGTGGTTCTGTGGCGCAACGAACCCGGTGCCGTCGGAATGACGGCTCCGGCGTACGGACTGCCCGCCGCCCGCCTTGGCCGAGGGCCGGCCAATCCCCCTTGTTCGACTCCCCGCAAAGTGCGTCGCACAGTATGCAGGACGCATACTCCCTTGCGCTGGAATATGCCCGAAGCGCTTGTTGGGGTGACTGAACGTCAACCATGCTGTGCCTCGCTGGGGTCACGCACTGTGACTCCATGGAGGCGCGAGGCGATGTTTCCGCCGGTTCGGATGGTGTGAGCGGTGCAGGTGCTTCAGGTGCAGTTGGACGTACGGCCCGACCCCGCGGAGGTGGGGCGGGCCCGGCGATGGGCCAGGTCGCGGCTCCTGGGGTCCGGCATAGGGGCGGACGAGCCGCTCGCGGAGACGCTGATCCTGCTGATCTCCGAACTCGTGACCAACGCCGTGGTGCACACCGGCACCGCGGCCTCGTTGCGGATGTGCTTCTCCGGGTCCGGCGCCGTCGTGGGCACCGTCCGGGTCGAGGTCACGGACTCCAGCGCCCGTCCGCCGCGCCAGCGGCACGCCGACGGTGACGACACCAACGGGCGCGGCCTGGAACTGGTCGACGGCCTCGCCGACCGCTGGGGCTGGCAGCCGGAAGGCGCCGGCAAGCGGATCTGGTGCGAGGTGGACCGCGGCCGGCCGCTGCTGATGGCGACCGGGTCCGATCTGGGGGCCTACGAACCCCAGTGCGCCGTATCGCGCCGGATGTGAGATCTACGGCGTGCAGCGCACATCAAGTCCGGGCCAGGTGTTGACGTAACGTGCCCGTCTGATCACGCTGGGACGAGCGATGCGCCGTGAGGGGACGCCGAGGGCGGGATGCGGCCGGGTCTGCGTACTCGGCCCCGGCCTCGACGAGTGCGGATCGCGGCCCGGTGGGGGGCGGGGGTGGCGGTCCGCGGTGCCGTGCTCGGGGCGCGCACACGAGCGCACCGCCACCCGGCCGGCCCGTCGCGGGCGCGGAGGGGGTCAGAGGATCGCCACCGGCGCGACCGGGGCGCCCGAGCCGCCGACGAACGGTTCGGCCATCGCGGACAGGAAGAACGCATAGCGGCCCGCCTCCGCGCAGGCCGCCGACAATTCCTCCAGATCCCAGTTCTGGCCCTGCAGCATGCCCATCTCCACCAGGTGGAGCGCATGCACCGGCATCCACAGGCCCTCGATCTCCGGCGGGAAGATCTCGAACGTCAGGGTGTCGTTGGCGACCGCCGCGACATCACGGGCCCGGAACCACTCCGGGGTGCGCACCGACAGCCCGGGCGAGGGGAAGGCGTACCCCTGCCTGTCGCCGGCGAGGTAGTGCTGCAGCTGCCCGGTCCGTACGAGAACGATGTCCCCGGCCCGGACCCTCGTCCCGGCCAGTTCCTCGGCGGCGTCCAGGTCCTCCGGCGTGACCGCGTGCCCGCCGGGCAGCCGGTCGGTGCCGTGCGCCCGGGCCACGTCCAGCAGTACGCCCCGGGAGGTGATCGGGGTGGCCTTCTCGATGCCGAGGACGGTGGCGCCGCCGTGGGCGGTGACGGAAGCGGCGGGGCGGTCGTTGTAGAGCCGCCCCGAGTGCGAGACATGGGTCAGGCCGTCCCAGTGGGTGGCCGCCTGGAGGCCCATGGTGACCGCGTCGTCGGAGGTGGCGACCGTACCCGGCCCGAAGATCTCCTGATTGATCGCGACCATCGTGTGCAGCGGATTGACCCGGCCCGGGATCATCCCGGTCTGCACACCGTCCTGCCGCAGCGGCAGCGCGAGCGGGACGCGGCGGCCGCTGCGGATGCAGCCGGCGGCCTCCCGTACCACCTGCTCAGTGATCAGGTTGAGCGTGCCGATCTCGTCGTCCGCGCCCCAGCGCCCCCAGTTGGTGACGCGTCGGGCGATCTCGTGGAACTCCTGCGGCAGCGGCATGGGGCCCTCCGGGGTCTTGTGTTCGGCTCGCGCCTGCCCAAAAATCTAACGGTCCGTCAGAAACTGCGGGAAGGGGCGCGGCATGGGGAACTTCTTGGCCGGCAAGGTGGTCGCCGTCACCGGGGCCGGGCGCGGCATCGGGCGGGCGGTGGCGCTGGCCTGCGCACAAGAGGGCGGCAAGGTCGTGGTCAACGACTACGGGGTCGCCATCGACGGCGCCGAACCGAGCAGCGAGGTCGCCGAGGCGGTGGTGAAGGAGATCGAGGCGGCCGGCGGCACGGCGACCGCGGTCGCCGACGACGTGTCCACGATGGCGGGCGGCCAGCGGATCGTCGACACCGCGCTGGCGCAGTACGGGCGGATCGACGGCGTCGTCTGCGTGGCCGGCATCCTGCGGGAGCGGATGCTCTTCAACATGTCCGAGGAGGAGTGGGACCCGGTGGTCGCCACCCACCTCAAGGGCACCTTCACGGTCTTCCGGGCCGCGGCCGCGGTGATGCGCCGCCAGGGCTCCGGCACGCTGGTGGGCTTCACCAGCGGCAACCACCAGGGTTCGGTCTCGCAGGCCAACTACTCCGCCGCGAAGGGCGGAATCATCTCGCTCGTCCGCAGCGCGGCGCTGGGCCTGCACAAATACGGCGTGACGGCCAACGCGGTCGCCCCCGTCGCCCGCACCCGGATGTCGGCGAACGTCCCCATGGAACTCACCGAGATCGGCGAACCGGAGGACGTGGCGGCCTTCGTCGTCTACCTCCTGAGCGACCGCGCCCGCGAGGTGACCGGCCAGGTCTACACGGTGGCCGGCCCCAAGATCGCGGTCTGGGCCCAACCGGTGGAGCTGCGCTCCGTACACGCCGACGAGGGGAGCTGGACACCGGAACGGGTGGCGGAGCTCGTGCCGGACATGGTGGGCGTCGACCCGATGCCGTTGCTGGGGCAGGTGTCCGCGATGGCGGCGGCGGCACGGCGGAGGCGCTGACGCTTGGTTTCGCCCACGTACCCGTCTGCTGCGCCGCGGGGCGCTGCGCTTTGCGGCGCCCCGCACGTACCCGTCTCTCCCGCCGCGGGTCGTCTCGCCGTTGCGCCTGCGGCGGGCTGGGTTTGTGGTGGGTGCGGTGACGGGCCTCCGGGGCCGGTGTTTGGGACTGCTGTCGCTTTACGTCCCAAA
>NZ_JOIX01000094.1 GCF_000720175.1 Streptomyces sp. NRRL S-337
GCCAGCTCTGTGACTGGCTCGACGCCCAGGACCCCAAGGTCCTCACCGACCTGCGCCGACTCGGCGTCGGGCAGCAGTTCACCGGACGCGGCTGACGGCAAGGGCAACGGCAGGGGGCCGGGGCCGAACCCCCGGGAGGCAGCCAGGCGGCCAGGCAGTCGGGCTGATCTACCGGGTCCGCGAGCCCGTCGCCCAGGAACGGAGCTTCTCGGGGTTGAGTACGGCCCAGATGTGATGGATCCGGTCGCCGGTGACGTCGAACGCCATCACCGATACGGTGACGCCGTCCAGTTGAGCCACCAGACCCGGCTGACCGTTGACCGTTCGCTCCACGAGCGTCATGCCGGGCGCCGCCCCCGGCCGGTCGGCGAAGAAGCGTGCGACCTGCTCGGCGCCTTCGACGGGGTGGAGCGCCGCGGTGACGAGTCCGCCGCCGTCGCCGGTCGCCGTGGCATCGGGGGCCAACAAGCCAATGAGGGCGTCGATGTCCTTGGCCTCCCATGCCTGCTTGAAGGCTCTGACGACGTCGGCGTGCCGGGCTGCCGAGCCCGCGTCAGGCTGCGGGGAACGAAGGCGCCGACGGGCCGAAGAGGCCAGCTGACGGCATGCCGCCGGGCTCCGGCCGACGATCTCGGCCACTTCGGGGAAGGAGTAGCGGAAGACGTCGTGCAGGATGAACGCGACGCGCTCCGCCGGGGTCATCGCCTCGAGCACGACGAGGAAGGCCATGTTGACCGACTCGTCGAGGGTGACCCGGTCGGCCGGGTCGACGATGCCGGCGCCCGGCCGCCCGCTGATCCACTCCGTACGGTCGGGCAACGGCTCCGGGATCCATTCGCCCACGTAACGCTCGCGCCTGGCCCGCGCAGACGCGAGCAGGTCCAGGCAAATACGGCTGGCGACGGTCGTGAGCCAGGCGCCGGGGGCGTCGATGGCTTCCTGCTGCTGTGGTGACATGGCGTACCAGCGGGCGTAGGTCTCCTGCACCACGTCCTCGGCATCGGCCAGGGAGCCCAGCAACCGGTACGCGAGGTTGGTCAGCTGACGTCGCTCGCTCATGATCGCGCTCAGGTGCGGATCGGTCCGGTCGGCTCGCGGCTCGGGCCCGGATGGGTGGGTCATGGTGTCACCGGCTCCTTCGGATGCTCTGCCTCACCCCTTTACGACGAGACGTCACCTCGAACTGTGAGGTCCGCCCGTCACTTCCCATCGTGAGGTCCGCATCTCACCTCACCTCACATCTCGCCGGGCTGCCTCGTCGTACCCGTCAGACCGGCCCGGACGAGACCGGTCCCGATGAAACCGGCCCCGATGAGACCGGCCCCCCATGAGGCCGACTGCACAGCGGACCGACAACGGAAGGACACCGATCGTGGAACCCGTGAACGTCGCGATCATCTACTACAGCTCCACCGGCACCGTACATACCTTGGCGCAAGCCGCCGTGGAGGGCGCGGAGAAGGCCGGTGCCCAGGTGCGACTGCGCAAGGTTGCCGAAACGGCCCCATCGGAGGCGGTCAACGCCAGGGCGGAGTGGGCCCGACACCTGGCGGACACCGCCGACGTCGCCGAGGCCGGCCATGACGACCTGGAGTGGGCCGACGCGGTGCTGTTCGGCACCCCCACCCGCTTCGGCAACCCGGCCAGCCAGCTCAGGGCGTTCATCGACACCACCGGCCCGCTGTGGTTCCAGGGCAAGCTCGCGGACAAGGTGTACTCGGCCTTCACCGCCTCCAACACCGCCCACGGCGGGCAGGAATCCACCCTCCTGGCGCTGGCGAACACGTTCTACCACTGGGGCGGCATCATCGTGCCCCCCGGCTACACCGACCCCGTCCAGTTCCAGTCGGGCAACCCCTACGGCACGTCCCACGTGACCGCCGATGGCCCGCCCGGCGAGGTCGCCCTGCAGGCAGCCCGCTACCAAGCACGCCGGGTCGTCGACACGACAGCCTCCCTCAAGGCCGCCCGCACCGCCTGATCCGGTACGGAGCAACGACGGGACGGGGCGCGGCGGCATTCGCTCAGCGTTTTCGCAGCTCAGCAGAGACGACACCGGCGGATGCCGGCCACGCCCTCCTCGCCCTCCGCGCTCCGGTGGACCACGACGAGACCAGATGCGCGTGCCCGTGGTGACGGGGGCTCACCTGCGGTCCGGGTGATCCAGGTGCCCTTTTTTCGTTGAACGGTCATCTACGCGGCCTCGCACGGCTAGAGTCATCGCTCCGATGGCACCTGCGCCCCGCCGTGAGCGGGCACCGGTTCACGACCGAGGGCAGGGCCATGCGCGCAGGGGAGCGCGCAGCAAGCAGTAGCAGGGGGGAGTAGTACATGGCCCGGAATCAGAGACCTCAGCCGACGGCGGAGGACAAGAAGAACGCGCGTATCGGGTGCGGCATCGTGGTGGCTGCGCTTCTCGCGATCGGCGGCTGCAGCGCCCCGATCCACGACGACAACGCCTCGTCGTCCAAGACCTCGTCGTCCCACGCGTCGTCCTCCCGCCTCTCGTCGTCCAGTGACTCGTCGCCCAGCGCCTCGCCGTCGTCATCCGCGTTCGAGGACAAGCCGGACACGGTGACGGTCCGGGACTTCGTCGGCATGGGGCTCCAGGCGGCCCAGGATGCGGCGCAAGAGGACGGCATCTACCGCCTCGACTCCACCGACGCCACCGGCCAAGGCCGCGAGCAGGTGTGGGACCGCAACTGGACGGTCTGCGCTCAGATGCCCGCGGCCGGCGAAACGATGAGCGCCGAGGACACGCTCACGTTCGACACCGTCAAGTCCAGCGAGGGCGAGAGCTGCGACGACCCCACGGGGGCCGCCGACAGCGATGACTCTTCCGTCTCCGGTGCAGGCGATTCCTCCACGGTCTCCGGCGCGGGGGACGACTACAGCGACGATGGTTCCTCCACAGTCGCCGGCATCGGGGACGACGGCACCGATGGCTCCTCCGACAGCGGCTCCAGCTCATCGACTGGTGGCTCCGACGCGTCGGGCGGCGGCTCCGGTTCTTCTTCGTCCTCGGCCGGCTCGCAGCAGGCGCCGGCCGGTGCCACCGCCCAGTGCAACGACGGTTCCTACAGCTATTCCGCCCACCGTCGGGGCACCTGCTCGCATCACCACGGCGTGGCCGTCTGGCTGGCCAGCGTGCCTTCGTAGAGGAGCACCTTCTCGGAGGAGCGCCTTCGTAGCCCCCGTCTTCGGGGGGATCAGGATGCTTCCGGGATGCGGCTGAAGAGCCGGCCGGCGAGGTCGATGCCGGTGATGGTGCCGTTGGCGTCGCGGGAGAAGTAGCCGCGCTGGCCCTTGAGGCCGCCCTCGGTGACGAGGTACTCGTCGCCGTCGCCGGAGAGGAAGCCGATGGCCGCGGCCGGGTAGTCCGGGGGCATCTCCTCGTCCGATGCCTCGCGGATCTCCGGCTTGATGCCGACCGCCAGGGTGAGGCGGGTGCCGTCGGTGGCGAGGTCGAGGTTCATGGCGTCGATGTCGTAGCGGCCGACGACCTGTTGCGCCTTTTCTTCGTCGTACGGGAGCGGCTCCGCGGTCTTCTCGACGACCCCGAGGTAGTGCTCCAGCGCCCACCGCACGACGGACTGGTTGAAGGGGTAGCCGTCGGGGCCGACGTTGGCCAGGGAGACCACCGCGAAGTTGCGTTCGGGCACGATGAGCAGTTCGGCGAACTGGCCGTTGCCCGAGCCGCCGTGGCCGATGCCGTGGAGGCCGTCCAGGTCGTGCAGGAACCAGCAGATGCCGAAGCCGTCGCCGAGGGTACTGGCGCGCAGTGCGACCGTCTGTTCCCGCATCCGGTGCAGCGCCGCGGCGGGCAACACCCCTTCTCCTTCGCCGAGTTGGAACCGCGCCCAGCGCAGCAGGTCACTCACCGAGGAGGCGAGGCCGCCGCCGGGGTTGTCGCGACGCGCGCCCTCCTTGAACGCGCCCCAGGGCCGGGCGGCGCGCAGTTCGCCGTCGTCGGCCCGGTTGTAGCCCACGGCGAACTTGCGGACCATCACCTCGGCCAGTCCGTACACGGTGTCCGACAGGCCCACCGGCTCCAGTACGAGTGAGGCCATGGCCTGCTCGAAAGGCAGGCCCGTGACCTTCTCGACAACCCGCCCGGCCAGGTTGTATCCGGCCTGGCTGTACGAGGCGCGAGCCCCGGGCGGTGCGATCAGCGGCAGTTGGGGCAGCTTGGCCACGAGGCCGGTCAGGGAGCGGTCGCCCTCGCCGTCGTCGATCAGGTTCCAGTCCAGGCCCGCGGTGTGATTGAGCAGGTTCAGGACGGTGATCTGCGCCGCGGCCTGCTCGTCGGCCAGCTTCAGCTCGGGTACGTAGCGCCGCACCGGCGCGTCCAGGTCCACCTTCCCCTCGGCGACCAGGCGCATCAGGGCGGTCGCCGTGAAGGTCTTGGACACCGACGCCAGGTGGAACAGCGTTTTCTCGTCGACCGGCGTCGGGTCGGCGAGGCTCGTGACGCCGTGCGAGGCGTAGATCTCCTGTCCGTCCAGGAGCACCCCGACGGCGACACCAGGAACACCGAGCTCCGTGGCCTGCGTCGTGACGAACTCCGACAGCTTCTCCTGCAACATGGCTCCCCCTCCGGGCACTTGAACTAAGTACGAGGAGGAGCGTAAGCCGTACTTGAACAAAGTGCAAGACCGGGCGCGGACTGAATGAACTAAGTTCAAGTAGGATGGCGGCCATGCCGCGAGACACACTGACCGCAGACCGGATCGTCCGTGAGGCCATCGAGCTGCTCGACGACGAGGGGCTGGACGGCCTCAACATGCGGAGCCTGGCGAAACGGCTCGGCTCGGCCGCCACGGCCGTTTACTGGCACATCAAGACCAAGGACGAACTGGTCCGGCTCGCCAGCGACGCGGTCTGGCACGAGGTCGAGCTGCCCGATCTCGACGCCACCGACTGGCGCACGGCCGCCACCGCCCACGCCACCGGCATGCACGCGATGCTCACCCGGCATCCGTGGCTCGGCCAGGCATTCGGCAGCCACCTCCTGCACGGCCCCGGTCAGGCCCGGCACAACGACCTCAGCCTGGGCATCTACGAGAAGGCGGGCTTCGCCGCCGCCGACGCGGACCGGGCGGCCGCCACCGTCCTCACCTTCGTGCTCGGCAGCACGCTCGGCCCTGCCGCACAGGTCTCACTGAACCGCCGGCTGAGCAAGGACGGCGCAGACGCCGAGCAACGGATGGCCGACGCCATGACCCGTGCCACCGAGACCGCCAGGCAATTCCCACGGCTGCGCGAACGCCTCAACACCACGGCCGCCACGGAGTACGCCGCAGCGCCCGATGACACCTTCGCGTTCGGCCTCCAGTCCCTCCTCGACGGCTTCGAGGCCCGCCTCACCGCCGACAACGCAGGTCGCCGCGAGTGACCGACCCCCATCCCAGGCAGCATCCCCTGACCAGGGCACAGCCCCTTCCGGCTTATCAACGACCAGCACGAGCGGGTAGCCGGCTGCCGTGGAGGAGTGTGTCACCAGGTAGTGGAGGGCGGGGTTTGCCGGGGGAGGGGGGAGGGCTGCGGCGGAGGTTCCGCGAGCCGGGCCAGGCCTACGGGCAGGCGGCGCCGAGGACCGATTCCGCGACGGAGGTGCGTGCGTACAGCACCAAGCGGCCGGCCCGGTGGGCGCTGACCAGGCCGGCGTTGCGCAGTGCGGTCAGGTTCTGGGAGACCCCGGCGGGAGAGAGCCCGGTACGACGGGCCAATTCGGTGGTGGAGGCCGGGTGTCCCAGCTCGGTCAGCAGAAGGGTCCGTGAGCGGCCGAGCACCGCGGCGAGGGCGTCGGTACCAGTAGCGGACCGACGCTCCCACAGGGAGCCGACGCCGCGGGCGGGATAAGCGAGTTGGAGCGGGTCCGGCGGCGTCGCCCGGGTGAACGGAACCGATCCGGTGAAGGCCGAGGGAATCAGCAGCAGGCCTCGGCATGCCGTGTGCCGGGAAGGGGACTTCGGCCGGCGGAGCAGCTGGAGCGTGTCGTCGTCCCAGCGCACCGAGGCGTGCAGGTCGTTGAGGAGATGGGCAGCACCGTGTTCGGCGACCTGGCGGGCCCGGTAGGAGATGTCGGCGTCGAGCACGGCCCGGATCCGCTCCCAGTACGGGGCAAGCGCGATCTCCCAGTAGTGCTGAATCTCTTCCGCGACCTTGGCCAAGCAGGCTTGCGGCTGTGTGTACAGGGCGTGTGCGCGGGGGCCGAGACCGGCCTGTTCACGACGGAGGCGGTCGAGGTCGTGGCGCACCCTCTCGGTGTGGGCGGCCAGGATGCCGTCCAGCTCGGCCGGCAAGGTGGGAGCGGGGCAGGACGGTGTGGGATTGAGGAAGTCCGGGACGTAGCCGGACGGTGGGATCAGCTCGGCCAGCCACCCCCGGTCCAGCCCGACGGCCGACAAGCGCGGCTGTACCTGCTCGACCCAGGGTCGGTGGACGGGATGTCCGACCCTGGAGTGCAGGAGGCGAAAGCTCGGCCCGACCTCCCACATGGGTGACGTGGCGAAGCGCATGTGCGCCAGATCCCGCACCGAGAACACCAGCTCCGCCACCAGGCCCCCCCCGTGGATCCGCCGAGGATTCGCTCATATCTGAATCAGTGGCGGCCACTCTACGGTGTGCGGATCATTCCGGCATGACCTCACAGACGATCACCGCGGCAGCGGCAGGCACCTGGCGGCTGGGAGACCTCGTGGTCAACCGGATCGGCTTCGGCGCCATGCGCCTCCCGCAGACCGGCGAAGCGCTCGTCGCCGACGCCGTGCCGCGCGAGCGCGACCAGGCGATCAGCGTGCTGCGCCGCGCGGTCGAGCTCGGTGTCAACCACATCGACACCGCCGCTTTCTACTTCTCCCCGTTGCGTTCCGCCAACGAGCTGATCAACCGGGCCTTGGCTCCTTATCCGGACGACCTTGTCATCACCACCAAGGTCGGGCCGGGACGCGACCAGTCCGGTGAGTGGCTGCCCCATGCCACACCCGAGCAGTTGCGCGGGCAGGTTGAGGAGAACCTGCGACAGCTCGGCCGTGACCACCTGGACGTGGTGAACCTGCGCATAGTCGGGACTGGTTCGCTCGCCGAGCGATTCGGCGCGCTGGCTGAGCTGCGCGACGCCGGACTCATCCGCCACCTGGGCATTTCCAATGTCACCCCCGCCCATCTCGCCGAGGCCCAGGCCATCGCTCCGGTCGTCTGCGTGCAGAACCCCTACGGCATCGGGCTGCGACCCGACCAGGACACGCTCGTCCGCACCTGCGGTGAACAGGGCGTCGCCTACGTGCCGTTCTACGCGATTGCCACCACCGGGCGCCAAGCCGGGGCGACCGACCGTGACCACCCGGAGATCCTGGCCGTCGCCCGCGCGCACGGAGCCAGCCCCGCCCATGTGCGGATCGCCTGGACACTGCACCGCGGCCCGCACGTACTGGCCATTCCCGGTACCGGCGACCCTGACCACTTGGCATCCAACGTGGCAGCCGGAGCACTCCGCCTCTCCGAGGAAGAGGTTGCCCTCCTCGACTCCCTGCACGGCCAAAGCCGCTGAGAGCCGTCGGGGCGTCGGTGCGCGGCCTCCGCTGTCGCCTGGCCACGTCGGGGCAGGGCCATCCGCGGCTCCGCATGAACGTGTCCAACTAGCATGGGTTCATGGGTGTCAACATCATGCTCGACTTCGAGGTGCACGGGCTGGCCGACGAGGCGCAGACCAAGTCCGTCCTGAGCGGACTCGTCGAACTGGTCCGTGCGGAAGGCCTGCAGGAGCACGAGGTCGGCCTCGGGTGGAGCGTGGAGGACGGACGGCACTGGATCTCCGGCGAAACGGACTACCCGATCGGTATCAGTCGCTTCTATGCGTGGCGTCCGCACTTCGAAGCCGCCTTCCGCGAACGGATCCAGGCACTCGCGCCTGCTGCCACCGCTTCGATCAACTGGCGTTATCCGGACGACGACTGACCACTCCTGACGACTTCCAAGAGCCGGCGGCACGGTGAGCGGCACAGTCAGTTGACCTGACGCGGGGAATCAGGCAGCCGGCGAGGGAAGCAGGCAGCAGGCGGGCGTGAGGCCACTGGCGCGGCCTCGCCACCCGAGGCGACAAGACCGCCCCCTCTGCCTGGTCCCTCTGCCTGGTCGCCCTCCGCCTGAGGATCCGGCAGAACGAGCTATTCCTGGACCAGGACTTCCAGTTTCCGCACCGCCGCCTCGGCGACCTCGCCGAAGAACCGCGGACAGGTCCATGCCGCCTCGCTGCGCGCCTGCTCCGGACGTTCGGGCGTGGGGAAGTCCTCAGGGGCGTAGAAGTGGGCCATGGCGTGCCGGAAGCCGGTGTACCGCAGCTGTGGATGGTCGTCGTCGTGGGCGCACCGGGCCGGGCGCGGCGCGGCGGCGACGGTACGCAGCACCCGCAGCACGTCCTCGGCCACGGCCCGCGCCGGTGCGGGATAGGCGATCTGCAGGGCGTGGTCCGCCGCGAGCAGCAGCACGGCACGCTCGCGCGCGTGGTCGGCGTGCTCGAAGCGCCGAGCCGCCCACAGGCCCAGATCGTCGGCGTACTGCTCGTTCCGGGACGTGTACTCCACCCGCTCGGCGATCTTCTCGATCTGCAGCCGGCCGTCCCCGTCCAGGTATTCCGCGTCCAGGTGCGAGACGTCACGCGGCCCGAAGAGACGGTCGCGGCCGGTGCGCAGCTGCGTCAGGGACTCCTGCCCGAGCCCGGCGATGAAGGCGGGACACAGCAGCAGCTCCAACGGTGCGCCGTCGTCTCCGTGCTCCGTGCGTCGGAGTTCGTGGCGGACGCGGCCGCCGGCGTAGCTGAGTTCGATGCCGAGTCTGGCGGCCTCCGGTGCGAAGTGGGGCAGGAGGGGGTGCGCGTCCCAGGCGTGTCCGCAGGGCTCGACGGGGTAGTGGCTCAGCGCCTCCTCCAGCGCCTCGATCAGCTCGTCGAGGACGTCCTTGCGGCGCACCATGCCGGATATGGCGTACCAGCCCACCGCCCTGACCACCATGATCCGCCCGGCCCGGTCGTCCGGGTCCTCGGCGGAGCGCAGGGCCCGGGCCTGCTCCCCGATCTCGTCGTAGACATCGGTTTTCGGATAGCCCTCAAGGAGGGCCGACAGCGTGTCGATGGTGGCGTGCGCCTCGGGTGGGAGCCGCGCCGGGATGTCCGAGACCGAGCCGGGGTCGAGGACATGCAGGGCCATTCGCGCGAAACCGGCGGCGTTGCGCGGACAGCGCCACTCGTCGCGCGGGCGCTCCTCGTACCACTCCTGCGTCTCGTCGACGAGGTCCACCAGCCACCCGGCCAACTCCTCGTCCTCTTCGTCGTCGTGGATCTCGTACGGATGGGAGTCATGCCCACAGTCCTGTGCCGACAGGACCGGCTCCGCGGCCCTGAGCGCCTGGAGCGCAGCGTCCTCGACCCCGTCGCCGGGCACCCAGGACAGATGCGGCAGGGCCAGCACCAGCCCGAATATCCACACATAGGCCAGCGGACCGCCGGGATCGGCGCTCAGCTTCGCCGCGGCATCCAGGACCAGCCGGTCGTGGGCGCCGTCGTGGAAGTGCTCGTACCCGTAGTGGAGCTTCTCCCAGGCCACGGCGAGGCCCTGGATGTCTTCGACAAGGGTGTCGCTGGCGGTGCTGTCGGTGCCGCGGGTGTTGGGAGTGTTGCGGGCGTTCCCGCTCCCGGTGTCCTCCGGGCGGGCGGCCGGGCCCGTTTCGTTGTTCGTCACACCCGTCACGACGCGTCGGCCGACGGGCAAGTTCCGGCCACCTCGAGGCCGTCAATCACTTGCTCACAGGGGCGCGTTGATGACTAAAGGGCGAATGGGATTCCCGGGAAGCCCGGGGTGTGCCAGGCATCGCCGTCACCCGTTATCGCGAGACCCTCGTAACCGTCGAGCTCCTCCAGCCAGTCCTGCGCCCCCGCGCCCATGGCGAACGCTGCGGTGGCGTAGGCGTCGGTCGTGGTCAGGCCGGGGCCGACCACCGTGACGGATGCGGGGCCGGCCGCGGGCGTGCCGGTGTGGGGGTCCAGGATGTGGGGGCCGCGCTCGGCGCTGCCGGAGGTGGCGACGGCCAGGTCGCGGCCGGTGACGACGGTGCACAATTCCCCCGGGCGCAGCGGATGGGCGATCCCGATGCGCTAGGGGACCCCGGGCGCCGCCTCGCCGCTGAGCTGGAGGTCTCCGCCGCCGTTCACGCAGGTGTGCTGGGCGCCGGCCGCCCGCAGGAGCTGACCGGCGCGTTCCACCGCCCAGCCCTTCACCAGTCCGGACGGGTCGAGGGTGCCGTCCGGGGTGGCGCTGAACCAGCCGCGGGTGGCGGCCCCCACCTGCTCGCAGAGGTCGAGGACCTCGCGTACCTCCGCGGGGCAGTCGTCGAGTCCGATGTCGCCGCGGCCGAGCCGGCTGATGGCGCTGTCGGAGCGGTAGGTCGAGAAGACCTCGTCGACGTGGTGGAGCCAGGCGACGGCGTCGTGCACGGCGGCCTCGATGGCGGGGGTGCGCGCGTCGCGGATGTCGAAGGAGAACACCGTGCCCATCGCCTGCTCGACATGGCGCAGACCGCGCCGGAACTCAGACACCGGCCCGGTCCAGTGCGCTCTGCAGGGACCGGATGTATCCCGCACTGGTGTAGCTGGCGCCGGACACCGCGTCGATGTGGGCGCTGTGCGCGCTCAGTGCCTCCTGTGTCAGGCGCGGCAGGGCGTAGGCGGCGATCTCACGGTCGCGACCGTTCCCGGACGGGGCGCGCAGGACCTTGACCGCCGTCAGCCGGCCGGCCTTGACGGTGGCCATGACCTGCACGGTGCCGTAGCGGGTACTGATCGAGGCGCCGGTGTAGGTGCCCTCGGCCGGACGGCTGCCCTGGGATGCGTGTCCGGAGGGCGTCGGGGCCGGTGCGGCACCCGCCTGGGCCGGGTCCCCGGTCAGTCCGGCGGGCTGGTGGGGTTTGAGGGAGAGCAGGAGGACGACCAGTGCGCTGGTCGACGCTGCGGTCAGAACGGCTCGGCGCACGGCGGACTCCTCAGAACTCGAACGACTCGTGGTGGATGTGGCGCCGGGGTACGCCGGCACCGCGCAGCGCCCGCCGGGCCGCGGTGGTCATGCCGGGCGGGCCGCACAGATACACCTCGTGCGCGGCGAGATCCGGCACCAGGCGACTCAGTGCGCGGGCCGTCAACGGCACGGAGTACACGGCGGGTTCGTCGACGACATAGTGGACGGCCGCGCCACGGGCGGCGGCGATCGCGTCGAGTTCGGTACGCAGCGCGAGGTCCTCGGGGCGCCGCGCCCGGTAGACGAGCGTGACCTCGCCGGGGAGCGTCTCGAAGAGTGCCCGCAAGGGGGTGATGCCCACGCCGCCCGCGAGCAGCAGCACCTTGGACGAGCGCTGCCGCGCCTCGGTGAAGGCACCGTACGGGCCCTCGGCCCACACCCGGGTGCCGGGCCGCAGCCGTGCCAGGGCCGCGCTGTGGCCGCCGGCCTCCTTCACGGTGATGCGCAGGTGGTGGGGGAGAGGCGGCGCGGAGAGGGAGTAGGGGTTGGCGGTCCACCACAGGCCCGGTGCCAGGAAGCGCCAGCGGAAGAACTGGCCCGGCCGGGCGCCGAGCTCGTCCAACCGTTCGCCGGTGAGGTGCACCGAGACCACGCCCGGCGCCTCCGGGCGGACCTCGGTGACCCGCAGGCGGTGGCGCCGGGCACGCCGTACCGGAGCGACGAAGCGGTACCCGACGATCAGCGATGCCACCAGTGCGTACATGGCGTACCAGGCGAGCTGGGCGGGGCGTCGCCCCACGAAGTCGGCGCCGTTGGAGAGTTGGTGACCGAAGGCGAGAAAGATCGCCAGGTAGGTGGCGAAATGGAGGTAGTGCCAGGTCTCGTAGCTCATCCGGCGGCGGGCGAACCGCGCGGAGACGGCACCGGTGCCCACCAGCAGCAGGAAGCCCGCGGTGGCCTTGAGCATGTCCGGGTAGTCGAGGACGAGGGTGGTCGCCTCGTGCAGGACACCGCTCCGGGTGGTGAGGGTGTAACCCCAGGTGATCAGGAGGACGTGCGCGAGCACCAGCGAGACGGTGTAGCGGCCGCCCGCCGCGTGCCAGCGCGCCAGGCGGTCGGTGCCCAGGGTGTGGTCGAGCAGCGGAACGCGGGCCATCAGCGCGACCAGTACCGCGCAGGCGTAGCCGGCCAGCAGCCCGGTGATCCGGCCGGCCCCGGTCAGCCAGCCCGCCGGACCCACGACCGACGCCGTACCGGTCCACCACAGGGCCAGCACGCCGGCCGCCCCGGCCCAGATCACGACGTGTGCGAGCAGAGGCGCCAGGGACGGCGGCCGCCGCGGCGGGGGGCTGCCGGTGGCGGTCCGGCGGGTGGCGGAGACGGTGCTCATGGAGGCTTCCCTTCCGTGGTCGGCGCCAGCGTCGCAGCGCAACCTCTGAAGACCCTCTGAGCGGCGCTCCGGCCGCTGATTCACAGGAAACTCAGAGCCGACTCATACCTCCGCCGGCCACCGGGCGAGGGATGCTGGAGGCACCATGCACATGCACCGCACTCCCGCCCCGCTGCACAGCGCCGACGGCTCGCCGGTACGGGTCCTCGTGATCGACGACGAGCCGGACCTCACCGAGGTGCTCTCCGGAGCCCTGGCCGGCGAGGGCTGGGAGGTCCGCAGCGCGGCCGACGGCGCCTCCGCGCTCGCCGTGGCACGGACCTTCCGCCCGCACGCCGTCGTCCTGGACTGGATGCTGCCCGACATCGACGGCCTGCAGGTGCTGCACCTGCTGCGCCGGGAGCTGCAGACGGTCTGTGTCCTCTTCCTCACCGCCCGTGACGCCGTCGAGGACCGGATCGCCGGGATCACCGCGGGCGGTGACGACTACGTGACCAAGCCGTTCAGCCTGGAAGAGGTGCTGGCTCGGCTGCGGGGGCTGCTGCGCCGGGCCGGGATGGCTCGTGAGCCGGACGGCGACCGGCTGGTCGTCGGCGACCTCGTGATGGACGAGGAGGCGCGGGAGGTCCTCCGCGCCGGCGAGCTCGTCGAACTGTCCCGCACCGAGTTCGAGCTGCTCCGCTTCCTGATGCGCAACCCGCGTCGGGTGCTGTCCAAGGCACAGATCCTGGACCGCGTCTGGTCCTACGACTTCGGTGGCCGGTCCCACGTCGTCGAGCTCTACATCAGCTATCTGCGCAAGAAGATCGACGTCGGCCGGACCCCGATGATCCACACCGTCCGCGGCGTCGGATACGTCCTCAAGCCGGAGTCCTCGTGACACGGATCGTCCCCCGCACTCTGCGCAGCCAGCTCACGGCCGGTCTGGTCGCGCTGCTGGCGCTGGCCTGCCTGGCGGTCGGCATCACCACGGTCGTCGCGCTCGAAGGTTTCCTGGTCAGCCGCCTGGACCAGCAACTCTCCGCCTCCGCGGGCCGTTTCGCGGTGAGCCTGGAGCACGAGGCCCGGCCGGACGCCGACAACCGGCCGGACACCCGCGGCCAGTCCGACGGCACCTTCGGCGCCCGGCTGCTGCGCGGCACACCCACCCAGGCGGCCGTCGTACGGGACCAGACCGATGCCGCGGTGCCGCTGTCCGCCGGGGACCGCAGCGCGTTGGCGGCCCTGCCCACCGACGGTTCCGGACACAGCGTCCGACTGGCGGCACTGGGGCGGTACCGCGTCAACGCGGTCTCCGGCGACGACGGCGACGTGCTGGTCACGGGCCTGCCGCTGCATCCCGTCGAGGAGACCGTGCACCGGTTGGAGGCGGTGGAGGCCGCGGTGTTCGGCGGGGCGCTCGTGGTCACCGGCGTCCTGGGCGCACTGTGGGTGCGGCTGTCGCTACGCCCCCTGCGGCGCGTCACCACCACGGCCGCGCGGGTCGCCGAGCTGCCGCTGGCCAGCGGGGAGGTGGCGATGCCGGCGCCGGTGCCGGTGGCCGACCCGCGCACCGAGGTCGGGCAGGTCGGTACCGCCCTCAACCGGATGCTCGGCCACGTCGGCAACGCACTGGAGCGCCGCCACGCCAGCGAAAACCGGCTGCGGCACTTCGCCGCCGACGCCAGCCATGAGCTGCGGACTCCGGTGGCGAATGTCCGCGGGCATGCGGAACTCGCCCTCCGGCACAAGGGGCCGGTACCCGGCGAGATCCGGCGTTCCCTGGAGCGGATCCAGGCCGAGTCGCAGCGCATGAGCCGGCTGGTGGACGACCTCCTGCTGCTCGCCCGCCTCGATGCCGGCCGTGCGCTGGAACGCAAGCCGGTGGATCTGACCCGGCTCGTGCTCGATGCGGTCGACGACGCGCGGGCGGCCGGTCCCCGTCACCGGTGGCTGCTCGACCTCCCCGAGACAGCGGTGACCATGACCGGTGACGAACACCGCCTGCACCAGGTCGTCAGCAATCTGCTCGCCAACGCCCGGACCCACACCCCGCCCGGGACCGCCGTGACGGTGCGACTCGCCGCCGACGGCCACGACGTCCGGTTGACGATCCTGGACGACGGCCCCGGCGTGCCCGAGGAGATCCAGTCGGAGGTCTTCGGCCGCTTCGTCCGCGTCGACCACAGCCGCTCGCGCGCGGCCGGCGGTACCGGCCTGGGGCTCGCCATCGTGGAGGCCGTCGTCACCGCCCACCACGGAGAGGTGGCCCTGACCAGTCGCCCCGGGCACACCGAGTTCACGGCCACCTTCCCCGTGGCGCCTTCCGGCCCCGCGCAGCGGTGACGTAGGACCGGCAGGTAGTCCCACGACCGCCCATCGACACCCGGTCTCACGTACCCTCACTTGCAGACGATGACGCTGTCGCAGTATCCAACTCCCGGGAAGGCCCTTGGCGGCCCCACCTGGCAGGGTGCTCCCGGCGCACGGTGGGTGCGCGCCGGGAGCACTTCGCTTCGGTGGCAGGGTCCGGCGGGGTGGGGTGATGCTCGTGGCTGAGCTGGGCCCGCCGGCTAGCGCGTCGAACGGGTGAAGAACTCCAGCTCGGCGACGGCCACTTGCTTCTTGTCGCTGGCGCCGTACGCGGTGTGCAGCACCAGCCGCACGGTCATCGCATTCCGCACGGCCACATCGATCTTCTGCACCCCGCCGTCGTTGATCCGGGGGTGCGAGACGTGCTGCTCGCCCTCGGAGTCGGTCACGATCAGGTCGAACTCGTGCGGCCGGGCCGGATCGGCGGCCTGCGGGTACGTGCGGAGGCAACTGCGTGACGCGTCCCAGCAGTTCCTCACCAGGCACCAGCTGCTCGAAGCGGAGCCGGCCGCCGCGGTCGGGCACGGCCTGGGGGACGACCAGCACCCGGACGGCGTTCTCACCGGTCCGGTCGGTCCCCCCGATCTGACCGGCACCGGCCCCCGACGCGCTCACGGTGCCGCCGGCGCCTGCCGACCGCTCGGCGGGATCGACCGCGAGACAGGCGATCCGGGCGGCCTCGGGGGCCGCGCGCCGCGCCAGTTCCTCGTAGTCGCGGGCGGTCACGGCCCGGTCCTGCGCCCGGAGCGTGATCGGCGCGCGGACCTTCGCCTCCTGCACCGTCTCGCCATCGACCCCGCCGCGCGCCGCCTCGCGGTTCTCCACCCGCGCCACGTACGGGATCGAGCTGCGCAGCGCCTGGATCGCACCGCGCGCCACATTTCCCGATCGCCCTCCACCGGTCCGGTAGTACGGGACCCGTATCACCGAGCCTTTGACCGGTACGGCACCGAACTGCCGTACCGAACTGCCGGGTTGGCGTACGAAAGGCGGACTCCGCAGTGATCCTCGCGCTGCTGCAACGGCAGCAGCGCGCGCCCTTCGTAATAGCGGCAGTCAGATGAGCCACGCGAGCCGAGCGAGCCAGGTGAGCCGAGCCAGCAGGGCGAGTCAGGTGAGGGACCACAACTTCCGGTAGAAGTCGGTGCGTTCCGGGTCGGGGGTGATGCCGTAGGCGTCGAGGAAGGTCTGCTCCCATCCCGGGCCGTAGTTCCACTCGGTGCTCCAACTGGCGACGGCGATGTCGGCCCAGCGGTCCGCGACGCCGAGCGCGCCCATGTCCACGTGACCCGACCAGGAACCGTCCTCGCTCAGGAGCGTGTTCGGCGCGCAGGCGTCTCCATGACATACGACGAGGCGGTCGATCGGCGGCGTCCTCAGCTCTGCGGGGACGTCCAGCCCAGCGCTCCGCGCGCGTTCCAGGCGGTGGGCGACCGACCAACTGAAAGGGCAATCTGCCACCGGCAGTTGCTCGTGCAGGGCGCGCAGTCCCGCCCCCAGGGCACGTACCGCGGTGCCGGGATCGGCGGTCCAACGGGGGCTGACGGCGCTCTCGCCGGGCAGCCCGTGGGTGACGAGCCAGGCCCCGTCCTCGTCGGCTCCGTGGTCCAGGACGCGGGGCACCGGTGCGAAGCGGGCAGCCCAGCTCAGGCGCGTGACCTCGGCGGCGATGTCCAGTCCGGAGCCTGCCGGTGCCCACTTGGCGAACAGTCGGGCATCACCGGTGCCGATCTGGAAGGTCAGGCCGCCCAGCTCGTTCTGCCAGACGGGCCGCAGCGGCCGGTCTCCGGCCTGAGCGACGATCGGGGCAGGGACGCGCACCTCGCACGTCGGCGGTCCGGAAGGATTCATCTGCTCATGCTGCCCCTGCGATGGCGCCTCGGGCGAGCGCTTTTCGGTCGCGGGCCCCACTCGCCGGCCTGGGGTTCCCCGGCGCCACGGATGATCCGCTGCACCCCGGGCGGATCATGCCGGCCAGGCCCCGGAACCTGCACCCTGCAATGCGCCGCTGTCGACGAGGTTGGCCAGCTCGTTCAGTCCCGCGCCGTCCTCCCGCACCTGGTGGACAGTGGTACGGACACGCGGGGCGTCAACCGACCGGCAGCCCCGCCAGGCACTGCGAGGCACTGACCGACCGGAATGCCTTGGCGACCGGAGTGCCTGAGGCGCTGTCGACGTAGCCGTGGGCGCCGGACTGCTTGGACAGGTCGGCCTTCTGGGGGCCACGGGCCACGGGCCACGGGCGACGGCCACGGTCTCGAACCCGTCGCGACCGCGTACGGCACGCCGCCGGTTCAGCGCGCGGTCGCCCACGTATGGCGCGCCCAGTCGGCGAAACGAGTCCAACGGACCTCTGCGTGGGCCGCATGGAGAGCGGGGATGTCGACGCGATAGCCGGGGCCGTTCAGAAACGTCCACATCGCATGCATATCCGGATCGCCGACCGCCGTCAGCGGTACCTGCTCATGGCGGACCTCCCGTCCCACCGCCGCGCTGAGTGCGTCAGCCATCTGCGTGGGAGTGGGCGCATCGCTGGCCAGCTCGATTCGCTGCCCCACGTAGGGAGCAGGGTTGAGCAGCACTTCCGCCGCGAACGCGCCGAGGTCGGGGCGGGCCAGCTGTTGCAGCGGGCGATCGGGGGGCAGCGGCAGCTCCAGGACGCCGGCAAGGATGCGCTCCGTTCCGGCCAGCGTGTTGTCGAAGAAGTACGTCGGTCCCAGGATCGTGTACGGCATCCCGCCGGACGCCAGCTCCGCCTCGATGCGTGCTTTGCTGTCGAAGTGCGGTACCCCGGTCTCCTGGTCGGCCCCGGCGACAGAGCTGAACACGAGATGCGGAACGCGTTCCTCTGCCGCGGCAGAGAGAATTGCCCGGCCCTGACCGACCTCCGCCTCCACGCCGGCCTCGAAGGGTGTGGTGAACGCGAAGACACCCGACACCCCGCTCATCGCGGCGGCGAGAGACCCGCGATCGCTCAGGGATCCCGCCACCACTTCGACGCCCTGGTCGGCCAGTTCCCGCGCGGCGGGCCGGTCGGGGTCACGTACCAGCGCCCGGACCCGGGCCCGGCGGCCCCTCAGCGCGTTGGTCACGGCCCTGCCCTGTCCGCCGGTTGCCGCAAGAACCAAGATCGGCTCATCGGCCATCCAAGCACTCCCTTCCTCGCGGCCAGGTGGCCTACGGATCACCAGCCGGCCCCCACGGTAACCGTCCGCCCGGGACGACAGGCCCAGCTCCTGCGGTGTGCCGTTCGTCCGGTGAAGCGGTTCAGGAGGCGCCAGCCGCTGCGGTCGTCACCGACTCGGCGGCGGGCGCACCGGCGGAGCGGGGCGACTGCGCCTGACCCCGCTCGGGACGATCGTCGTCCGGTTGCCTCCGCCTGGGACCCCGCGCTCGATCGAGCCGAGGATCTCCTTGGTGGAGCCGTTGGAGCCGTCGGGGCCGTCGGGACCGACCAGGCCCCACCAACCTGGGGTACGAGCGACCGTATGGGTAGTGCTATAGCAAATGTCGCAGATGTCGCAGATGTCACCGACAATCGCCTCCTCCGCGGTGCCCGGACCCGGAAGACCGTACTGAGGCGGGCGGTCGACATCGCCTCGCTCGACAGTCTCGAAGGGGTCAGTTTCGGCCGTCTGGCCACGGACACCGGGCACAGCAAGGCGGGCATCCAGACGCTCTTCAAGACGAAGGAAGCGCTGCAGCTGGCGGTCATCGACTTCGCCCGCGAGATGTTCATCGACCACGTCGTCCGGCCGGCCAGGTCCGCGCCGCGCGGCGTCGCACGTCTGCGCGCGCTGCTCGACGAGTGGGTCGTCTACGCCTCGACCCCGCTGTTCGCGGGCGGATGCTTTCGCGCCGCGAACCTCGCGGAGTTCGACGGCAAGACCGGGCCCGTCCATGACGCCCTCTTCCGCGACCAGCGGGAGTGGCTCGAAGTCATCGCCGGCGAACTGCGGCACGCGATCGACAACGGTGAGATCGCGGACCTGGACGTCGAACTCGCCGTCTTCCAGATCGACGCGCTGCTGTGCGCCGCCAACACGGCTCTACGGCTCGGCGACGACAGCGCGGTGAGCAAGGTCCACCGCATCGTCGTGTCAGGCCACTTGGCCGGCTTCGCCGTCCTGCCTCCCCGGCTGACGGGGAGGACTGGTGATCCCCCACTCAGGCCTGGGCCGCCGGCCGCTTCGGGAGAAGGAAGACGGCGATCCCCGCTATGACAGCGAAGACCAACACCCCGAAGGACGCGACGGCAAAGGCGTGACCGGCGGCGGCGACCCTGCCGACTGCCGCGGGATGGAACGAGCCGAAGACGCGGTCAAAGGGCCGCGGCCCGTTGCCGCCTGCCGACCGCCCGGATACCCGCAGGCGGGCCATGACCCGCCCGAACGTGAGCCCGCCGGACGCTCGCAAACCTGACTGAGCGTCAGAACGAGATCCAGTGGCCGGAGGTGCCCCATCGGCGGCGAGATGAATCTTCGCGACCAGCCGCCGCGGGACACCGTCCGGGGGCCTGATCGCGCGGCCCGCCGGCCGGGGCCCCTTCGGCGGGCCCCGGCGGCGTGCTGTTGCACCCGAACGATTAACGATTGTGGAGTCGACGGCGACGACCCAACGTGAGGTCACCGTCAGTGCCGAGCCGTGCCCGGACCAACGATCCGATGTGCTGGAACACATGGCTCGGCGCAGACCGACGAAGGTCATGCGCGAAAGATCATGCGCGAAAGGTCATGCATGAAAGGCCATGCGCGGAAGGTCAGTTGACGTCCAGTACCGCTTTGCCGTGCAGGCGACGGCCGAGCAGAGCCTGGACTGCTTCGTCGTGGCGGGCCCACGGGCCGCGCCAGCTGATGCCCGGGTCGAGGCGGCTTGCGGCGACCTCGGTGGCGAGCCACGTCAGGTCGGCGGAGAAGTCGGTGGCGGGGTCGCCGAAGAGGAAGAACGTGCGGATCGACCTGTCGTGCCGCCCCTCGGTTCCCAGGAGCGCTTCGGGCGGGAGGACCGCGTCGGTCGCGGATGTACGCCCCACGCTGAACAGCGTGCCGTGCGCCTCCAGAGAGGCGAAGGCGTCCACCAGTTGTCGTCCGCCGACGTTGTCCAGCACCGTGAACACGGGCCGGTCCACGGCGGCCGGATCGGTGTGCACCTCACGTGCGCCCAGCGCTCGCAGACCGTCCGCCTGGGCAGGATTGCCGCTGATGGCCACGACCTCTGCCCCCGCACGCGCGGCGAGCTGGACCGCGAAGCGACCGACACCGCCGGATGCGCCGGTGATCATGACTCGGCGGCCGAGGAGTTGGCCCGCGCGGCGCAATACGTGCAGGGCGCTCAGCCCGGCCACCGGGAGCGTGCTCATGGCGCCGAGGTCGGCGTCGTCCGGCACCTGGCCCAGCATGGAGGCCGGGACCGCGCGCAGCTCCGCCCATCCGGCCGCCGCGCCCAGGGTGACGAGCGGGTGCCCTCTGCCGGCCCCGATCCGTCGGCGGCTGCCTTCACCACGACACCGGCGGCATCCCAGCCGATCACTGTGCCGTCCGGCGTCTCCCCGCTGGTGGCGCCTTTGACCTCGCCGTGGTTGAGCGAAACCGCTGCGACCTGCACCAACGCCTCGTCCGGTGCCGGTATCGGATCTGGTGTCTCGGCCAGCGACAGGTGAGTCGCTGCGCCGTGGTCGATAACGAGTGCTCGCATGTGTCCGTCTCCTCAAAGCAGAAGTGCCACACTGTGGCGTTTGCGCCATTGAAGCACATGCTCACTGGGAGCGCGGGCGGTAAGCTGATACGCATGACGACCGCCCCGCAGCCCGCCTCGTTGCGTGAGCGCAAGAAGCTGCGCACCCGCCAAGCTCTGGCCGAGACCGCCGTGTCGCTGTTCACCGAGAGCGGCTTCGACGACACCCCTCTCGATGCGCTCCTCGAAGCGGTGGAGGTTTCGCGGCGCACCTTCTTCCGCAACTACCGGTCCAAGGAGGACGTGACGCTCACAGCCGTCAAACAGCTGTGGAGCACCTGCTTGGAAGTCATGGAGCAGAGCGAGCAGGGCGAGCAGAGGGAGCCGACCGAGCACATCGACGAGAGGGAGCCGGCCCACCACACCGAGCACCTGGTCGATGCGTTCCAGAACGCGATGCTGACCACCCTCGAGCGCATGGACGAGGACTGGTTCCCCCGGTTCGCGGCCACTTTGCAGCTGATCGACCAATCGCCGTCTCTGCACGGGCACTCCCTGCGGCACTGCGCTGAGATCCAGGCCGGGATCACCCGCCGACTCGGCGCCCCGGACACGCTGGAAGCACGACTGCTCATCGAGTTCTGCGTGGCGACCTGGCGTTGCGCCCTGGACGAGTGGCTGCCCCAGTGCACCCCCGCGGAGCTGCCCCGCTGCGTGCGACGCGCCTTCGACGCCATGCGTCACAGCCTCAACTCAGCCGCGTGACACTGTCGTTCGGGAGGAGCGAGTCGTGGCGGCCGGACACCTGACGGGTGGCGTTCTCGCTCGACGAGTCAGTGCTGCGGGTTTCCGTTCGGCCTGTCGTCATTGACGGCGGCTTCCAGGAGATCGGGCAATGTCGGCGGGCTCGGCATCGCGTGGGTCGAGCCACCAACTGCCGTGCGTGAACGGCCGGACGGCGTCTTGGCAGCCTCCCGTGCCTCCCCTTCCACCTCGCTCGTCGTACCTGCGTGGACGAGTGCGCTGTGGGCAGCTCAGGCGGCGCCGCCGGGAGGCCGGCCTGGCTCCGCTTGACCTTGACACAGTGACAAGCCCTTCACTGCAGCCAAGGAGGTGGTCCACATGCCCATGCCGAAAGAGGACAGCAACACGATGCGTGCCCTTCGGGGGCTGGAGAACAACAGCTCGTCGGTCCGGCTGCAGGCAGCGCTGGCGGTCGGCACGACGCCGGACCCGGGGGTCATCGCCAAGCTCATCGAGCGATGCGCGATCGAACCCGAGTTCTATGTGCGCGAAATACTGACGTGGGCACTCACCCGCCACGCTGCATCGATGACGGTCCCGGTGCTGCTCGACGAAGTCCGCTCGACACATGCCCAGGCACGGAGCCAGGCGTTGCACACGCTGTCCAAGATCGGGGATCGACGAGCCTGGCCGGCGATCACACCGGCGTTGCTGTCCGACGCCGACGCCGAGGTGGCACGGAGCGCCTGGCGGGCAGCGGTCGTGCTCGTACCCGAAGGTGGGGAGCGCGAGTTGGCCGTAGTGTTGGCGACGCAGCTCGGGCGGGGCGAACGCGAGACGCAGCTGAGCCTCAGCCGGGCGCTCATCGCGCTCGGGGAGGTGATGTTGCCGGCACTGGCAGCCGCGACGAAGGATCTCGACCCTCGCGTGCGCGCGCACGCAATCGCCACGGAACGGCTGTGGCGCGACCCGGATGCCGGATTCGAGTTCGCGATCGAAGAGGCGAAGCGCATCGTCGTCCTCGGCGGGGCCGGCCAGGAGGGGCGGTAGGCAGTGTTGATCGGTGACGTCGCGCGACGGTCCGGGGTCAGCGCCCGCATGCTCAGGCATTACGAATCGCTCGGCCTGGTGCAGCCAACGGGTCGTACCGGCTCCGGCTATCGTGAGTATTCCGGCGAGGACATCCGGCGAATCTTCCACATCGAGAGCCTGCGGTCATTGGGACTGTCGCTACGCGACGTCGGGCGCGCGCTCGATGATCCCGGCTTCGCGCCCGCGGAGCTCGTCGACGACCTCATCCGCCGGACACGAGACCGCATCGCAGCGGAGACGGAGCTGCTCACGCGACTTCGTCGGATCGGTGCCGCGGAACCCGCCGGCTGGGAGGACGTCCTCCAAGTCGTCGCCCTCCTCCAGGGGTTGGGGTCGAGCAGCGCGGCGGCGCGGCAGCGCGCGGCCCTGTCCGCGGTCGAGGAAGCGCCCGTGCCGGTGGAAGCATTGGTCGAGGCCGTGCTGAGCGAGTCGGACCCGAACGTCGCCGGAGCCCTTCGTTGGGCTCTGGCGCAATCGGGCGAGGACGGGCTGGCACTGCTGGCGGAGGGCCTCGGGTCACGTGCGGCCGAGGTACGGAAACGTGCCGTCCAGTCCATCGCCGAGTTTCCGAACGGTGCGGCGACCGCACGGCTGCAGGACACCCTCACGCACCCCGACATCGTGGTTCGCAGATATGCGGCGCTGGCGCTCGGGGCACGTGGAGTAGCCGACGCGGTCCCGACGCTCCTCGACATGATCGTCGAGGAGAGGAACGACGCCGATGCGGCCGACGCACTGAGCACGCTGGCGAGTGACCCCGCGCTGGCGGATCAGATCGCTACGGGGCTCGTCGACTGCCTCGCCCACGACACCCTTGGAGCGCCTGCACGTCGACGGCTGACACAGGCGCTCGCGGACATCCCGGGGGCCCTGGCGTCACGTGCCCTCGCAGATCTGTCACAGGACGAAGACCGTGCCGTCGCACTTACTGCGACATACATCCTCAAGCTACGCAACGCACGAGAGTGAAGCTCTCCTGGGGTGCGGGGTGCGGGGTGCGGGGTGCGGGGTGCCAGGGGCGCTCGACGCCAGTCGCAGCTGGCGGTTGGCGGCGCCCGGCTCGAGCAACCTTCGCGAGCGCCGGGAGGTCTTGCCGGACGGCGAGGATGAGGCAGTGCCCATGCCGGGCCCCGGACCAACGGGACAGGGGTGGCAGACGCCTTGCCGTGTGCCTGAGTGAGGGTGGAGATGACGCATCTGAACACCGTGGTGGCGTGGGTCGACGCTCGCGAGAGACTGCCTCGCAGCGGCACACCGGTGGCGGCAGCGATCACGGGCCGGTATCCAGCTGACCGCACCACGGAGTCCCACTCGGCGTCGGGTGAGGAATTCTGGCTGGTGAGGCCGATGTACTTCACGACTCTGCACTGGAGTGAGGACGGGACGGAGCACAGAGACTGCTTCGTCGACCCCGACGGGGTTGTCCGGTTGCCGCACGGCCGCCCCAGTGCTGAAACCGTGACGCACTGGGCTGAGCTGCCCACGCTCCCAGGAGGGATGACACACGTCGTCCTTGGGGGAGCTGTGCGGCCGGCTCTCCACGATGCCTGGGGCGCTCGTCCCCTCACCTGAGCCACGGCCGGCGAGGAACTTGTCGTAGTCGCCACCCCGGCCGGCGTACCGGCGCCAGGGCCGTGTGATGGCCGCACCAGGTCCCACGGACGGGAGGATGGGTCCGGCTGAGCGAGGTCGTCCAGCCGCCGTCGTGCTGCGCGGCGGTGGCAGGTGTAGAGAGGAGGTATGCACCTCGGGCGGCGCATCGTTGATCTTCGCCGGTCACTGCGTGCGCGTGACGCGATGGCGGCCGTTCCGCTCGTGTGGATAGCGGCGGTCGTCGTCATCGACGTCCTCGCGCCGCCGGACATCCACCTGGGTCCGTTGCTGGTCGCCGCCCCCGCGATCACCATCGGGTTCGGCGGCCCTTGGCTGACCGGGCTCGTTGCCACTCTCGCCGTTGTGGCCCAGGTGATCGTCGCGGTGGTGCGCGACCGCGACAAGCTGATTTCGGCGAACCACTGGGCGCAGATCGTCGCCCTCGTCATCGTCGGATTGAGCGTCGTGATCTTCTCCGTGCTGCGTGAGCGCCGCGCCAGAGAGCTGAACCAGGTCCGGTACGTGTCGGAGACCGCGCAGCGGGTCGTGCTGCGGCCGCTGCCCAAGCACGTCGGACCCTTGCGGGTCGCCTCCATCTATCTCGCTGCCGAGGCCGAAGCCAAGATCGGTGGCGATCTGTACGCGGCCGTGCGCACCGATTCCGGTACCCGGTTGCTCGTCGGTGATGTGCGTGGCAAAGGCATGACTTCGGTCGGTGACGCCGCCCTGCTGCTCGGTGCGTTCCGCGCCGCGGCTCACCGCCAGGCGACCCTCGCCGAACTGGCGGCGTTCCTCGACGGAAGTGTCTGCTGGAGCCTGACCGAGCCTGGTGAAAAGGAGCAGGCCGGGGAGACCTTCATCACCGCCGCCCTCCTCGACATCCCGGACGAGGGAAGCGAGGTGGACATGATCGACTGCGGGCACCCACCGCCGATCGTGGTCCGAGACGGCCGCGTCTCAAAGATCGACGCATGCCAGCCTGCGCCACCTCTCGGCCTCGGCGATCTGGTGCACGCGCGCTACCAAGTCGACACGTTCACCTTCGGCGTCGGAGACCTTCTGCTGCTTTACACCGATGGTGTCATCGAGGCCCGCAATTCCACCGGCGCTTTCTATCCGCTCGCCAAGCGGATACCTGCCTGGTCCGAGCGGCACCCCGACCCCTTCCTGCACCGACTCCGGCGTGATCTCCTCGACCACGTCGGCGGACGGCTGGACGACGACGCAGCCATGATCGCAATCGAGCGCCTTCCCACCTGATCGCCTTCCCACGTGATCGCCTTGCAGGCGCCCTCCCCACTGGCGCGGTCCGCCACCCCTGGCTCGTCACCCAAGGCGACCGGCGACGTCGGAACCGAGAACCTTTGTTGGGCGTACTCCGCAGTCCGTGAGGCAGGGGCCCGGGAGGCGGACTGACGGCTGCTGAATGCCGACCGTCGCATAAAGATGAGAAGACATCAGCCGAGAGTGCAGCGCCGGATGGTATTGCAATGCCGGGAATCAAGGAGAATACTCAATAGCCCTAGCGGGAAGCCGCCGGAAGCGCGCTGCGTGTGGAGAGATATCCTCACGCAGCGTTTGTAATTCTGCCTGCATCGGGCGGAGCCGGACGTCTTACTGCCGCGAGTGGAAGCCTGATTCACCAAGCGCACGCGGATGCTCGCCGTCACTGGCGATAACGGTTCCACTGGCGATAACGGTTCCCGTCGTCCGAGAACGTGGGTCTGGCTCCCCATTCATGAAGCCGGCCCCCGAGGACGGGGACCAGCCTCGCAGTTGGCTCGTGGGGTGGCTAGTAACGGCCTCCGCGACCGAAACCGAACCCGCGTCCGCCACCAAAGCCGCGTCCGCCGTCGAACCCGCGTCCGCGCCCATAGCCGCGTCCGCGTCCGTAACCGCGTCCACCGCCGTAGCCGCCGCGTCCGTAGCCGCGTCCACCGTGGTCGTGACCCCAGCCGCCATTGAGGGGAAGTATGCTTCGGATGCTCATCGCGTTCCTCCTTTGAGCCCGAAAGATGGTCCGACCCCTGTGCAGTTGAACCGTTTCCCACGCTACGCCGAGAGACCTGGCCAACTCAAACGGAGAAGGCCCGAAAGGTTGCGTAAATTCGCGTATTGCGTGCACTCAAAGTGGCCGTTTGTCGCTCTACGGATTTCCGTCAACCCTAAGGATTCAAACGAATTCGGACGCCATCCTTCGTCCTCCAAGAAGGTGGATGGTGCGGGCGGCGAACTTTCCTTGGTGCACATCAGGGTGTCACGTCTCGTTCGACCGGCGCGCACTCCGCCGGGGCGGGAACGCCGGGCTGCGGGGCGTGAGTTCGGTGCTGACCTTCGTGGTCCGTGCATGGTGGGAGAAGGGGTGGGGCGGCACGGAAGTCGCTGACCACGCCGCGGGCGGCGCGTTCGTTCTGTGCGCCGCCTTCCTGTCGTACTGCTGCCCGCGACCGGTTCCCGGCGGGCTGCTGCCGCCTGGGTGTCGGCCGATCGAGGGACACCGCCAGGGCAAGCCCCGAGGTCACGCCACGTCGTAACGTCATGCCGTCACCTGACCCGTGACGCTTGGCCGTTGCGCCCGGGCAGAGCTCCTCGAAGCTCCAGGATTCGCGAGCCGGTGCGCCTGCCCTTAGAGGTTGTTTCAGTTGGTGAGTCGGCGGTAGCTGATGAGGGCTGCGGCGATGCCGACGAAGGCCAGGAAGTGCTCGGCCTTTCGCTCATAACGGC
>NZ_JOIX01000095.1 GCF_000720175.1 Streptomyces sp. NRRL S-337
TTGTTCGTGGACGTAAAGCGACAGCAGTCCACGAACAAGGCCCCGGAGGTCCGTCACCGCACCCACAACAAACCCAGCCCGCCGCAGGCGCAACGGCGAGACGACCCGCGGCGGGACAGCCAACAACGTGCGGGGCGCCGCAAAGCGCACAACGGCGAACAAGCCCCGCGGCGGGACAGCCAAGTACGTACGCGGCACCGCAAAGCGCAGCGGAACGGCGAGGCACCACCACGGCGCTGCAGCCGAGTACGTGGGCCTACGAGCTAAAAGGCGTCCAGTGCCCGCACATGGACGCCCCCGCTCTCCGTCGTGAGTTCCGACAGGCTCTGCGGTGTGCGGATGACCGCGAAGCGGACGCCGTCGGGGGAGGCGGCGTAGCCGTAGACGCCGGGGCGGGGGAGCGAGTTGTACGCGAAGTGCGTGGAGAAGTAGTACGCGCCGGTGTCGAGCAGGGCGGCGTGGTCGCCGGACCGCAGGAGGGGGAGCGGGCGGTTCTCGGCGATCAGGTCGCCGGCGAAGCAGCAGGGGCCGGCGATGTCCTGGGCGACCGGAGTTCCCGTTTTGGGGCGCCCGTCGGCGTCGTAGGCCGCGACCCGGAGCGGCCAGGCCTCGGGGACGAAGACCGTACGGGTGGCGACCTGGGCGCCGGCATGGGTGACCGCGATCGGGCGGCCGCCCGCCGACTTCGCGTACTCGACGCGGGCGAGGACCGTGCCGTGCTTGGCCAGCAGGGAGCGGCCGAACTCGGTGATCAGGCCGTACCGCCCGGCGAGCAGCCCGGGAACGGCCGAGCGGAGCAGTGCGGCGTACTCGCGGTAGGTGGGGGTGGTGGCGTCGGAGGAGAAGTTGACGGGGAGGCCGCCGCCGATGTCCAGGGTGTCGATCTGCTGCCTGCCGGCCCGTTCGTTGATCTCCTCGGCGAGGTCGAACAGGGTGCGCACCCCGGCGCCCATCAGCTCCAGCGGCATGCCCTGCGAACCGACGTGGGCGTGCAGCCGGCTCAGCCACGGGCGGTCGAGGCAGGCGCGGACGACCCAGTCGCGGGCGCCCTCGTCGCGCAGCGCGATACCGAACTTCGAGGTGTCGGTGGCGGTGCTCATCGCCCCGATGCGGCCGCCGCCGATCTGCGGATTGACCCGCAGGCCGACGGGCGCGGTGCTCGGCACGGACTCCCTCAGGCGGTCGATCCGGGCGAGTTCCTCGCGGTTGTCGGCGTTGACGGCGATCCCGAGGGCCAGCGCCTCCCGCAGCTCGGCGGGAGTCTTGGCCGGTGAGTCCAGGACCGTGCGGTCGGCCGGTACCCCGGCGGCCCGGGCCAGTGCCAGCTCTCCGGGGCTGGCCACCTCGCAGCCGAGCCCCTCCTGCGCCAGCAGCCTCAGTACCGGCACCAGTGAGGCCGCCTTGACGGCGAAGGCGTGCAGCACCGGTGTGCCGGGGGTGGCGAACTCCTCGAAGGCGGCGTGGAGTTCGGCCGCCGACCGTCGGACGCCGGAGATGTCCAGCAGCCCCGCCACCGGCTCCTCGGGCCCCACCAGCCCCTGCGCAACGGCTGCCTGTACGGCACGGTCTCGGTCCGTGTTCGTCATGGGGCCACTCCATCATCGCCCGGGGGCCCCGCGCCATCGCTTACCGGGTGGGGCGGTCGTGGTGGGTGCAAGGGGCCCGGCCGGCGCCGTCCCGGGGGTGGACGGACGCCGGCCGGGCCCGGGGCGGACCGGGCGAGCCCGGTCAGGCTGCGGGGGCCGCTCCGAGGTTGGCCTTGCGGTGGCGTTCGCCGAGGCGGGAGCCGGACTCGCGGCGGGCGGCACGGCGCAGCAGGGGTATGGCGAGCAGGAAGCCGACCACGGCCCAGGCGGCCAGGACCAGGGCGACCGTCGGCAGCTCCCAGGAGCCGGCAGGTTCCGCGGCCCGGGCGGCGTCCGGGAGCAGCGCCGAGCGCACGCCCTGGGCCATCCACTTCAGCGGGAAGACGGAGGCGATCTTCTGGACGATCGTGGGCAGCGAGGTGAGCGGGAACATCGCCCCGGACGTCACCAGCAGGCCCATGGCGGGCAGCATGATCAGCGCCAGCGCCTCGCGCGGATTGGGCAGGACGGCGCCGATGGCCGCACCGAGCGGCACCACGGCCAGCAGCCCCAGCGCGCTGACCCACAGCAGTGTCAGCCAGCCGTCGATGCTGTGCGGCAGCGGCCCGTTCGCCACCAGCGCGCCGGCGCTCAGCAGGACGACCAGAGTGGCCAGTGCCATCGTGACGACCAGCACCGACTTGGCGATGAGGTACGCCGGTATGCCGCCGGGGGTCGTCCGCAGGCGCAGCAGGGTGCCCTCCTCCCGCTCCGTCACCAGGATCTGCGGGAGGTTCACCAGCCCGATCTGGAAGAGCAGGTAGGCGGCGAAACCGCAGAGCGCCAGGTGCGTCATCGGGACATGCGTGCCCGGTACGTCGTCGTGCAGATTGCTCACGACCACCAGCGCGACCACGATGTTGATCAGATGGCTGCCCAGCTCCTTCCGGTTGCGGAACAGATGCCGTACCTCGATCCTGCCGCGCAGGAAGCCGGCCCTCCAGTAGCGCCGGCGGGAACCGGAACTGCCTCCGCCCGGGCTCCGACCGCCCTCGCCAACTCCCTTGCCCGCCATGCCGTTCGCCCCGTCCGCGTCCGTCGCTTCCGTCACCGTGGTGACCGCTGTCATGTCCGTCCCCCTTGTGGTCTGTGCTGCTGTCCGCCGGGCCCTCAGGCGGCGTGGTTCTGCCTGCCGCCGCCGTCGAGGGCGTCTGCCACCGGTCCGGCCGCGGCCTGCGGCGCCTCTTCCTGGTGCACCATCCGCAGGTAGGTGTCCTCCAGCGTCGGGCGGCGCACCTCCAGGTCGGCGACCGGGCCGCCGATCTCGCGGTGGAGCTCCCAGACCAGCCGGGAGGGGTCCGCGGTGCGCTCCCGCCGGGCCGTGCCGTCGGGTGCCGTCCAGCGCACCTCGGCCTGGGCGGCGGCACTGCGGGCCAGCTCCGCCGGGGTGCCGTGGGCCCGGATCCGGCCGTTGACCAGCATCGCTATCCGGTCGGCCAGCCGCTCGGCCTCCACCAGGTCGTGCGTGGTGAGCAGGACCGTGACGCCCTCGTCGCGTGCCAGCCGCTCGATCAGGTCGTGGAAGTCGCGGCGGGCTTCCGGGTCGAAGCCGGTGGTCGGTTCGTCCAGGAAGACCAGCTCGGGGCGGCCCACCAGGGCGAGCGCCACGTCCAGGCGGCGGCGCTGCCCGCCGGAGAGCTGCTCCACCTGCTTGCCGGACTGTCCGGTGAGGCCGACCAGGGCCAGCAGTTCAGCCGGATCGCGCGGTGCCTCGTGGTACGTGGCGAAGTGGGTCAGCAACTCGGCCACCCGCCAGCGGCGGTGGTCCCGCCAGGACTGCAGCACCAGGCCGATCCGGCCGCGCCAGGCGTCGCCGCCGCGGGCCGGGTCCGTGCCCAGCACCCGGACGGTCCCGGCGGAACGCTGCCGGAAGCCCTCCAGGATCTCGACGGTGGTGCTCTTGCCGGCGCCGTTGGGACCGAGCAGCGCGAAGACCTCTCCGCGCCGGACGTCCAGGTCGACGCCGTGCAGCACATCGGTGCTGCCGTAGGACATCCGCAGGCCGCTCACCTGGATGACCGGCGGTGCGGCGTCGGCGGTCGGGGGCACGGGTGCGCCCTCGGTGATCGTCATCGGTGTGCCTCCGCGTGCTGTTGCTGAGTGGTCGGGTCCGAGATCTGTCCCGGATCGGGGGGAGGGGCCGCGGGGGCAGGGGTGGGCCCGGCGCCCTCGACGATCGCCCGGAGCGCGGCCACATGCCCCTCGAAGGCGGTGCGGCCACGGCTCGTCAGCCGTACCTTGGTGCGGCGTTTGCGTCCGCCGCCCTCCTTGCGGATCTCCAGGTATCCGGCTTCCTCCAGGGTGTGCAGCTGCTTGGACAGCGCCGAGTCGCTGAGCGAGAGGCTGTCCCGGATGAAGGAGAAGTCCGCCCATTCCGTCGCGGCGAGCAGGGCGACGACCGACAGCCGGGTGGAGGGGTGGATCAGTTCGTCGAAGCCCGATGGAGTGCTCATCGGCGCGCCTCCTCAGGGGCGGTTCTCTCGTGGGGGTCGCTCAGGGCCCGGCCGCGCAGCGGGCTGACCGCCCAGCGGTTGGCCGGGCCGACGAAGAGCACGAAGGCGCCGGCGGAGAGCGTGGCCTGGATCAGGCTGCCGTAGGGCAGCGTCAGCCAGTCGGTCAGGCGCCCGGTGAGGATGATCGTGCCGCCGCCGACGACCATGCCCGCGAAGAGGGTGATGACGCTGCGCCAGCCGTACCGCGACCGGTGCAGTCGCATCCGGCTGCGGCGGCTGTAGACGACGGCCAGCGTGACCAGGACGGCGACGTAGGCGGCGAGGGCCACGAAGGCGCCCCATTTCGGGAGGTCGAGCCCCCAGCTGGCGACGAAGAGCCACATGAGGGCCCCCGTGACGTACGTGCCCCGCCGGTCGTCCTGTGCGCAGCGCTCGACCTCGTCGTACACCCGCTCCTGGGGCACCCGGATGCGCTGGAGATCCTGCCAGGCCCGCTCGGCATCCACCGGTGTGGTCATGTCCTTCGCCTCCCCGTTGGCGTTTCAGACGGGCGGGGCCCGCACCGGCACCCCACCTCAACTTTCCTACCGGGAAAGCTAACACCGGCTTTCCCGCTGGGCAAGTCGAACGAACGGGGCTGTGGAAAACCTTCACCGCATCCTGTTGACTAGCACTATTCATCGCCCCCAAGATGTGAATAGCTCAATCCATTCGATGTTCAGGGAGGCACGGCCCATGTCGGGACCGCGACCCGTGCGGGCGCCGCGCGGTACGGAGCTGAGTGCTCGGGGATGGCAGCAGGAAGCCGCGCTGCGCATGCTGCAGAACAACCTCGATCCGGAGGTGGCCGAGCATCCGGACAAGCTCGTCGTCTACGGCGGCACCGGCAAGGCCGCCCGTGACTGGCGCTCCTTCGACGCGATGGTGCGCACGCTCACCACGCTCAAGCAGGACGAGACGATGCTCGTCCAGTCCGGCAAGCCGGTCGGCGTGATGCAGACGCACGAGTGGGCGCCGCGAGTGCTCATCGCCAACTCCAACCTCGTCGGCGACTGGGCCAACTGGGAGGAGTTCCGCCGCCTGGAGGCCCTCGGCCTCACCATGTACGGGCAGATGACCGCCGGTTCGTGGATCTACATCGGCACGCAGGGCATCCTCCAGGGCACGTACGAGACCTTCGCGGCCGTCGCGGCGAAGAAGTTCAACGGCACCCTGGCCGGCACGATCACCCTCACCGCCGGCCTCGGTGGCATGGGTGGCGCCCAGCCGCTCGCCGTCACCATGAACGACGGCGTCGCGATCTGCATCGACTGCGACCCGCGCGCCATCGAGCGGCGCATCGAGCACCGCTACCTGGACGTGAAGGCGGACAGCCTCCAGCACGCCCTCCAGCTCGCCGTCGAGGCCCGCGACCAGCGCAAGCCGCTGTCCATCGGGCTCCTCGGCAACGCCGCCGAGCTGCTGCCGCAGATGCTCGCCGAAGGCGCGCCGATCGACATCGTCACCGACCAGACCAGCGCCCACGACCCGCTGGCCTACCTGCCCGTCGGCATCGACTTCGCCGACATGGCCGCCTACGCGGCCGAGAAGCCCGCCGACTTCACCCAGCGGGCCCGCGAGTCCATGGCCCGGCACGTCGAGGCCATGGTCGGCTTCATGGACGCCGGCGCCGAGGTCTTCGACTACGGCAACTCCATCCGCGGCGAGGCTCAACTCGCCGGCTACGAGCGGGCCTTCGCCTTCCCCGGCTTCGTCCCCGCCTACATCCGGCCGCTGTTCGCCGAGGGCAAGGGGCCGTTCCGCTGGGCCGCGCTGTCCGGTGACGCCCGCGACATCGCGGCCACCGACAAGGCGATCCTGGACCTCTTCCCGGAGAACGAGTCGCTGGCCCGCTGGATCAAGATGGCCGGCGAGCGGGTCCACTTCCAGGGGCTGCCCGCCCGGATCTGCTGGCTCGGCTACGGCGAGCGGGACAAGGCCGGCGAGCGCTTCAACGAGATGGTCGCCGACGGCACGCTGCAGGCCCCGCTGGCCATCGGCCGCGACCACCTCGACTGCGGCTCCGTCGCCTCCCCCTACCGGGAGACCGAGGCCATGAAGGACGGCTCGGACGCGATCGCCGACTGGCCGCTGCTCAACGCCATGGTCAACGTCGCCTCCGGCGCCTCCTGGGTCTCGCTCCACCACGGCGGCGGCGTCGGCATGGGCCGCTCGATCCACGCCGGGCAGGTCACCGTCGCCGACGGCACCCCGCTGGCCGGCGAGAAGATCCGCCGGGTCCTCACCAACGACCCCGGCATGGGCGTCATCCGCCACGTCGACGCCGGCTACGAGCGCGCCGACGAGGTGGCCGCCGAGCGCGGCGTCCGCATCCCGATGCGCGAGGGCGAGGGCGCGTGACCGCCTCGTTCCACGAGATGTGGCAGGAGTTGCGGCCGCTCGGCCGCAACTCCGCCACCGGGGGATACCGCCGCTACGCCTGGACCGGCGCGGACACCGACTGCCGCGCGTGGTTCCGGGCGCAGGCCGAGGCCCGCGGACTCGCCTACGAACTCGACCGCAACGGCAACCAGTGGGCCTGGCTCGGCGCCACCGGCCACCAGGACGTGGCCCCCGGCGAGGCCGTCGTCACCGGCTCCCACCTGGACTCCGTGCCGGACGGCGGCGCCTTCGACGGCCCCCTCGGCGTCGTCTCCTCCTTCGCCGCACTCGACGAACTCCGCCGCAGGGGGGCCGCCCCCGCCAAGCCGCTGGCGATCGTCAACTTCGGCGACGAGGAAGGCGCCCGCTTCGGCCTGGCCTGCGTCGGCTCCCGGCTCACCGCCGGCGCCCTGACCCCCGAGGCCGCGCGCGAACTGCGCGACGCGGACGGCGTCTCGCTGCCGCAGGCCATGGAGCGCGCCGGATACGACCCCGACGCCATCGGCCCGGACCCCGAACGGCTCGCGGCGATCGGCGCGTTCGTCGAACTCCATGTCGAGCAGGGCCGCGCCCTGGACCTCTCCGGCGACCCGGTCGGCGTCGCCTCCGCCATCTGGCCGCACGGCCGCTGGCGGTTCGACTTCCACGGCGAGGCCAACCACGCCGGCACCACGCGCCTGGAGGACCGGCGCGACCCGATGCTCAGCTACGCCGCGACCGTCCTCGCCGCCCGGGAACAGGCCCGGCTGGCCGGCGCCCTGGCCACCTTCGGGAAGATCAGCGTGGAGCCGAACGGCGTCAACGCCATCCCCTCGCTCGTCCGCGGCTGGCTGGACTCCCGGGCAGCCGACCAGGAGACCCTGGACACCGTGGTGCACGGCATCGAGCAGGCCGCCGCCGAACGCGCCGCCCGCGACGGCGTGGACCTGAGCGTCGTCCGCGAATCCTTCACCCCGGTCGTGGAGTTCGAGCACGCCCTGCGGGACGAACTGAGCACCATCCTGGGCAAGACGGCACAGCGCCCGGTGCCCGTCCTCGGCACCGGCGCGGGCCATGACGCCGGTATTTTGTCCGGAACCGTCCCCACCGCCATGCTGTTCGTGCGCAACCCGACCGGTGTGTCCCACTCACCCGCCGAAGCGGCGGAGGAGGACGACTGCACCGCCGGGGTCCTCGCACTCGCCGACGTACTGGAGGGGCTGGCGTGCCGCTGACCACGCAGGCAACACCGACGACGTACTGGCTCGAACACGCCTGGCTCGGCAGCCACGTCGAGCCGGGCGTGACCCTGGAGACCGCGGACGGGCGGATCGCGGCCCTCCGCACCGGGGACGCCACCCCGCCGCCCGGCGCCACCGTCCTGCGCGGCCTGACGCTGCCCGGCCTGGCCAACGCGCACAGCCACGCCTTCCACCGCGCGCTGCGCGGCACCGTCCAGGTCGGCAGCGGCACCTTCTGGACCTGGCGCGAGATCATGTACGCCGTCGCCGACCGGCTCACCCCGGACAGCTACTTCGCCCTCGCCCGCGCCGTCTACGCCGAGATGGCGCTGGCCGGCATCACCTGCGTCGGCGAATTCCACTACCTCCACCACGCGCCCGGCGGCATCCGCTACGACGACCCCAACGCGATGGGCGAGGCGCTGATCGCGGCCGCCGCGGACGCCGGCATCCGCATCACCCTGCTCGACACCGCCTACCTCTCGTCCGGCTTCGGCGCGCCGCCCGACCAGCACCAGCTGCGCTTCTCCGACGGCACCGCGGACCGCTGGGCGCAGCGCGCCGACGCGCTCAAGGAGGACCGCGAGCACGTCCGCATCGGCGCCGCCATCCACTCCGTACGCGCCGTGCCCGCCGGCCAGCTCGGCACCGTCGCGGAGTGGGCCCGCGAACGGCAGGCCCCCCTGCACGTCCACCTCTCCGAGCAGACCGCCGAGAACGACGCCTGCCGCGCCGCCCACGGCCGCACCCCCACCCAGCTGCTCGCCGACCACGGGGCGCTGGGCCGGCGCACCACGGCCGTGCACGCCACCCACCTCACCGACCAGGACATCGCCCTGCTCGGCGGCTCCACCACCGGCGTGTGCATGTGCCCCACCACCGAGCGCGACCTCGCCGACGGCATCGGCCCGGCCTCCCGGGTCCAGAGCGCCGGCAGCCCGCTGTCCCTCGGCAGCGACAGCCACGCCGTCATCGACCTGCTCG
This sequence comes from Streptomyces sp. NRRL S-337, assembly GCF_000720175.1. Taxonomy (GTDB): domain Bacteria; phylum Actinomycetota; class Actinomycetes; order Streptomycetales; family Streptomycetaceae; genus Streptomyces; species Streptomyces siderophoricus. Next base: position 8,704 of record NZ_JOIX01000095.1, read on the forward strand.
AAGAGGCCCGCGCCATGGAGCTCGACGAGCGGCTGCGCACCCGGACCCGCGGGCACTGGACCGCGGCCGCCCTGCTGCGCGCCGCCACCGCCGACGGCCATGCCGCCCTCGGCTGGGACGATGCCGGCACCCTGGAGACCGGCGCGCTCGCCGACCTCACCACGATCGCACTGGACTCCGTACGCACCGCCGGACCACTGCCCCGGCTGGCCGCCGAAACGGCAGTATTCGCCGCCTCCGCGGCGGACGTGCGACACACCATCGTCGGCGGGCGGCAGATCGTCCGGGACGGTGTGCACACTCTTGTCCCCGACGTGCCCGCAGCCCTCGCCGAGTCCATCGCCGCCGTACGCGGCTGAAGGAGAACACCCCCGCGATGACGACGACCTCCGCGCCGACCACCGCCATCACCCACATCGCCCAGCTCGTCACCAACGACCCCTCCCTCGGTGAAGGCCCCCTCGGTCTGATCCAGGACGCCGCGGTCGTCATCGACGGCGACCGCATCGCCTGGGTCGGTCCCTCCAGCAAAGCACCCGCCACCGACAACGCCGTCGACGCCGCCGGCCGGGCCGGCATCCCCGGCTTCGTCGACTCCCACTCCCACCTGGTCTTCGCCGGCGACCGCACCGAGGAGTTCAACGCCCGGATGTCCGGGCGCCCGTACTCCGCCGGCGGCATCCGCACCACCGTCGCCGCCACCCGCGCCGCCACCGACGGGGAACTGGAGGCCAACCTCACCCGCCACCTCGCCGAGGCCCTCCGCCAGGGCACGACGACGTTCGAGACCAAGTCCGGCTACGGCCTGACCGTCGAGGACGAGGCCCGGGCGCTGCGCATCGCCGCCGCGCACACCGACGAGGTCACCTTCCTCGGCGCCCACATCGTCTCCCCCGACTACGCCGACGACCCGGCCGGCTACGTCGACCTGGTCACCGGCCCGATGCTGGACGCCTGCGCCCCGCACGCCCGCTGGATCGACGTCTTCTGCGAGAAGGGCGCCTTCGACGGCGACCAGGCCCGCGCGATCCTCACCGCCGGCAAGGCCCGCGGCCTCGCACCGCGGGTGCACGCCAACCAGCTCGGCCACGGCCCCGGCGTGCAGATCGCGGTCGAGCTCGGCGCCGCCTCCGCCGACCACTGCACCCACCTCAGCCCCGCGGACATCGACGCCCTCGCCCAGTCCGACACCGTCGCCACGCTGCTGCCCGGCGCGGAGTTCTCCACCCGCGCACAGTGGCCCGACGCCCGCCCGCTGCTCGATGCCGGTGCCACCGTCGCGCTGTCCACCGACTGCAACCCCGGCTCGTCCTTCACCAGTTCCATGCCGTTCTGCATCGCCCTGGCTGTCCGCGACATGGGCATGACCCCCGATGAGGCCCTCTGGTCGGCCACCGCGGGCGGCGCCCGCGCGCTGCGCCGCACCGACGTCGGCCGCATCACCCCCGGTGCCCGCGCCGACCTGGCCCTCCTGGACGCCCCCAGCCATGTCCACCTCGCCTACCGCCCGGGCGTCCCGCTCGTCTCGGCCGTGTGGCACAAGGGAGTTCTGGTCTGACGCCGCACGGTCCCCGCAGGCCGCCGGACGCGGAGGAGGGCCCGTCCCGGGTTACCGGGGCGGGCCCTCCTCCGCGCGGGCGGTGCCGGCCTTCGGGGACCGGCGGGAGCGACCGTGGTCCTCACTCCTCGACCATCAGCCCCTTGCGGAGCCGGCCGAGCGTGCGGGAGAGCAGCCGGGAGACGTGCATCTGGGAGATGCCCAGCTCCTCGCCGATCTCGGACTGCGTCATGTTCGCCACGAAGCGCAGGGACAGGATCTTCCGGTCGCGCGGCGGGAGTTCGGCGATCAGCGGCTTCAACGACTCGACGTACTCGATGCCTTCGAGTCCGTGGTCCTCGTAGCCGATCCGGTCCGCCAGCGCGCCTTCGCTGTCGTCCTCCTCGGGCTGGGCGTCCAGCGAGCTCGCGGTGTACGCGTTGCTCGCGGCCATCCCCTCGACGACCTCGTCCCGGGTGAGGCCGAGGCGTTCGGCGAGTTCGTGCACCGTGGGGGCGCGGTCCAGCTTCTGCGCGAGTTCGTCGCCCGCCTTCGCGAGGTCCAGACGCAGTTCCTGCAGACGCCTCGGTACGCGCACCGACCAGCTGGTGTCACGGAAGAAGCGCTTGATCTCGCCGACGATGGTCGGCATCGCGAACGTCGGGAACTCCACCCCGCGGCTCAGTTCGAAGCGGTCTATCGCCTTGATCAGGCCGATCGTGCCGACCTGGACGATGTCCTCCATCGGCTCGCTGCGGGAGCGGAAGCGGGAGGCCGCGAACTTCACCAGGGCGAGGTTGAGCTCGACCAGGGTGTTGCGGACGTAGGCGAATTCGTGGGTGCCTTCCTCAAGCGATTCGAGCCGCTCGAAGAGGGTCTTGGACAGAGCCCTCGCGTCCACCGGGCCCACCTCGTCGAACGGCGGGATCTCGGGCAGATCGTCGATCTCGGGAAAAACCGCCGGATCGGATTCGGCAGCGATCGGCTGGGAAGGGATGTGCCCGGTCGGGTCGGACAGGGGTGTCGACGATGCGGACTGCCGGGTGTCGTCGGTACGCAGTTCGTCGAGCCGGGGTGACATGGTCTCCTCCATCGTTCTCGGCATATGGCTGCCGATGCCTCTCCGTGAAGCCTTCGGTGTGCGGCGCCTCCAAAGCCGGCCGTTGCGAATGTGTTCTTCTACGCCTACCTGTCTTTGCCGGAAGATGGCAAGTAAGCGTTGTCCGTATATTGGGCAATATGCGGATTGTTCGGCTACCGGCGCGCGCCAGGAAGGCGTAGGGTTCGACGAGCGCAGTCGCTGGTAATCCAGTCGTCTAGACAGCAAAAGGGTGCGCTTCGCATGGACCGCGGGACGGTCGGCAGTGCAAGCCGTGGCCGGCTTCACGTCGAGATCCGCCATCACGGCGCGAGCGCCGTTGTGACGGTCACAGGTGAGCTCGATCACCACACCGCGGATCTGTTGCGGGAATCACTCGAAGGCTGTGTGGACGACGGGTACGCACGCCTGGTGGTCGACTGCTCACAGCTCGAATTCATGGACTCCACCGGCCTCAACGTACTGCTCGGCGCGCGCCTGAAGGCGGAGGCCGAGGGGGGCGGGGTCCACCTGGCCGGGATGCAACCGGTGGTTGCCCGGGTATTCGAGATCACCGGCGCTGAGGCAGTCTTCACGGTGCACGATTCCGTCGATGCGGCCCTGGCCGAGTGACCTGACGACGGTGTCCGGAACGATCTGTTCCGGGCGCGTAGTCCGTGTCACAACTTCCGTACCCAAGAAGTGGGTGTTCTCACGGTCCGGTCGGGCAGGAGACATCTGAATCCGTTGCAAGCAGTCCGCTATCTGTTCTCCGTGAATAGGCGAATCGGTGAGGTGAAGCGCTGATGAGCACCACCCGGCCGTACCCGCCGGGCGATCTCGGCCCGGAGCCGGGCGGCGCCGGTGCTTCCGCCGCCGTTCCGTCCGCCGCCATGCCGGCGGGCCAGATCCGCCGGCTGCGCCTGGCGGGCACCCGGGGCGCCGTGGCACGTGGCCGTGATTTCGCCCGGCAGGCCCTGCACGACTGGGGCTGGCTGCCGGCCGCCAACGCCGACCAGCGGGCCGCCGCCGAGGACGTGCTGCTCGTCGTGTCGGAGCTGGTCACCAACGCCTGTCTGCACGCCGAGGGGCCCGAGGAACTGCGGCTGCGGTGCACCTCCAAGATGCTGCGGCTGGAGGTTACCGACCTCGGCGCGGGCTCGCCGGCGCCGCGCAGCCCGCACCGCCCCGGCCGCCCCGGCGGCCACGGCATGTTCATCGTGCAGCGGCTCTGCCTGGACTGGGGCGTGGTGCGCAACCCCGACGGCACGGGCAAGACCGTCTGGGCGGAGCTCGCCGCACCGGCCTGACCAAGGCGGCGGCAGAAGAGCAGCGCGGGTCCGCGGACCCGCGCTTTTGCCGTTCCCGGGCGCGGGCTCGCCACCGCCGGGCGGCCGGATGTGCCCGCCGCCGCGGCCCCGCGCCGATCGGGGCTGTGCTGTGCCTTCCCTCGGCAAGGTCCCCGGCGTACCTTGAGCGGCCAATCTGATGTGCCGTCAGGAACAGTCGGCGGTGCGCCCACCGGGAGAAGGGGAACGGACAGTGGCCCGCTTCTACGCACAGCACGGCCGGCGACCGCGCCGGGCGGCCGGCCTCGCCACCGCCGTGGTGATGACGGCGGGGTCCGCGGTGCTGCTCACCGCGCCGGCCGCCCACGCCGACGTCGTCGACGTCAACTACCAGTGCAAAACGCCGATCGGGAACAAGGGCGCGGTCTCGCCGATCGACATCACGAGCACCCCCAGCGGCGGTGCGTACAAGCTGGTGATGTCCTTCCGGAAGGGGGTCTCCTCCAGCCCCGTCGAGCTGGGCAAGGGCGCCATGAAGCCGAGCGCGCTGATCAAGCTGGGCGGCGCGGAGAGCGGTACGGTCCCGGTCGCCGGGCCGCCCAACGACCGGGCGATTCCGGCCAACACCCCCATCAAGATCAGTGACTTGAGCGGGACGTACACCCCCAAGGCGAGCGGCAAGGTCACCTTCACGGCTTCCACCCTCACCATCAAGGCGCTCGGCACCACGACCACCTGCACCCCCGGCAACCATCCCAAGCCCTCGCTCACGCTGGACGTGAAGGGCTCCGGCGGCAGCGCGGCCGGCGGCGGTACGGGCGGCTCCTCCGGCCGACAACTGCCGCAGACCGGGCCGGCGGACTCCGCGGTGGCACTGGGCACCCTGGGCGGCACGGTGCTGCTGGCCGGCGCGGCCGGGGTGCTCTGGCTGACCCGCCGTCACCAGCGCGTCTGACCCCCTCCGGACCGCCGCCCGCGCACCACGTGCAGCCTGTGCACCACGAGTACCAGGAGCCGCCGATGCCGTTCCGTCCTCGCCCCGCGGTCAGCGGTGCGGTCCTCGCGGCCGCAGCGGTACTGCTGTGCCCCGCCACGGCCCAGGCCCGCCCCGCCGCGCCGGCCGGGCCGGGCTGGTCCGCCGCGCCCGCCCCCGGCCGCGGCGCCGAACCGGGCGCGCAGGACCGCCCGTACTTCTACCTGGAGGGGGCGCCGGGCACCGTGCTCTCGGACCGGCTGTCCCTCGGCAACCCCACCCGCCGGGCCGTCACCGTACGGCTGCGCGGCACCGGCGGAGGGACGGGCGGCGGCACCGGTTCCTGGCTCCGGTTCGCCGCGGGGCAGATCACGGTCCCGCCGCGCACCCGGGCGAGCGTCCCGTTCACGGTGACGCTGCCGCGGGACGCCGCCCCGGGCGACCACCCCGGCACGATCACGGCGACCGGCGGACCGGCGCGGCACGGCGGGCCCACGGTCCGGCGCACCGTACCGGTCCACCTACGGGTGGCCGGCCCGGCGCTCTCCGCGCTGACCGCCGAGGACGTGTCGGTGCACCGGCGGGGGAGTGCGGCGGTCATCCGGTACACGCTGGTCAACCGCGGGAACACGGTGCTCACCCCACGGCTGGCGGTGCGCGCCGACGGCGTCCTCAGACCGGTGCTGCGGCGCGCCGCACGTACCCTGCCGCTCACGCTGGAGCCCGGCCGGCGGGCCCGCCTGACGGAGGACTGGCCCGATCCGCCGGCCCTGGACGCGGTGCGCCTCCGGCTCACGGTGACCGCGGCCGGCGGTGCGCAGGACGCCGTCACGGCCTCGTACACCGCCCTCCCCCGGGGCGTCGCGGCCGGGGCGGTGCTGGTCCCGGTGGCGGGCGCGGCCGGCCTGGTGGCCGTACGGCGGCGACGCCGGCGTAGGCGCGGGGACGAGCGGGACGAGCGGCGGGACGGGGGAGGGAGCAGCGGTGACAGCGGTGGCAGCGGTGACAGGAACGGGCGGCCCGCGACGGCGGCCGCCCTTCCCGCGGCCGTCGTTACCGTCCTCGTCGCCGCCCTCGTCGTGGTTCCGACGGCGGCCGGTACCGCCCGGGCCGCGTCGCCGGCCGAGGCCCCCGGTGGCCACCGGACCGTCCAGCTCTCCACGAAGGAGGCCGGCAAGGGCGGCACCGTGACCGTGACCGGGCGCGGCTGGCGGCCCAAGGCCCTGCTCACCCTGCTGATCTGCGGGCAGAACATGATCGGCGGGACCAACTCCTGCGCCAACGGGGACGGCCGGGCGGTCACCACCGACGCGCACGGCGCCTTCCGCAGGCGCCTGCCGGTCGCCGAACCGCCCAAGCCCTGCCCCTGCGTGGTGCACGTGGCGACGGTGACCGGGGCGGCGGCCGCCGCGGACGCCGCGTTCAAGGTGGCTGGCCACCCGGTGGCGCCGCTGCCGAGGGAGCGCACCGGCGGCCGGCTGGCGGTGCTGTCCCCGCCGCGGCTGGCCGGCAGCAGCGGACTGCTCACCTGGTTCGGCGCCCCGCCGCAGCGTGCACTGACCGTCACGGTCGGCAATCTCGGCTCCGCGCCGGCCCGGAACCCGGTCTTCAAGGTCGGCACCTCGCACGGCGTCTTCGCCCCCCGGTGGGAGGAGCAGCGGTGGCGAGGGACCGTACCGCCCGGCGGGAAGGTCCAGGTCAAGCTGCCGGTCGAGCTGGCGGCCGGCGCCCACGGGGACTATCTGGTCTCCCTCCAATACGGCGGCAAGGTGCTGGCCGAGCAGCCGTGGGGCGTCGGCCGGCCCTGGGGCGTGACGCTCTTCTGGGTGCTGCTGTGCGTCGTGGTCCCGACCGCCGTGTTCCGTATCGGCATGGCGCTCGTGGACCGGGTCCGCCCGCGCCGCCCGGCGGGTCACGCCCGCCCCCGCATCCGTACCCGTCGTACCACGCCGGCCGGCGACCGTGCCGCGCTGCCGTGGTTCACCCCGGACACCGCACCGTCCACCACCACATCCACGAAACGACCGACGTCGAAAGGTTCTACGTGATGAGGCAACGGAGGAGAGCCGCGGTGGCCTCGGTGGCCGCGCTGGCGCTCGCGGGAGCGGGCATCCTGGCGGCGGCCGGTGCCGCCGAGGCAGCGGAGGTCTCGTACCGGACGGAGTGTCTGCCGCCACCGATATCGGGGCTGCCGCCGATCGAGGGCACCACGAAGGTGGACGTCAGCGCGCCCGCCACGGCCAAGGTCGGGGACGAGATCGAGGTGGTCTGGAAGACCGTCGAGGGCGCGTCCAAGAACCCCGACATCCTCGACCTGGGCAAGGACACCGTGCAGCCGACCGGCACGATCAAGGTGGCCGGTGCGCAGACCGGGGACCTGGCGATGCAGGGGCCGCGGCAGAACCCGCCGATCCCCAAGGGCGCCCCGATGAAGCTGTCCGACATGACGGGCAAGCTCAAGCTGACCCGGCCCGGTGAGGTCACGCTGACCCCCGGCTTCTACAACATCAACGTCAACCGGCCGATCTCCACGGACACCAAGTGCTCGCCCAAGGAGGCGGTGAAGCCCGCGGTGACGATCAAGGTCACCGACGGCGGGGGCTCCACCGGCGGCACGACCGGCGGCAGTACGGCCGGAACGACGGGCGGCAGTACGGGCGGGACCACCTCGGGCACCTCCGGGGGCAGCACCGGCGGGAGCACCGCGGGCGGCAGCACCGGCGGCTCCACGGACGGCGGCAGCACCGGCGGTTCCACCACCGGCGGTTCGACCGGCGGCACCGCGTACAAGGGCAAGGAGATCCAGGTCCCCTACGCCTGCAAGACGCCCATCGGCGACAAGAAGGCGACCTCCCCGGTACAGATCAACGCCGTGAAGAAGGGCGGCGGTTACGACCTGACGGTGCAGTTCAAGAAGTCCGTGATGAACAGCCCGGCGGACATCCCCAAGGACTCCGTCAAGCCGTCGATGGACGTCAAGGTGGGCGGCGCCGACAAGGGAACGGTCAAGGTGGCGGGCCCGGCCAACTCCCAGCCCATCAAGTCGGGCGATCCGATCGAGATCCCCGATCTGAAGGGCACCTACACGCCGGGCGCCACCGGCAAGGCCACGCTGAGCCCGGGCGTGCTCACGGTCAACGCCCTGGGCACGACGACGACCTGCACCCCGGAGAAGGACCCCGGCGCCTCGCTCACCCTCGACACCGCGGCCCAGCCGGGCGGCACCTCCGGCGGCTCGCCGGGTGGCTCCACGGGCGGGACCACGGCGTCCGGCGGTGACACGGCGTCCGGCGGCAGCGCGACCGGGTCGGCCGGCGGCTCGGGCAGCAGCAGCGGCAGCGGCGGCGGCGAGCTGGCCCACACCGGCGCGGGCGGACGGGGCGCGCTGACCGCGCTCGGCCTGCTGGCCGGCACCGCCGTCCTGCTGGGCGGCGCGGTGTTCACGGTCCTGCCGCGGCGCCGGGCCCGGCTGCGCTGACCCGGCGGGTCCACCGCACGACGAAGGGGGCGCCGCACCGTCGGTGCGACGCCCCCTTTCCTTGTCCGGGGCCGGCAGGCGTCAGTTGACGCCGCCCATCAGCTCCTTGACCCGCTTGCGGGACGTCCAGATGCCGATGCCGGCGACGACCGCGAGGGCGGCCTCGACGGCGACCGAACCCGAGGTGTTCAGGTCGACGTTCAGCTGCGGCGAGGTCAGCAGGCCCGCCACGGAGTCACCGGCGGTGACCGCGAGGAACCAGACACCCATCATCTGGGAGCTGTACTTGGCGGGCGCCATCTTCGTGGTGACCGACAGGCCGACCGGGGAGAGGCAGAGCTCACCGATGGTCTGGATGAAGTAGATCGCCACCAGCCACATCGGGCTGACCCGGCCGCCGTTGGCCGCGGTGTCCAGCAGCGGGAAGAGGAAGACGGCGAACGAGATGCCGATCAGCGCGAGGCTGGACGCGAACTTGACGGCGGTGCTCGGCTCCTTGCCGCGCTTGTTCAGCCACAGCCACCCGGAGGCGACCACCGGGGCGAGCGCCATGATGAAGATCGGGTTCAGCGACTGGTACCAGGACGTCGGGAAGTGGAAGCCCAGCAGGTCGTTGGTGGTCGAGTGCTCGCCGAAGATCGACAGGGTCGAGCCGTTCTGGTCGTAGATCATCCAGAAGACGGCGGCGACCACGAAGAACCAGATGTAGCCGGAGAGCTTGGACTGCTCCAGCTCCGAGAGCTCCTTGTCGCGCTTCATGCGGAACAGCACGGCGACCGGGATGACCAGACCGGCGATGGTGATCGGCATCAGCGCCCAGTCGGCGAAGTTACCGGTCACCCCGAGCAGGGTGTAGAACACGGCCGCGACGATCAGCCAGACCAGGCCCTTGCGCAGCACGGACGCCTTCTCCTGCGCCGACGCGGGCTGCGAGACGACGTCGCTCTCGGCGGCCAGGTGGCGGGTGCCCAGCAGGAACTGCGCGAGGCCGAGGGCCATGCCGACCGCGGCGAGTGTGAAGCCGAAGTGCCAGTTGACGCTCTCGCCGACGGTGCCGATGGACAGCGGGGCGAGGAAGGCGCCGAGGTTGATGCCGATGTAGAAGAGCGTGAAGCCACCGTCACGGCGCGGGTCCTGCGGACCGTCGTAGAGGTGGCCGACCATCGTGGAGATGTTCGCCTTCAGCAGGCCGGAGCCGAGCGCCACCAGGATGAGGCCGGCGAAGAAGGTCGCCGCGGTGGGCAGGGCGAGCGTGATGTGACCCGCGATGACGACGACGGCGCCGATGGCGACCGTCTTGCGCGGCCCCCAGAAGCGGTCGGCCATCCAGCCGCCCGGCATGGCGAGCAGATAGACCATCGCCATGTACACGGAGTAGATCGCCGTGGCCGTCGTGGCCTGCATGTGCATGCCGCCGGGGGCGATCAGGTACAGCGGGAGTAGAGCCTTCATGCCGTAGAAGCTGAAGCGCTCCCACATCTCGGTCATGAAGAGCGTGGCCAGTCCGCGCGGGTGGCCGAAGAAGGTCTTGCCGCCGTTCACAGGGGTTCCCTGCTGGGCAGCGCCCTTCGTCAGGCTGGACGCCATGATGGTTCCTTGCTGCTCGGGACGCTCGCGAAGGCCGTGAGGCGCCCGGTGGGGGATGACCGGCACCGGCGCGGACCTGCCCGCCCCCACGCCCGGGGGTTCGGTGTGCGCGTCGTTCATCGAAGGCAGCACCGGCAGGACGGTCCGACACCGGGATCCACGCCCCCCGTGCTGCTCGCGCGGTGGACCCGGTCGACAGGTCAATCACTGTGTATCGGGGCTGGTCGTGCCAGCCCCGCACACAACAGGGACCGGTGACGTCAGTTGAGCGTCACGGTCCCGGTGGTTGTGCGTTGGACGTTGTATTCACCATACGACTCGATCCGGCACCGTTGGGGCTCGTGAGACAACGCTCACACTGAAGTGGGGAACCACGCGCGCCCCTCCGGGCGACCGCGCGCGGCGCCCCGCGCGGGCGCGCCGCGGGTCACGCTGCAGCAACGGTCCGCCGTCGGCCATCCGTGCTGGTCCGCCCCTCGGGCCGGATACATCGGACTACCATCGGCCCATGACCCGTGTACTGCTCGCCGAGGATGACGCGTCCATCTCGGAGCCGCTCGCCCGCGCCCTGCGCCGCGAGGGTTACGAAGTCGAGGTGCGCGAGGACGGCCCGACGGCGCTGGACGCCGGTATCCAGGGCAACATCGACCTCGTCGTCCTGGACCTGGGACTGCCCGGCATGGACGGCCTGGAGGTCGCCCGCCGGCTGCGCAACGAAGGCCATTCCTTCCCCATCCTGGTGCTGACCGCCCGCGCCGACGAGGTGGACACCGTCGTCGGCCTGGATGCCGGCGCCGACGACTACGTCACCAAGCCGTTCCGGCTCGCCGAACTCCTCGCCCGGGTACGGGCCCTGCTCCGCCGCGGCTCCACCGCCGAGCCCCAGCAGCCGCCGGCCACCCACGGCGTCCGCATCGACGTCGAATCGCACCGCGCCTGGATGGGCGAGGAGGAACTCCAGCTCACGGCGAAGGAGTTCGACCTGCTGCGGGTCCTGGTGCGGGACGCCGGCCGGGTCGTCACCCGCGACCAGCTCATGCGCGAGGTCTGGGACACCACCTGGTGGTCGTCCACGAAGACGCTGGACATGCACATCTCCTGGCTCCGCAAGAAGCTCGGGGACGATGCCGCCAACCCCCGCTACATCGCCACCGTCCGCGGTGTCGGCTTCCGCTTCGAAAAGAGCTAGGGGCCCGTGCGCCGCCGCCTGATCAACTCCACGCTCGCCGTGGTCCTCGTCGTGATCGCCGTCTTCGGCGTCTCCCTCGTCATCGTCGAGACCCGCACGATCCAGGCCGGCGCGCAGGAGAGCGTGGCCTCCGAGGCGGTCCGGCTGGTCGGGATAGTGGAGAGCCGGCTCGGCAGCGGGGAGAGGATCACCCCCGACGTGCTCTCCGAGCAGATCACCGCCAAGCGGCACGCTGAGATCAAGGTGCCCGGCAAACCACCGATCGAGATCGGGCAGCGCCCCGCCGGCGACGTCATCCAGTCGACCGTGCGCGGCGACCGCGGCGAATCCGTCACGGTCCAGGAGTCCCGGTCCACGGTCAGTTCGGAGATCGGCCGGACGCTGCTGGTCATCCTGGCCGTCGCGCTGCTGGCGATCCTCGCGGCCGTCGTGCTGGCCGTCCGTCAGGCCCGCCGGCTGACCGCACCGCTGACCGACCTCGCCGAGACCGCCGAGCGGCTCGGCTCCGGCGACCCCCGCCCGCGCCACCGCCGCTACGGCGTGCAGGAGCTGGACCGGGTCGCCGACGTGCTCGACGCCAGCGCCGAGCGGATCGCGCGGATGCTGACCGCCGAGCGGCGGCTGGCCGCGGACGCCTCGCACCAGCTGCGGACGCCGCTGACCGCGCTGTCCATGCGGCTGGAGGAGATCACCCTCACCGACGACCCGGACACCGTGAAGGAAGAGGCCACCATCGCGCTGGCCCAGGTGGAGCGGCTGACCGACGTCGTGCAACGGCTGCTGACCAACTCCCGCGACCCGCGCAGCGGCTCCGCGGTCGCCTTCGATCTGGACGAGGTCGTCAAGCAGCAGATCGAGGAATGGCGGCCGGCCTACCGCAGCGCGGGGCGGGCCATCGTCCGCTCCGGGAAGAAGGGCCTGCGGGCCGTCGGCACACCGGGCGCGGTCGCGCAGGTGCTGGCCACCCTGATCGAGAACTCGCTGATGCACGGCGACGGCACGGTCGCGCTGCGTACCCGCGTCACCGGCAACCAGGCCGTCGTCGAGGTCACCGACGCCGGGCCCGGAGTGCCGCCGGACCTCGGCTCGCGGGTCTTCGAACGGACCGTCTCCGGCCGTAATTCGACGGGGCTGGGGCTGGCCGTCGCACGGGACCTGGCGGAGGCGGACGGCGGGCGGCTGGAACTGCTGCAGCAGCATCCGCCGGTCTTCGCGCTGTTCCTGGCCCGGGAGGCCGAGCCCGTCGAGGAGTGACGCCTGCCGGCGCCGCCGGCGGGCTACTTGCGGGAGGCGGGCCGCCGCGCGTGCGGGGCGCGGTGCGGCCCGTCCGCGCCGTCGGCGAGGAAGGACTCGGCCGTCTCTATCGCCTCGCGGGCCGGCAGCGTACGGAAGACCCAGGTGCGGTACGACCAGAAGCGGAAGAGCGTGGCGAGCCCGATGCCGAGGAACTTGAAGACGTTGTTCTGCAGCGGGGTGTCCCAGTGGAAGCCGTACGTCGCGATGTAGAGCAGGCCGTTCTCGATCACCAGGCCGACCGCGCTGAACAGCAGGAAGAGCGTCAGCTCCTTCGTGCGGCCCTGGTTGTCGCGGTCCCGGTAGGTGAAGTACCGGTAGCCGAGGTAGTTGGTGCCGGTCGCCACGACCGTGGCGATGATGCTCGCCCGCACCACGGGCACCTCGGTCAGATGCCGTACGAGGTTGAAGACCACGAAGTTGACCACGACGCCCGCGCCCCCGACGGCACCGAACTTCACCACTTCGCGGGTGAGCGCCTCCAGCCTCGACCGCAGTGCGCTCCGTTCACTCATGGTGCTCGTTCAGCTCCCCGTCGTGGGCGGTGTGCGCGGCCGTCAACCTTGGTCCGCACCCTCATGCTAACCACGCCCGCCACAAGCGCTCCCGTCGACCGCTCAGCCGACCGTCACACGGAAGTTGAGGACGCGGGCCCCCGGCTCGTCGGCCGCCCCCGCCGAGCAGCGCCGACAGCGCACCAGACGTAAGTCCGTACGCCCCGGCCCGACCGCCTCGAAGTCGAGGTAGCGGGCCGGGCCGGCGCTGCCGCGGGCCTCGTGGCCGCCGGCGGACCGCAGCACGGCCGGGTCGGGCCGGGGCACGGCGACGATCCAGCGGAAGCCGCCGGCGGGATCGTCGGCGACCTCCACGCTGAAGTGCTCGCCGGCGGACACCGCGATCTCGGTGTCGTCCGGGCCGTAGACCTTCGGCGCGGACAGCTGGCTGAAAACGGAGTGCAGGGCGATCAGCAGCGCGGCGATCGCGATGACGATCACCAGCGTCCTGGCGCCCCTGGATATGTCGCTGTTCTCCATCCGGCCTCCCCTTCGCCGGGCCCGGGCCGGGCACCGGGCCTCGCCCCGTACCGGCTGCCCCGGCCCGGGGCCAACGGCCGGTGGTGATCTACCACCGGCGATCTTCGAACGTGCGCACTCGGAGGATCATCCAAGGCCGGGTCAGGCGGAACGACGGCTTACGGATACCCTGGGGGCGTGACGTTCCCGGTAGTCGGCATGGTCGGCGGCGGTCAGCTCGCCCGTATGACCCACGAGGCGGGTATCCCCCTCGGCATCAAGTTCAAGCTCCTCAGTGACACCCCGCAGGATTCGGCGGCCCAGGTGGTCAGCGAAGTCGTCATCGGCGACTACCGCGATCTCGACACCCTGCGCGCCTTCGCCCGCGGCTGCGACGTGATCACCTTCGACCACGAGCACGTGCCCACCGAGCATTTGCGGGCCCTGGAGGCCGACGGAATCCCCGTCCGCCCCGGTCCCGACGCGCTGGTGCACGCCCAGGACAAGGGCGTGATGCGGGCGAAGCTGGACGCGATCGGCGCGCCCTGCCCGCGCCACCGCATCGTCTCGGACCCCGAGGACGTGGTGCGGTTCGCGCAGGAAATCAGCGGGGGCGGCGCACAGCCCCTCGGTGAGTGGCCGGGCGACGGGTCGGGCGGCTTCCCGGTGGTCCTCAAGACCGTCCGCGGGGGCTATGACGGCAAGGGTGTCTGGGTCGTGCGATCCTCCAAGGAGGCCGCCGAGCCGTTCTGCGCCGGGGTGCCCGTCCTCGCGGAGGAAAAGGTCGATTTCGCCCGCGAACTCGCGGCCAACATCGTCCGCTCCCCGCACGGCCAGGCCGTCGCCTACCCGGTCGTGGAGTCCATCCAGGTCGACGGTGTCTGCGACACGGTGATCGCCCCGGCGCCCGACCTCGACCCCGAACTGGCCGGGCAGGCACAGGAACTCGCGCTGCGGATCGGCAAGGAACTGGGCGTCGTCGGCCACCTCGCCGTCGAGCTCTTCGAGACCGCCGACGGCCGGATCCTCGTCAACGAGCTCGCCATGCGCCCGCACAACTCCGGCCACTGGACCCAGGACGGCGCGATCACCTCGCAGTTCGCCAACCACGTCCGTGCCGTGCTCGACCTCCCGCTCGGCGACCCGCGCCCGCGCGCCCGCTGGACGGTGATGGCCAACGTCCTCGGCGGCGACTACCCCGACATGTACCACGCGTATCTGCATTGCATGGCCCGGGACCCGCAGCTGAAGATCCATATGTACGGCAAGGACGTGAAGCCCGGCCGTAAGGTCGGACACGTCAACACCTACGGCGACGACCTGGCGGATGTGCGCGAGCGCGCCGCGCACGCCGCCGGCTACCTGCGAGGAACGATCACCGAATGACTTCTCCCGCGTCCCCCCTCGTCGGCATCGTCATGGGCTCCGACTCCGACTGGCCCGTCATGGAGGCCGCCGCCCAGGCCCTCGCCGAGTTCGAGGTGTCCCACGAGGTCGACGTCGTCTCGGCCCACCGGATGCCCCGCGAAATGATCACGTACGGCGAGGACGCGGCGGACCGCGGCCTGAAGGTGATCATCGCCGGCGCGGGCGGCGCGGCCCACCTCCCCGGGATGCTCGCCTCGGTCACCCCGCTGCCCGTCATCGGCGTCCCCGTACCGCTCAAGTACCTCGACGGCATGGACTCCCTGCTGTCCATCGTGCAGATGCCCGCCGGTGTGCCGGTCGCCACCGTCTCCGTCGGCGGGGCCCGCAACGCCGGACTGCTCGCCGTCCGGATGCTCGCCGCGCACGACCCCGAACTCCTCGGCCGGATGCGGGAGTTCCAGCAGGAGCTGAACGAACAGGCCACCGAGAAGGGCCGCCGGCTGCGCAACAAGGTCGCCACCCCCGGCGGGTTCGGGTTCGGGGGCGCCAAGTGAGCAGCTCCCGGGACACCGCCCGGGAGCTGCTCACCCGCTGGCCCGTCGTCGACGGCCACAACGACCTGCCCTGGGCGCTGCGCGAGCAGGTCCGCTACGACCTCGACCGGCGCGACATCGCCACCGACCAGTCCGCCACCCTGCACACCGACCTGCCGCGGTTGCGGGCCGGCGGCGTCGGCGCGCAGTTCTGGTCGGTCTACGTACGCGCCGACTACGCGGGCGACACCGCGGTCAGCGCCACCCTCGAACAGATCGACGCGGTACGGCAATTGGTCGCCCGCTACCCCGACGCGCTGCGTCTGGCGCACACCGCCGACGACATCGAGGCGGCCCGCGCCGAGGGCCGGATCGCGTCCCTGATGGGCGCCGAGGGCGGCCACTCCATCAACAACTCGCTCGCCACCCTGCGCACCCTGCACCAGCTGGGCGTGCGCTATATGACCCTCACCCACAACGACACCATCGACTGGGCGGACTCGGCGACCGACGAGCCGCGCCACAACGGCCTGTCCGCCTTCGGTGAGGAGGTCGTCCGGGAGATGAACCGCTGCGGGATGCTGGTCGACCTCTCGCACGTCTCCGCGGACACCATGCGCGACGCCCTGCGGGTCAGCACCGCGCCGGTGATCTTCTCGCACTCCTCCGCACGGGCCGTCTGCGACCACCCGCGCAACGTCCCCGACGACGTGCTGGCCCAGCTGCCCGCCAACGGCGGCATCGCGATGGCCACCTTCGTCCCGAAGTTCGTGCTGCCCGAGGCGGTGGAGTGGACCCGGCGGGCCGACGAGAACATGCGCGCCCACGGCCTGCACCACCTCGACACCACGGAGGAGGGCATGGCCGTCCACCGGGCCTTCGAGGCCGCCGACCCGCGGCCGAGGGCCACCGCGGCGACCGTCGCCGACCACCTCGACCACATGCGCGAGGTCGCCGGCGTCGACCACATCGGCCTCGGCGGCGACTTCGACGGCACCGCCTTCACCCCCGACGACCTGGCGGACGTCGCGGGCTACCCGAACCTGATCGCCGAACTGCTGGACCGCAACTGGTCCGAGGCCGACCTGGCCAAGCTGACCTGGCAGAACGCGGTCCGCACGCTGCGCGCGGCGGAAGACGTGGCGCGCGCCGAGCGGCAGCGGCGCGGCCCGTCCCACGCGACGATCGAGCAACTGGACGGCTGATCGCGGCCGTTACTTGAGGCAGAGGCAGAAGGGGTGCCCGGCGGGGTCGAGATAGACCCGGAAGTCGCGCACCCCTTCGTCGTGCTGCACGAGCTTCGCGCCCAGCTCGACGACCTTGCGCTCGGCCTCGTCGATGTCCGCCCGGGCCACGTCGAAGTCCAGGTGCAGTTGCTGCGGCACGTCCTGGCCCGGCCACTGCGGCGGCCGGTAGCCGCTCTCCACCCGCTGGAAGGCCAGCGTCCGGCCGTTGGGCCCGGCGACCTCGATCCAGTCGTCCTCGTCGCCCCGCGTCACCCGCCAGCCGAGCATCTGCGCGTAGAACTCCGCGAGCGCGGTGTGGTCGGGACAGTCCAGCACGGTGACACCGAGCGTGATCATGGCGTTACCTCCATACGCGTCCAACCGGTAACTTCGTTACTGCATGATGGCAGCTATCGGTAACATTGCAAGGTGGCATCCCGAACGGCCCCGGACTCCCTGCTCCTCGTGCAGGACCTGGTCAACACCCTCGACATCGAGACCGGCGCGGACACGCTGTGCGCCGACGGCGGCTCCCGCGCCTTCCTGCGCGACCACGGGTTCCCGGAACTCGCCCTGGAAAACGACGAGTTGACCACCCTCCAGCAGCTACGAGAAGCACTGCGCACCGCCTGCCTGGCCCACACCACGGGCGCCCCGCTCCCCACCCCGGCGGCTCGGACGCTGAACCGGCTGCTGGCCGAAGCGCCCCTGGTACTGGTCGTGGCCGAAGACGGCCGCCCCGCGCTCCGCCCCGCCGACGGCCTCCGAGGCGCCGCCCACCTCACCGCCCACATCGCCGCCGCGGTGGCGACCGCGGTCGCCGACGGCACCTGGACCCGGCTCAAGGCCTGCGAGGCCCATGACTGCCGCTGGGCCTTCTACGACCGCAGCCCGGCCGCCCGCGGGCGCTGGTGCGACATGGCGGTCTGCGGGAGCCGGGCGAAGATGCGCACGTATCGCGCGAAGCGCGCGTAGCGGTGCCTCCCACGTAGTTGGCCGTCCCGCCGCGGGGGTTGCTCGCCGTTGCGCTTTGCGGCGCCGCGTACGTAGTTGTCTGTCCCGCCGCGGTTGTTGTTCGCCGTGGCGCCTGCGGCGGGCTGGGTGGGTGTTGGGTGCGGTGACGGGCCTGCGGGGCCGGTGTTTGGGACTGCTGTCGCTTTACGTCCCAAACACCGGCCCCTC
>NZ_JOIX01000096.1 GCF_000720175.1 Streptomyces sp. NRRL S-337
CATATCTGGCGTTGACTTTTGGCACGCTGTTGAGTTCTCAAGGAACGGACGCTTCCTTTGGACTCCCTCTCGGGCTTCCTCCGGGCGCTTCCCTTCGGTGTTTCACACTCTATCAGGCCTTTTCGGGCTTTCGAACCGCCGCTTTTCTGCAAGCATGCAGAAGCGCTCAATTCTTGAGTCGCGATCAAGACGCTGAGGAGTGCCGCCCACCTCGACCGGGCCGCAGTTGATTGCGGCTGGTTGTCCGGGGCAGGTCTCAGACAGTACAGCTCTGGTGTGGGCGAGGCAAATCGATTCAGCGGGACTCGCGGGGTGCAACCGGCCTCTGTCATGCGGAAGCGTCGATTCTTATGACTTACGCTCTGAACGGTGCGCCGTCCAGGACAGGTAGTGACGGCGGCCTGATGAATCTCCACCCCTGGGAGGCTTCCCATGACCACCGTGACGTCCCCGCTCGCAGGACGCGCCATCGGACTCGCGGCAGTGCCCGATCCGGTGTTCTCCGGAGCGATGGTGGGACCCGGTACCGCCATCGACCCCGTCCGTGAGCCGTCGGCCGCCGTCTCCCCCGTGGACGGTGTCGTCGTGTCACTGCACCCGCACGCCTTCGTCGTCGTGGACCCCGAGGGCCACGGCGTGCTCACGCACCTCGGTATCGACACCGTTCAGCTCAACGGCGAGGGCTTCGAGCTGCTCGTGAACAAGGGCGACAACGTGACCCGCGGTCAGGAGATCGTGCGCTGGGACCCCGCCGCGGTCGAGGAGGCCGGCAAGTCCCCGGTGTGCCCGGTCGTCGCCCTGGAAGCCACCGCCGACGCGCTCGGCGAGGTGCGCGAGGACGGCGATATGAAGGCCGGCGACCAGCTCTTCTCCTGGCGGTAGGCCGGGCGCCGTCGCGGACGGCAGGTACGACATTCATCGCGACGGCCCGGGCCGTCGCATCACAACCGGAGACGGGTGCAATGGAGACAACGCTGCGGGGCGTCGGGGTGAGCCACGGTGTGGCCATAGGCGAGGTGCGGCACATGGGCACGGCGGTGCTGGAGCCGCCGGCCAAGCAGATCCCGGCGGAGGAGGCGGAGCGCGAACAGGGGCGCGCCCGCCAGGCCGTCGAGGCTGTGGCCGCCGACCTGATAGCGCGCGGGAACCTGGCCGGTGGTGAGGCACAGGCCGTGCTGGAGGCCCAGGCGCTGATGGCGCAGGACCCGGAGCTGATGGCGGACGTCGAGCGGCGGGTCGCCGTGGGCAGCACCGCCGAGCGTGCGGTCTACGACGCGTTCGCGGCCTACCGGGCGCTGCTCGCCGGCGCCGGTGAGTACCTGGCGGGGCGGGTCGCGGACCTTGATGACGTGCGCAATCGGATCGTGGCACGGCTGCTGGGCGTGCCGATGCCGGGTGTGCCGGACAGTGATGAGCCGTATGTGCTGATCGCGCGGGATCTGGCGCCGGCGGACACCGCGCTGCTGGACCCGTCGCTGGTGCTCGGTTTCGTGACCGAGGAGGGCGGGCCGACCAGTCACAGTGCGATTCTCGCGCGGGCGCTGGGGGTGCCGGCCGTGGTCGCGCTGCCGGGTGCGGGTGAGCTGGTCGAGGGCACGGTGATCGCCGTCGACGGCAGCACCGGGGAGATCTTCGTGGAGCCGAGCCCCGCGAAGCGGGCGGAGCTGGAGCGAGCCGCTGCGGAGCGGAAGGCGGCGCTGGCCGCGTCGTCCGGTCCGGGCGCCACCTCCGACGGGCACAAGGTGCCGCTGCTGGCGAACGTCGGTGGCCCAGGTGATGTGGCCGCCGCGGTCGAGGCCGGTGCGGAGGGCGTCGGGCTCTTCCGTACGGAGTTCCTGTTCCTGGACGACAGCAAGCAGGCGCCGTCCGAGGAGAAGCAGGTCGAGGCGTACCGGCAGGTGCTGGAGGCCTTCCCGGAGGGGCGCGTGGTCGTGCGCGTGCTGGACGCCGGTGCCGACAAGCCGCTGGACTTCCTGACGCCGGCCGACGAGCCGAACCCGGCGCTGGGCGTGCGGGGTCTGCGCACCCTGCTCGACCACCCCGAGGTGCTGCGGACGCAGCTCTCCGCGCTGGCGAAGGCCGCCGAGGGGCTGCCGGTCTACCTCGAGGTCATGGCGCCGATGGTGGCGGACCGGACCGACGCCAAGGCGTTCGCGGATGCCTGCCGTGCGGCGGGGCTGCGGGCGAAGTTCGGGGCGATGGTGGAGATTCCGTCGGCGGCTCTGCGGGCGCGGTCGATCCTGCAGGAGGTGGAGTTCCTTTCGCTGGGGACCAATGACCTGGCGCAGTACACCTTCGCGGCGGACCGTCAGGTGGGCGCGGTGTCGCGGCTGCAGGATCCGTGGCAGCCGGCGCTGCTGGATCTGGTGGCGCTGTCGGCCGAGGCCGCGAAGGCCGAGGGCAAGAGCTGTGGTGTCTGTGGTGAGGCGGCCTCGGATCCGCTGCTGGCGTGTGTGCTGACGGGGCTCGGTGTCACCAGCCTTTCGATGGGTGCGGCGTCGATTCCTTATGTACGGGCGACGCTGGCCAAGCACACTCTGGCGCAGTGCGAGCGTGCGGCGGCCGCGGCGCGTGCGGCCGACACCGCCGAAGACGCGCGGGCGGCCGCGCAGGCGGTGCTCTCCGGGGAGTGAGGCCGTGCGGCGCACGGCGCCGCACGGGCCTGACGGCCGTCCCGCCCTTGTGGCGGGGCGGCCGTTCTTTGTGTTCCGGTGCCCCGGGGCCGGTCAGGGGTGGCAGGGGTGGTCGGGCGGGGGTGTCACCGGCAGGCCGGGGGCGTAGCTGACGCCTGGTTCGGGTGGGACGGGCTCGCCGCTGTCGGCGTCGGTGCAGTAGGCGGTGAAGACCTCGCCGGCGCTGAGGGCGTGCGGCCAGGCGTCGCGCAGGGACCAGCCGCGGACCGTGTCACGGGGTGTGGCGCCGGGTGTGTCGCGGGGTGCGCCATGGGCCGGGTGGGTGGCCGGGTCGCCGGTGGTGTGGTCGGCGGGGTCGGGTGTGCTGCGGGAGACGATGCCGCCGGGGGTGCGCAGGGCGAGGCCGGCGGCGAGGACCGTGCAGAAGATCAGGGCTTCGTGTTCGTCGAGCTGGGGGCGGGCGCCGGGGCGGCAGCCGGCGTGCAGGACGGCGAGCAGGGGTGGATCGCCTGCGGCGATGGAGCAGACGAGGTGGTGGCTGCCGTCGCCGAGGGCGTCGAGGAGGCCTTGGACGGCCTGGCCGGCGCGGGTGAAGGCGGCGTGGGCGAGGTCGGTACCGCAGGTCTCGCAGCGGCCGGCGCGGGTGAGCAGGGCGGTGGCGTGGTCCCAGGTCGCCTGGCGGTCGGCCTCGGCGGCGAGTAACGGGAGGAGCTGGGTCAGCGGCTCGCCCTCGTAGGTGACGGTGGCGCCGGTGCGGGCCACTTCGGCGGTGTAGCGGCTGCGGCTGTCGGGCCGGTCGGGGTCCAGGGAGCGGTCGGCGCAGTACTGCGCGTAGGCGGCCGGGTCGAAGAGGCCGACGGTGGTGAGCACGCCCTGGGCGGCGAGGGTGCGCAGCAGGGTCTCCATCTGGCGGAGGTAGCCGGCGTGGTCGTCGAACGGGAAGCTGGTGTACCGCCGCATGGCGGTGAAGTCGCGCTCGTCGGCGAGGACGGCGGCGGCGCTGGGCATTTCGCGGCGCAGGCTGCGGCGGGCGGCGGCCGGGTCGGTGGGCCGGGATGTGGTGGTCATGGTTCCCCCTCGGTGGTGTCGGTTGCGGAGTGGTCGCCGGGCCGTGCGGGTGCGCGGCCCGGCGTTCACTCGTCACCGAGAGTAATCGGGGGGTCTGACAACGGCGTCCGGCACCGGGCCCGGGTCAGCGGTTCCGGTTCCGGCGCCGGCCCGGGGTGCTACTGGGCGCGGTCGCGGGCCACCTGCTCGTAGAAGTGGAGGAGTTCGAGGTTGTCGACCGAGCCGGGGTTGACGGCCTTGTCGAGCGGGGTGCCCTGGAGGAGGCGTTTGACGGGGACCTCGATGCGCTTGCCGGTGAGGGTGTGCGGGACGCCGGGGGCCTCGATGATGTCGTCGGGGACGTGGCGCGGGGAGAGCTGTTCGCGGATGGTGCGCTTGATGCGGTCGCGGAGCGCGTCGTCGAGGGTGCTGCCCG
The DNA here is from genome assembly GCF_000720175.1 of Streptomyces sp. NRRL S-337. GTDB lineage: Bacteria > Actinomycetota > Actinomycetes > Streptomycetales > Streptomycetaceae > Streptomyces > Streptomyces siderophoricus. The sequence continues at coordinate 4,117 of NZ_JOIX01000096.1, forward strand.
GGGCGAGGTGGACGAAGAGCGGCATCCAGTAGCCGCCGTCGGGGAGTTCCAGGCCGATGACGAGGGATTCGCGGATCTCGGGGAGGCGTTCGACGGCTTCGTAGATGTCGGCGGAGCCCATCCGGACGCCCTGGCGGTTGAGGGTGGAGTCGGAGCGTCCGTGGATGATGACGCTGCCGCGGGAGGTGACGGTGATCCAGTCGCCGTGCCGCCAGACGCCGGGGTACATGTCGAAGTAGCTGTCGTGGTAGCGGATGCCGTCGGGGTCGTTCCAGAAGCGGGTGGGCATGGACGGCATGGGGTTGGTGACGACGAGTTCGCCGACCTCGTCGATGACGGGCTTGCCCTGCGGGTCCCAGGCCTGCAGGTCGGTGCCGAGGCAGGGGGCCTGGAGTTCGCCGATGTGGACCGGGAGGGTGGGGACGGCGCCGGCGAAGCAGCTGCAGACGTCGGTGCCGCCGCTGACGGAGGCGGTCCACAGGTCGGCGCCGCTCTCCGCGAAGGAGTCGTGCAGCCAGCGGAAGCCGTCCGGGGGGAGCGGGGAGCCGGTGGTGGCGACGCAGGTGACGGCGGAGAGGTCGAGGTCGCGGGCAGGGTGGATGCCGGCCTTGCGGCAGGCCATGACGTACGCGGCGGAGGTGCCGAAGACGGTGGCGCGGGTGGCCTCGGCGACCCGCCACTGGGCGGCGATGTCGGGGTGTCCGGGGCTCCCGTCGTAGAGGACGATCGTGGCGCCGACCAGGAGGCCGGCGACGAGGAAGTTCCACATCATCCAGCCGGTGGAGGTGTACCAGAAGAACCGGTCGTCGGGGCCGAGGTCGCAGTGCAGGCCGGTCTGCTTGAGGTGTTCGAGGAGGATGCCGCCCTGGGACTGGACGATGGCCTTGGGCAGGCCGGTGGTGCCGGAGGAGTACAGCACCCAGAGGGGGTGGTCGAAGGGGACCTGTTCGTAGACCGGTTCGGTGTCGTTTCCGGTCAGGTCCGACCAGTTGAGGGCGCCTTCGGGCGCGGGGGTGCCGAGCAGGGGGATGTGGACGACGGCGCGCAGGGTGGGGAGTTCGGCGCGGAGTTCGGTGACGGTGTCGCGGCGGTCGTGTTCCTTGCCGCCGTAGCGGTAACCGTCGACGGTGAACAGGACGACCGGTTCGATCTGCTGGAAGCGGTCCAGGACGCTGCGGGCGCCGAAGTCGGGGGCGCAGGACGTCCAGACGCCGCCGACCGCCGCGGTGGCGAGCAGGGCGACGACGGCCTCCGGGACGTTGGGGAGGTAGCCGCTGACGCGGTCGCCGGGGCGGACGCCGAGGCGGCGGAGTTCGGCGGCCAGGGAGCCGACCTGGGCGCGCAGCCGCCGCCAGGTGACCGGGGTCGGTTCGTGGCTCTCGTCGACGTACAGCAGCGCGGGCTGGTCGGCGCGGGCCGGGTCCTCGCCGGCGCGCAGGGCGTGTTCGGCGTAGTTGAGGGTGGCGCCGGGGAACCAGCGGGCGCCGGGCATCGCGCGGTCGGCGAGCACGGTCTCGTAGGGCGTGGCGAAGCGGACGTCGAACCAGGCGGCGACGGCGCGCCAGAAGGCGGGGAGGTCGTCGACGGACCAGCGGTGCAGGTCGGCGTAGCTCGTGGCGGGGTCGCCCGGGGTGGGGGCGGGGGCGCCGTGGTGGGTGGCGGCCCAGGTGTGGAAGCGGGTGACCTGTGCGCCGGCGATCCGGTCCGGGCCGGGCTGCCAGAGGGGTTCCGGCCGGTGGGCGGAGTGCGGTGCAGTGGTCATGAGGCGGCTCCCGGGTGGTACGCGGCGTATGCGCCGGGCGCGCACCATGGTGGGGGTCTCCCGGCCTGACGTGTGCGCGTGACACGGCTTGTCTGGACGATGCCATGTGATCGTCTTGTGCACCAGGGCCGACCGCCCATATTCGGGGGGTGGGGGATGTGGTGTGCCTACGTGGCCGGGGCGGCGCGGGCGGATTCCGGCCACGGGCCGCCCCACCCCGGGCCTCGGCGTGGCCGAGCGTGACCCCGTGCAGGTGAACGGCAGTTGAACGATGCCCGCCCGCCCGGGCGTCAATGGCAGGCTGACCGGCATGGACGGGCGTGATCTGGTGCGATCGGTACGGGTGGTCAGGGCGGTCGGGCCGGCGCAGGGGCTCCGCTCCGTGCGCGCGGCATGGCGGGCGCGGCGGGCGGATGCGGTGGCGTTGCCGGCCCGTGCGCCGGAGCGGGCGCGGGTGCCGGGGGCGGCCACGGGGGCGGAGCCGCAGCCGGGCGGCGGGGTGATCCATTTCGCGCGGTCGTCGCTGCGGGTGCGGGTGGCGACCGGGGGTGCGGTGTTCTGCGGCTGGGGCGGTGCCGGGCCGGAGCCGTCGTACGCGCTGGCCGGCGCGTGTCCCGAGGTGGACGCGCGGGCGATGCTGGAGCCCGATACGGAGGGCGGCTGGCGGGTGGTGTCCGAGCGGGTGCTGGTGGCGGTGTCCCGGCACGGTGCGGTGGAGGTGCGCACGCCGGGCGGGGCGGTGCTGCGGCGGGAGCTGCCGCCGCGCTGGTGGGACCGTGCGGCGGGGCCGGACGGGGCGGGTGAGCGGGCCGGCGGGCCGGAGGGCGGCGACGGGTCGCGGTGGGTGCAGCGGTCCGAGGTGGCGGCCGATGCGCGGTTCTTCGGGCTGGGCGGCCGGGCGCACGGGCCGCGGTTGCGGGACGGTTCCTACCGGTTGTGGAACACCGATCCGGGCGGCGCGTTCGTGCCGGGTGACGATCCGCTGTCGCTGACGATGCCGGTGCAGTTGGTGGTGGCGGACGCGGGAACACATCTGGTTTTTCATGACAATTCGTGGGACGGCCGGGTGCTGCTGCGCGAGGGTGCGGAGGGTGCCGGTTCCGGGCACGACCGGCCGGGCACGTGTGAGCTGCGGATGGACGGCGGGCCGCTGCGCTACTGGGTGCTGGCCGGGACGCCGGCCCGGGTGCTGCAGATGTGGACGGCGCTGACGGGTGCGCCCGCCCTGCCGCCCCGGTGGGCGCTGGGGTACCAGCACGCCCGCTGGGGGTTCGGCGGCCAGGACGAGGTGCGCCGGATCGTGGCCGGCTACAAGGAGCGGGAGCTTCCGCTGACGGCCGTCCATCTGGACATCGACCACTTCGACCGGCACCGGGTCTTCACCGTGGACCGTGCGCGCTATCCCGATCTGCCGGGCCTGGCACGGGAGTTGCGGGCCGACGGGGTGCGGCTGGTGTCGATCGTGGACCCGGCGGTGAAGGCGGAGCCGGGGGACGCGGTCTACGAGGGCGGGGCGGCGGCCGATGCCTTCGTACGGGACGCGCGGGGGCGGGAGGTGCGCGGGGTGGTGTGGCCGGGTGAGTCGGTGTACCCGGATTTCACCGATGCGCGGGTGCGCAAGTGGTGGGGTGCGCTGTACGCGGAGCGGCTGGCGCAGGGGTTCTCGGGGTTCTGGCACGACATGAACGAGCCGGTGTCGTTCGCGCCCTTCGGGGAGCAGACGCTGCCGCGTTCGGCGCGGCACGCGCTGGAGGGCCGGGGCGGGGACCACCGGGAGGCGCACAACGTCTACGGGCTGGCGATGGCCCGGGCGGGTTTCGAGGGCCTGTGTGAACTGCGGCCGGACGAGCGGCCGTTCCTGTTCTCGCGGGCCGGCTGGGCGGGGCTCCAGAGGTACGGGGGCACCTGGTCGGGGGATGTCGCGACGGGGTGGGAGGGGCTGCGGGCCTCGCTGTCGCTCGTCCTGGGGCTGGGGCTGTGCGGGGTGCCGTACAGCGGTCCGGACGTCGGCGGGTTCTCCGGGGTGCCGTCGCCGGAGCTGTATGTGCGCTGGTTCCAACTGGGCGCCTACCTCCCGCTGTTCCGGACGCATTCGGCGGTGTGGGCGGGCCGCCGGGAGCCGTGGGAGTTCGGCATAGCCGCGCTCGGGCATGCCCGGGCGGCGCTGCGGGAGCGGCAGCGGTTGCTGCCGTACTTCGTGACGCTGGGCCAGTTGGCGCGGCTGGCGGGGGCACCGTATGTGCGCCCGGTGTGGTGGAGTTCGCCGCGGGACCGGGCGCTGCGGGACTGCGGGGACGCGTTCTTGCTGGGGGACGCGCTGCTGGTGGCGCCGGTGCTGCAGGCGGGGGTGACCCGGCGGGCGGTGCGGCTGCCGCGCGGGCGGTGGTACGACACCGCGACCGGGCGGGCGTACGAGGGGCCCGGGCAGGTGTGGGTGGACGCGCCGCTGTCGCGGATCCCGGTGCTGGCGCGGGCGGGGGCGGTGCTTCCGGTGGCGGACGGGGACGGGGGGACGGAGCTTGAGGTGTGGGCCCCGGTGGCCGGCCGGGAGGGCGGCGGGCTGGTGGTTCCGGACGCCGGGGACGGCTGGCAACGGCCGACGGTGGAGCGCTTCGTGACGCGGCGGGAGGTGGACGGCCGGGTGTTCGTGGAGCGGCGGGACGGGGGCGCGGTGGGCTATCGCGTACGGGTGCGGGGGCTGGCGGAGGAGGTGCCGGCGGGGGCGGACGGGTGACTCGGGAGGCCGGCCGCCGCCCCGGGCCCGCGGGCCGGTGATCGGGGTCTTCCGCCGGGCCGCCGCGCCTGATAGACGGGGGCCATGCCGAGACCGATACTCGCTGCCGCGCTGCGCGGCGCCGCCACCGTCGCCGCTGCCGCCGCCCTGCTGGCCGTCACCGCGCTCTCCCCCGCCGCGGCGGTCCCGACCACCCGGCCCGCCCCGCCGTCGGCGCGGGCCCACGACCCCAAGGCGCCCGAGGAGTTCGTCGCCCTGCGGGACGTGGATCCCACCATCCTCCAGGAGATGCGCTACGCCACCCCGCACACCTTCATGGGCGTCCCGGTGACCGGCTACCGGGCGCCGATCTGCCTGCTGACCAGGGACGCGGCGCGGGCGCTGCACCGGGCGCAGCGCTCGTTCCTGCGCCGTGGCTACTCCCTCAAGGTGTACGACTGCTACCGGCCGCAGCGCGCCGTGAACCACTTCGTGGCGTGGGCGGAGGACCTCGGTGACCAGCGGATGAAGGGCGAGTTCTATCCGCGGGTCGACAAGTCGACGCTGTTCCGGGACGGCTACATCGCCGAGAAGTCCGGGCACAGCCGGGGCAGTACCGTCGATCTGACGCTGGTGCGGCTGCCCGCGCTGCCCACCCGGCCGTATGTGCCGGGTGAGCCGCTGACGCCCTGTTACGGGCCGCGGGAGGCCCGCTTCCCGGACAACTCGCTGGACATGGGGACCGGGTTCGACTGCTTCGACACCCTGGCGCACACCCTCGACCCGCGGATCGCGAGCGTGCAGCGGGCGAACCGGCTGCTGCTCAAGGACGGCCTGGAGCGGGCCGGGTTCGTCAACTATGCGGCGGAGTGGTGGCATTACACCTTCACCCCGGAGACGTTCCCGGACACCTACTTCGACTTCCCGGTGTCCCGCCGGTCGCTGACCGGGCACCGGCCGCGTGGCTGACCCGGCGGGGCGTGCCCGGGTGGGGTGCTCTCGGGTGGGGTGCTCTCGGGTTGGGTGTCTTCAGGAAGCGTCCCGGCCCGGGCGCAGCAACGCCGGGTGCAGCAGGGCGGCGCCGCCCGCCCGGTAGAGGCGGGCGCGCGGGCCGCCGCGGGCTCCCCCGCGGGCCGCGGTGGCGCCGGTGGGCTCGACGAAGCCGGGGACGGAGAGCACCTTGCGGTGGAAGTTGCCGGCGTGCAGCGGGCTGCCCCAGACGGACTCGTAGACGCCGCGGAGTTCGGCGACGGTGAATTCCTCACCGAGGAAGGCGGTGGCCAGCGGGGTGTACTCGATCTTGGCGCGGGCGCGGTCCAGGCCGTCGGCCACGATCCGGGCGTGGTCGAAGGCGAGCGGCAGCGGGGCCGGTGCGTCCGGGCCCGGCGCGGTGCCGTCCGGGGTCCGGGGCACGGAATCACCCCCGTCGATCCCGTGCCCCGGGCCCTGCTGTGAGGGACGCGGGCGGGCCGCGTCCGGTTCGCCGGAGGTCCCCGCCGTACGGTCCCGGTCCTCGGCCGTGCTCCCCCGGGCCGGCGTCCGGTCCGTACGGCCGTCCTGGTGTGCGCCGAGGGCGAGCCGGGAGACCGGGATCCAGGCCGCGGCGGTCGCGTCGCCGCCGCCCCGGGCCTCGGGGAGGTCGGGGGCGAAGGCGAGGTAGGCGACCGTGACGACCGGCATCCGCGGGTCGCGGGCCGGCTCGCCGTAGGAGCCGAGCTGTTCGAGGTGGACGCGTTCCAGGTGGGCGGCGTCCAGGCCGGTCTCCTCGGCGAGTTCGCGGGCCGCGGCGGCGTCGAGGGACTCCTGGCCGGCGCGGACGAAGCCGCCGGGCAGGGCCCAGGTGCCGCGGAAGGGGCGGCCGCCGCGCTCGACGAGCAGGACGTGCAGCGCGCCGCCGCGCAGGGTGAGGGCGACGATGTCGACGGTCACGGCGATCGCGGGGAAGCCCCGGGGGTCGTAGGCGGCGAGGAAGGCGCTGTCGTCGCCGTCGGCGCCAACTCCCTTGCCGCGCCGTTCCGTTCCGGTCACGACCGTCACCTCCCCCGGCAGTTGTTCTCACCCTGAGTCTTTCTCGGGGCGAGAACAACATAGCGACCGGGCGTGGCACGGTCCAGCCCGTTCTCGCCGTCCGTGCCGCGCCGGGTCCGCCGGGGGCGGCCCGCCCGCGTATCGCGCCCGGTCGAACGCGGTGTGTGGGTCGCGGGGCAGCCGTCCGTACGCTCCGGAAGGATGCGTGAACAGTGCGTTAATCACACCTCGCGGTGGGTCGCGGAGGGGCATGCTGCTGCCCGTGCCTGCGTGGACGGACCAGCTTCGCTTCGCCTTCCAGCCCGTGGTGAACCTCTCGACCGGTTCGGTCGCGGCGATGGAGATACTCGCCCGCCCCGAACCGGGTGCGGCCGACGTCCTGACGTCCGCGCGGCGCTGTCCGGACCTGGACGCCGAACTGGCCGCGCTCGCAGTCCGGGCGGCGTCGCACCAGGAGACGCTGCTGCCGCTGCACGTCAACGTCTTCGCCGGCACGGTCGCCGAGCTGCCCCGGCTGACGTCGCTGACCAAGGCGGTGCACGAGGTGGGCCGGCGCCCGTGGGAGGTCACCCTGGACATCGGCGGGCCGTTCCTCCACTTCCCGGGCGCGGCGCTGCTGGAGTCGGTGGCGGGCCTGCGTGACGAGGGCTTCCGGATCTGTGCGGACGGGGTCGGCGACGGCGATCTGCCGCTGCGGCTGCTCGGCGCGCTCGCACCGGACCTGGTCAAGCTCGATCGGTCGCTGTGCGCGGGGCTCGACGCCGACCGGGGCCGGCAGGCCGTGGTGGCCGCGATGCGGGAGCTGTGCGAGCGGATCGGCGGGCTGCTGGCCATCGAGGGGGTGGAGACCGAACGGCAGTACGCGGCGGTCCGGGACGCCGGGGTGCAGCTGGCGCAGGGCCATCTGTTCGCCCCGCCGGCCCGGCGGCCGGCCACCGACGTGTACCTGCCGCCGCCGGTGTCCCCGGTGGTGAGCGGGCCGGCCGCGGCGACGTACCACCCGCCGTCGGGGCCGCCGGTGGCGCAGTTCCTGCAGCCGGCCGCGCTGCTGCCGATGACGGCGTCGGCGGGCGCGGTGCGCAGCCACCTCACCGGTTTCCCCGAGGTGTCGGGGGTGCTGCTGGTGGACACCGACGGGGTGCCGGTCCGGGCGATCGACCGGGACCGGTTCCTGCTGTCGCTGTCCGGGCGGTACGGGCATGCGCTGTACGCGGACCGGCCGGCGCTGCGGCTGGCGGACCGGCCGCGGACGGTCGGTGCGGACGCCACCGCCTGGCAGGTGCTCGACGTGATCGCGGAGGGCGACCGGGCGCGTACCGGGGACGACGTGGCGGTGGTGGACGAGCGGGGCCGGTGCATGGGCGTGGTGCATCTCGCCGACATCCTGCGGGCGTTGGCGGAGAGCCGGGTGGAGGAGGCGGCCCGGCTCAATCCGCTGACCCGGCTGCCCGGTTCCGACGAGGTCAACGCGGAGGTGGACCGGCGGATCGCCGAAGGGCGGGCGTTCGCGCTGAGCTGGCTGGACGTGGACGGATTCAAGCAGGTCAACGACGGTGCGGGGTTCGCGGCGGGCGATGAACTGATCCGCTCGGTGGGGCGGACGCTGGCCGGGGTCGCGGCGGACGAGCCGTCCTGCCGGGTGGGCCACATCGGCGGTGACGACTTCCTGGTGCTGACCGAGCCGGACGGGCTGGGGCCCTTCGCGGCCGCGCTGCTGGACGTGGCCTGGCAGGCGGGCGGCCGGCCGGTGACGCTGTCGCTCGCGACGGTGGTGTGCCCGCCCGGCAGCGTCGGCGGGCACCACGAGGCCGCGGCGTCGCTCGCCCCGCTGAAGAAGGAGGCCAAGGCGCTGCCGGGGGCGAGCTGGGTGGTGGGCCGGCCGGGTTCGGCGCGCACGGAGGTGCGCCGGGGGGCGGTGGCCCGAGTGCCGGATCCGGCCGGGCCGGAGGGGCTGCGGGCGCGGGGCTGACGGCGGCCGGGCAGCACGGCACAGGCCCGCCGTCCGCGGTCAACGGCCGCTGCTGCGGGCGACCTTGACGCTCCCTCAGCCCGGGTGAACACTTCCCCGTGCCAAGTCGGCAGCGCCGCACTCCGGCGCCCCGGCCGGGTGGCAGCGGCTGCCCGCTGCCCGCCGGTGGCACGCACCCGACCGCGGAGGACCGGGGGACGCCCCCGGGCCAGGGACAAGGAGCCGCCATGTATACCAATGGGGACATCGTCGTCGGTGAAGTGATCGGTACCGCGATCCTGATTCTCTTCGGCGCGGGGGTGTGCGCCGCGGTCACCCTGCACCACTCCAAGGCGCGGGCCGCCGGCTGGGTCGTGATCGCCTTCGGCTGGGGCCTGGGCGTGCTGGCCGGGGCGTACACCGCGGCGCCGCTGTCCGGCGGGCACCTCAACCCGGCGGTGACGGTCGGCTCGGCGGTCGCGGGCGGCACGCCGTGGTCGAAGGTGCCGGTGTACGTGCTGGCGCAGATGGTGGGCGCGGCGATCGGGGCGGTGCTGGCGTGGGCGCTGTACTACGCCCAGTTCGCCGCGAACGCCGAGGGGGACAAGGCGCAGCCGACGCTGGGGATATTCTCCACCGCCCCGGAGATCCGCAAGCCGGCGGCGAACCTCGTCACCGAGGTCATCGCCACCGTCGGGCTGGTCCTGCCGCTGCTGTTCTTCGGCCAGAACAAGGGCATCGGGATCGGCCAGGTGCCCGGCGAGCGGGCCGGGGTCTACGGCTCGGGCATCAACGTGCTGCTGGTCGCGCTGCTGGTGGTCGGGATCGGGCTGTCGCTGGGCGGGCCGACCGGTTACGCCATCAATCCGGCCCGGGACCTCGCTCCGCGGGTGGTGCACGCCCTGCTGCCGATCGCCAACAAGGGGTCGTCGGACTGGGGTTACGCCTGGATCCCGGTGGCCGGGCCGCTGATCGGCGCGGTGCTCTCCGGACTGGTCTACCAGGCGGCATTCTGACCGGTGCGGCCGCACGAAGGCGGGCGCACCACGGGTGCGACCCGGGTACCCACTCGGAGCCAGGAGGCCTGACGGCATGAACCAGCACACCGAGAAGTACGTCGCCGCGATCGATCAGGGCACCACGTCGAGCCGCTGCATCATCTTCGACCACGACGGGTCGATCGTCGCCGTGGACCAGCGCGAGCACCGGCAGATCTTCCCCCGGCCCGGCTGGGTGGAGCACGACGCGACGGAGATCTGGACGAAGGTGCAGGCCGTGGTGGCGGGCGCGCTCACCAAGGCGGGGCTGCGTGCCGACCAGCTCAGCGCGCTGGGCATCACCAACCAGCGGGAGACCACCGTGCTGTGGGACCGGGCCACCGGCCGGCCGGTGCACCACGCGATCGTCTGGCAGGACACCCGGACCTCGCAGCTGTGCGCGGAACTGGGCGGCACGGACGGCCAGGACCGGTTCCGCGAGGCCACCGGCCTGCCGCTGGCGAGTTACTTCTCCGGACCGAAGGCGGCCTGGCTGCTGGACGAGGTGCCGGGCCTGCGGGCGCGTGCCGAGCGCGGCGAGATCGCGTTCGGCACCATCGACTCCTGGCTGATCTGGAACCTGACCGGCGGCATCGACGGCGGGGTGCACGTCACGGACGTGACCAACGCGGGCCGCACGATGCTGATGAACCTCGCGACCCTGCAGTGGGACCCGGCGATCCTCTCGGCGATGAACGTGCCCGCCGCGATGCTGCCGGAGATCCGCTCGTCGGCGGAGGTGTACGGCTCCGCGGTGGGCCAGCTCCAGGGGGTGCCGGTGGCGTCCGCGCTGGGCGACCAGCAGGCGGCGATCTTCGGGCAGACCTGTTACGGCGTCGGCGAGGCCAAGAACACCTACGGCACGGGTTCGTTCCTGCTGCTGAACACCGGCAACCGCCCGGTGGCGTCGAAGAGCGGGCTGCTGACGACCATGGGCTACCAGCTGGGCGGTGAGGACCCGGTCTACTGCCTGGAGGGCTCCATCGCCATCACGGGTGCGCTGGTGCAGTGGTTCCGCGACCAGCTCGGCATCATCTCCTCGGCCGAGGAGATCGAGCAGCTGGCGGCGAGCGTGCCGGACAACGGCGGGGCGTACATCGTGCCGGCGTTCTCCGGTCTCTTCGCGCCGTATTGGCGCTCCGACGCCCGCGGGGTGATCACGGGTCTGACCGGTTACGTCACCAAGGCGCATCTGGCCCGTGCCGTTCTGGAGGCGACCAGCTGGCAGACCCGGGAGGTGGTGGACACGATGTTCCAGGACTCCGGGGTGCGGATCACCCAGCTGAAGGTGGACGGCGGGATGACCGCCAACAAGCTGCTGATGCAGCATCAGGCGGACGTGTTGGGCGTCCCGGTGATCCGGCCGGTGATCTCGGAGACCACCTGTCTGGGCGCGGCCTACGCGGCGGGCCTGGCCACCGGTGTCTGGCAGGACCTGGACGAGCTGCGCAGCCACTGGAAGCGCGACACGGAGTGGGTACCGCGGATGGACGGTGCGGTCCGGGACCGCGAGTACGCCAACTGGCGGCGGGCGGTGGAGCGGAGCTTCGGCTGGCTGACCGAGGACGGCTCGGCCGCCTCGTAGCGGCGGGCGGCGGACGTACGGCCCGGACCCCGGACGGCGGGGTGCGGGCCGTACCCCTGCGCGGGTGGTCCCCGGTCAGCGCAGTGCGGGCTCCCGGCGCCGGCCGCCGGTCCGCATCGCGTGCTCGACGACGGCGATCAGCACGTCCCTGGCCGAGTCCCGCTCCCGGGCGTCGCAGAGCATCACCGGCACGTCGGGGTCGAGGTCCAGGGCGTCGCGGACCACCTCGGGCGGGTAGCGGTCGGCGCCGTCGAAGCAGTTCACGGCCACGGTGAAGGGCAGTCCGCGGCGCTCGAAGTAGTCGATCGCGGCGAAGCTGTCGGCGAGCCGGCGGGTGTCGGCGAGGACCACCGCGCCCAGCGCACCGCGGGCGAGCTCGTCCCAGAGGAACCAGAAGCGGTCCTGTCCGGGGGTGCCGAAGAGGTAGAGGACCAGTTGGTCGTTGACGGTGATCCGCCCGAAGTCCATGGCGACGGTGGTGGTGCTCTTGGTCTCCACCCCGTGGAGGTCGTCGACCGGACGGCCCGCCTCGGTCAGCCGCTCCTCGGTGCGCAGCGGTTTGATCTCGCTGACGGCGCCCACCAGCGTGGTCTTGCCGACCCCGAAGCCGCCGGCCACCAGGATCTTGAGCGTCACCGGATCGGCGGCGACGGTCTGCTGACGACGGTCGGAACGCCCGAAGACCATGGGTATCTTCTCCTGTATTTCCGGGTGTGCGGGCGGTGCTCACGTCTGTGCCCCCGGGCGTGGTGGGGAGCGGGCAGCAGGCGCACAGGCACCGTACAACGTGCTCGGCGCGGCGCCCACTTGAGATCCGTCACGCTTGGGACACGGCCGCAGCTGCGGCCGTTCAGCGCGGGGCGAGGGTCTGGGGCCGGTCGAGGAGGCCCAGCAGGCTCACATGGCCGGCCTCGATGAAGGCGCAGAGCTCCTCCTCGGTGCCGTGCTCGGCCATCTGCCAGGTGATGGCGGCCTCTTCGGCGAAGGCCATCCAGGCGCGGGTGGCGACCTCCAGCCGCGGGGCCGGGGGCAGGCCGAGCCGCCGCTGCCCGTCGCGGACCCGGCGGGCGAGCGTGGCGCGGGTCTCGTCGACGAGGTCGGCGACCGCGGGGTGGCTGCCCGCCGCGCCGCGTACGAGGGCGAGGTACACCTGACGGTGTTCCAGGACGTAGGCCACGAAGCCGGCGATGAAGGCGCGCATCCAGGCGACCGGCTCCAGGCCGGCGTCCGGTTCGGTCGCGGCGGTGAAGCGGTCACACGCGGCGCGGACCACGGCGCGGTAGAAGTCGCGCTTGGAGTCGAAGTAGTGGAAGAGCAGCCCGCGGGAGATGCCGGCGCGCCGGGCGACCTCGTCGGTGGACAGTTCGTCCAGGGCCCGGTCGGCGAGCATCTCCAGCCCGATGCCGACCAGTTGCTCCCGGCGCTGGTCGGGGGTGAGTCGGGTGCCTCGCTTGCCGGACATGCCCGCAGTGTACGGCGGTGCCGGGCCGGGTCCGGGCGGCCGTGGCGGCCCGGCCGGGCGTCAGGCGTGCCGGGCGAGGTGGTCGAGGATCGGGGGCGTGACGAGCCCGGGGACCTCTTCGGGGAGCCAGTGGCTGGCGCCCTCCAGGACCTCGAAGCGGTACGGGCCGTCCACCCACTCCCCCGTCGACTCGGCCGCGCCCCGGCCCAGGGCGACGTCCTCGCTGCCCCACAGGAAGAGGGTGGGCACGGCGATCCGGCCGGCCGGCACCGAGATGACGGACTCGGGGGCGCGGTACCAGTTGAGGGTGGCGGTGAGCGCGCCCGGTGCCGAGAGCCGGCGGAGGTTGCCGTCGACCAGCGCCGCGGGGACCTTGCCTCCGTAGACGGCGCGCAGCCGGGCCGCGTCGTCGGCGAGCAGGGCCACCTCGGCGGCGCCGTCGTCGCGGCGGAAGAAGCGGACGTAGTCGAGGCGGTGATGCTGCGTGGGGTCCTCGGCGGCGGCCCGGTTGAGGGCCTCCGGGTGCGGGGTGGCCAGCACGCTCAGGGACTTCAGCCGCTCGGGGTGGGCGCCGGCCAGCGCCCAGGCGACCATGCCGCCCCAGTCGTGGGAGACCAGGTGGAAGCGGCCGGCGCCCTGGGCGTCGGCGAAGGCGAGGGCGTCGGCGACCAGTTCCGGGACGGCGTAGTCCGCGATCCGGGGCGGGCGGGCGCCGGGGGCGTAGCCGCGCTGGTCGACGGCGACGGCCCGGTAGCCGGCCGCGCCGAGGGCGGGCAGCACCTCGCTCCAGGAGTCGGCGAACTCCGGCCAGCCGTGCAGCAGCAGGACGAGGTCCCCGTCGGCGGGCCCGCAGGCCAGGGCGTCATGGGTGTGCGGGCCGACCTGGATCTCCAGGCGCTCGAAGGGGGCCGGGGCGGGGGTGGCGTCGGTGGGCATGGTGGTGCCTCTCGTCCGGTGGCGGCCGGCCGCAGTGACGGCGGAGCACGGCCGCGGTGACAACGGAACAACTGATCAGGAGCCTAGCCCGCTGTTGACCATTGCTCAACAAGGCTGGGCGGTGCCCGGCCGGCCGGGCGTAGGGTGAGAACAGACGCGAGCCGCATGCGGAGCGGAGTGCGCGATGAACCGACGCCGCGGCACCGAACCGTCGCCCGAGGAACTGCTGGAACTCCTCGGCCGGCTCACCAGCAGGTCATGGAACGGATCAAGCTCCAGCAGGCACGGGTGGCACTGGCCGTGGAACTGCAGCGGCACATGCTCCCGCCGGAGCTCCCGGGCCTTCCGGGGCTGACCACCGCCGCCCGTTACGTCCCGGCCCGGACCGGGCTGGACATCGGCGGGGACTGGTACGACGCCTTCGCCCTGCCGGACGGCTCGCTCGGCTTCGTCATCGGCGACGTCCAGGGCCACGACGTGGAGGCCGCCGCCTTCATGGGCCAGGTCCGCACCGGCCTGCGCGCCGTCGCGGGCGCCACCACCGACCCCGGCGACGTCCTGGAGCGGGCCAACGACCTGCTGCTGTCGATGAGTTCCGACCTCCTCACGACCTGTACCTTCCTGCGGTTCGAGCCGGCGTGCGGCGAGCTCGCCGGCGCCCGGGCCGGGCATCTGCCGGCGGTCTGGGGCACCGCCGCCGGTACGGAGGTGCTCACCGACCCGGGCGGGCTGCCGCTGGGGGTCTTCCCCGACCAGCGCTACCCCGTCACCCGCCGCCGGCTGGACCGGGCCGGGGCGTTCGTCCTGCTCACCGACGGGGTGGTGGAGGGGCCGAGCTTCCCGATCGAGCAGGGGCTGGCCCGGGTGGCCGGCATCGTCGGGGCGGCGTACGAGGCCGCGGCCGACGACCTCGCCGCCCAGGTGGTCGCGGTCGCCGATCTGACCGGGCACACCGACGACGCCGCCGTACTGGTGCTCCGTCACGACGGCGGTCCGTACGGGTAGGCGGGCGCGGTGGACGGGCGGACGCCGAGCGGACCCGGCAGCGTGGCCGGGCGGATCCTCGCCGCCACCGCGGGGCACCGGGTGCTCGCCGTGCAGATCCTGGGCACCGCCGGGGTCTACTACGGCAGTGCCCGGCTCGGTCTGCTGCAGGAACTGGTCCGCGGGCAGGTCACCCCGCTGTGGCCGCCGACCGGGATCGCCCTGACCGCGCTGCTGCTGTTCGGGCCGCGGGTGTGGCCGGGCATCGCCCTGGGCGCGTTCCTGGTCAATGTGTCGCTGGGGCCGTCGCCCCTCGTCGTGTGCGCCATCGTGGCGGGCAACACGCTCGGCCCGCTGCTCTCCCACCGGCTGCTCGGCCGGGTGGGGTTCCACACCCGGCTGGACCGGCTGCGCGACGCGGTGGCGCTGGTGGGCCTCGGCGCCCTGACCGGGATGCTGGTGAGCGCCACCGTCGGCAGCGGCGTCCTGGTCCTCTCCGGGGCGCTGACCGGCGCCCGGTTCTGGCCCGCCTGGGCGGTGTGGTGGACCGGTGACGCGATGGGGGTGCTGGTGGTCACGCCGGTGCTGCTGCTGTTGAGCACCGTCCGGTGGCCGCCCCGGGGCCGCTTTCGCCCCTACCGGTGGGTGGAGGGGGTGCTGCTCGGGGTCGGCACGTTCGCCGTCACCGAGCTCGCCGTGAGCAGCTCGATGAACCTGCTCTTCCTCGTCTCACCGTGCCTGATCTGGGCCGCGTTCCGCTTCGAGCGGGCCGGCGCAGCGCCGTGCGCGCTGCTGGTCTCCTCGGTGGCGATCGTGGCCGCCGCCCAACGCTCGGGACCGTTCGCGCACCACGACCTGTTCACGAACATGGTCACCCTGCAGGCGTTCAACGGGATCACCGCGCTGACCGCGCTGCTGCTCGCCGCGGTCGTCACCGAGCGGCACACCACCCACCGGCAGATCCAGCAGGTGGTCGCCCAGCTGACCGAGGCGCTCGCCCGGCTGGAGCCGGGCCGGCCCGGTGAGCAGTGGCCGCCGCCGCGTCACACGGACCGGGGCGACGGCGGCGGCTGACGTCCCGGCCGGTCACAGCGCCCGCAGACCGTCGATCACCTCGCGCAGCACCTGCTCGTCCGGCAGTTCGGCCGGCGGCACCGGCCGGCTGACCCGGACCAGGCCGGCGTCGAGCAGATCGCCGATCAGCACCCGGAGGACACCGACCGGCAGGTCGAGCTCGGCCGCGAGTTCGGCGACCGACAGCGGCGCGTCCCGGCACCGCTCGACGATCTCGACGTGCTCCGGAGACAGCGTCCGGTCCTCGGTCGTCTCCGCCGCGCGGCTCTCGGCGATCACCTGCGCGATCAGGTCGAGGCGCCCCTCCGCGGCGGTCCGGGTGCGCCCGCGGGTCATGGCGTACGGCCGGACGACGGGACCCGCTTCGTCGTCGAACCAGCGGGCCGCCTCCCGCTCGCGCGCCGCCCGGCCGCCCTGATCGCTCATGGTGTCACCGTCGTCTGGCTCAGCTGGCCGGACCGGACCGGGGCGCGGTGCCCAGGTGCGTACCCACGCGCTTGACCAGCAGGGTCATCTCGTAGGCGATCAGCCCGACGTCGGAGTCCGCGTCGGCCAGCACGGCCAGACAGCTGCCGTCGCCGGCCGCGCTGACGAACAGGAACGCCTCGTCCAGTTCGACCATGGTCTGCCGGACCCCTCCGGCGCCGAAGTGCCGGCCGACGCCCTTGGCCAGGCTGTGGAAGCCGGAGGCGACCGCGGCCAGGTGCTCGCCGTCCTCCCGCGTGAGGTCCTTCGAGGCGCCGGTGGCGAGCCCGTCGCTGGAGAGGACGAGCGCCTTGCGGATCGCGCCGACCCGCTCGACCAGGTCGTCCAGGAGCCAGTTCAGCTCGCCGGATCCCTTCGCCGAGCCCGGTGTGGTGAACGCTGCTGCCTGCGGTTCGGTCATGGACCGTCCCCTCCCGATGTGGTTCCTGGTGGTGCTGTGGTGCCCGCGCCGGTGCCGTCCTGCGTGGCGCCGTCCGGGGCATCCGGATCTGTGGTGTCCGCGGCGGCCGGTGCACCGCCGGGGTCGTGCGCGTCCGGGGGTGTGCCGTCCGCGCGGGTCTCGTCCTCCTCACCGTTGTGGCGGCGGCCGCGCTGCCAGCCGCGCTGCAGCGAGGCCATCCGGGCGCGCACCGCCTCGGCGTCTCGGTCGTCGTCCGCGGACGGCGTGGCCGGCCGCTCCGGTCCGGGCCGGCCGCCCCCGTCGGCCTTGAGCTGCGGGGCGAGGCTGGCCTGCCGTACCCGGCGGGGCAGCCCGGTGGACGTGGTGGCGGTGCCGGGCGGCGGGTCCTCGCGGGGCGGGGCGGCGTCGTCGGTGCCTTCCGCGGATCCGTCCGCGGAGCCCCGGGCGGCGGGCCGCTCGTCCCGGTCCAGGCCCCGCCCGCGGTGCCGGTCCCGGTCCTCGGCCGTGTGCCCCGCACGCTCCCGGTCCCGGTCCCGGTCACGGTCCCGGTCACGTTCACGGTCGTCGACCGTTCGGCCGTGGTCGGAGACCAGCACCGGTGGGCGGGGGCGGCGCGGCAGCGGGGCGAGCCCGCCGCCCGGCGCCTGGTCGCGGGTCTGCTGGTGCTGCTCACCGTCGGGGACCGGCGGTACGGGGGCGATGCCGGCGCGCGGTGCGCGGTCCCGTCCCCGGCGCGGGCCGCCGAACAGGGCGTCCTCGTCGTCGAGCGGGCCGAGCTCCTCCGGTCGCAGCGGCGGTTCCAGTTCGACCGGTCCGTCGACGACGCCCCGCCCCTCCCTCGGGGGGAGCGGCACCGGCACCTGCGAGAGGGCGGCCAACTTCCCGGCCGCGTGGTCGAGTTCGTCGTCCACCGGGACGGCGGCCAGCGGTCCGGCGGCCGGCCCGCCGGCCTCCCGGCCGGCGCCCGCGTCCCCGGTCTCCGTGAGGATCGCGCCGGGCAGGAAGACCACGGCCGTGGTGCCGCCGTACGGCGAGGGCTGCAGGGTGACCCGTACGTCCTGGCGCTGGGCGAGCCGGCTGACCACGAACAGGCCGAGCCGGTCGGTGTCGGACAGCTCGAACTCGGGGGTCTCGGCGAGCCGGAGGTTGGCCTCCAGCAGCTGGTCGGGGGGCATGCCCAGACCGCGGTCGTGGATCTCCAGGGTGTAGCCGTTGGCGACCCGCTCGCCGAGCACCTGGACGGCGGTGTGCGGCGGCGAGAAGACGGTGGCGTTCTCCAGGAGTTCGGCTATCAGGTGGGTGAGGTCGGAGACGGCCGGGCCGTCCACCGCGAGCCGGGGCAGCCGGTGCACCTCGATGCGCTCGTAGTCCTCCACCTCGGCGACCGCCGCTCGCACCACGTCCATCAGCTGGATCGGTTTGCGCCACTGCCGGGAGGGCGCCGCGCCGGACAGGATGACCAGGCCCTCGGCGTGCCGCCGCATACGGGTGGTGAGGTGGTCGAGCCGGAAGAGGTCGGCGAGCTCGTCGGTGTCCTCGGTGCGCCGCTCCATGGCGTCCAGCAGCGTCAGCTGGCGGTGCAGCAACACCTGGCTGCGGCGGGCGAGGTTGACGAACACCTCGGAGACCCCGCGGCGCATCTCGGCCTGTTTGACGGCGGCCTCGATGGCGGCCCGCTGGAGGGTGTTGAGCGCCTGCCCGACCTGACCGGTTTCGTCCGGGCCGAATTCGAGCCGGGGCGCCTCGGTCTCCACGTCGACCTGTTCCCCGGCGGCCAGCCGGCGCATCACGCTCGGCAGCCGTACGCCGGACACCTCGTGGGCGGTCTTGCGCAGCCGGGTCAGGTCCCGCACGTGCCGGCGGCCGATGCGGAACGAGACGATGATCGAGACCAGCAGGGCGACGAAGCCGAGGACGCCGGCGGCGACGGCCTTGAGCACGATGCTGGTGGCGGCCGGCGCGACCCGCTCCTGGTAGCGGTCGCCGGCCTCCTTGCCCATCCTGGCGAGGTCGCCGAGCACCTTCTCGGCGGTGGTGTTCCAGCGTTCGGCGTTGACCGCGTCCGGCCCGCCCCGGTCGCCGGTGGCGATCACCCGGTCCTCGTAGGAGGTGAGTTCCCGGGCGGCGGCGGAGCGCCAGTAGTCCTCGTAGAGGCCGCGGTCCCGGGCGGGCAGCAGGGGCAGGTTGGTGCCGTAGAGGACCCGGCGCTCGGCGACCCGGTCGGACAGCTCGCGCACCTCGCGCCGGCTCATGCTGCCGGAGGCCAGCACCGCGGACATCAGGGCGTCCTCGCGGGCCAGGGCCTCGCGGGCGCGGGTGACGTTGACCAGGGCGCGGCCCTGCTTGTCCATCTCGACGTTGTCCAGGGCGTGGACCGCGGCGAGGAAGTCGTAACCGGGGTCGACCAGGGCGTCGTAGGACTCCATCGCCTCGGCGCGGGTGACGGTGTTGTCCTCGACCTGGGTGCGCAGCGAGCGGAGCGAGGACAGGCCCTTGAAGAGGGTGTTCATCCGGTCGCCGACGCCGGCGTCGAGGTCCTCGCGGACGTCACGGCCGGCGGCGTCGGCGCGCAGCCGGGCGACCAGGTCGTCGGTGACCCGGGTCCGGGCGTGCAGTTCGCTCAGGGCGGTGGCGCCGCGGCGGTCGGCGAGGTAGAGCAGGCTCTGGCGGCGCTCGTGCTGCAGGGCCTGGATGACGTCCTCGACGGGGTAGCCCAGGTTCTTCACGACGTTGCCGACGTCCAGCAGCTGGTTGGCCGAGCGGCCGGTGACATAGGTGGTGACCGCCCACATCGTCGTCAGGGACACCAGCGGTACGAGCAGCAACGCCACGATCTTCCGGCGGACCGACTTCCCGCGAAAGCGCATGGCCTCCCCTACGTCAACCCCGGCGCACGGGGGTGGTGTTCCGTCAACAAACGGCGCGAGCCTACTACTGTCGGGGGACCAACCCGAAGGGCTCTCCGGGCCCCGGCCCCGCGGCCCGCGGCAGGCTCGTCCTGAGTTGTCCGCCGATTCCCGGACAACCCGCCCGTATTTGTGCGCCGCGAGCGCACAACGGCGACGAAGGGTGTGGTGGAACGGTTGGCCGGTTTCGCTCTACCCCCGGGAACCCCGCGGTGCTTCCGTGCGTGCACCATGGGGGTGAACGGGTCCGGCGGCGGGGAATCTTCCGGTGGAACCCGGGCACGCGGCAAGGAGCGGACGCGCGGGGTGGATGCGGGGAGTGTGACGCGGTCATGGACACCGGCAGGGAGCCATTGTGGCAGGAGGAGCCGGCGGTCCGGCCCCGGATGGCGGACCCGGTGCGGACCGCCGCGGTGCGCGCCGTGATCATCGTGGCGATCACCCTGATCGGGGCCATGGTGGCGTTCCTGTGCACGCTGGCGGGGTCCTGGCTGGCGTTCCCGGCGGTGCTCGGTACGGTCGCCGGCACGGTGGTCGCCACCTGGGCGGTGCTGGACGTGTGGGTGACCCGGCAGGTCTGGGTGCAGCGGCACGGCGTGCAGTCGCAGCCGAGCAGTACGGCCCGGGAGCTGCGGCGCGAGCGGCGGCAGGAGCGCCGCCGGCAACGGCGGGAGCGGCCGGCGCCGGCGGACCGCGCGGCCGCCTGAGCGACCGCTGCGGCCCGGTCGGCAGGCGAGGCCGTCACACCACCGCTATGCCACCGCCTCTTCCCTGACCGCGGGCCGGACGTGGACCATCCCGTCGATGACGCCGACCTCGTGGGTGCGTACCGGGCGGCGGGCCGGCAGGCAGGTCGGGGCGCCGGTGCGCAGGTCGAACAGCGCAGCGTGCAGCGGGCATTCGACGAAGCAGCCCTCGACCCAGCCCTCGGAGAGCGAGGCGTCCTGGTGGCTGCAGGTGTCGTCGACGGCGTAGAAGCCGTCCTCGGTGTGGAAGACCGCGATGGCCGGGGTGGTCTCGTCGATCTCGATCCGTACGGACTCGCCCTCGGGCAGGTCCTCGATGCGGCAGACGGGAATCATCTGGCCCCCCTCGCGCTGATCGGTATCATGTGTTCTGAATAACGCATCGCAGAGCGCGATGCGCAACAGAATCCAAGGCGTGGAGCGGGCCGTCAAGGGCTTCTCGGAAGATGCCCTCGCACGGCCCCTCGGGGGCCACCGGGTGGTGAACGAAGACCCATGTCGAATACGAGCGGGACCTCGGACGACCGGTCCGAGGAGCGGCGCGGCGGGGCGGGTTCCGTCCAGTCCGTGGACCGTGCGGTGAGCGTGCTGGAGATCCTCGCCAGGCTCGGCGAGGCCGGGGTGACCGAGATCTCCGCGGAGCTGGGCGTCCACAAGTCGACCGCCTTCCGGATCCTCGGGGTGCTGGAGGGCCGCGGGCTGGTGGAGCAGGAGAAGGAGCGCGGCAAGTACTACCTCGGGTCCGGGGTGCTGCGGCTGGCCGGCGCCGCGGCGATCCGGCTGGACATCTCGCAGGAGGGCCAGCCGGTGTGCCGGGCGCTGGCCGACGACACCGGAGAGACCGCCAACATCGCGGTGCTGGACGGCGACGCCGCGGTCAACATCATGCAGGCCAGGGGCGCGGCCGCGGTCACCGCGTACAACTGGCTGGGCCGGCGCACCCCGTTGCACGCCACCGCGAGCGGCAAGGTGCTGCTGGCGCATCTGCCGCAGGAGCGCCGGGAGAGCCTGGTGACCCGCAAGCTGCCGCGCTTCACCGAGCACACGCTCACCACCGCGGCCGCCCTGCGCGGGCAGCTGACGGCCACGCTGGAGGACGGATTCGCCTGCACCGGCGAGGAGCTGGAGATCGGGCTGAACGCGGTCGCGGCGCCGGTGCGGGCCCACGACGGCGCGGTGATCGGCGCGATCGGCGTCTCCGGCCCGGCGTACCGGATGGAACGCCGACTGCTGCCGGAGCTGGCCGAACGGTCCGTGAAGGCGGCCGTCGAACTCTCCCGGCGCATGGGCTACGCGGGGTAGTGGGTCTTCCCACGTACCTGGCTTTCCCGCCGCGGTTGTTGCTCGCCGTTGCGCGCTTTGCGGCGCCGCGTACGTAGCTGGCTGTCCCGCCGCGGGGCTCGCTCGCCGTTGCGCTTTGCGGCGCCTCGTACGTACCTGTCTTTCCCGCCGCGGGGCTTGGTCGCCGTTGCGCCTGCGGCGGGCTGGGTGGGTGTCGGGTGCGGTGACGGGCCTCCGGGGCCGGTTGTGTGGACTGCTGACGCTTTACGTCCCCACAACCGGCCCCTCCGGCCCGTCCCCTCCCGTTGAGGGAGGGGGAAGAGGTGAGTGGGGGTGAGCGTTGAGGGAACCAGGGGCCCTTGGAACCCGTAGGGGAAGGTCGAACAGAACCCGTAAGGGTCGCAAGCGCCCCCTGCAGGGCCACAACCGAACGCGCCGGGCGAGCTATTCCCGCTGAACGGCAACGCCAGGTGCTCGCGCGACGACGCGCGCCCCCACTCACCCGCACACTCCCCCAACGGGAGGGGACGGGCCGGAGGGGCCTTGTTCGTGGACGTAAAGCGCCAGCAGTCCACGAACAAGGCCCCGGAGGCCCGTCACCCCAGGTACGTGGGAGGCGCCGCAAGGAACCGCAAGGTCACCCCGTCGCCGGCTCCTCCGGGCGGCGGTACATGCGGGTCGCCGTGATCTGGCCGTGCACCGGCTCGCCGGACGGGTCGGGCTGCGGGAGGCCCGGCCGCAGATGTTCCTCGACCCTGATGTACTTCAGGCCCGCCCGCAGGTCCGCGTCGTTGCGCAACCGGATGACCAGCGGGAACTCGGCGAGCGCGGTGGTGTCGAACAGGCCGGTGGTGTAGAGGAGCTGGACGCCCAGGGCATCGGCGACCGCCCGCTGGAGCTCCAGCAGATAGGTGGCGTTGGCGCGGCCGATGGGGTTGTCCAGGAACAGCGTGCCGGCGTGCCGCTGCTTGTCCCGGCCCCGGTCGTTGCTGCGCAGCGCCGCCATCGTGCAGTACAGGGCGATGGCGGCGGTCAGCAGCTGACCGCCGGAGAAGACGTCGCCCATCTGCCCGACCGGCACCCGCTCGGCGCGCAGCACCGCGTCCGGCTTGAGGATCTCCACCGCGACCCCGCGCGGCTGCAGCGCGGCGTGCACCCCGCGCAGCAGCAGGGACATCCCGTCCCGGCGCAGATCGCTGTTCTTCTTCACGGCCGCGCGGGTCGCCTCGTCGATGACCTCGCCCAGCCGCTCGGTGAGGGTGGCCTGGTCGGGGTCCTCGAAGCGGATCCGCAGGAACTCCTGGCCGGACCACTCCCCCAGCCCCTCCGGGAGCCGGGACAGCCGCTGGGCCGAACGGAGGGTGGTGAGCGAGGACTCGACCAGCCCGCGCAGCCGGTCGACGATGGAGTCGCGGTTGCGTTCCAGCTGCGCCAGCTCGTCGGTGAGCACCCGCAGCCGGGGCGCGAACGCCTCGGCCCACTTGGCGGCGTGGTCCGGCAGGGCCGCGGCGGGCAGTTCGCGGATCTGCTGCCGGGCCGGGGTGCGGACCTGTTCGTAGCGGGTGGAGTTGGCGTGCCGGACGAGGATGTCGGAGGCCTCGCGGACCGCGGATTCCGCGGCGGACAGGTCGGCGGCGCAGCCGCGCAGCGAGCGGCGGGACTCGGCGGCGGCCTGCCGGGCGGCGTCGAGGGAGCCGGCGTACGGCTCGATCGGCGCCGGTGCCCCCTCCTCGGTGTCGTGGTGGTCCCGCAGCAGATCGCGCAGCAGGGCGGCGGTCTCGTCGAAGCCGCCGGCCGCGTCCTCGGCCGCGCGGTGGGCCCGGAGCAGCTCCTCGTGCCCGGTGCGGGCGGCGGCCAGCGCCTCGGTGGCGGTGGCCAGTTCGCCGGACGCGGTGCGCAGCAGCTCCTTGGCGCGGTCGGCGTCGGCGGGCACCAGCTCGTCGGGGAGTTCGGTGTGCGCCTCGCCGTCCGTCGGGGCGAGCCGCTCGGCCTCGCCACGGAGCCGGCCGAGCTGCTCGCTGGCCGTCGAGGCGCGGCTCTCCAGCATCTGCACCAACGATTCGGCGCGGGCCGCGGCGGCCTGCCGGGACGGGCCGTCGGCGGCGTCCGGGCTCTCCAGGAGCGCCTCGGCGCGGGTACGGACCTTGTTGGTGAGGCGGTTCAGCTCGGCCAGCGCGGCGGATTCCTCGCCCTCGGCGCGGGCCTGCTCGGCGCGCAGGTCCGCGCCCACGCCGACCTTCTCGTAGAGCTGGGAGGCGGCGCGGTAGGCCTCGCGCAGCGCGGGCAGCGAGGCGCTCGGGGCCTCGGGCGCCTCGCCCAGGTCGTCCGGTACGCCGGCGATCTCGGCGCGCTCGGCGCGCAGCGCACGGGCCGTACGGCGGGCGTCGTCGGCGGCCCGCTGGGCGGCCCGGCGGTCCTCGTCGGCGGCCCGGGCGCGGTCCACGCATTCCTCGGCGCGGGCCTCGAACTCGGCGGCCTCGTCGGCGAGTTCGCGCAGCCGGGACTGCCAGGAGGCGCGCTCGCGCAGCCGGTGGGCAAGCCCGGCCAGCAGGTCGGCGGCGCGGCGGGCGCGCTGCGCGGCCTCCTGCCGCTCGTCGCGCACCCGGGTGGCCTCGGCGGCCGTCTCGTCGGCCTCGGCCCGGGCCGTACGGGCCTCGGCGAGCTCGGCGGCGGCCTCCTCGGCGGCCGTACGGGTCTCTTCCACGGCGGCGGCGAGCTCGGCGAGCCGGCCGGCCGGGCAGCCGGTGCGCCAGGAGCCGAGCCGGGCGGCCAGTGCGCGGTCGCCGGCGAGCCGGGCGGCGAGCGCCCGGATCTCCTCGTCGCGCTCTATGGCGCGAGCCCGCAGTGCCTGCCGCTCCTCGTCGGCGGCGGATTCGTCGTGCATCGCCGGGTTCGGCGGGACGAGGAAGACGGCCGGGTCCCGCTCGTCGTCGGCGGGGGTGGGGGCGAGCAGCGCGGCGGCGGTGCCGACCGCGACGGCGGAGCGGGGCAGCAGCGCGGCCTGGCCGAGCACCTCACGGGCCCGGGCGTGCGAGTCCGGGTCCGTGATGATCACGCCGTCGACGAGCTCGGGGCGGGCGGCCAGTACCCGGGCGTGGTCGGCCGGGTCGACGGCCTGGGCGAGGTAGCGCCAGCCGGGCAGGGCGGGCACGCCGTGTTCGCCGAGGTACTCGACGGTGGTGAGCACGTCCGGCCCGGGCGGCAGCAGGCCGCCGTCGCCGAGGGCGCCGAGGATCCGGGCGTCGTCGGCGGCGGCGGTGCGCAGGTCGAACAGTTGCCGCTCGGCGGCGGCGACGCCGTCCTCCAGCAGTTCCTGGAGCGCGTCGGCGTTGCGGTCCAGCTCCTCGGCGGTCAGCGGGCCGGCACCGGCCGGGCGGCGCGGGGTGCCCGGCTCGGCGCCGCCTGCCGTACGCGGCCCGGGCACGCCGGCGGTGCGGCCGTCGGCCGGCGGGAGGCCGAGGAGGTCGGCCAGCCGCGGCTCGGCGCCGATCGACTCGGCGGCCCGGCGCTCGGCGTCGAAGGCGCGCCCGGCGGCCTCGGCGGCGTCCTCGGCGCGAGCCGCGGCGAGTTCGGCGGCGGAGTGCCGGGCGGCCGCCTCGCGGGCCCGGTCGGTGGCCCGGCCCGCCGCCTCCCGGGCCACGTCCCAGGACTCGACGGCGGCCTTCTCGGCGTCCGAGGCGGCGAGCGCGGCGCGGGCCGGATCGGCGTCCGGGGCCGTGTCGTCCAGCCAGCCGGCCCGGACGGCCTCCTCGGTCTCCTGGGCTACCTCGGCGAGCCGCTGCCGGAGGTGGTCGGCCTCGCTGCGGGCGCGCTGGGCATGGGTGGCGGCGGTGGTCGCGTCGCGGTGCGCGGACTCGCCGGCCTCCTGGAGGGCGGCGGAGCGCTCCTCCTCCTCGTTGGCGATCCGCTCCCCGGCCTCGGCCGCCGCGTGCAGGGCGCGGACGAGGTCGGCGGCGGCGGTGGCGCGGGCGGCGAGCGCGGGCGCGGCGTCCCGCTCGGCCTCGCGGATGGCGGCGGCGACCCGGGCGGAGCGGTCGGCGGCGGCGCGGTGGCGCAGTGCGATCTCGGCGGCCTGCCAGGCGCTGTGCAGGGTACGGGCGTCGTTGAGCTCGCGGCGCTGGGCGGCGGCGCCCTTTTCGGCGGCGGCCAGCGCCAGGGAGGCGTGCCGGTAGGCGAGTTCGGCGGAGACCAGGGCGCGGCGCTCGCGGGCCTGTTCGGCGTCGGTGACGCGGTGGGCCGCGGTGGCGACCTGTTCGGCCAGCTCGGCGGCGCGGCCGCGCTCCTCGGTGCCGCGGGCGTGCAGCCGCTGGGCCAGGGCGCGGGTGCGGCGTTCGGCGCCGGCGTGCACCTCGCGGGCGCGTTCGCGCTGTTCGGCGGCGCCGGCGATGCGGGAGAGGAGGTCGAGGGAGCCGGCGGTGAAGTCGCGTTCGGCGGTGAGCTCGGCGCGCCGGCCGAGCTTGTGGGCGAAGCCGTGGACGAGGTCGGCGAGGCCGTCGGTGTCCCGGGTGTCGGTGACGGCGCGCAGCAGCAGGTCGGTGAAGTCGGAGTCGTTCTTCACCGCGAAGAGGCCGGCCGCCTCACCCTCGTCGGCGTTCATCTCGCGCTGGTAGCGGAAGAGTTCGGGGTCCAGGCCCAGCTCGCCGAGGTGTTCGTTCCAGCGTTCGTGGACCTCCTCCCAGATCACGTCCAGATTGGGGTAGTTCTTCCCGGCTTCGGTGAGGACGTCGCGGAAGCCCTTCATCGTGCGGCGGCGGCCCTGGGCGCCGGAGGAGCCCTCGGCGCCCTCCTGGCGGGGCCGGACGACGGTGGCCTCGGCGACCGGCAGCGAATCCAGGCTCATGCCGGGGCCGGGCCGGAAGCTGTACCACGCCTCGGCGAACTTGCGGGGGTCGTTGGAGACCTGCCGGCCGCGCCATTCGCTGACCTTGCCGACGACGACGGACTCGCCGGTGAGGACGTGCTGCCACTCCAGGGCGACGTGGCCGCAGTCGTCGGCGAGCAGGAACTTGCGCAGCACGCCGGAGCTGGCGCCGCCGAGGGTGTTGCGGTGGCCGGGCAGCATCACCGAGAAGATCAGCTTGAGCAGGACGGACTTGCCGCCGCCGTTCTCCAGGAAGAGCACGCCCGCGGGGGCCGGCCGGCGCGGCGGGCCGACCGGCTCGTCCTCGAAGAAGTCCGCCTGGGCCGGGGCCGGTCGGGGCACGGGCGCGCCGACTCCGCGCAGGTCCAGCACGGTGTCGGCGTAGCGCGCACCGGCGGGCCCGATGGAGTAGAGACGGACCCGGGACAGCTCGTACATGGCGGACTTTCGTTGTCGTGGCGGGAGGCGGCGGGGGCGGGCGGGGTGATCGGTCAGCCGGAGTGGAAGGGCAGTCCGGCGTCCGCGACCAGGTCGAGGGCGTCGGTGTCCTCGCCGGGCAGCAACGAGGCGCTGCCGTCGGCGACCGGGACGATGCCCAGGTCGAGGAGCTCGGCCATGGCGGCGCTGCCGGCCATGTCGCGGACCTGGAGCTGGTAGCGGGCGGTGGTGCGGTAGGCGCCGCCGGCGTCGTCGCCGGTGCGCTGCAGGAAGCCGGAGTCGACAAGGAAGGTGACGGCCTTGGCGATGATGCCGGTGGTCGAACCGGCCAGCCGCCGGGCGTCCTTGGTGGCGCCGGTGGCGCTGCGCCGCGCGTAGATCCGCCAGGCGGATTCCAGGCCGGGGGCGTCGGTGGCCGGGTCGGTGTTCTCGCCCTGCTGCTCGGCGCGCTCCTCCAGGCGGCGGCAGGCCTGCCGGACGAAGGCGTCGACGCCGTTGACGGTGATCCGGCCGATGTAGCCGTCGTCGGCGAGGTCCTCGGGGCGCGGGAAGGCGAGCGCGGCGACCGCGAGGTGGGCCAGGCCGTGCAGGAAGCGGTCGGCGGAGTCGGCGGAGGCCCGGCGGGCGTAGTCGCCCATGCGGACCGCGAAGACGGAGTCCTCGGCGGCGGTGACGGCCATGCCGGCGCGGGTGGAGACCTCCAGGACGACCAGGCCGAGGCCGGTGGCGACGGCGTCGGCGAGCCGGGCGAAGGCGGGGTCGTCGCGGTAGCGGCGCAGGAGTTCGCCGTAGTCGGCGTCGCGGGCCGGGAGCAGCTTGGGCTGGAGTCCGAAGGAGACCAGCCGCGCGGCGTCCGCGGCGTCGGCCGGGGTGACGGGGGCCGGGCCGGTGGTCTGTCCGGTGGTCTGGCCGGCCGCGGCCGGTGCGCCGTCGGCGGCGGGCGCGCCCCGGTCCGGTGCGCCGGGCGGGGACGCCAGGTCCGGCTGCGGCGTCTCGTCGGCGTCGTACGGGGTCACGGAACAAGCTCCTTGCGGGGGACGGTCGGGGGCGTTGCGGGCGGGGGCGCGGGGGTCATCAGGCGGCCTCCGAGCGGTCGGCGGCCATGCCCGCGGCGTCCAGCAGGGCGGTGCCGACGATGAGGTCGGCGCCGCCGAACTCGGGGTCGGCCA
Source organism: Streptomyces sp. NRRL S-337 (assembly GCF_000720175.1). Classification (GTDB taxonomy): domain Bacteria; phylum Actinomycetota; class Actinomycetes; order Streptomycetales; family Streptomycetaceae; genus Streptomyces; species Streptomyces siderophoricus. The sequence continues at coordinate 31,933 of NZ_JOIX01000096.1, forward strand.
GCTCGGTGCCGTCGTCGACGGCGAACAGCAGCTGCTGTTCGCCCTGGCGGTAGGCGGTGCCGACCGGGGGGCTGGCGGCGTGCACGGCCAGCAGGGCGACGAGGTAGGGGAGTTCCGGGTCGCTGCGGCGGGCCTCGGCGAGCAGGCCGGAGAGCCGGCGGGGCGCGTCCGGCGGAAGGTCGAGCAGGGCCATCGCGGCGTCGAGCTGGGCCTCGCTGAAGCGGCTGTCGTCGGGGGTGGCCACCAGGTCGGGCTCGGGCATCTCGGCGCCGAGGTGCTCGCGCTCGACGGGCGGGGTGAGCAGCACCTCGACGAGGTCGCCGACGCGGACGGCCGCGGGGGTGCGCAGCCCGGTGCCGTGCGCGAAGAAGGCGTCGGTGACGCGGGTGGCCTGCTCGACGGGGAGCGGCAGGACGGGGGCGACGAGCTGGCCGTACAGGTCGAGGCCGGCCCGGGCGACGGGGGTGGCGAACGCCTGCCGGTCCTGTTCGGCGCGGAAGAGCGGGCCCGCCTCCAGCAGCCGCGACTGGAGCTGGGTGTGGCGGCGGATGCAATCCTTGACGATGTCGACGAGCTCGGCGGCACGCCGCTTGTGCTCGGGCTCCTCGGCCTCGTCGCGGGCCTTACGGATGTTGGTGAGGATGGCGTTCTCGTGGCGGTAGCGGTCCGCGACGTGGTCGAGCGCCTCGTTGATCATGTCGGGGACGGTTTCCAGCCAGTCGACCGCGCGGACGTTGCGCCGGGTGGCGTCCAGGGTGCGGCGGAGGGTCTCGGCGTACTGGACGGTGCGGTAGCGGGCTTGTTCGGCGGCGAGCTGGGCGTCGGCCAGCCGGCCGCGGCTGATCAGCACCTCCAGCTTGACCTCGGCGGCGATCTGGGCGCTGGTGACATCGGTGTCGAGCGCGCCGACCAGGACGTTGACCGCTTCGTCGGTGGCGCGGAGGTAGACGCTGCCGCCGGCGCCGGGGACCTCTTCGATGAGCTTGAAGTCGTAGTCCCGGCGGACGTACTCGCCGTCGGTGGTGAAGGTGCCGTAGACGGCGCGGAAGCCGCGGTCGACGCTGCCGACGTTGATGAGGTTCTCCAGGACCCAGCGGGCCACCCGCTCGTGTTCGGCGGTGGGGCGGCCGGGGGTCTGGGCGGCGACCCGGGGGAGCACCTTGGCCACTATTTCCTCGTGGTCGGCGCCGGTGTCGAAGTCCATGTTGAGCGTGACCAGGTCGATGACGGCGAGCGCCACCTCCGCCATGGCGTAGACGCCGTATTCGCCCGCGAGGTTGGCCTTGCGCGCGTCGAGGTCGTGCAGCGGCGCGGTGCAGGCCAGGGCACGCAGCCGGCGGGCCAGGCCTTCGTCGGCGGCCGGGCCCGGCGCGGGGCGGTTGACCCCGTTGAGCTGGGGCGCAGCGGGCCCCTGGGCGGGAAAAGTCACGTCGCACAGAGTAGGCGCTCGCACTGACAACGGACGAAACGGCGCGGATCCGCTCACGGGTGGAACGGCCGCCGTATCCCTTGACGGACCACGGGCGGGCGGCGCTTCGGCCGGTCGGCCAGTTTACGGCGTGGGCGGCCGCGGCCGGAGGGCAGGTCCCTTGCCGGTCAGGTCCCCTTGCCGGTCAGGCCCCATGGCGGTCAGGTCCCCTTGCGGTCACGCGCCGGAGGGTCCGTCGCCGGCCGGCGGTCCGTCCAGGGCGAGCACGGCGAAGGTGGCGATCCAGTGGTCGGCGGTGAAGTCCCCGGAGACGGTGTGCGGGAGGCCGGCGACCAGGTGGTCGCGGGCCGCGGCGGTGAGCACCGGGCGGCGCGCGTCACCGCCGGGCAGCGCGGCGGCGATCCGGCGCAGTGCGGCCGCCCGGCTCAGTGAGAGGCCGATGAGATGGCCGATCTGGGGGTCGGCGGGGTCGGAGACGGTGGGCGGGCCGAGCAGGGCGGCCGGGGCGCGCCGGTCGAGGCCGGGCAGGAAGCGGCCCAGCCAGGCGGCGAATTCCAGGCCCGGCAGGACCCGTGCCATCGCCTCGGCCTCGCTCAGCGCCGGGGAGAGGAAGTCCTGTGCGGAGGGTTCCCAGTGGGCGGGCGCGGTGTGGTCGTCGGTGAACCAGCGGCGCAGCGTACGGGCGACCGGCCCGGCCAGTGCGGGGCGGCCGGCCGCGGCGGCGCTGTCCAGGACCAGGCCGAGCGCGAAGGCGCTGTTGGTGTGGGTGCCGTGGCGGACGGGGTAGGTGGCGCGCGGCAGCCAGGCACGCAGCAGGTCGTCGACGGTTTCGGCCGCGGTCGCCAGCGCGGCGGCCCAGCGTTCCCCCTCGGCGCCGCCGAGCGCCCGGCATTCGGCGGTGAGCGCCAGCAGCCAGGCCCAGCCGTAGGGCCGCTCGAAGGACGGGTGGGCGCGCAGGTAGGCGGCTTCCGCGGCGAGGTGGGCGGGGGTGAGGTGGGCGTCGAGGACGTCGGTCACCGCCTCGCGGGGGATGCGCCCGGGGCAGCGGCGCAGCAGCCGGACCAGCAGCCAGTGCATGTGGACCGCGGAGTGCCAGTCGTACGAGCCGTGGAAGGCCGGGTGGTGGGTGCGGGGCGGCACCAGGTCCCCGGGCCCGGCGAGCAGGTGCATCGGGGCGTACGGGTAGGCGCGGGTCACGTTGGCCCGGGCCAGGGCGGCGAACCGCTCGGCGTGGGCGGCGAGTTCGGTGGCGTGGGCGCCGGTGGCGGTGCTCAATGGGTGGCTCCGCCGGCGATGCGGAGGTCGGTGCGGGTGCGGGCCGTGGTGGCGGCGATCTCCCGCAGCGCCCGGGCGGCCGCGTCGACCGGGAGGGAGGGCTGGGCGCGGTCGGTGACCTGCTCGGGGGCGTAGGGGACGTGCACGAATCCGCCGCGCACGCCGGCGAGTTCGGTGGCGATGAGGTGGGCGAGGCCGTAGAAGACGTGGTTGCAGACGAAGGTGCCGGCGGTGTTGGAGACCGAGGCGGGCAGGCCGGCGGCGTGTACGGCGGCCACGCAGGCCTTGATGGGGAGGGTGGAGAAGTAGGCGGCGGGGCCGCCGGGCACGACCGGTTCGTCGACGGGTTCGGCGCCCGTGGCGTCGGGGATGCGGGCGTCGTCGACGTTGAGGGCGACGCGTTCGACGGTGATGTCGGGGCGGCCGCCGGCCTGGCCGACGCAGATGACGATCTCGGGGCGGGCCTCGTCGATCGCGGCGCGCAGCACGGCCACCGACGCCCCGTAGACGCAGGGCAGTTCGACGGCGGAGGCCTCGATTCCGGGCGGCGGTTCGGCCGCGGCGGCGCGTACCGCCTGCCAGGAGGGGTTGACGGCTTCTCCGTCGAAGGGGGCGAATCCGGTCAGCAGTACCCGGGTCATACGGTCGTCCTCGGTGCGGGTGGTCGGGGGGACGGCGCGGGCACGGCGGTGGGGCGCCGTGCCGCGGCGGGGGCGGCGCCGGTTCAGAAGGCGAACAGGGCCATGATCACGATGTTGCAGCCGAGCAGGACGCCGGCGGTGGGCAGTTGGGCCTTGATGGGCCCGTACTGGTCCTTCAGTTCCAGCAGGGCCGCCGGGACGATGTTGAAGTTGGCGGCCATGGGCGTCACGAGGGTGCCGCAGAATCCGGCGAGCATGCCGACGGCCAGGACGGCGGCGGGGTTGCCGTGGAAGTGCCCGATGAGGACGGGCCAGCCGACGGCCGCGGTCATCACGGGGAAGGCGGCGAAGGCGTTGCCCATGACGATGGTGAAGGCGAACATGCCCACGCAGTAGAGGGCGATGGCGAGGTACAGGGAGTCCTTGGGCAGGACGGACGTGGTGAGTTTGCCGACCTGGTCGCCGACGCCGGAGACCTGGAAGATGGCGCCCAGTGTGGCCAGCATCTGCGGCAGCAGCATCGCCCAGCCCATCGCCTCCAGCATGGAGCGGCCGGCCTGGACGGGCACCGTGATCCGCTTCTCGCGGAGCATGACCATGCCGACGACGAGGGCGGCGACGGCGCCGATGCCCAGGCCCAGGATGGTTTCGCTGCCCTCCTGGAGGACCGGTTCCCCGCCTATGGTCAGGTGCTTGACGCCGATGGCGCAGGCCATGGCGACGGCCGGGATGGTGAGCGCGGGGACGAACAACTTGTTGCCGAGCCGGGCCGCGCTCGCCGTGCGCTCCTTTGGGGTGGTGGTGCGCGGGGTGCCGCGTCCGGTGAAGCCGAAGCCGGCCAGGCAGGCCATGACGAGGACGGCGACGCCGAGCGGCTCGGCGGGTGCCTGTTCGGTGACGACCCAGCTGCTGTAGACGAAGCCGGCGCCGATCAGGCCCCAGAACGCGCCGGTGCCGTACCGCTTGGGGTTGCTGCGGTCGGTGAACATCTGGGCGGCCATCACCAGGAAGCTGAGGCCGACCAGCCAGTAGAACCACTCCGCCTTGATCACTGGGCTGCCTCCACTGCGGTGTCGGACGGGACGGGGGCGGTGCCGAGTTCGCGCTCCAACTGCCGGTCCAGGCGCAGCAGTCGCCAGCCGTGGACCAGGAAGGCGCACAGGGCGGTGGGGATGGCCCACAGCGCGAGGTGCAGCGGTTCGAGGTGGGTGCCGTAGGTGGTGTTGACGAATCCGGTGATCAGCAGGATGGAGCCGACGGCGAGGAAGACGTCCTCGCCGAAGAAGAGGCCGACGTTGTCCGCGCTGGCGGAGAACGCCCGGACCTTCTCCCGGGTGCGTTCGGGCAGCCCGCCGTACTTGCGCTCGGCGGCGCCCTCGGCCATCGGGACGGCGAGGGGCCGGACGGTCTGGGCGTGCCCGAAGACGTTGGTCAGTCCGACGGCGGCGCCGATCTGCCGCAGGCCCAGGTAGAGCGCGAGGAACCGGCCGGTGGTGAGCCTTCCGAAGCGGGCGATGAGGGTGCGGGCGCGTTCCTGGAGGCCGTAGCGCTCCAGGAGGCCGATGACCGGGAGGGTGATCGCGAAGATGGTCACCGCCCGGCTGCCGGCGAAGCCCTCGCCGAAGGCGGCGAGGACCTTGCCGGGGGACAGTCCGCCCAGGAGGCCGGTGGCGATGCCGGCCACCGCGACGACCAGGAGCGGATTGCGTCTCGTGGCGAAGCCGATCACGACCACGAGCACGCCGAGGAGCACGATCATGGATCCGCCTTCCGCGTACGGGACCGCAGGGGGTCCGGGAGAGGGGTGAAGAGATTGCAGCGGAGGCTAGGCGATTGTTCAACGATCCGACAAGGGGTCTGCGCGGGCGAACCTCGGACGGCGTGTCAGTCCCGGGCGATGTGCTGGGCGTACGCGCCCGACAGCTGGCTGCGCGAGTCCTCCAGGTAGGACAGCAGCAGCCGTTCGGCCTCGGCCGCGTCGCCGGCCTGCAGGGCTTCCACGATCTGCCGGTTCCGGGTCAGATAGGGTGCGTGGAACCGCCGGGGATCGGCCATGACGTGGAAGACCAGCCGCAGTTCGGCCAGCACGCCGCGCATCAGCTCGTCGGTGCGCGGGCTGCCGGCCAGCGCCACGATGCCTTGGTGGAAACGGATGTTGGCGGTCGACAGGTCCTGCCACTCGCGGTCGTGGGAGGCGGCCTCACCGGCCCGCACGGCAGCCTCGATGGTGGCGATGGCCGCGGTCGTCCGGTCGTCGTAGGGCCCCTCCCCCAGGCTGCGCACCGCCGCGCACTCGACGAGCGTGCGCACCCGGTAGATGTCGTCCAGGTCCTCGACCGTCACCACCCGCACGAACACCCCGCGGTTGAGCTCGTGGACCAGCAGCCGCTCGTGCGTCAGCAGCCGGAAGGCCTCGCGCAGGGTGTTGCGGGAGACGCCCAGCGCGCCGCCGATGCTCTCCTCCGACAGCCGGGCGCCGGGCGGGAAGTAGCCCTCGGTGATCCGGTCGCGCAGGATGTCGGCGACCCGCTCCGCCGTGCTGGCGCGGCCCAGCAGGGCCCGGTCCCGCTCCAGTCCCGCGACCTCGGCGAGCCGCCGCTGGTCGTTCTTCGCCACTCCGCCGGCCATCTGGCTCCCCGCTCTCGTGCCGTGCCCGGTGGCCGTCCGGGCCGTCCGGGCGTGATGTGGACGGAAGTCAATCCCAGATCCGGGGACAAGACAACGGAACCTCGTCCGCAGCCCGCACACCCCTTGTCGGATCGTTCAACAATCCTCTACGTTGTCCCCCAACGCCGGTCGGCTCGAGTGCCCTCGGGGGAGAGTCACTACGGATACGGGCCGGCCGGTTCGCCCCCTGCCGTCCCTCCCCCGCCCGCAACCGGGCCGCCACGTCCTGCCCCGGCCCGCCCCGGCCCGCCCGGCCGGCACCGAGCACCCTGGAACGGAGCGACATGAGCGACGCGGTGGACTCCCCGGACTGTGCGGATGCTCCCGTCATCGACCTCAACGCCGACCTCGGTGAGGGCTTCGGCCGCTGGCAGCTCACCGACGACGAGGCCCTGCTGTCCGTGGTGACCAGCGCCAACGTCGCCTGCGGCTTCCACGCCGGCGACCCGGCCACGATGCGCCGGGTCTGCGCGCTGGCCGCCGAGCGCGGGGTGGTCATCGGCGCCCAGGTCTCCTACCGCGACCTGGCCGGCTTCGGCCGCCGCGCGATGGACGTCCCGCCGGACGAGCTCGCCGACGAGATCACCTACCAGATCGGCGCCCTTGACGTCTTCGCCCGGGCCGCCGGCGCCCGGGTCGGTTACGTCAAGCCGCACGGCGCGCTCTACAACCGCTGTGTGCACGACGCGGAGCAGGCCGGCGCGGTGATCGCCGGCATCCGCACCGCGGGCGGCGGGCTGCCGGTCCTCGGGCTGCCCGGCTCCCGTCTGCACGAGGCCGCCCGGCAGGCCGGACTGCCGGTGGTGGGCGAGGCGTTCGCCGACCGCGCCTACACCGCCGCGGGCACCCTCGTCCCGCGCCGCGAGCCGGGCGCGGTCGTCCACGACCCCGACGAGGTCGTCAAGCGCGCCCTGGGCATGGCCCGGGACCACGCGGTCACCGCGGTCGACGGCCGCCGGGTGGAGATCACCGCCCGCTCGCTGTGCCTGCACGGCGACACCCCGGGCGCCGCCGGTCTGGCCCGGCGCGTCCGGTCCGAGCTGACCGCGGCCGGGGTGCGCATCCGGAGCTTCGTATGAGGCCGCTGCCGGTCGGCGAACACGGGCTGCTGATCGAGCTGGACAGTGCCGAGGAGGTCGGCGCGCTCCACGCCGAGCTGCTGCGCCGGGCCGCCGACGGCACCCTGCCACCGGTCGGAGAGATCGTGCCGGCCGCCCGCACGGTCTTCCTCGACGGCCTGGCCGACCCCCGCGGGCTGATCGCCGAGCTCGCCACCTGGCACGTCCCGCCGCGCCCCGCCGACGACCGGCCGGCCGTCGAGATCCCGGTCCGCTACGACGGCCCCGACCTCGCCGATGTCGCCGCCCTGTGGGACACCACTCCCGAGGAGGTCGTCCGCCGGCACTCCGGCACCACCTTCCACGTCGCCTTCTGCGGCTTCGCGCCCGGCTTCGGCTATCTGACCGGGCTGCCCGAGCCGCTGCACGTACCGCGCCGGGACACCCCCCGGACCAAGGTCCCGGTCGGCTCGGTCGCGCTGGCCGGCCCGTACACCGGGGTCTATCCGCGGTCCTCCCCCGGCGGCTGGCAGCTCATCGGCACCACCGACGCCGTGCTGTGGGACCCGCGCCGGGAACCGGCCGCGCTGCTCACCCCCGGCACCCGCGTCCACTTCGTCCCGCTGGAGACCGCCCGATGACCGACCGTGCCCTCGCGGTGGTACGGGCCGGTGCGCTCACCACCGTGCAGGACCTCGGCCGTCCCGGCCACGCCCATCTCGGGGTGCCGCGGGCCGGCGCCCTGGACGGGCCCGCGCACCGCCTCGCCAACCGCCTGGTCGGCAACCCCGAAACGGCCGCCACCCTGGAGACGACGCTGACCGGCTGTGCCGTGCGGGTGCGGACGGCCACCACGGTCGCGGTCACCGGCGCGCCCTGCCCGGTGACCGTCGACGGCCGCCCCGCCCCCTGGGGCGCCCCGGTGCGCGTCCCGGCGGGCGCCGTCCTGGACGCCGGGACGCCGGTCCACGGGCTGCGCTCCCACCTCGCCTTCGCGGGCGGCATCGCCACCGAGCAGGTGCTCGGCAGCCGCGCCGCCGACCTGCTCTCCGGCCTCGGCCCCGCTCCGCTCACCGACGGCGCGGTGCTCCCGCTGGGCGACCCGTACGGCCCGCCCGCCGCCGCGGACGCCGTCCCGCACCCGGGCCCGGTGACCGAACTGTGCCTGCCGTTCCTGCCCGGCCCGCGCGACGCCTGGTTCACCGGGGCCGGGCTGCGCACCCTGACCACCGGCCGCTTCCGGGTCTCGGCGGCCAGCAACCGCATCGGGCTGCGCACCGAGGGCCCGCCGCTGGAACGCGCCCGCACCGGCGAACTCCCCAGCGAGGGGATGCCGTTGGGCGCCCTGCAGGTCCCGCCGAACGGCCTGCCGGTGCTCTTCCTGCACGACCACCCCACGACCGGCGGCTACCCGGTCGTCGGCGTGGTGCCCGAGCGTTTCCTGGCGCCCGCGGCACAGGCGGTGCCGGGCACCCCGGTCCGGTTCGTGCGCCTCGGCCGACGGCCCGACCGGGCGGCGCACTCCCAGTGACGCCGGCGCGCACCACCGCCCGAAGTGGGCACGGTGCGCCGGCCGTTCCGGCCGAACCGGCGCGTGGCCGGCCCTGGCCACCGCGGGCTCTCCGGCCGGCCGCGGGTCACGGCTCCCCGTAGCCCCCGCCCCCGGGCGTCCGCAGCACCAGTACGTCGTCCACCCCGGCCTCCGCCGCGTCGCAGCCCCGGAGCTCCTCGCGGGTGCCGTCGGCGCGTTCGATGAGGTTGGCGCCCAGCGCGCCCGGGGCGCCGCCCGCCATGCCGTACGGCGGGACGCGGCGGTGGTGGGTGAGCAGGGCGAGGGTGACCGGTTCCAGGAAGCGCAGCCGGCGCTCGACGCCGCAGCCGCCGTGCCAGCGTCCGCGGCCGCCGCTGCCGGCCCGGATCGCGAAGGCGTCGACGCGTACCGGGTAGCGCCACTCCAGGACCTCGGGGTCGGTCAGCCGGGAGTTGGTCATGTGGGTCTGCACGGCGTCGGCGCCGTGGAAGCCCTCGCCGGCGCCCGAACCGCTGGCCACGGTCTCGTAGTACTGCACCCGGTCGTTGCCGAAGGTGAGGTTGTTCATCGTGCCGGAGCCCTCGGCCTGGATGCCCAGTGCGGCGTAGAGCGCGCCGGTGACCGCCTGGGAGGTCTCCACGTTGCCCGCGACGGTGGCCGCCGGGAAGACGGGCGCCAGCATCGAGCCCTCGGGGATGCGCACCTCGACGGGCTTGAGGCAGCCGCTGTTGAGCGGGATGTCCTCGCCGACCAGGGTGCGGAAGACGTACAGCACCGCGGCCATCACCACCGAGGTGGGCGCGTTGGTGTTGCCGGGCTGCTGGGGCGAGGTGCCGGCGAAGTCCAGCACGGCGCCGCGGGCCTCCCGGTCGACGGTCAGCGCGACCCGGATCTCCGCGCCGCTGTCCGTCTCGTAGCGGTAGCTGCCGTCCGACAGCCCGGCGATGATCCGGCGGACCGATTCCTCGGCGTTGTCCTGGACGTGGCCCATGTAGGCCCGTACGACGTCCAGCCCGAACTGGTCGGTCATCCTGCGGAGTTCCTGGATGCCCTTCTCGTTCGCGGCGATCTGGGCGCGCAGATCGGCGAGGTTGGCGTCCGGTGAACGGGACGGGTACGGGCCGGAGGTGAGCAGCTCACGGGTCTCGCGCTCGCGCAGCGTCCCGTCCCGCACCAGCAGCCAGTTGTCGAAGAGGATGCCCTCCTCCTGGATGGTGGTGCTGAACGCCGGCATCGAGCCGGGGGTGATGCCGCCGATCTCGGCGTGGTGGCCGCGGGACGCCACCAGGAACAGCAGTTCGTCGCCGTCCGCGCTGAACACGGGCGTGACGACCGTGACGTCCGGAAGGTGGGTACCGCCGTGGTACGGGTCGTTGATCGCGTAGACGTCGCCGGGCCGCAGATCGCCGCGGCGCCGGCGGAGCACCTCCTTGATGGACTCCCCCATCGATCCCAGGTGCACGGGGATGTGCGGGGCGTTGGCGATCAGATTGCCCTCGGCGTCGAACAGCGCGCAGGAGAAGTCCAGCCGCTCCTTGATGTTGACGGAGTGCGCGGTGTTCTCCAGCCGGACGCCCATCTGCTCGGCGATCGCCATGAAGAGGCTGTTGAAGACCTCCAGCATCACCGGGTCGGCCTCGGTGCCGACCGCGACCCGGTCGCCGCGCGGGCGGGTGCGGGTCAGCACCAGGTGCCCGCGGTCGCCCATCTCCGCCTGCCAGTCGGGGTCGACGACGGTGGTGGCGTCGGCCTCGGCGACGATCGCCGGGCCGGTGAGGACGTCACCGGGCCGCAGCCCGTCCCGCCGGTACAGACCGGTGTCCCGCCACCGTCCGCCCGCGTACATCCGCACCGTCGCGGTGGGCGTCAACTCCCCGTCCCCGCCACCGGTTTGCGCCTCGTAGCCGCGGGCGCCGCCGGACTCGCCGCGCGCCTCGACCGACACCGCCTCGGCGACCAGCGGTTTGTCCATGGTGAAGGCGTACCGCTCGCGGTGCGCCCGGACGAACTCCTCCGCCATCGTCGCGGCGTCGCCGAGCGGGACGCCGAGGGGGGAGTCGGTCCCGGCGTAGCGGACCAGCACCCGGGCGCGGGTGGTGACCGACGCGTCCGGCACCCCGTCGTCGAGGAGTTCGCGGCGGGTCTGGTCCGCGAGCGCGGTGCACACCTCGTGGACGTGGTCGAGCGCCGCGGGGTCGGCGAACTCCGCCTCGACGGCCTGTTCGCGCATCGCGGTGGCGTCCGCGACGCCGATGCCGTAGGCCGAGAGCACCCCGGCCAGCGGCGGGACGAGGACCGTGTCGACGCCCAGGGCGTCGGCGACCGCGCAGGCGTGCTGGCCGCCGGCGCCGCCGAAACTGGTGAGGGCGTAGCGGGTGATGTCGTGGCCGCGCTGGACGGAGATCTTCTTGACCGCGTTGGCCATGTTGAGCACGGCGATGTCCAGGAACCCCGCGGCGACCTCCTCGGGGCCGCGGTCGTCCCCGGTCTCGGCGGCGGCCCGGGCGGCCAGCTCCGCGAAGCGCTCCCGGACCGTCCCGTCGTCCAGCGGCCGGTCGCCTTCGGGGCCGAACACCGCCGGGAAGTGGGCCGGCTGGATGCGGCCGAGCATCACATTGGCGTCGGTGACGGTCAGCGGGCCGCCGCGGCGGTAGCAGGCCGGTCCCGGGTCGGCGCCGGCGGAGTCGGGGCCGACCCGGTAGCGGCGCCCGTCGAAGTGCAGGACGGAGCCGCCGCCGGCCGCGACGGTGTGGATGTTCATCATCGGGGCGCGCATCCGGACGCCCGCGACCTCGTTGCCGAAGACCCGCTCGAACTCACCGGCGTAGTGCGACACGTCGGTGGAGGTGCCGCCCATGTCGAAGCCGATCACCCGGTCGTGGCCGCCACCGGCCTCGGCGGCCGTACGGACCATGCCGACCACGCCGCCCGCGGGGCCGGAGAGCACCGCGTCCTTCCCGCGGAAGTGCGCGGCCTGGCGCAGCCCGCCGTTGGACTGCATGAACATCAGCCGGATGCCCGGGAGCTGGGCGGCGATCTCGTCGACGTAGCGGGCCAGGATCGGCGAGAGGTAGGCGTCGACGACGGTGGTGTCGCCGCGCGGCACCAGCTTCATCAGCGGGCTGACCTCGTGCGAGCAGCTGACCTGGGGGAAGCCGGCCTCCCGGGCCAGCTCGGCGACGGCCTGTTCGTGCTCGGTGTGGCGGTAGCCGTGCAGCAGGACGACGGCGGCGCTGCGCAGCCCGTCGGCGCGGGCCCGCCGCAGCTCCGCGCGGACCCGGTCGGTGTCCAGCGGCCGGACGAGCTCGCCGTGCGCCCCGATCCGCTCCGGCACCTCGATCACCCGGTCGTAGAGCGCCTCGGGCAGCACGATCCGGCGGTCGAAGATCCGCGGGCGGTTCTGGTAGGCGATCCGCAGCGCGTCGCGGAAGCCCTCGGTGATGAGCAGCACGGTCGGTTCGCCCTTGCGCTCCAGCAGGGCGTTGGTGGCGACGGTGGTGCCCATCTTGACGACGGAGACCCGCTCGGCGGGCACCGGTTCGTCCGGGCCCAGGCCGAGCATCATCCGGATGCCGGCCACCGCGGCGTCCCGGTAGCGCTCGGGGTGGTGCGAGAGCAGTTTGCCGGTGACCAGCCGCCCGTCCGGGCGTCTGCCGACGACGTCCGTGAACGTGCCACCGCGGTCGATCCAGAACTCCCAGCGTCCGGTCGTCATCCCGTCATTGTCGCAGCGCCCGGCGCGCACCCGGCGGCTTTCGGCCCGGGGAGGGCGGCGAGCGCGGCCCGGGTCGTCCGGTCGGCCGCGGCGTCCAGGAGGCGCCCGGTGCCCGCGAGTGAGTGCCGGTACTCCCGGGCCGCGAGGGCGAGCAGACCGGGCAGCAGGTCCGTGCAGCGGTCGACGACCCAGCGGGTGCCCTTGGTGGCCATCCACAGGGCGGAGCCGGTACGGGTCGGTGGCCGGCCGTCGAGGGTGAGCGCGGGCGGCGGGCCCACGGGCAGGCCGGCGGCGGCGAGCTGCGCGTGGAAGCCGCGGGCCAGCAGCCGGTGCCCGCGTTCGCTGGGGTGCAGCCGGTCCACGCTCCAGCAGGCGCGTTCGGTGACCCAGGGGTGCTCGGCCAGATGCAGATGCACGCCACCATGGCGGGCGACGAGCGCGTGGACGACGGTGTTGACCGCCCGCATCCGGCGCCCCAGCGGCCGGGCCAGCGGCGCGGGCAGCCCCAGCATCCGCCCCGGATCGGGCAGACAGGCCGTCAGGACCACGGTCCCGTCGCCGCTCAGCGCGCCGTACGCCCGGTCCAGTGCGGCCGCGACCCGCTCGATGGCGAAGGCGGCGCGCAGGGTGTCGTTCGCGCCGACGAGCAGCGACGCGAACCGCGGCCGGTGCGCCCGCGCGGCGGGCAGCTGCCGCTCGGCCACGTCCGCCGCCAGCGCCCCGCTGACCGCCAGGTTCACCAGCCGCACGCTCTCCGGCCGCTCCCCCAGCGCCGCCGCCAGCAGCACCGCCCAGCCGCGCCAGCCCCCGCCCGGAAGGGGGTCGCCCAGCCCCTCGGTCAGCGAGTCCCCGAGCGCGACGAAGGGGACGGTGCCCCCGCCCGGGGCCGCACCCGGCGGCGCCAGGGACGGCCGTCCGGCCGGCGGCTGCTCCGATATCGGCCGTTCCGCCGCCGCCGCTCCCGTGGGCGACCGGTCCGCTGCCCCCGCACCCGTGGGCGGCCGTTCCGCTGCCGCCGCACCCGTAGGCAGCTGCTCGGGTATCGGCCCCGTTGTGGACCGCACCGTCACCACCCGCCCCGGGGGCCCGCCGGATGCGGCGCGGCCGGGACGGCGGTGGCGGGCCGGGCCAGCGGCACGGCGGCGTCGTGCGCCGCCAGGAAGGCGTCCACGGCCGGCTGCCAGCCGTAGCCCTCGGCCTGCCGGCGGGCCGCGGCGCGCCGGGCCGGCTCGGGCCGGGCCAGGACCCGCTGGACGGCGTCGGCGAAGGACGGCCCGTCGTCGAGCGCGGTGTCGCCCCCGCCGCCGACGAGCCCGGCCAGCGCCGAGGCGGCGCTGGCGACCACCGGGGTGCCGCAGGCCAGCGCCTCCAGGGCGGCCAGCCCGAACGTTTCGGCGGGCCCGGGCGCCAGCGCGAGATCGGCGCTGGCCTGCAGGGCGGCCAGCCGGTCGCGGTCGGCGAGGTGACCCAGGAACGCCGCGGGCAGCCGTTCGGCCCGCGCGCGGGCGGCCAGCCGGCCCCGCAGCGGCCCGTCACCGACCACCACCAGCGCCGCGTCGATCCCGCGCCGGCGCAGCTCGGCGAGCGCGTCCAGGGCCCGCCCGGGCCGCTTCTCCTGGGACAGCCGGGAGCACATCAGCAACAGCACCCCGGCCCGGCCCGCACACCGGCGGCGCAACTCGGCGCTGCGGCAGTCCGGATGCCAGGCATCCAGATCCACCCCGAGCGGGGCGCGTACGACATTGCGCGCGCCGGCCCGGGTGAACTCCGCCGCCGCCCACTCGGTGGTGCACACCACCCGGCTGTAGGCGTACGCGGTACGGCGGTTGAGCCCGTCAGCGGCGGCCCGGGCGAGCGGCCGCGGCACGCCCCAGGTGCCCAGCACCCCGTCCACGCTCTCGTGCGAGACCATCACCGCGGGGACCCGTGCCCGGCGGGCCCACTCGCCCGTCCAGCGCAGCGTCGTACGGTCCGAGACCTCCAGCCGGTCGGGCGCCAGCCCTTCCAGCAGCCGCCGCACCCGGTGCCGGTCGGTCAGCATCCGATAGCCCCCGCTGCCGGGCAGCACGCTCCCCGGCAACGTGAACACCCGCCCCTGAGCGGTGAGTTCCTCCCGCGTCCGCCCGTCCCCGGGCGGGCCGGGCACGATGAGCACCGGTTCGTGCCCGGCGGCCCGGTAGCCGGTGCCGAGGGCGGCGAGCGCGGTGCGCAGCCCGCCGGAGGCCGGCGTGACGAAGTTGGCGATCCGTACGATCCGCAGGCCCGTCGTGCGGGCCGCCCGCCGGTTCATGCCGCCACCGCCGTCCGGTCGGCGAGCACGTCCTCGTAGTGGCCCAGCAGCTGGTCGCCGACCGCTTCCCAGGTGCGGTCCGCGACGGCCCGGCGGGCCGCGGCGCCGTACCGCACGCGTAGTTCGGCGCTGCCCGCCAGGAAGCGCACCGCGTCCCGGAACGCGCCCCCGTCGCCGGGCGTGACCAGGAGCCCGGTGCGGCCGTGGTCGACCAGATCGACCGGCCCGCCGGCCCGCGGCGCGACCACGGGCACACCCGAGGCCATCGCCTCCTGCACGGTCTGGCAGAAGGTCTCGTAGGGCCCGGTGTGCACGAAGACGTCCAGGGAGGCGTAGAGCCGGGCGAGTTCGTCACCGGTGCGGCGGCCGAGGAAGCGGACCTCCGGGAGGGCGGCGCGCAGCCCGGCGGCGCTGGGGCCCTCGCCGATGACGACGGTACGGACGCCCGGCAGCCGGGAGGTCTCGGCCAGCAGCCGGACGTCCTTCTCCGGCGCGAGCCGCCCCACGTACCCCACCAGCAGCTCCCGCCCGGCGGTCAGCGAACTGCGCAGCACCGCGTCCCGCCGCCCCGGGTGGAACCGGGTGGAGTCCACCCCGCGCGGCCACAGGTGGACCCGGGGCACCCCGTGCTCGGTCAGGTCCAGCAGCGCCGCACTGGAGGGCGCCAGGGTGCGGTCGGCGGCCCCGTGCACCGCGCGCAGCCGCCGCCAGGCGGTGGCGGTGCCGCCGCCGAGATAGGTACGGGCGTAACGGCCCAGGTCGGTCTGGTAGACGGCGACCGCGGGAACCCGCAGCCGGGCCGCGGCGGCCATCCCGCGGGCACCGAGGACGAAGGGGCCGGCGAGGTGCACCAGATCGGGCCGGTGACCGGCCAGCGCCGCGGACAGCCGCCGTCCGGGGAGCGCGATCCGCACCTGCGGGTATCCGGGCAGCGGCATCGACGGCACCCGCACGACGGGGCATGGGCTGTCGTGCGTACCGGTTGCGGGCGCGGCGCCACCGAGCGGCGCGATGACGAGCGGATCGTGCCCGCGCCGGACGAGGTGACGGGCTGTTTCCAGGGCGCAGTGGGCAACGCCGTTGACATCGGGCGGGAAGGATTCGGTGACGATGACGACACGCATACGGCTGTTGTCGGCGCCCGGTGCGTGGAACGAGCCACGTGGATCTTTCCTGCCGGCGAACATTCCGCTGCGCTTTGCTGTGCCGCCCACGTACCCGTCTCTCCCGCCGCGGGGCTCGCCGTTGCGCTTCGCGGCGCCCCGCACGTACCTGTCTGCGGCGCCGCGGGTGTTGCTCGCCGTTGCGCCTGCGGCGGGCTGGGTTTGTGTTGGGTGCGGTGACGGGCCTCCGGGGCCTTGTTCGTGGACTGCTGTCGCTTTACGTCCACGAACAA
>NZ_JOIX01000097.1 GCF_000720175.1 Streptomyces sp. NRRL S-337
GGCCGCTCCAGCAACGGAAGCTCGGTGAACAGGATCGACAGATTGACGTTGAAGCGCGTGTCCGTGAAACCCATGAGGGCCGGCGCTCCTTCCGGATAGTGGAACTGTTTTTCTGCGTACTGGAACATTGCCCGGCGGGCTCGGAGGCTGTCAAGGGGGGTCCCGAGCAATTTCTGGTGAGTCGGGCCCGCCGCGCGTAGGTTGAGCGACGTGCGATTGAGAGTTGAGTTCACGACGGAGCCGTTCGACCTGGACGAGGCGCCGGCGCATGCGGTGGTGGCCCGCGAGATCGTCACGGGCGCCGAGCTGGACGCCGTGGACGTCGGTCCGTTCGGCAACACGGCCGAGGGCGACGCGGATCAGGTGCTCGGTGCGGTGACCGCGCTGCTGCGGGAATCCCTGCGGGCCGGAGCCACCCGGGTCTCCTTGCAGGTCAATGTGATCGGGGATGCCCGGCAGGGCGAAGGGGGCGCGTCGTGACCGAGCCTGCCGACCACCCGTTCGTCCAGGCGGTCAAGCCGCTGGTGGACGCGATGGGTGGACAGATGGTCGCGCCGGACCAGGCCCGGGGCGACGACGTCGTGCTGGCCTGGGAGGGGGAGGACCGGGTGGCCGTCCGGCTCCCGCACCTGTCGGATTCGCTGGACCACATCCTCGCCGAACTCCAGCGCCGGCACGGCATGCCGCTGTCCGAGCTGGACCGCAAGACCAAGCAATCGGTGGTCCGGATACTGGAAACCCGGGGCGCCTTCTCGGTCCGGCACGGCGTCGAGACCGTGGCGGGGGCCCTTGGCGTCAGCCGTTTCACCGTCTACAACTACTTGAACAGGGAGAACGCCGCGAAGGACGCCGACTGAGGCGAAGCGGGCATACGCCCCGTCCAGGCCGCCGAAGCCGCCGTCCCGCAACCCCGGACGGCGGCTTTTGTGTCGCCGAGTTTTCAACAAAGTGTTGACGTGATGTTGCCGGGGGTCTTAGCTGTTTCCAGCCAAGCAGAGCTGTCCAGCACCAGGCCACGGAGGCTTCCCGTGTCTTCGAGCACACTGCGTTCCACGGGGGATGCCCCCATGCCCCCGGCAGGGCTCGCCCGGTTCAACACCTGCGACGACGGTACGGCCCGGTCCGTACTGCACGAGGTGTGCGCCAGCCGGGCATGGGGGAGCAAAGTCCTCGCCCAGCGCCCCTACGCCACCACCGACGCCCTGTTCGCCGCCAGCGACGCCGCCATGGCCGAGCTGACCGCGGAGGACCTGGCCGAGGCGATGGCCGGGCACCCGCCCATCGGCCGGCCGAAGCCCGGAGACCCGACCTCGTCCCGCGAGCAGAGCGGGATGGCCGGGGCCTCCGACGAGCTCAAGACGGAGATGCTCGAACTCAACCTGGCCTACCAGGAGAAGTTCGGGCACGTCTTCCTGATCTGCGCCTCCGGCCGTACCGGGGAGCAGATGCGCGATGCGGTCCGTAACCGGATCGACAACACGCCGGAACAGGAACGAGAGATCGTTCGTGTGGAGCTCGGCAAGATCAACCGCATTCGCCTGACCCGTATCGCGGAACACGCAGAAGGAGACGCAGCATGAGCAGCGAGACGGCTGCACAGACGTCGGTGTCCACGCACATCCTGGACACCAGCGTGGGCCGCCCCGCGGAGGGCGTCGCCCTCACGCTCTCGGTGCGCTCCGGCAGCGACGGCACCTGGACCGCCCACGGCGCGTCCAAGACCGACGCGGACGGGCGCTGCAAGGACCTGCCGGCACTGCCGGAAGGCACCACCCACGTACGCATCGAATTCGAGACCGAGGCGTACTTCGTTTCCCACCAGCAAGCCGAGGAACAGCAGGACGCCCCCCGCGTAAGGGACAGCGGAGCTTTCTTCCCGGAGGTGGCAATCACCTTTGCCGTCAAGCCGGGCGAGCACTACCACGT
Organism: Streptomyces sp. NRRL S-337; assembly: GCF_000720175.1. Lineage (GTDB taxonomy): Bacteria > Actinomycetota > Actinomycetes > Streptomycetales > Streptomycetaceae > Streptomyces > Streptomyces siderophoricus. The sequence continues at coordinate 1,927 of NZ_JOIX01000097.1, forward strand.
ACCGCTGCTGCTCAACCCGTTCGGCTACTCCGTATACCGAGGGAGCTAGCACCGACATGCCCACGATTCTCGGCCAGAACCAGTACGGCAAGGCGGAAAACCGCGTCGTCAAGATCACCCGCGACGGCGACACGCACCACATCAAGGACCTGAACGTCTCCGTCGCGCTCTCCGGCGACCTGGAGGAGGTCCACCTCTCCGGTTCCAACGCCCACTGCCTGCCCACCGACACGACCAAGAACACCGTGTACGCCTTTGCCAAGGAGTACGGGATCGAGTCGGCCGAGCAGTTCGGCATCCACCTGGCCCGGCACTTCGTGACCAGCCAGGAGCCGATCCACCGGGCCCGGATCCGCATCGAGGAGTACGCCTGGGAGCGGATCGAGACCTCCGACGCCAACTCCAAGTTCATCGGCTCGGACGAGGTCAAGCACTCCTTCGTCCGCAAGGGCCAGGAGACCCGGGTCACCGAGATCACCTACGACGGCGAGCAGTGGCAGGTCATCTCGGGCCTGAAGGACCTCGTGGTGATGAACTCCACCAACTCGGAGTTCTGGGGCTACATCAAGGACAAGTACACGACGCTGAAGGAGGCCTACGACCGCATCCTCGCGACGCAGGTGTCCGGCCGTTGGCGGTTCAACTGGACCGACGACGAGCAGCGGATGCCCAACTGGGAGCGTTCGTACGAGCAGGTGAAGAAGCACATGCTGCACGCCTTCGCCGAGACCTACAGCCTCTCGCTCCAGCAGACCCTGTACCAGATGGGTTCGCGCATCATCAACAACCGCTCCGAGATCGACGAGGTGCGGTTCTCCCTCCCGAACAAGCACCACTTCCTGGTGGACCTGGAGCCGTTCGGGCTCAAGAACGACAACGAGGTCTACTACGCGGCGGACCGCCCGTACGGCCTGATCGAAGCCACTGTTCTGCGCGACGGTGTCGAAGCCAAGATCCCGGTGGATCTGACGAACCTCTGAGGGCTTCAGACGCAGCGCCGTGCCGCGCGTCCCCTCCTCGCCCCGCAGCGGGGAGGGGGCGCGGAACCCGAGGGGAACGACCCATGGCACAGCAATCGCAAGTCCCGCACCACCCCTCGTCCCCGGTCCATCCGGTCGACGAGAAGCCGGCGGCCAAGCGGCTCGTCCCCGCCGCACTCCAGCACATCGCCGCCATGTACGCCGGCGTCGTCACCCCTCCGCTCATCATCGGCCAGGCCGTCGGCCTGGACACCGCGGGCCGGACCCGGCTGATCGCCGCCAGCCTGCTCATCGCCGGGCTCGCCACGCTCCTGCAGACGCTCGGCATCCGGAAGTTCGCCGGCAACCGGCTGCCGTTCGTCAACGCGGCCAGCTCCGCCGGCATCACCCCGATGCTCGCCATCGCCGAGACCACCGCCAAAGGTCACCAACTCCCCGCCATCTACGGCGCGGTGATGGTCGCCGGGGTGTTCTGCCTGGCGATCGGCCCGTTCTTCGGGAAGCTGTTGCGGTTCTTCCCGCCGCTGGTCACCGGCGTGGTGATCACCCTCATCGGGGTCACCCTGATGCCCGTACCGGTCGGCTGGGCCCAAGGCGGCGACAAGCACGCCGCCGACTTCGGTGACATGAGGAATCTGGCGCTCGCCGCCTTCACCCTCGTGGTGATCCTGCTGATCCAGCGCTTCACCCAGGGCTTCGTCAAGCAGATCGCGCTGCTGATCGGCCTGGTCGTCGGCACCCTCGCCGCGATCCCGTTCGGGATGGCGAGCTTCGAGGGACTGCGCTCCGCCCCGATCGCCGCACTGCCCACGCCGTTCTCCTTCGGCCCGCCCGAATTCCAGCCCGCCGCGGTCCTCTCGCTGTGCATCGTGATGCTGGTGCTGATGACGGAGTCCTCGGCCGGCATGCTGGCCCTCGGCGAGATCTGCGACCGGCCCACCACCGGCGCCACCATCACCCGCGGACTGCGCACCGACGGCATCGCCACGCTCCTCGGACCGGTCTTCGGCGGCTTCCCGACCAGCGCCTTCGCGCAGAACGTCGGTGTGGTCTCGCTGACCCGGGTCCGCAGCCGCTACGTCGTCGCGCTGGCCGGCGCCGCGCTCCTCGTCCTCGGCGCCTTCCCCGTCCTGGGCGCCGTGGTCTCGCTGGTGCCGATGCCGGTGCTCGGCGGTGCGGGTATCGTCCTGTTCGGATCGATCGCGGTCAGCGGTATCCGTACGCTCTCCGAGGCCGGTCTCGACGACAGCTCCAACATCATCCTGGTGGCCGTGTCGCTCGGCGCCGGCATCATCCCGCTCGCCGCGCCGACCTTCTACGCGGACTTCCCCGCCTGGGCACAGACCGTGCTCGGCTCCGGGATCAGCGCCGGAGCACTGGTCGCGGTCGCGCTCAACCTGTTCTTCCACCATCTCGGCACCCGGAGCACCCCGCGGGCAGCGGTACTGTCAGCCGCCTCGCCCGGCTCCGGCACTCAAATCCCCTAGGGCCATGCCGTGCCCAACCGCCATCACCGAAAGTACGAGGACAGCACCATGGCTGCATCGGCATCCCCTGACAGCGCGGTGAAGCAGCGCATCGTCATCGAGAACTGCGCCATCGCAACCGTCGACGCCGACGACACGGAGTACGCCAGCGGCTACCTGGTCGTCGCCGACAACATCATCGAGTCGGTGGGCGCCGGCAAGGCCCCCGAGGGGCTTGCGAACGTCGTCCGCCGGGTCGACGGCACGGGGCACCTGGTCACCCCCGGCCTGATCAACACCCACCACCACTTCTACCAGTGGATCACCCGCGGCCTGGCCACCGACCACAACCTGTTCAACTGGCTGGTCGCGCTGTACCCGACCTGGGCCCGGATCGACGCGGAGATGCTGGCCGCGGCCACCCAGGGCTCGCTCGGCATGATGGTCAAGGGCGGCGTCACCACCGCCTCCGACCACCACTACGTCTTCCCGCACGGCTCCGGCGACCTGGTGAGCGCCGAGCTCGCCGCGGCCGCCGAGATCGGCGCCCGGATCACCCTGGCCCGCGGTTCCATGGACCGCAGCGAGAAGGACGGCGGCCTGCCCCCGGACTTCGCCGTCGAGACCACCGAGGGCGCCCTGCTGGGCACCGAGGAGGCCATCGACAAGCACCACGACGCCTCCTTCGGCTCGATGGTGCACATCGCCGCCGCACCCTGTTCGCCGTTCTCCATCTCCACCGAACTCCTGCGGGAGGGCGCCAAGTTGGCCCGCCGCAAGGGCGTACGCATGCACACCCACGGCTCGGAGACGGTGGAGGAGGAGAAGTTCTGCCACGAGCTGTTCGGCATGGGCCCGACCGACTACTTCGAGTCCACCGGCTGGCTCGGTGAGGACGTGTGGATGGCGCACTGCGTCCACATGACCGACTCGGACATCGCGGCCTTCGCCCGGACGAAGACCGGCGTCGCGCACTGCCCGTCCTCCAACGCCCGCCTGGCGGCCGGTATCGCCCGCGTCCCCGACATGCTCGCGGCCGGCGTCCCGGTCGGCCTCGGCGTCGACGGCACCGCCTCCAACGAGTCCGGCGAACTCCACACCGAGCTGCGCAACGCCCTGCTGATCAACCGCCTCGGCAGCCACCGCGAAGCCGCCCTCAACGCCCGCAAGTCCCTCCGCCTGGGCACCTACGGCGGCGCGCAGGTCCTCGGCCGGACCTCCGAGATCGGCTCGCTGGAGCCCGGCAAGCTCGCCGACCTGGTGCTCTGGAAGCTCGACGGACTCGGCCACTCCTCCATCGCCGACCCGGTCACCGCGCTGGTCTTCGGCGCCGCCGCACCGGTCACCCTCTCCCTCGTCAACGGCAAGCCGGTCGTCGAGGACAACCACCTCACCAACGTCGACGAGGACGCCATCGCCCGCACCGCGCGGGCCGAGGCGCAGCGTCTGGCCCGGATCGCCGCCGAGGGCTGACCCCTGGCGCGGCACCGCCGCCGACGAAACCCCCCAACTCGGCCGGGAGGGACGGCTCCCGGCTGAGCTTGTGGATCCGAGCGGGATCCGCAAGCGCCGGACCCCGGGGGTGCGGGACTTCTCGTACCCCCGGGCCGGTCGGTCCAACTCGCCCGTTCCTGCGCCACAAGCGCGGCCCACCACTTGAACGCTCACCAGGCGACTTCTCCACCCCGCACCACATGGCAAGCCCTCCGTGACAGCCTCGCCTCGCCGGCCCCGGCGACGCAGAAATCGACAGGAGGCCCGCAGTGGCCGCAATTACCGGGCAGAAGTCGGAGGGGGACCGGAAGCATCCGGTCGACGAGACCCTCCCGCCCTTCAAGATGTTCACCAGCGGCCTGCAGCACGTGGCCGCCATGTACGCGGGTGTGGTGGCCCCGCCGATGATCGTGGGGCCGGCCTGCGGGCTGAGCGCCACCGAGACCGCGTTCCTGATGGGTGCCAGCCTCTTCACCGCGGGCATCGCCACCCTCCTGCAGACCCTCGGTTTCTGGAAGGTCGGCGCCAAGCTCCCGTTCGTCAACGGCGTCTCGTTCGCCGGCGTCACGCCGATGGTCGCCATCGGCAAGGCCCAGAGCCCGGAGCACGCCCTGCCGATCATCTTCGGCGCGGTGATCGTCGCCGGGGTGCTCGGCTTCCTCCTCGCCCCCTACTTCTCCAAGCTGGTGCGGTTCTTCCCGCCGGTCGTCACCGGCACCGTCATCACCCTGATCGGCGTCTCCCTGCTCCCGGTCGCCTTCCGGTGGTCCCAGGGCGGCAACGAGGCGGCGCCCGACTACGGTTCGCTGACGAACATCGGGATGGCCGCGCTGACCTTCCTGATCGTGCTGGTCCTGCGCCGGGTGCTGCGTGGCTTCCTCCAGCAGATCGCCATCCTGCTCGGCCTGATAGCGGGCACCCTGATCGCCATCCCGGTGGGCATCACCCACTTCTCCGCGATCACCAAGGCGAGCCTGATCGGCTTCCCGACGCCGTTCCACTTCGGCGCCCCGGAGTTCGACGTGGCCGCGATCGTCTCGATGTGCATCGTGATGCTGGTCTGCATGACCGAGTCGACGGCCGACATGCTCGCCCTCGGCCGGATCGTCGACCGCCCGGCGGACGAGCGCACCATCGAGGGCGGACTGCGCGCCGACACCCTCGGCACGGCGATCAGCCCGCTCTTCAACGGCTTCGCCAACAGCGCCTTCGCCCAGAACATCGGCCTGGTCGCGATGACCAAGGTGCGCAGCCGGTTCGTGGTGGCGACCAGCGGCCTGATCCTGGTCGTGCTGGGACTGTGCCCGGTGGCCGCATCGGTCATCTCGCTGGTGCCGCTGCCGGTCCTGGGCGGCGCCGGGATCGTGCTCTTCGGCTCGGTGGCCGCCAGCGGCATCCAGACGTTGGCCAACGCGGCGATGGAGAAGGGCGACAACGCGCTGATCGTCGCGGCCGCCGTCGGCATCGGCCTGATCCCGATCGCCGCGCCGGACTTCTACCACAACCTCCCCAAGGACCTGCTGGTCGTGCTGGACTCCGGTATCAGCACCGGCTGTCTGGTCGCCATCGTCCTCAACCTCGCCTTCAACCACTTCGGGAGGCGGGACACGGAGACGGAGGCGGAGACCGCGCAGGCCGCGCCCGGCGATCCACAGATCCCGCAACAACCCGACCGCGGCACGGTGGACGACAGCGGGGAGCCGGCGACGACCCCGGCCCACTGACGTTGGGCCCGGCGGCATTACCGAACCCGCACGGCTACGGCCCGCAGGAAGGCGGCAACTGCCGTTTTTCCTACGGGCCGTTCCGGTTCTCGTGGCTCAGCCGATGTGGTAGCTGTCCCCGTAGACCTTCCAGTCCAGCGGGGTGTGCAGGTCGAGGTTGCCGTTCTTGAGGAACACCCGCTGCTCGGTGTCCACCCGGCTGGTGTCGCTGTGCGCCTCCTCCTGCTTCATCGCCCAGACCCGGGCGTCGAGGAAGGCATGGAGGTACGTCTTCTCGTCGCCGCCCTGGGCCGGCGGCTTCGCCTTGGCCAGCGCCCGCTTGCGGATGCCGGAGAAGCTCGTCGGGTCGTCGCCGTCCCCGTGCATCACCATCGCGTCGTAGTACGCGAACTGGCCCAGGGCGCCCAGACCGTCGGCCTTGCCCCGCTTGACCGCGGGGTTGAAGTAGACCCGGTCCCGTTCGTCGTTCTGGGCCTGCTGGAACGCAGGGTCCTGGGCGGCCTTCTTCCAGTCCTTGGTGTAGTTGGGGTCCAAGCCCTCGTGCGAGTCGCTGCCGTCCACCTTCCGCAGGGCGGGGAGGTACTTGGCGAGGACGTTGCCGGGCTTGCGCTGGGTGTAGAGCTCGACGAGTTCGAGCATGTCGTGGGTGCCGGAGCAGAAGCCGATGATGCCGCCGGTGTAGCCGCGGCCGTCGCCGATGTCCTCGATGTACTTGTACTGGGCCTTCCAGTCCAGCGAGGAGTTCTCCGCGCTGGAGACCAGCTGCATGGCGATCTCCTTCTTCGCCGGGTCGTCCAGGCCGGTCGCGGCCCGGGCGGCTGGCGCGGCGCCGTGGGCGGCGGCCGGGCGGTGGTGGCCGGCGGGGGCCGCCGTGGTGGCGACCGCGGTGGCCGGTACGGCGACGAGGGCGAGGCCCAGGACGACCCGGACGGTGGTCCGGGAGAGCAGGGGGCGGGTCCTGCCGGCTGTCGATCGGGTGCGCATGGAGTCAGTCCTCCAGTCAGGCGAGCCGTGGGGGGTTCGGGATTCCCCAATCGTTAGGAAGCTTTCCTATCAGACTTGGGGGAGATCGTACAGCCGTCCGGACGGTCCTAACTCCCCTGCGCCGGACCACCGTTGCGCATTCCGGCGGCCCGTGCGGCGCCCCAGGGGTGAAACGGGCCGCCCCGGCCGCCGCCCCGCCTCCCGCCCCTCGCCCCGCTATGGCCGATATGCTTCCTTCGCCCTGAAATGACGTCAGCACAGCAGGTGCGCGCACCGGTCCGGTGCCACCGAGAGGGGTTCCGCGGTGAATCAGGAAGCCAACGATCCGCACGGCCGGGGCTCCGGTGCCCCGGCCCTGGAGGACACCGTCGATGCCCTGATGGACGGGGTGTGTGCCGACCTCAAGCGGCTCGCCGCCATCCCCTCGATCGCCTTCCCCGGCTTCTCGCCCGAACCGGTCCTCCAGGCCCGCGACCTCGTCGTGGCCCTCCTCAGGGACGCCGGCGTGGCCGACATCGGCGAGCTCAACCTCCCGCACACCGCCCCCGTCATCACCGGCTCCGTCCCGCCGCCCACCCCCGACGCCCCCACCGTCCTGCTCTACGGCCACTACGACGTCCAGCCGCCCGGCGACGAACGGCTCTGGTCCTCACCGCCGTTCGAACCCACCGACATCGAGGGCGGCATCCGCGCCCGCGGCATCGCCGACGACAAGGCCAACCTCATGGTCCACATCGGCGCGCTACGGGCCTACCGCGGCCGCCCGCCGGTCGGCATCCGGATCGTCTTCGAAGGCCAGGAGGAGTACGGCAGCGCCTTCGAGGACTACCCGCCCACCGAGCCCGGCCTGTTCACCTGCGACGCGATGATCATCGCAGACACCGGCAGCATCCGCCCCGGCACGCCCACCCTCACCACCGCCCTGCGCGGCTCGGTCGTCGTCCACGTCGAGGTCCGCACCCTCAACGCCGCCGTGCACAGCGGCGAATACGGCGGGGCCGCCCCGGACGCCCTGGTCGTCCTGCTCAAGGCCCTCGCCACCCTCCACGACGTGCACGGCGACGTCGCGGTCGAGGGCCTGCGCCGCGAACCGTGGGACGGCGCCACCTTCACCGACGACGAGTTCCGCGAACTGGCCGGCGTCCCGCACGGCACCCCGCTCATCGGCTCCGGCGGCCTGGGCGAACGCCTCTGGAGCGGACCCGCCCTCACCGTCACCGGCCTGGACGCCCCGTCCGTCGAGCGCGGCGCCTCGGCCGTCGTCCCGTACGCCCGCGCCAAGCTCAACCTCCGCATCCACCCGCGGCAGGACCCGCACCAGGCGCAGACCGCCCTCGTCCGTCACCTGACGCGCCTGCGCCCCTTCGGCATCCCCCTCACCGTCACGCCCACCGACGCCGGCCCCGGATACGAGGCGGCCACCGACGGTCCCGCCTACCGCGCCGCCCGCACCGCACTGCGCCGCGCCTGGGGCGCCGAACCCGTCCACACCGCCACCGGCGGCTCCATCCCGCTCGTCAACGGCCTGGCCCGGGCCGTACCGGACGCCGAGATCCTGCTCTTCGGCGCCGAGGACAACCTCTGCAACCTGCACGCCCCCGACGAGCGTGTGCTGCTCTCCGAGCTCCGCGCCGCCCTGCTCGCCGAGGCGGCCTTCTTCGCCGAATACGCCGCCACCCACCGCGCCGGCGCCGGATCCGGCCCGTGACTGCCCCGCCCGGTGCCGCGTTCCCGAGGGCCCGGCTCAGTCCTCGGTGTGGGACGTGCGCCGTCGGACGTCGGTCATCAGCTTCTCCAGCAGCGTGATGAGGGCGTCGCGTTCGTCCGCCGACAGATCGCTGACGAGGGTGGCCTCGCGGCCCAGGACGGCGTCGACGGAGCGCTCGATGAGGGCATGGCCGTCGGGCGTCAGTGACACCAGCACGGTGCGGCGGCCGGTGGTCCCCGGGCTTCGCCGGACCAGACCCTCCCGCTCGGCCCGGGCCACGCGCTGTGAGATGGCTCCGGCGGTCACCAGCGTCAGTTCGGCGATCTCGCGGGTGCTGAGGGTGTAGGGCGGTCCGGAACGCCGGATGACGGACAGCAGGTCGAGGGTGGCCGCATCGATCCCCGCTTCGCGCAGTACCCGGTTGCGGTCGTTGGCGAACAGCTTCGCCAGCCACCACAGGGGCGTGACGATCTCGATCGACTCGGTGGGGGTGCCGGGGCGTTCTCGCCGCCAGGCCGCGGCGATCTGCGCGGCGGGGTACGAGGGCACGAAGTCCCCTGATGCGGCGGTGGGTTCAGCCACGGTGCGACCCCTTGATCCCTTGCGTGTACGGTTGTGTTTAGACCTAAACGTAGCAGCGAGGGGGAGGATCCCATGACCCGCACCGTGCTCGTCACCGGAGGAAGCAGCGGCATCGGCCGTGCCATCGCCGCACGGTTCGCCGCCGACCATGCGGAGGTCCACATCACCGGACGCCATGCCGACACCGTCGAACAGGCCGCCGAGGAACTGGGCGTACGGGGTGCGGTCTGCGACGCGACCGACCCCGGCCAGGTGGCGGAACTCGCCGACCACTTCAGCGAGTTGGACGTCCTCGTCAACGCCTCCGGCGGTCTGCCCCAGGAAGCGCCGGGTGAGGGAACGGCTCTGGAGGCGGTACTGGCCCAGTGGCACGCCAACCTGACGCAGAACCTGCTGGGCGCGGTCCTGACCACCACCTCGGTTCAGGACAAGCTCACCTCGGGCAGCTCCGTCCTCAGCATCGGCTCGATCGGGGCCGAACGCGGAGGCGGCTCCTACGGCGCGGCCAAAGCCGCACTGGCCGCATGGAACGCCGCACTGTCGGCCGAGCTCGGCCCCCTCGGCATCACCAGCAACGTCATCTCCGCGGGCTACATCGCCGGTACCAACTTCTTCCACGGCCGGCTGACCCACGAGCGGCAGAGCGCGCTCGTCGCCGAGACGCACAACAAGCGGCCCGGCACGGTCGAGGACATCGCCGAGACGGCGTACTTCCTCGCCTCCCCGGGCGCCCGGCACATCACCGGCCAGACCCTCCACGTCAACGGCGGTGCCTTCACCACACGGTGAGGGGGCGGGCCGCAGGCCGCTGGCGGTGCCGTGACGGTGACGGCGAGGCCGAAGGCCGGGGGCGCGAGGCCGCAGGCCGGGGAACACAGCGCACGCCGCCGGGTCCCACGACCCGGCGGCGGGCCCCGCCCTCCTACGCTTCCTGAAGCGCCCGCACCAGTCCGGCGACGAGGTGCGCCCGTTCCGCCATGGTGTCGACGACCAGGTACTCGTGGTCGGCGTGGGCGCCGCCGCCGACCGCCCCGAGGCCGTCGAGCGTGGGCACCCCGAGTGCGGCCGTGAAGTTGCCGTCGCTTCCGCCGCCGACCGCCGTGGCTTCCAGGCCGGGAAGCAGCCGCTGGGCCAGCGCGAAGAGCCCGGCCGCCGCCGACTCGGGCATCGGCGGGCGGCCGATGCCTCCCGTCACCGTCACCTCCGCCCCGTCGAGATGCGGGGCCAGTGCCGCGAACGCGGATTCGACGCGTTCCTTCTCGTCGGCCGACTCGACCCGGACGTCGACGACCACGGTCGCCTCCGCGGGAACGACGTTGTCGAGAGTGCCTGCGGACGCGACGGTCGGGGTGACGGTCGTGCCGATCTCGGGTCGGCCGAGTGCCGCGATGTCCAGCACCTGGTGTGCCGCTTCGACCAGGGCGTTGACCCCGGCCGCGGGCTCCAGGCCGGCGTGCGATGCCCGGCCCTTGACGACGACCTGGAACGTGCCACAGCCCTTACGGCCGGTCTTCAGTGCCCCGCCGTCCGCCGCGCCCTCGAAGACCAGCACGGCCCCGCACGCAAGCGCTCGTTCTTCGATCAGCGCACGGGAGGAACGGGAGCCGACCTCCTCATCCGCGGTCACCAGGATCTCGACGCCCGACCGGTCATCGAGCGCGGCCAGGCCGTGAACGGCCTGCACCAGACCGCCGAGCATGTCGAAGACCCCGGGCCCGGTGGCACGCCCGTCCTCGACCCGGAACGGGCGGCGCTCAACGGTGCCGAGCGGAAACACCGTGTCATGGTGCCCGAGGATCAGCACCTTCGGATCGCCACCCCCTGACCAGCGGACGTGTGGTCCGGCCTCGCTCTCCACCAGAACGGCCCGCCCGCCGAGGCGGTTCTCGATGACGGCGGCGACCGCTTTCGCCGAGGCCCGCAAGGCGTCGAGATCACGCGAGGGAGACTCGACTTCGACCAGTGTCCTGAGGTCCTCAAGCATCGCGTCGACACTCACACCGACCGCCTTGTGCATCGTCACGGGTCAAGCGTACGCGGCAGGCTCACCACCCGGCCCTCCGCTCGCCAACCGGCCACCGCTCCGCCCGGCGACAAGAAGCGGCACCCACTGCCCGTCCAGCCAGACCCGGAACACCAACTCCTCGCCCGAACCGACCACTTCATATCTCGGCCGGCCGGCGACCCACTCCAGCGTCAGGCCGTGCTTCCAGTGCGCCACCCACATGCCCCGCGCGAGGTAGTAGCGGACGGCCTCCTGCCAGCACCAATGCGTCTCCAGACGAACGCCGTTGAGCCCGGCCGCGCGCGCCGGGCGCCGGGATGGACGTACAACGACGAGATCCGGAGGCAGTCCCACCCACTGGGCCAGGTGTCCACCGCGACGGTCCCGACGATCGCGGCACCGATCGCGGACCGCTCGGTCAGCCAGTACCGCCGCGACCATGCGTCCTGGTGGACGTACTCCCGCCCCGCGCTCCCCAATCGCTTCCGCACCCGCCGTTCCCCGCCCACCGTGAGCCCCTCCGGCTCGACCGTCTCGCCCAGCGCCAGCTCCGCCAGCGACGCCAGCTCCCAGAGCGCGAACCGCCGTCCCTCGCCCAGCCCGACGGGACGTAAGCCGCCGCCCCTGACCAGCACTCCATGCGCTCGTAGCGCTTCGTGATCCTTCATGTGCACATCGTAAGATCCGGCACTGACAATGCCGCCCGACCACAGCTCACCGCCCTTCCCCGCGCTGAGAGGTGGGCCGTGGCCGATTCCCCCGCCACGCTGTTCCACTCCTCGTACGGCTGCGGCGACAGGCCCCCGCTGCCGCTGTCCGTTGCCCGCTGCGGCAGGGTGCGTCTTGGTGCCCAGGGCGTGGCGAAGGGCCGGTACGGCGATTCGTACCGGCCCTTCGGTGTTCCCGCGGGGTGCTCAGCCGAGCAGTTCGTACGCCGGCAGCGTCAGGAAGTCCGCGTAGTCCGCGTCCAGGGAGACCTTGAGCAGGAGGTCGTGGGCCTGCTGCCACTTGCCGGAGGTGAAGGCGTCCTCGCCGATCTCACCGCGGATGGCGGCGAGTTCCTCGTCGGCGATCTTGCGGACCAGGTCGGCGGTCACCCGCTGGCCGTCCTCGAAGGTCACCCCGGCGTCCACCCACTGCCAGATCTGCGAGCGCGAGATCTCGGCGGTGGCGGCGTCCTCCATGAGGCCGAAGATGGCGACGGCGCCCAGGCCGCGCAGCCACGCCTCGATGTAGCGGGTGCCGACCTGGACGGCGTCCACCAGGCCCTGGTAGGTGGGCTTGGCGTCCAGGGAGTCGATCGCGATGAGGTCGGCCGCCGCGACGGAGACGTCCTCGCGCAGCCGGTCCTTCTGGTTCGGCTTGTCGCCGAGGACCGCGTCGAAGGAGGCGCGGGCGACCGGGACCAGGTCGGGGTGGGCGACCCAGGAGCCGTCGAAGCCGTCCCCGGCCTCGCGGTCCTTGTCGTTCTTGACCTTGGCCAGTGCCTTCTCGTTGGCCTCCGGGTCGCGGCGGTTGGGGATGAAGGCCGCCATGCCGCCGATCGCGTGCGCACCGCGCTTGTGGCAGGTGCGGACCAGCAGTTCGGTGTAGGCGCGCATGAACGGCGCGGTCATGGTCACCGCGTTGCGGTCCGGCAGGACGAACTTCTCGCCGCCGTCGCGGAAGTTCTTGACGATGGAGAAGAGGTAGTCCCAGCGGCCGGCGTTCAGCCCGGAGGCGTGGTCGCGGAGTTCGTAGAGGATCTCCTCCATCTCGTACGCCGCGGTGATGGTCTCGATGAGGACCGTGGCGCGGATGGTGCCCTGGGGGATGCCGACGTAGTCCTGCGCGAAGACGAAGATGTCGTTCCAGAGGCGGGCCTCCAGGTGGGACTCGGTCTTCGGGAGGTAGAAGTACGGGCCCTTGCCCAGGTCCAGCAGCCGCTCGGCGTTGTGGAAGAAGTACAGGCCGAAGTCGACCAGGGCGCCGGGGACCGGGCGGCCCTCGAACTGGAGGTGCCGCTCCGCCAGGTGCCAGCCGCGCGGGCGCATCACGACGGTGGCGAGCTCCTCGGCGGGCTTGAGGGCGTAGGACTTGCCGGACTTCGGGTCGGTGAAGTCGATCCGGCGCTCGTAGGCGTCGATCAGGTTGATCTGGCCACCGACGACGTTCTCCCAGGTGGGGGCGGAGGCGTCCTCGAAGTCGGCGAGCCAGACCTTGGCGCCCGAGTTGAGCGCGTTGATGGTCATCTTCCGGTCGGTGGGGCCGGTGATCTCCACCCGCCGGTCGTTCAGCGCGGCGGGGGCCTCGGCGACCTTCCAGCTGTCGTCGGCGCGGATCTGCGCGGTCTCCGGGAGGAAGTCCAGCGTGCTGGTCCGGGCGATCTCCGCACGGCGCTCGGCGCGGCGGGCGAGCAGTTCGTCACGGCGCGGGGTGAACCGGCGGTGCAGCTCGGCGACGAAGGCGAGCGCGGCGTCGGTGAGGACCTCGTCCTGCCGTTCCGGGGTGTGGGCGGGGTCGACTTCGGCGATGGCCAGCGGGGACGGCGCTGGTGCGGACATGAGCTGTCACTCCATTCAGCGGCGGTGCCTGGCGGCCGCCGGGACGCCGGGCGGCACGGGGTGCCGCGGGCTCCGGGATACGGTCGCGGGCGCCGTCTGGATTCAGGGCGCTTCTGACCAGTGGAGACTAGTTTCCTTATCGCGGAACTTCAATGGTTTGTTGATATCGAGATTCTCAGGGTCGACAGAAGTGGTGATCGAATGGCTCTCGGTGCCACGCCGGTCACTCTCCATCACAGGCCCCCCACAGGCGTGCAGCCCTGGTGAACCGCGCCGGCCCGGCCGTCACTCCAGGCGGTACAGGTCCTCCGGGGTGTCGATGTCGTACGGCTCGGCGATGTCGCCGCACTCGACCAGCGTGAGCGCGTTCACATGCTGCTGGAGGTAGGCGCGGGCGCCGCGGTCGCCCTCCGCGGTCGCGGCGATCCCGGCCCAGCGCCCGGCCCCGAAGAGGACGGGGTGGCCGCGCCGGCCGTCGTACGCGGCCGCCACCAGGTCCGCCCCCGCGGTGTACGCCTCGATCAGCCGGGCCACCGCTGCGGCGCCGATGCCCGGCTGGTCGACGAGCGACACCACCACGGCGTCCGCCCCCTCGCCGGCCAGTGCGGCGAGCCCCACCCGGAGCGACGAGCCCATGCCCTGCGCCCAGTCGGGGTTGACCGAGACGCCGTATGCCGCGAGGTCGGCCCGGGCGCATACGGAGTCGGCGGCCGCGCCGAGCACGATGTGCACCGGCCGGCAGCCGCCGTCCCGCAGGACCCGTGCCGCGTGCTCGACCAGCGGCCGTCCCCGGTGGTCGAGCAGCGCCTTCGGCCGTCCCCCCAGACGCCGGCCGCCGCCCGCGGCGAGCAGCAGACCGGCCACCCTCCCCCCGGGCCGGGACGTCGCGCTCCGCGCCCGTGGCGCTTCGGAGGTTTCGATCGCTTCGGAGGTTTCGATCGGCGATGTCGGTGCCATGGGGACTGCTTACCTCATGGCACCGCGCCTCGTGGGCCGTTGACCGTCCTCGCCCGTGGGGTCAGGCCGCGTCGTCGGCGGCGCGCTGGCGGGGGATGCTCGGCCGGAACCGGTCCCGCAGGTCGTGCGTGCGTTCCTCCGCGCGCCGCCGCTCGGCCACATAGCGGTGTATGTGTTCCAGGGTGATTTCCGATGCATCGGAAAGGCCGTACGCGCGGCAGATGAGCTGGACGACGCTGACGTCGTGACGGTTCGGTCCGGTGCCGGGGCCGGGTTGGGGCTCCATGCCGTTCTCCGATCCAGTGATATGCCGGATATTTCCTCGGAGGGAAGAATGCTCCATCTTGCCCCTCTGTACGCATCGGTCCGGCCGCGCCCACGCCAACGGGTGGTGGGGGGAACGTATGTACACGTCGCCCATGACGCATGGTCAGTTCGATACGGGGAACAGGGGCGTGACGCGTGCGCCGGCGCACCCTTGGCGCCCGCCGCCGGCCCCTGAACCGCACCCGGAGTTGCCGCGAAAAGCGGTCGCGAAACCGGCTCTTCGGACAAGGCGCCCCCCTGTCGGCCGGCGATGTCACGGTGCCGCGTGCGGCCGGATAAGGTTCTGCCCCGTTGCGGGCAATCGTGGCTGTCTGCCGGTGGGGCAGGCCGGGCCATTTTCTGAAGTCGGGGGACGTTCGTGGTGAACAGTGTGGGCTCGTCCGGGATCTTCCAGCCGCTGGAGGGCGACGACCCGCGGGCGATCGCGGGCTACCGCCTCACGGCCAAGCTCGGCGCCGGCGGTATGGGCAAGGTCTACCTCTCGTACACGCCGGGCGGCCGGCCGGTGGCCATCAAGGTGATCCGGCCCGAGTTCAGCGAGGACGCGGAGTTCCGCCGCCGCTTCAAGCAGGAGGTGCAGTCCGCGCAGCGGGTGCAGGGCCTGTTCACCGCGCCGGTCATCGACAGCGACGCGGACGGCCCGAGCCCCTGGCTCGCCACCGCCTACGTCCCCGGCCCCTCGCTCTCCGCGGCGGTCGCCGAACACGGCCGCCTCCCGGTCCCCACGGTCCTGCTGCTGGTCGCCGGCATCGCCGAGGCGCTGCAGGTCATCCATGGCGCGGGCATCGTGCACCGCGACCTCAAGCCGTCCAACGTGCTGCTGGCCGCGGACGGCCCGCGGGTGATCGACTTCGGTATCGCCCGGGCCGCCGACGCGACCTCGCTCACCAGTAGTGGCGTCACGGTCGGCACGCCCACCTTCATGGCGCCCGAACAGGCCGCCGGCAGCACCATCAGCCCGGCCACCGACGTCTTCGCGCTGGGCCAGGTCGCGGCGTACGCGGCCATCGGCACCCCGGCGTTCGGCGAGGGCACCTCGCACGGCGTGCTCTACCGCATCGTCCACGAGGAGCCGGACCTGACCGGACTCCCCGAGGAACTGCGGGAGTTGGTCGGCCGTTGCCTGGCCAAGGACGCCGCGGACCGGCCGTCGGTGGCCGAGGTGATCGAGCTGTGCGGGGCGGCCTCCGGGCAGACGCAGCTGCGCCGTCCCGAGGACTGGCTGCCCAGCGCCGTCGCCGCCGACATCACCACCCGGACCGCGGCCCCGGCGCCCGTGCAGACCCCGCCGCCCCCGCTGGAGGCCCCGACCGCGGGCGCCCCGGCCCGGCCCGCGCAGCCGCCCGCGCCGCCCGCCCAGCCGCCGGCCCAGCCGGCGCCCGCCGTCCCGCCGGTGCCGACCCAGTTGAACCACCCGCAGACCCCGCCGCCGGGCTTCGGCCCCGCGGCCTACGCGCCGACCGTCGGCGCCACCGCGCAGGGGACGCCGGCCGCCGCACCGGCCGCCACGGGCCCCACGCCCACCGCGTCCGCCCCGACCGTCGCCACCCCGGCCGGCCCGACGGCCACCGGCCCCACCGCCGCCTACCCGGCCGCCGCGGCGCCGGCCCCGCAGCCGCCGAAGAAGAAGCGCAAGGGCCTGGTCACGGCGCTGGTGCTGGTCTGTCTGCTGGCCTTCGCCGGTGCCGGCGGCGGGGTCGTCTACGCCCTGATGAAGGACCACACGCAGACGAAGCAGGACCAGGCCGACGGCAGCACCAAGGCCAAGAACAGCGGTGCCTCGGCGACGCCGAGCACGGACCCGACCGCCACGCCGGGCGGGGACGGCACGAGCACGCCCGCCGCGCCCGTGCAGGACCCGACACCGGTCGACTTCAAGAACATCAACCTGCCGGACGACTACCACCTGTCCATGGCCGACGAGTCGATGAAGCCGACGAACTCGGACAACGACACCGACGTCGACTTCTCCTACCAGGACAACAGCTACTCGGACGACCAGGTCGGCACCGAGAACGGCAAGCTGGTGCTGCTGAACCCGGGCGAGCAGGGCTCCCTCGACACCTGCCGCAACGAGACCCGGTTCACCGAGAGCATCCTGACCAAGCAGCTCACCAAGGGCGCGCAGATCTGCCTGACCACGGACTACGGCCATGTCGCACTGATCACCTTCAAGGGCTTCGCACCCAAGTCCGACCCCAGCAGCTACATGACCGTCGACGTCCGCGTCTGGCGCAACGCGGTCCAGCCGAAGCAGGACTGACCCGCACCGTCTCACCCGCACCGCCCCCGCCGCCCATCCCCTCGAAGGGGGTGGGCGGCGGAGACGTGCGACCCGGTGGTTTTTTCGCGCTCCGTGTGGCGCGGGCAGCGCGCAGTGGCGTTAACTGTCCCGCATTGTGGGACGGGCAACGGCCTGGGAGGGCGCCGTCGGTGGGGAACAACTGCAGGGGGACGTACGGGTGACCGGGGCCGACGGGGACCCGCGGGTGGCGGAGCTGCGCGGGGCGGTGGCCCGGCTGCGGCGTCAACTGGCCGTGCTGCCGGGGGAGTTGCCGGACCGCGCGGCCGCCGACGAGGAGCTGGCCGCGCTGGATGCGATGGTCAGTCACGGGCTGCCGGAGGTGCCCCGGCTGCGCCGCTCGTTACTGCTGATCGCCGGGGCGGTCGGTTCGGTGAGTGCGCTCTCGCCCGCACTGGGCGAGGTGCGCGCGGGCATCGACCGTTTCGGCCAGCTGCCGGGCGGCCGGTGACCAGGACGGCCGGTGTCGGTAAGGCCGGTGATCGATAAGGCCGGCGGCCGGGGCAGCGGTGACCAGGGTGGCCGGTGACCGGGGCAGCCGTGCCGCCCCGGGCCAGGGGTCCCGCGGGGGTTACGCCGGTGTCTGGTTGGCGAGGGCGACCGACAGCTGGGCCGCGACGTCCTGCAGTACCGGCACGATCTTGTCCGTCGCCGCCTCCGTCACCCGGCCGGTCGGGCCGGAGATCGAGATGGCCGCGGAGGTGGGGGAGTTGGGCACCGGCACCGCGAGGCAGCGGACGCCGATCTCCTGCTCGTTGTCGTCCACCGCGTAGCCGAGCCGGCGGACGTCGGCGAGCGCGTCCAGGAAGCGCTCCGGATCGGTGATCGTCTTCTCGGTCGCGGCGGGCATGCCCGTACGGCCGAGCAGCGCGCGGACCTCCTCGGGCGGGTGGTTGGCCAGCAGGGCCTTGCCCACGCCGGTGGAGTGCGGCAGGACGCGGCGGCCGACCTCGGTGAACATCCGGACCGCGTGCCGGGACGGGACCTGGGCGACGTAGACGATCTCGTCACCGTCGAGCAGCGCCATGTTGGCGGTCTCGCCGGTCTCCTCGACCAGGCGGGCCAGGAACGGCCGGGCCCAGGTGCCCAGCAGGCGGGAGGCGCTCTCGCCGAGCCGGATCAGCCGGGGGCCGAGCGCGTACCGGCGGTTGGGCTGCTGACGGACGTACCCACAGGCGACGAGCGTGCGCATCAGGCGGTGGATGGTGGGGAGCGGCAGTCCGCTGCTACCGGAGAGCTCGCTCAGGCCGACCTCGCCACCGGCGTCAGCCATCCGCTCCAGCAGGTCGAAGGCGCGCTCGAGGGACTGGACGCCGCCGCTGGCGCCTGCGGGCTTGGCTTCGGCGGCGGAGGTGCTGGCGCTGGACGGCGGCACGGCGCGTTCCTTTCGGGGCGGGTCAGATCGGTCTCGGCTGGGACTTGCGGGCGCCGGGCCCGACCGCGCCAGCCTACCGGTCCCCCTACGTTGGCACATCGCCCTTCGCACACTCGTTCTCGCCGGTCAGGCCCTCTTTGTCTCACCGTAGGGCGTGTCGGACAGGTGGGTACTCGCGATCCCTTGACGGTGCCAGTGGCCGTAGCTACGTTCTGCTGCGCGAAACCTACTGTCCATTCTGTGGAATCCTCCAAATCGTTGGAGCGTCATGCGCATACTCGTCATGAACCCGAACACCACGGCTTCCATGACCGCGTCGATCCGCGCCACCGCCACCGCGGCCGCCGCCCCGGGCACCGAGATCCTCGCCACGGAACCCCTGTGGGGACCCGTGTCGATCGAGGGACATTTCGAGGGCTACCTCAGTGCCGCCGCCGTCCTCGACCGGCTCGCCACCCTCGATACGCCCTTCGACGCCCTGGTCATGGCCGGTTTCGGCGAGCCCGGCCGGGAGGGCGCCCAGGAACTGCTCGACGTCCCCGTACTGGACATCACCGAGAGCGCCGCCCAGATGGCGATGATGCTCGGCCACGCCTACGGCGTCGTCACCACCCTCGACCGCGCCGTACCGCAGATCCAGGACCGGCTGCTGACCGCCGGACTGCTCCAGCGCTGTGCCGGCGTCCGGGGCACCGGGCTCGGGGTGCTGGAGCTGGAGGAGGATCCGGAGCGCACGGTCGAGGTGATCATCGAGACCGCCCGTGCGGTCGTCCGGGCCGGCGCCGAGGTCATCTGCCTCGGGTGCGGCGGGATGGCCGGACTGGACGAGAAGGTGGCGGCGGAAGTCGGGGTGCCGGTCGTCGACGGGGTCGCGGCCGCGGTGAAGTTCGCCGAGGCGGTCGTCGGCCTCGGACTGGCCACCAGCAGGAGCCGCAGTTTCGCCCCGCCGCGGCCCAAGACCATCGGCTCCTGGCCGCTGAGCACCCACCTCGACCTGGGGCGGGCCCAGGGCTCTCCATGTCACACCGATTTTTCCGCACAGACATCAGACATCTGACAACTGCCCCTAAGATCCACCCAACCTGCCTGGGAGGACACGTGACGACATCCCCGCAGCACCCGCAGCACCCGCAGCACCCGCAGCCGGATCCACGGCTCTTCAACGCCGACCTCGCGCCGGCCCCGAAGCGCACCTGGGGCACGTACAGCATCTTCGCGCTCTGGATGTCCGACACCCACGCGATCAGCAACTACGCCTTCGCCGCCAGCCTCTTCGTGCTGGGGCTGCCGGCCTGGGAGGTCTTCCTGTCCCTGCTGGTCGGCATCACGATCGTCCACCGGCTGATGAACCGCATGGGGCATGCCGGCCACCGGACCGGCGTGCCCTACCCCGTGCTGGCCCGCGCGAGCTGGGGCGTCTACGGCGCCAACATCCCCGCCCTCCTGCGGGCGGTCATGGCCGTGGCCTGGTACGGCATCCAGACCTGGCTCGCCTCGACCGCCGTGGTCCTGCTGACCCTGCAGGTCGCGCCCGGCTTGGACGCGTACGACCACAACTCGGTACTGGGACTGTCCACCCTGGGCTGGACCGCGTTCATGGTGATGTGGGGCCTGCAGGCCGTACTGCTGACCCGGGGCATGGAATTCATCCGCAAGGTCCAGGACTTCGCGACCGGGCCGGTGGTCTGGCTCGTGGTGCTGGCGCTCGCCGTCTACCTGGTGGTCAAGGCGCACGGGGAGATCTCGCTGACCCGCAGCCTCACCGGACTCAGCGGTTCCGCGCAGCTCCGGCAGAGCCTGATCGCGGTCAGCCTGACCGTCGCCACCTTCCTCACCCTCGTCCTCAACTACGCCGACTTCGCCCGCTTCACGCCCGACCACCGCTCCTACCGCCGCGGCAACCTGATCGGGCTGCCGGTGAACTTCACCGCCTTCGCGGTGGTCGCCGTACTGGTCACCGCGGGCACCATCGCGGTCTTCGGGGAGGCGATCTACGACCCGGTGAAGGTGATCCAGAAGATCGACGACCCGGTGGTCACCGTGATCGGCG
Organism: Streptomyces sp. NRRL S-337; assembly: GCF_000720175.1. Classification (GTDB taxonomy): domain Bacteria; phylum Actinomycetota; class Actinomycetes; order Streptomycetales; family Streptomycetaceae; genus Streptomyces; species Streptomyces siderophoricus. The sequence goes on from NZ_JOIX01000097.1 coordinate 22,424, forward strand.
CACTGGCCTTCATCGTCGCCACCATCGGCATCAACGTCGTCGCCAATTTCGTCTCGCCCGCCTACGACTTCGCCAACCTCGCTCCGAAGTACCTCGACTTCAAGCGCGGCGGCATGATCACCGCGGTACTGGCCGTCCTCGTCATGCCCTGGAAGCTGTACTCCTCGGCGCTGGTGATCCAGTACTTCCTCGGCGCGCTGGGCGCCTTCCTCGGCCCCCTGGTGGCGATCCTGCTCGTCGACTACCACCTGGTGCGGCGGGGCCGGATCGACGTCGACGCGCTCTTCTCCGCCGATGTCGCGGGCGCCTACTACTACCGCCGGGGCTACAACCCGAAGGCCGTGATCGCCTTCCTCCCGGCCGCCGCGGTCTCCGCCGCACTCGCCCTGGTACCGGCCTTCGACGCGGTCGCGCCGTTCTCCTGGATCTTCGGGATGGCGCTGTCCGGTGGGATCTACGCCGCGGTCTCCCGTGGCGCACGGGTGCCGTCCGGGACCGGTCCGATCCCGGACGGGATCATCCCCGCGCAGGTCGGCCCGGCGGCCGAGGAGCGGACGGACGGCCCCCGGGTCGCCGGCCCGGCGGTCGCGCCGGTGGCCGCGGAGGGGTCTTGACGGGCCGGGGTCCGGAGTGAAGACTCATTCAACAGACTGTTGAATCCAGAATTCCAGATTCCGAATTCCGGGATTCGGCTGCGCCGACGGCGACATTCCGCCGCGCCGCCACGCGACCATGAAGACACGATATGAGGAGGGGACCGGGTGTCCGAGATCGAGCTGGTGCTGCGCTCCACGCGCGTCGTGACGCCGGAGGGCACGCGCGCCGCATCCGTCGCCGTCAAGGACGGCAGGATCGCCGCGGTGCTGCCGCACGACGCCGAGGTACCGGCCGGGGCGCGGCTCACGGACGTCGGCGACGACGTCCTGCTGCCCGGCCTCGTCGACACCCACGTCCACGTCAACGACCCCGGCCGCACCGAGTGGGAGGGTTTCTGGACGGCCACCCGCGCGGCCGCGGCCGGCGGTATCACCACCCTCGTCGACATGCCGCTCAACAGCCTGCCGCCGACCACCACCACCGCCCACCTCGACACCAAACGCGAGGTCGCCCGCAGCAAGGCACACATCGACGTCGGCTTCTGGGGCGGCGCCATCCCCGGCAACGTCAAGGACCTCCGCCCGCTGCACGACGCCGGCGTCTTCGGCTTCAAGTGCTTCCTCTCGCCCTCCGGCGTGGAGGAGTTCCCCGAGGTCGACCAGGAACAGCTGGCCGCCGCGCTCGGCGAGATCGCCGGCTTCGACGGACTGCTGATCGTGCACGCCGAGGACCCCGGCCACCTCGATGAGGCGCCCGAGGCGCACGGTCCCAAGTACACCGACTTCCTCGCCTCCCGCCCCCGCATCTCCGAGAACGAGGCCATCGCCGGGCTCATCGTGCTCGCCAAGCAGCTCGACGCCCGCGTCCACGTGCTGCACCTGTCCTCCAGCGACGCGCTGCCGCTGATCGCCGCCGCCAAGCGCGAGGGCGTCAAGGTCACCGTCGAGACCTGCCCGCACTTCCTCACCCTCACCGCCGAGGAAGTCCCGGACGGCGCCACCGAGTTCAAGTGCTGCCCGCCGATCCGCGAGGCCGCCAACCAGGACGCCCTGTGGGAGGGCCTGGCCGACGGCACCATCGACTGCATCGTCTCGGACCACTCACCCTCCACCGCCGACCTCAAGACCGCCGACTTCGGCGCGGCCTGGGGCGGCATCTCCTCCCTCCAGCTCGGCCTGCCCGCCATCTGGACGGCGGCCCGCGAACGCGGCCACAGCCTCGAGGACGTCGTGCGCTGGATGTCCACCGCCCCCGCCGCCCTCGTCGGCCTCGACCGGAAGGGTGCCATCGAGGTGGGCCGGGACGCCGACTTCGCGGTGCTCGCGCCCGACGAGACCTTCACCGTCGACCCGCAGGCCCTCCAGCACCGCAACAAGATCACCGCGTACGCCGGCAAGACCCTCTACGGCGTCGTCCGGTCCACCTGGCTGCGCGGCCGGCAGATCAACGACGGCACCACCCTCGCCGAGCCCACCGGCGAACTGCTCGAAAGGCCGCACCGCGCATGACCACCGACGGCATACCCCGCTACACCGGCGACGCCGGCCCCTACCAGGGCGGCGACCCGTACGCCGACTACCGCACCCCCGGCGCGGCCGGCTTCCCCTTCACCCACCTCCCCGATCTCGCCGACCGCCGGCTCGGCGCCGGCGTGATCGCCGCCAACGACGAGTTCTTCGCCGAGCGGGAGAACCTCCTCAAGCCCGAGCCCGCCCACTTCGACCCGGAGCTGTTCGGCCACAAGGGCAAGATCATGGACGGCTGGGAGACCCGGCGCCGCCGCGGCACCGACGGCGCGCACCCGTTCCCCGCGGACGAGGACCACGACTGGGCGCTCATCCGGCTCGGCGCGCCCGGCGTGATCCACGGCATCATCGTCGACACCGCCCACTTCCGCGGCAACTACCCGCAGTCCGTCAGCATCGAGGGCACCTGCGTCGAGGGCACACCCTCGCCCGAGGACCTGCTCGCCGCCGACGTGACCTGGACACCGCTCGTCCCGCGCACCGCCATCGCCGGCCACGCCGCCAACGGCTTCGCCGTGGACACCCCCCGGCGCTTCACCCACCTGCGGCTCAACCAGCACCCCGACGGCGGCATCGCCCGCCTGCGGGTGTACGGCGAGGTCGTCCCCGCCCCCGACTGGCTCGCCGCACTGGGCACCTTCGACCTCGTCGCGCTGGAGAACGGCGGCCGGGTCGAGGACGCCTCGGACCGCTTCTACTCCTCGCCGACCCACACCATCCAGCCGGGCCGCTCCCGCAAGATGGACGACGGCTGGGAGACCCGGCGGCGCCGCGGCACCGGCAACGACTGGGTCCGCTACCGGCTCACGGAGCAGTCCGTGATCCGCGCGGTCGAGATCGACACCGGCTACCTCAAGGGCAACGCGGCCGGCTGGGCGGCCCTGTCCGGCCGCGACGGCGAGGACGGCCCCTGGACCGAACTCCTGCCCCGCACCCGCCTCCAGCCCGACACGGTGCACCGCTTCCTGCTCGACGGCGCGCGCGCCGTCACGCACGTCCGGCTCGACATCTTCCCGGACGGCGGCATCGCGCGCTTGCGCCTGCACGGCTCCCTCACGGATGCGGGCTACGCCCGCCTTCGGGGTGCCTCCGACGTGGCCGGCTGACCCGCCGTTGCGCTTGGCTTTCCGCCCACGTACCCGTCTGTCCCGCCGCGGGGCGCTGCGCTTGGGGGTGCCTCCCACGTACCCGTCTCTCCCGCCGTCGGGGTTGCTCGCCGTTGCGCTTTGCGGCGCCCCGCACGTACCTGTCTGCTGCGCCACGGGGCGCCCCGCACGTACCCGTCTGCTGCGCTGCGGGGCCTCTCGCCGTTGCGCCTGCGGCGCGCCGTACGTACTTGGCCGTCCCGCCGCGGTTGTTGTTCGCCGTTGCGCCTGCGGCGGGCTGGGTTTGTGGTGGGTGCGGTGACGGGCCTGCGGGGCCGGTGTTTCGGTGGGGGTGGGCGTTGGGGGTGTAAGGGGGTCTGCGGACCCGTAGGGGTGGGTCGAACAGATCCCGTAAGGGTCGCGAGGGCCCCCTGCGGGGCCACAACCCAACGGGCGAGGCGAGCTATTCCCGCTGACCAGCGACGTCAGGTGTACGCGGTACGACGCGCGCCCCCACTCAGCCGCACACTCCCTCAACGGGAGGGGACGGGCCGGAGGGGCCTTGTTCGTGGACGTAAAGCGACAGCAGTCCACGAACAAGGCCCCGGAGGTCCGTCACC
>NZ_JOIX01000098.1 GCF_000720175.1 Streptomyces sp. NRRL S-337
GATCAGCGGCTCCACCGCGTGCTCGGGGTGCGGCATCAGGCCGACCACATTGCCCGCCGCATTGGTGATGCCGGCAATGTCCCGCAGCGAACCGTTGGGATTGCCGTCCAGATAACGGAAGACCACCCGGCCCTCCGCCTCCAGCATGTCCAACGTCCGCTCATCGGCCACATACCGACCGTCGATGTTCTTCAACGGAACGGAGATTTCCTGCCCGGCCGTGAATTCGGTCGTCCAGGCCGTGGTCGCGTTCTCCACCCGCAGCTTCTGGTCACGGCAGATGAAGTGCAGATGATTGTTGCGCAGCATCGCGCCCGGCAGCAGATGGGTCTCGGTCAGCACCTGGAACCCGTTGCAGATACCCAGCACCGGAAGACCGGCCCGGGCGCCGGCGATCACCGACTCCATGACGGGCGAAAAGCGGGAAATGGCTCCGGCGCGCAGGTAATCGCCGTAGGAAAACCCGCCGGGCAGGACCACGGCGTCGACCTGCTTGAGGTCCTTGTCACGGTGCCACAACGGCACCGCCTTCGAAGCGCTTGCCCTGGCGGACATCGGCGATCGCGATGCCGTCGAAACCGAGGCGGGGCAGTGCGCGCTGCACCGCCTGTCCCTGCGGGTCGAGGATCTCCGGCTTGAGCATGACGTCGACCACGACGCGTGCCACTGGCACTCCTTCCGGTAAGGGGGTTGACGCAAAAGGGAGTTGATTGGTTCCACCGGAAGGAAAAAGTGACCTGTTTCACTTCGGAGTGAGGGGATTCGCGCCGGAGTGACGTGCTGCACTCCGGCGCGAAGTCGGTTCGGTCCCCTCGGTCCGGGCCCCCGTCCGGTCGGCTCCATTAGGGGGAAGCCGGGGCGCTGAAGTCAAGGTTCGCCAGGAATCCTGCTGGTCGTTTGAAAGTCCTTGAAAGTGGCTGGAGTCGGCCCGGCGACTTGATGAAGTCTTGTTCGTACGGCAGCACCCTCACAGGCTTCGGAGGGAGCTGGCTACGCCGCACCATCGATGGGGGAATTCAGTTCCATGCCAGAACCACAAGTGGATCCACGGCCGGTCGCCGTCATCGGAGCGGGCCCTTCCGGGCTGGCCTCTCTCAAGAACCTCAGTGATCTCAACATTCCGTGTGTGGCGTACGAGGCCCACTCCGGCGTGGGCGGTATCTGGGACATCCGTAATCCGCGGAGTTCCGTCTATCAGAACACCCACACCATCACCTCCCGCGAGGTGACGGGTTACGCGGATCTTCCCATGGACCGCGGGCTGCCCGCCTATCCCCGGCACGATCAGGTGCACGGGTATCTGCGGCAGTACGCGGAGCGTTTCAACCTGCTGCCGCTGATCCGGTTCGACTCCGACGTCACGCAGGTCGAGCGGCTCCCGGACGGCTGGCGGGTCACCACCGCGGACGGGCACTCGGCCGAGCACCGCGCACTGATCATCGCGAACGGCCACAACTGGCACCCCCATGTGCCGTCGTTCTCCGGGAAGTTCGACGGGGAGATCCTGCACAGCCGGGACTACACCAGCGCGGCCGGTCTCGCCGGCAAGCGGGTCCTGGTCATCGGTGCCGGGAACTCCGGCTGTGACATCGCGGTGGAAGCCGCCCAGGTCTCCGATCACGTCGCGATCAGCATGCGCCGCGGCTACTACTTCTTCCCGAAATTCATCTTCGGGAAGCCCGCGGACCAGGTCTCCGAATCGAGCCAGAATCTGCGGCTGCCGGCCCCGGTGGCGCGTGCGGCGTACCGCACCATGCTGAAGCTGAGCATCGGCAGCCCCGAGCAGTTCGGACTGCCGAAGCCCGATCACGAGCCGCTGGAATCCCCGCCGATCGTGAACTCCCTGCTGCCGTACTACTGCGCGCACGGCCGGGTGAAGGTGCGCAAGGCCCCGGTGCGTTTCGACGGGAAGTTCGTCGAGTTCTCGGACGGTACGTCGGAGGAATTCGACACCATCATCATGGCGACCGGTTTCCGGATCCACATTCCGTTCGTCGGTGAGGAGCACCTCGACTGGCACAAGGGCCGGCCGGACTTCTATCTGCTCGCCTTCTCGCCGCGCTACGACGACCTCTTCATCGCCGGAATGACCGACGGAACGGGCGGCCACTTCCCGACCGTCGAACTGCAGTCCCGGGTGATCGCGAGCTATCTGGCGGCCCGGGAACGGGACCCGGAGGCGGCCCGCCGGTTCGACGAGCGCAAGCGGAGGCGGGACGTGGACATCACCGGCGGGATCAAGTTCCTCGACTCCCCGCGCAATCTCACCCAGTTCGAGCTCCTCACCTACCTGCGGGTGCTGCGCGACCACCTGTCGATGCTGGGCGGCCGCGACACCACCTACGCCCAACGGCCCTCCCTGCTGGAGCAGGCGGCCGCGCTCTTCTCGGGAGGCCGCAAGTGAACGCCGTCGGTGCGGCGGTGCTGAGCGAGGTGCAGAAGGAGGTCCTCGACGAGGTGCTCGTCGGGGTGCCGTACAACAGCGCCTCCCAGTTCCACGAGTACTTCGGCACCCGGGCCGCCCCGCCGCGGTTCGGACAGTCCTGCGCCTGGCAGTCGTTCACGGCCGGCCGGCTGGTCGCCGAACGGTCCGGGATCACCGCCGAATACCCCATCGACGGGCGGCACGTGGCGGCCGTCTACCGGCGGGCGGAGGGCCTCGACGTCCTCGACCCGTACCTGCTGCACGCCGAGCCGCTGCGGCTCGACCGTTCCGCCGCCAAGGACGGTGTCGTACAGCTGACCGTCGACGCCTACCCGTACCGGGTCAGGAAGGACGGCAGCCCGGCGCCCAGCCGGGTGCGGGCCACCTGGACGCTCGACGACGACGCGGTCCGCCTGGACTACCTGCGGTACAGCCCGCGGCGCGGGCACAACATCGCCTCGCGGTCGTTCGTGCTGCGCCCCGAGTCGCAGCTGGAGACCGTGCCGCCGGCCGCGGACTGGGTGCGTCCGCTGCTGGTCCACCCCGAGCAGCACAGCGTGTCCGTACGGGTGCTGCACCCGGTCACCCGGCAGATGGCGGAGCTGGTCCTGCCGCTCGCGGGGCGGCCCGCCGGGGTCGCCGAGGACAGCCTGCTGATGCTCACCAAGGACAACCAGGGCGCCGTCGCCACCCACGGCGACGCCCGCTTCCGGCGCGACCTGGAGGTCGTGGCGGACGCGGTCGGCGCACCGCAGGACGACGTGGTCGCCTTCCTCCTCGAAGCGGCCGCGATCCACCGCGCCGCGGCACCGGCCGGGCTGGTCCTGGCCCCGTACTCCCTGGAGGACGAGTGACGGCCCACGACGTGCGGGACGAGGGGCGGTCCCGCTCCTACTTCCTGGCCGGCACCATGCAGGGCGCGCGCACCGGCGCCGACCTCACCGATCAGTCCTACCGGCAACGGCTGACCGAGGCGCTGCGCGCCCGGCGCCCCGAAGCGGTCATCCACGACCCGGGTGTGGTGATGGCCGAATGGCTCGCCTCGCACCCCGCGGACGTCCGCGCCGCACACGCCGCACTGGCCGACCGCAAGGTCCTGCACCACGACGAACTCGCCAAGGAAATCCGCGAGTTGACCGACCTGTTCCACCGGCTCACCCGGCTGGCGGCGGACAGCGACGTCTGTGTGGCCTGGCTGCCCGGGCACGAGCCGAGCATGGGCACCGCCGCGGAGATGCTCTCCGCGCACCGCGCCGGCCGCACCGTCGTCGCCATCACGGACATGCGGCAGAACCTCGCGGTGCTGTCCTGCTCGACCGTGATCCTGCCGGACCTGGACGCCTTCACCGAGTGGCTCGACGCGGGCGGTGACGCCTTATGACCGGGTCCCTGTACGACGCGGACAAGCCCCGCGAGGCCTGTGGCGTCGCGGGCGTCTGGGGGCCGTCCGGCCACCACGCCGCACTGGTACGGGAAATGCTCGTTGCACTGCAGCACCGCGGCCAGGAGAGCGTCGGCATCGCCGTCGGCACCGGCGGCGCCCTGGTCGCCCGGCACGGCGCCGGAACCGTCGCCCAGGGACTGCCCGACCTCGACGGACTGCCGCACGGCCCGGTCGCGGTCGGCCACGTCCGCTACGCCACCCACGGCGCCCGGGACGGACTGGCCGGCGCCCAGCCGGTCGTCCTGGACCGGCCGCCGCTGGCCCTGGCCCACAACGGCACCCTGGTCGACCCGCACACCGCGCCCGGCGCCGAGGCGATCGACCCCACCCGGTGGGCCACCGACAGCGAGCTGATGGCCCACCTGCTGCTCGCCCGGCGCAACGCGGCGGGCGACGACACCTCGGCCGCCCTGCACGCGGTGCTGCCCGGACTGACCGGCGCCTACGCGCTGGTCCTGTCCGACGGCGCGCAGCTGTACGGCGTGCGCGACCCGCACGGCTTCCGGCCGCTGGCCCTCGGCCGGCGCGGTGACGCCTGGCTGCTGGCCTCCGAGACCGCGGCGATCACCACCGTCGGCGGCGAGGTGGTCCGCGAGCTGGAGCCGGGCGAGGTGCTCACCATCGGCCCGCACGGCACCGCGAGCAGCCGGGTGCCGGTGCCGGACGCCAAAACCGCGGCCTGCCTCTTCGAATACGTCTACTTCGCCCGGGCCGATTCGGCCCTCGCCGGGCGCAGCGTCTACCAGGCGCGCTACCGGGCGGGCCAGGCTCTCGCCGACTACGCGCCGGTCACCGGATCGCCGCGCCCGGTCGTCGTCGCCACCCCCGAGACGGCCCGGGTCGCCGCCGACGGCTACGCCGAGCGGGCCGGACTGCGGGTCGTCCAGGGCCTGTTGCGGCCCGGGGCGGTCGGCCGCAGCTTCATCGCGGGCGACCCGGCGGCCCGGGAGACCATCGTGCGCCGCAAGCTCGCCCCGGTCGCCGCCGCGGTCGCCGGGCAGCGGGTGGTGCTGGTGGACGACTCGCTCGTCCGGGGCACGACCATGCGCACCGTGACCGGGCTGCTGCGCAAGGCCGGGGCCGTGGAGGTGCACCTGCGGGTGGCCTCCCCGCCGTACCGGTGGCCGTGCTTCTACGGCATCGACACCGGACGGTCGGAGGAACTGCTCGCCGCCCAACTGCCGATCACCGAGCTGGCCGGGCAACTGGGCTGCGACAGCGTGGCGTTCCTCTCGCTGGACCGGCTCCTGGAGGCGGCCGGCGGGGACCCCTCCGGCTACTGCACCGCGTGCCTGACCGGCCGCTACCCGACCGCGACCCCTGCCGGTGCGCTCGCCGCCCCGGCCGCCCGGCCGCAGCCGGGAACCCGATCCGGCACCGCCCTCGCGTCCCGAGGCACCGTCGAATGAGGAGCACAGCAGTGAACACCCCAACCGAGGCGACCACGACCACGGCGCCGGGCCCCGGCCGGGAGCCCCGCACTCTCGTCGAGGCGCTGCTCGCCCGCGCCGCGGGCCCCGACGCGGACCGGCCGGTGGTCACCGCCCTCGACGCGTCCGGCGACACCATCGAGTCCCTGAACCCGGTCGAACTCGACCTCCGCGCCCGGCAGTTGGCCGCGGCGCTTCGCGAGACCGGCACCGCCGGCGACCGCGTCATCGTGCCCGCGCTGCCCGGCCTCGACTTCCACATCGGGTTCCTGGGCTGCCTGTACGCCGGCATGATCGCCGTGCCGGTGCCCGCGTTCCGCACCGCCGCCCGGGGCGGCACCACCACCCGCGCCGAGCGGCTGTCGGCGATCTGCGGCGACTGCGACCCGTGCGCCGTCCTCGTCTCCACCCAGGAGGACGCCGACGAGGCCGACCCCGAACTGCTGCCCGGAGTGCGGTGGACCGCCGTCCGCCGGCCGGACCGCCCCGAGCCCCAAGGGGACGCGCTGCCCGACCCGGTCGCGCTCGACCCGGCGACCACGGCGCTGCTCCAGTACACCTCCGGCTCCACCGGCGACCCGCGCGGCGTCGTCGTCCGGCACGGCAACCTCGTCGCCAACCAGATCGCGATGCGCGACGCCTGCGAGGTGGAGCCCACCACCACCATCGTCAGCTGGCTGCCGTTCTTCCACGACATGGGCCTGTGCACCGCGGTGGTGCTGCCCCTGGTGTCCGGCGCGGCGACCGTCACCATGGAGCCGGCCACCTTCGTCCGCGACCCGCGGGTGTGGCTGCGCGCCATCGCCGCCGAGGACGACGTCTTCACCGCCGCGCCCGACTTCGCGTACGACATGTGCGTCAACCGGGTGTCCGCGGAGGAGCGCGCCGCCCTCGACCTGTCCACCTGGCGGGTCGCGGTCAACGGCTCCGAGCCCGTACGGGCCGCCACCCAGCGGCGGTTCGCCGAGGCGTTCCGGCTGAGCTTCTTCCGCGAGGAGGTCTTCTCGCCCGGCTTCGGGCTCGCCGAGTGCACCCTCCTGGTGAGCGTGAGCCCGTCCCTGGAACCGGTGGTGGCCACGTACTACGACCGGGACGCACTGGCCGAGGGCAAGGCCGTGCCGACCGCCGACACCGCCGCGGGGGTCGAACTCGTCGGCTGCGGGCCGGTGGCGGACGGCATCCGCGTCGCCGTGGTCGACCCCGCAAGCCGCCAGGCGCTCGCCGACCGCGTGGTCGGCGAGATCTGGGTCGACTCGCCGGGCAACTGCCAGGGCTACTGGGGCCGCGAGCAGGAGTCCGCGGAGGTCTTCGCGGCCCGCCTGGCCGGCACCGAGGACGGCACCGGCCCGGCCTACGTACGGACCGGGGACCTCGGATTCGTCGACGACGGCCAGCTGTTCATCACCGGCCGCATCAAGGACGTGCTGATCATCGGCGGGGAGAACTACTTCCCGCAGGACGCCGAGGCCGTCGCGGTCGCCGCCCACCCCGCCTTCGCCCAGCAGCGGGCCGCCGCCTGGCCGCTCCACGAGGACGACCGGGGCGTGGCCGTGGTGGTGGAGACCACCGTGCGGGACCCGGAGGTGCTCGCCACCGCCGTCCGCGCGGCCGGTATCGCGGTGGCCAAGGTGCTGCCGACCGCGGTCAGCGTCTACGCCGTACCGCGCAACAAGGTGCCCCGCACCACCAGCGGGAAGATCCGCCGGCGCGCCTGCGCCGAGCAGATGAGGTCGGGCCAGCTGACGCCGCTGGCCCAGTGGTCCAGCAAGCGGAAGGACGGTGCCGCATGAGCGTCATACAGGAGATCACCCCGGAGCTGGTCGTCGAGCGGCTGCGCCAGGTACTGGCGGAGATGCTGGAGATGGCGCCCGCCGACCTCGACGCGGACGTCCCGCTCAGCGCCTTCGGCATCGACTCCATGACGAGTGCGGTGCTCCTCGGCGACCTCGAGAAGTGGTGCGGCGCCGAGCTGCGCACGGAGGCGTCGCTGGGCGCACTGAGCCTGGCCGAAGCGGCCGACGCGGTCGTGGCGGAGCTGCGGCAGCGGAAGGAGGGCTGAGCATGGCCCTGGACGCCTTCGGGTTCCTCTTCACCGGACGCGGGCTCGACCCCGACCGCGACCGCTCCGTCATCGAACGGGACGGCTTCCGTGCCGTCATGGTCGGCATGGCGGACCCGGCCCGGGCGCCGGAGATCGCCGCCCGGCTCGTCGACGAGGGCATCCAGCTCATCGAACTGTGCGGCGGCTTCGGCCCCGTGTGGACGGCCCGGGTCATCGAGGCCACCAAGTCCCGTGTCCCGGTCGGCTCGGTCGGCTACGGCCCCGAGTCCATCGACGGCATGGCAGCACTCTTTCCACCGCAGGCAGGCTGATCCCGCAGCCTGCCCCCCCGCCGGGCCCCCTCCGTCCCCCGTACGGGAGGGAGCCCGGCGGGCCCCGGCCGTTCCCCCGACACCACGAGAGGGACCACCATGAACCGCGCCGGACTCCACGAGCTGCGCGTGCTGGCCGCGAGCCGCCCCGCCCTCCCGCTGCTGCTGCACGCCGGCCGGCTGGCCCGGCCCCTGACGTACGTCCCGAAGCTGGGCTGGCTGACCGCCGACGCGGCGACCGCCCGGTCCGTGCTCGTCGACCAGAAGCACTTCACCGTCCTCGACCGCGGCGGCGTCGGCCGGCTGTGGGCCCAGCTCCTGGGCGACTGGGTCGAGGACCTCTTCGACGGCGAGGGGCACCGGGCCCTGCGCGCCGGCACCCGTGAGCTGTTCGGCGAGACCGCGGCCCGCGAGCTGGTCGACCGCACCATCGGGGCCCGGCTCGTCGAGGCCCGCGTCCAGCTCGCCGCGGGCCGGCCCCTCGACGTCGCGGCCCTCGGCCGGGCCGTCGTCGGCCGCATCGTGACCGAACTGCTCCGCGTCCCGGTCACCGGCACCGACGACGCCGCCTACGAACGGGTCTTCGCCACCGCCCGCCAACTCGCCGCGCTGTCCGTCGAGGCGGCGGGCGGCGGCGAGCTGACCGAGGCGACCGTGGCCCGCGGCCGCGGCATCGTCGCGCGGCTCACCGGGCACGTCGAGGGCCTCTGGGCCACCGAGCCCGCCGACCACCTCATCGGCCGCTGCCGCGAGGTCGGCCTGAACGCCCGGCAGACCGCCGGCATGGCCGCGCTGGTGGGCGTGGCCGCCACCGAGACCGCAGCCAGCGCGATCACCAGAACCGTCGCGCTGCTGCACGACACCGGCGAGCAGCACGCCCTGCTGGCGTCCCCGCAGCGGGTCCCGGAGGCGGTCCGCGAGGGGCTGCGGGTGACCGCACCGGCCCCGGTCATCGGCCGGACCGTACGCAGCCAGGTGCGGCTGGCCGGACGCACCCTGCGGGCCGGCGACCGGATCACGCTGCTCAACTACACCGCCAACAGCCTCACCGGCGGGTTCCGGCTCGGCCGGCCCGCCGAACCCGCCAACCGCCAGCTGTGGTTCGGTGCCGGCCGCCACCACTGCCTCGGCTCCGCCATCGCCCAGGCCGAGATCGGCCGGACCCTGGAGACCCTGACCGCGGTGGGGCGGCCCTGGCGGATCACCGAGCGCCGCTACAGCCGCCGCGTGGTCATCCCCTCGTACGACCGGCTGACCGTGACCCTCGTCTGACGGGAGACCAGCACCATGCCCCAGATCCACGCGCGGCTGGCCGGTGTGGCCGTCCACCTGCCCGAGACCCTGCGCTCCACGACCGACACCGAGCACCTGGTGGCCGCCGCGAGCACCGGATTCCGCCCGCCGCCCGGCCTCGTGCAGCGGCTGACCGGAGTCGAGCGGCTGCACGTCATGCCCGACGACTGGCAGGCGTCCGACCTGGCCGCCGCCGCGGCCCGCAAACTCCTCGCCGAGACCGGGACCGACGCCGGCACCATCGACCTGCTGCTCTTCGCCGCGGCCAGCCAGGACATGATCGAGCCGGCCACCTCGCACATGGTCGCCGACCGCCTCGGCCTGCGCTGCCCCGTCTTCGACGTCAAGAACGCCTGCAACAGCGTGCTCAACGCGCTGGAGACCGCCCATGCGCTGATCGCCCAGGGCGGCTACCGCCGAATCCTCATCGCCTGCGGGGAATCGCCCTCCCGCGCCGTCCGCTGGGCGGTGCCGGACCTGCGCACCTACCTCGCGTCGATCCCCGGCTACACCCTCTCCGACGCGGGCGCCGCGCTGCTCGTCGAGGCGTCCGCGGAGCCCGGCATCCTCGGCTGCGGCTTCACCGCCGACTCCGCTTCCTGGAACGTCGGCACCCTCGCGTCCGGCGGCTCGGCCCATCCCCGTGGCGACGAGCACACCTACTTCCGGCTCGACGGGGTGGGCCTGCGCCGCGCCTTCGAGCGGCTCGGCCCGCAGATCCTCGACGACACCCTGGACCGGCTCGGCGTCCGCTGGCAGGACATGGCGGCCATCTGCGTCCACCAGGTCTCCAAGCCCTATCTGGACCAGCTCGCCGAACGGTTCGGGCTGCCCCCCGACAAGATCCCGCTCACCGTCACCGAACACGGCAACGCGGCCTCCGCCAGCCTGCCGCTGCAGCTCGTCCGCGCCCGGGAGAGCGGCCGGGCCGGCGTCGGCGACCTGGTGGCCCTGGTCGGGCTGGCGGGCGGCATCAGCATGGGAGTGAGCGTGATCCGGCTGTGAGGCTCTGGGTGGTGGTACCCGCCTACAACGAGGCCCCCGGCATCACCGCGACGCTGCGGGCGCTCGCGGCCCAGACCGACCGGGACTTCTCCCTCGTGATCGTCGACAACGACTCCACGGACGGCACCGCGGACGTCGTACGGTCCTTCGGCTTCCCCGGCGGGCTGCACCTCGTGCACGAGACCCGCAAGGGCACCGGCGCGGCCGCCGACACCGGGATGCGCCACGCCATCGCGCACGGCGCCACGCACCTGGCCCGCACCGACGCCGACTGCCTGCCCGCACCCGACTGGACCGCCCGGGTCCGGGCCGGCTTCGACGCCGGACTGGAGCTGATCGCCGGCCGGCTGCGGCCCCGCACCGACGAGGCGCCGCTGCCCCCGCTGCGGCGCGCCGCCCTGGTCACCGCGACCGAAGTGGCCGCGCTCTTCGGCCGCTTCCGGCCGGGCAACCGGAGCCCCGAGTACCTCGGCCCGTACGTGATGGCGCCCGGCTGCAACATGGCGATCACCGCGGACCTGTACGAACGCGCCGGCGGCTTCCCGCGCACCGCCATCGAGGAGGTCCACGAGGACCGCGCCCTGGTCAACGCGGTCCGGCGGCTGACCACCGCGTACGGCACCCGGCGCGACGTGAAGGTGGCCGGCTCGGCCCGCCGGGTGCGGGCCTGGGGCCTGCGCCGCACCCTCGGCTGGTACGCGGACCACCGCTACCGCCCCGAGGTGGTGGACATCCGGTGACGACCACCACCACGGCGGCGCCGCCCGCCACCTGGGAGCACTGGGAACACCGGGTGCAGACCGCCGCCCACCCCGTCGCCTACCGGCTGCTGCGCGCGATCGCTGCCCGCGGCCCGGTCGTCCGGGTGCCACGGGTCGGCGTCGTCGTCAGCGACGCCGCGCTCGCCCGCGACGTCCTCTGCGACACCGAGCACTTCACCAAGACCGGGCCCGGCTCACCGTCCGACCTGTGGACGCCGGTGCTCGGCCCGTCGGTGCTGCTCAACATGGAGGGCCCCGACCACGCAGCGCTCCGCCGCCGGCTCTCCGGGCTCTTCACCCCCGGCTACGTCACGGCGCTGTGTGCCCGGGTGCTGGCGCAGCCGCTCGATGCGCTGACCGGCCGGCTGCGCGCCGGCGAACAGGTCGATCTGGTCCGGGTCGCGCAGATCTGCGCCGGCGCCGCGATCTGCGCGATCGTCGGGATGCCCGCGGAGCCCGGCCGGTTCGGCGGGGCGCACGCCGAGGCGTCCGAGGTGACGCGGTCGGTGCGGCTGTGGCGGTCCGGCATGACGGGCCGTCAGGTGGCGCGGGCGCGCGAGGTGCTGGGCCGGCTGACCGCCTCGGCGGTGACGGCCTACCGGCAGGGCGGCGACGAGACCCTGCCGGGCCGGCTGAGGGAACTGGGCCTGACCGAGCAGGAGGCCCGCGGCGCCGTCGGCGCCTTCCTGCTCACCGGCACCGAGACGCTGGTCTCGTTCATCCCGCGGCTGATCGCGCTCTGCCACGACACCGGCCGGCTCGACCGGCTCGCGGACCCCGCGGCCGACCCCGACCCCATGATCGAGGAGGCGCTGCGGATCACCGTGCCGTCCCCCGTGATGCTGCGCAGCGTCGCCCGCGCCGCCCGCATCGGCGGCGTCCCGGTCGCGCCCGGCGACCGGGTGGTGGTGGCCACCCTGCTGTGCGCGCGGGCCCACGGGCCGTTCGCCCCCGAGCGGCCGCACCCACCGGAACTGCGCCGGCTGTGGTTCGGTGCCGGCCCGCACTTCTGCCTCGGCATGCCGCTGGCCATGGCGCAGATCCGCGCGGTGCTGGCCGCCGCGCTCGCCGCCGGGCCGGTCGCCGTCACCGGCCGCCGCCCGGCCCGGCACGTCCTGATCCCGGGCTACGCCCGGCTGAACATCGAGCTCAGGAGCGCGAGTTGACCGACACCCGGCCCGCGGCGGACGACCGGATCGATCTGCTCACCGCCTTCTTCGACACCGCCGAGCGGCGCGCCGACGCGCCCGCCCTCACCGGCCCGGACGGCCGCACCCTCGGCTACCGCGAGCTGGCCCGCGCCGTCCTCACCACGGCACACGGGCTGCGCGCGGCCGGGATGGCGGCGGGGGAGCGGATGCTGTTCTCCGTACGGCCGGGACCGGACGGCGTGGTGCTGGCGCTGGGCGTGATCGCCGCGGGGGGCACCGTGGTCTTCGCCGACCCCGGCGCCGGCCCGGAACTCTTCGCCGCCCGCCGCGAACTGGCGCAGCCGCGCTGGGCCGCCGCCGAATCCCTGCTCTACGCGGTGGCCCGCTACGGCCGCCCGCTGGCGCGGCGGCGCGGACTGCTGCTGCCGCACTACCACCGGCTCGGCCTGCGGCACGTCCGCACCGGCCGATGGCTGCCCGGCGTCCCCGCCGGTGCGCTGTCCGCACATCGGCTCGCCACCGGCCCCGCCCCGGCCGACCGCCCCGGACCGGCGCCCGGACAGGAGGCGCTGGTCGTCTTCACCTCCGGCACGACCCGGGCGCCCCGGGCCGTGGTCCACACCCGTGGTTCGCTCGGCGCCGGCCTGGTCGGCTGCGGCTCCGCCCTGGGCATGGGCGACGGCGACGTGCTGCACACCGACCAGTTGATGATGGGCATCCCGGCCCTGGTCGCCGGGGCGCACTGGACCATGCCGCCGTACGGCTTCGCGCCCGCCGCCGACCCCGGACGGTTCACCCGCGGACTGGCCGGCGCCACCCACGCGTTCTGCGTGCCGGCCGACCTGCCCGCGGTGCTCGACGCCGTCGAACGGGGCGAGGCGGCACTGCCCGCCTCGCTGCGGCACCTCGTCCTCGGCGGCGCGCCCGTCCTGCCCGGCCTGCTGCGCCGGGCCACCCAGGTCCTGCCGCGGGTCCGCTTCCTCGCCGTGTACGGCATGACCGAGATCGTGCCGGTCGCGGTCGCCACCGGAGCCGCGAAGCTCGCCCACCGCGGCCCCGGCGACCTGCTCGGCACCCCCCTGCCGGGGGTCCGGGTGCGCACCGCGCCGGACGGCGAACTGCTGGTGTCCGGGCCCAACCTGTGCCGCGGCTACCTCGGTGAGCCGCCGATGACCGAACACGCCACCGGCGACCTCGCCCGGCTGGAGGACGGCGAACTGGTCCTGCTCGGCCGGAAGAAGGACATGCTCATCCGCGGCCGCACCAACATCTACCCCGGGCTCTACGAACCGGCCGTCGCCGCCCTGCCCGGCGTCGCCGACGCGGTCATCGTCGGCGTCCCGGACGCCTACGGCGACGAGCGCGTCGTCCTGGCCGTCGTGCCCGAACGACCCACGTCCGAACCGGAGTCGCTCGCCGGGACCGTCCGCTCCCGGCTGCCCGCCCTGATCGACGCGGCCGCGCTGCCGGACGAGGTGGTCGTCCTGGACCGCATCCCGGTCACCGGCCGCACCCGCAAACCGGACCGCGCCGCGCTGCGCGACCTGCTGGGCAGCAACCGGACGGCGGGGGCGGCCCGATGAGGATCGCCGTGACCGGCGCCCGCGGCTTCGTGGGCGGCGCGGTCTGCCGGGCGGCGACCGCCGCGGGCTGGACCGTGCACGCCCTCACCCGCGCCGACTGGGACCTCTGCGACGGGGTGTGGGCGGACGCCCCCGAGGTGGACGCGGTGGTGCACGCGGCCGCCGCCGTCCGCGACTGGGGCGCACCCGGGCCCGTCTGGCACGCCAACCTCACCGGCACCCGGAACGTGGCCGCGTCCTTCCCCGGCGCCCGGCTGGTGCACATCTCGACGGCCAGCGTGTACGACCCGTTCCGGCCGACCGTCCTCGGCCACGAGACCGAGGCCCCGGTCCGCCGCTACCTCACCCCGTACGGCGCCTCCAAGGCCGCCGCCGAACTGGCCCTGCGCGGCCGCCCGGACACCGTCGTGCTGCGCCCGCACGCCGTCTACGGGCCGGGCGACCGGACGCTGCTGCCCCGGGTGCTCGGCGCCGTCCGCGGCGGCCGGCTGTGGCTGCCGGGCGACGGCACCGCCCTGCAGTCGCTCACCCACATCGACCAGCTGACCGCGGCCGCGCTGCTGGCCTGCGACCGGGCCGCCCGGCCCGGCACCTACAACATCGCCGACGCGGCCCCCGTCCCCATCGGCGAGGCGCTGCGGGCCCTGCTCGCCGCCCGCGGCCTGACGGTACGGCTGCGCACCGTGCCGACCGCCGTGGCGTCCGCCGCCGCGGCGACCGCCGAGACGGTTTGGCGGCTGGCGAAACGACCCGGGCCGCCGCGGCTCACCCGCTACGCGCTCAGCCACCTCGCCGTGGAACGCACCCTGGCACTCGGCGCCGCCCGCCGCGGCCTCGGCTTCCGCCCGGGACCGACCTCCTTCCACGGTGCGGCGGCATGGTGACCCGCACGGCGACAGACCGGATCAACTCCTCGAAAGGCGGGCGTCCATGAGCCCTCGCACCGGAGCCAGCTACGCGTCCGCGGGCGTCGACATCGAAGCCGGCGACCGCGCCGTGACGCTGATGAAGCAGTGGGTGAAGAAGACCGCCCGCCCCGAAGTCGTCGGGGGCCTCGGCGGCTTCGCCGGCCTCTTCGACGCCTCGGCGCTGAAGGGCTACGCCCGCCCGCTGCTCGCCTCGGCCACCGACGGCGTCGGCACCAAGGTCGACATCGCCCGCGCCCTGGGCGTCTACCACACCATCGGCCACGACCTCGTCGCGATGGTGATGGACGACATCGTCGTCTGCGGCGCCGAACCGCTCTTCCTGACCGACTACCTCTGCGTCGGCAAGGTCCACCCCGAGCGGGTCGCGGAGATCGTCAAGGGCATCGCCGAGGGCTGCGTGCTGGCCGGCTGCGCGCTGATCGGCGGCGAGACCGCCGAACACCCGGGCCTGCTCGGTGCGGACGAGTTCGACGTGGCCGGCGCCGGCACGGGCGTCGTCGAGGCGGACCGGCTGCTGGGTGCGGAGCGCATCCGTACCGGCGACGCGGTGATCGCGATGGCCTCGTCGGGCCTGCACGCCAACGGGTACTCCCTGGTGCGCCACGTCCTGCTCGACCGGGCCGGCCTGCGCCTGGACCAGCACCTGGACGAACTGGGCCGCACCCTGGGCGAGGAACTGCTCGAACCCACCCGGATCTACGCCTCCGCCTGCCTGGCGCTGACCCGGACGACCGAGGTCCACGCCTTTGCCCACATCACCGGCGGCGGACTGGCGGGCAACCTCGCCCGGGTCGTCCCGGACGGGCTGCACGCCACCGTCGACCGCGCGACCTGGACACCGGGCCCCGTCTTCGGCCTGGTCGGCACGGCCGGCCCGGTCGAGCGCCGGGAACTGGAGCGGACCCTGAACATGGGCGTCGGCATGATCGCCGTCGTCCCGCCGGAGTCCGTGACCACGGCACTCACCACGCTCGCCGACCACGGGGTGGACGCCTGGGTCGGCGGGGAGATCGTCGAGCGCGGTGACCGCACCACCGGCGCGGAACTCGTCGGTGACTACGCCGGTGGATAACGCAGGTAACGGGCCCGCACGGTACGGAACTTCGCCAGGCCGTCCTGCCAGGCGGCGACGATCTCGTCCGGGTCCGCACCCGCGTCGATCATCGTGCGCACGGCCGCCGAACCGGTCAGCCGGTCGATGCCGTGGTCCGGCCGCCACGCGAAGCCGCCCCAGACCCGTTTCGCCGTGACCAGCAGGCCGATGCCGGTGCGCACCGGGTCGAAGGCGGCCCGGTCGTGGACATGGAGCTGCACCCCGCCGATGGTCTTGCCTTGGAACTTGGAGAAGGTGGGCGCGAAGTACGCCTCCCTGAAGTGCACGCCGGGCAGGCCGAGTCCGGTGGCGGCCGCGGCCCAGCGCCGGTCGATGCCGTCGGCGCCGAGGAGTTCGAAGGGGCGGGTGGTGCCGCGGCCCTCGGAGAGGTTGGTGCCCTCGAAGAGGCAGGTGCCCGCGTAGACCAGCGCGGTGTCCGGGGTGGGCATGTTGGGGCTCGGGGGGACCCAGGGCAGGCCCGTCGCGTCGTAGAAGTCGCCGCGGTGCCAGCCGCTCATCCGCACGGTCGCGAGCTCCACCGCACGGCCGGCCGCCTGCGGGACGAACTCGCCGTTGAAGAGCAGGGCGAGTTCGGCCACCGTCAACCCGTGCGCCTGCGCGATCGGCTCGCGGCCGACGAACGAGGCGTAGGCCTTGTCCAGCACCGGGCCGGAGGCGAAGCGGCCGGTGACCGGGTTGGGCCGGTCCAGCACCACGAAGCGCTTGCCGGCGAGGACGGCCGCCACCATGCAGTCGTAGAGCGTCCAGATGTAGGTGTAGAAGCGGGCGCCGACGTCCTGGATGTCGAAGACGACGGTGTCCACACCGGAGGCGGTGAAGATGTCCGCGAGTTCCCGGCCGCTCTTGTTGTACGTGTCGTAGACCGGCAGCCCGGTGGCCGGGTCGTCGTAGCGGCCCTCGGACCCGCCCGCCTGCGCGGTGCCCCTGAAGCCGTGCTCGGGCCCGAAGACCGCGGTCAGCCGGACCCGCGGGTCGGCGTGCATCACGTCCACGATGTGCCGCAGATCGGTCGTGACGCCCGTGGGGTTGGTGATGACGCCGACCCTTTCGCCCTCCAGGAGCCGGTAGCCGTCCGCGGCCAGCCGCGCGAAACCGGTCCGCACCCGCCGGCCGCCCCGGTCCGGGCCGGCCGCCGCCCGCGCGGGCGCCGCGGCCGCGGTCAGGGCCGCACCGGCCGCGCCGGTCGCCGCCAGATGTCCGAGCAGAACGCGCCTCGACAGAGCCATCCGCACACCTCCGTGATCGCAGAAGCCAACCCGTACGTGCGGTGCGCACGCTAACGCGCCGGGCGGCGTCCGGGAACGGGACGGGCCGACCGGAAACCGACTCTTCCGCTCCCACATACCGACTGGTTAGTCTGCCTGTCAGTCGATCCGCGCGACCGAGGGAGACACCGCAGTGGAAGCCGTACGGGACAAGGCCGTCGTCGTGACCGGAGCGGGCGGGGGAATCGGCGCGGCGCTGGCCCGCCGGTTCGCCGCCGAAGGCGCCCGGGTCGTGGTCAACGACCTGGACGAGGCCAAGGCCAAGGGGACCGCCGCGGAGATCGGGGCGATCGCGGTCGCCGGGGACGCCTCCGGCATCGTCCAGGCTGCCCGCGAAGCACTCGGCGGCACCATCGACATCTTCTGCGCCAACGCCGGCGTCGGCACCGGCGGCGGCCCCGACGCGCCCGAGGACGACTGGGCGCTGGCCTGGGACGTCAACGTCATGGCGCACGTCCGGGCGGCCCGCGAGCTGGTACCGGAATGGCTGGCCCGCGGCAGCGGCCGCTTCGTCTCCACCGTCTCCGCGGCCGGCCTGCTCACCATGGTCGCCGCCGCGCCGTACAGCGTCACCAAGCACGGCGCCTACGCCTTCGCCGAATGGCTCTCGCTCACCTACCGGCACCGCGGGATCGCGGTGCACGCCATCTGTCCGCAGGGTGTACGCACCGACATGCTGGCCGCCACCGGAGCGGCCGGGGACCTGGTGCTCACGCCCACCGCCGTCGAGCCCGACGCCGTCGCCGACGCGCTGTGCGAGGCCATCGAGCAGGGCCGGTTCCTGGTCCTGCCGCACCCGGAGGTCGCGGAGTACTACACCGCCCGGGCCACCGACCCCGACCGCTGGCTGACCGCGATGAACCACCTCCAGCAGAAGCTGGAACAGCGCGAAGGGGGCGCCCGGTGACCTCGTACCACGACAAGCCCTGGCTGGCCCTGCTCACCGACGCCCAGCGCGGCCCGGTCCAGCCGCCGCCCTCCGTCCTGCACGCCTTCCGCGCCGCCGCCCGCAAGGCCCCCGACCGCACCGCGCTCGCCTACTTCGACGGCCGGCTGTCCTACGCCGAGACCGACGCGCTCTCCGACGGCATCGCCGCCCACCTCGCCGACCGCGGCTTCCGGCCCGGCGACCGCGCCGCGATCATGCTGCAGAACACCCCGCAGTTCGTCCTCGCGCTGCTCGGCGTCTGGAAGGCCGGCGGGGTCGTCGTGCCGGTCAACCCCATGTACAAGTCCGCCGAACTGCGGCACGTCCTGGACGACGCCGAGGTCACCGCCGTGATCTGCGCCGACCGCACCTGGGACGGCTTCCTGCGCACCACCGCCGCCGCCGCGCCCTCCGTACGCCTCGCGCTGACCACCTCCGAGCGGGAACTGCAGACCCGCGACGACGCCCGGGTACTGCGCGGGGCGCCGCTCGGGCCGCAGGAGGGCGCCGACGACCTGCTGACCGCCGCCCGCGCCGCTACGGGGCGAGCCGCACCGCCGGCCGGTCCCGGGCCGGCCGCCGACGACATCGCGCTGATCAGCTACACCTCCGGCACCAGCGGCACGCCCAAGGGCGCCACCAACACCCACGGTAACCTCACCTACAACGCCGAACGCCAGCGCACCGGCCACGGCCTGCCAGAAGGCACCACGTACTTCGCGCTCGCCCCGCTCTTCCACATCACCGGCATGGTCTGCGAACTGGCCACCTGCTTCGCGAACGGCGGCACCCTGGTGCTCGCGTACCGCTTCGAGGCCGGCGTCGTCCTGGACGCCTTCCTGGAGCACCGCCCCGCCTACACGGTCGGCCCCTCCACCGCCTACATGGCACTGATGGCCCACCCGGACGTCACCCGCGACCACTTCGCGTCCTTCGCGATCATGTCGTCCGGCGGCGCGCCGCTGCCGCCCGCCCTCGTCGAGAAGTTCCGCACCGCCTTCGGGCCGTACCTCCACAACGGCTACGGCCTGACCGAGTGCACCGCACCGTGCGCGAGCGTGCCGCCCGGCCGGGAAGCGCCGGTGGACAAGGCCTCCGGGACGCTCGCGGTCGGCGTGCCCGGCCCGGACACCGTCGTGCGGATCGTCGACGACAACGGCGCCGACCTGCCGTTCGGCGAACCGGGCGAGATCGCGGTCCGCGGCCCCCAGGTCGTCCCCGGCTACTGGCGCCGCCCGGACGCCACCGCCGAGGCCCTCCCGGACGGCGAACTGCGCACCGGCGACATCGGCTTCATGGACACCGACGGCTGGCTCTACGTCGTCGACCGCAAGAAGGACATGATCAACGCCTCCGGCTTCAAGGTGTGGCCGCGCGAGGTCGAGGACGTCCTCTACGGCCACCCGGCGGTGCGCGAGGCGGCGGTGGTCGGGGTGCCCGACGCCTACCGCGGCGAGTCGGTCAAGGCGTACGTGAGCCTGCGTCCGGGGGCCGACGTGCCGCCCGCCGAGCTGGCGGCGTACTGCAAGGAACGGCTCGCGGCGTACAAATATCCCCGTGAGGTGGAGATCCTGACCGAGCTCCCCAAGACCACGAGTGGCAAGATCCTCCGACGGGAGCTGCGCCACCGCGCATGACGTACGACGAAGGACAGGTGAGGGCGATGGCCGGCACGAAGGACGGCACCGGCAACGGCAACGGCGGCACGAAGCCGGTGGCGCGGCGGCTGCTGGCCACCGCCACCAGGCTCTTCGCGGAGCAGGGCTACGACCGCACCTCCGTCCAGGAGATCGTGGACGCGGCGGGCGTCACCAAGGGCGCCCTCTACCACTACTTCGGCTCCAAGGACGACCTGCTGCACGAGGTCTACGGCCGGGTGCTGCGGCTCCAGCAGGAGCGGCTGGACCACTTCGCCGACGCCGACGCCCCGGTCGAGCAGCGCCTGCGCGACGCCGCCGCCGACGTCGTCGTCACCACCATCGAGAACCTCGACGACACCAAGATCTTCTTCCGGTCGATGCACCACCTCGGCCCGGAGAAGGACAAGCAGGTACGCGCCGAACGCCGGCGCTACCACGAACGGTTCCGCGCCCTGATCGAGGAGGGCCAGCGCTCCGGCGTCTTCGCCGCCGACATCCCCGCCGACCTCGTCGTCGACTACCACTTCGGCTCCGTCCACCACCTCGGCACCTGGTACCGGGAGAACGGCCCCCTCACCCCCCAGCAGGTCGCCGACCACTTGGCCGACCTGCTACTGCGGGCGCTGCGGCCGTAACGCCGACGGGCGGGGGCGGGCGGCGCCGGCGGGGCTGGGTGACACCCGGGGACACCCCGCCTGGGAACACCCCGCCAGGGGACACCCGTCACGGAACACCCGTCACGGAATACCCGCCACCCCTGCCGCGTTGTCGGCCCCGAGGGGGCGCTCGCGACCCCTACGGGATCTGTTCGACGCCCCCCTACGGGACACCCCCTACAGGTACCGCTTCAACTCCCGCCGGGCCAGCGACCGCTGGTGGACCTCGTCCGGGCCGTCCGCCAGGCGAAGGGTGCGGGCCGCGGCCCACAGTTCGGCCAGCGGGAAGTCCTGGCTCACGCCGCCCGCGCCGTGCAGCTGGACGGCCTTGTCGAGGATGTCGACGACCGTGCGCGGCGTGGCGATCTTGATGGCCTGGATCTCGGTGTGCGCGCCCTTGTTGCCGACGGTGTCCATCAGCCAGGCGGTCTTCAGCACCAGCAGCCGCAGCTGCTCCACCGCCACCCGCGCGTCGGCGATCCACTCCTGGACCACGCCCTGCTGGGCCAGCGGCTTGCCGAACGCCGTACGGGCCACCGCCCGCTCACACATCAGCTCGATGGCCCGCTCGGCCATGCCGATCAGCCGCATGCAGTGGTGGATCCGGCCGGGACCGAGCCGGGCCTGGGCGATGCCGAAGCCGCCGCCCTCCTCGCCGATCAGATGGCCCACCGGCACCCGTACGTCGTGGAAGACCACCTCCGCGTGCCCGCCGTGGTAGTGGTCCTCGTACCCGTAGACCTGCATGGCACGCTTCACCTCCACACCGGGGGTGTCGCGCGGCACCAGCACCATCGACTGCTGGCGGCGCAGGTCCGCGCCGTCCGGGTCGGTCTTGCCCATCACGATGAAGATCTGGCACAGCGGGTTCATCGCCCCGGAGATGTACCACTTGCGGCCGTTGATGACGTAGTCGTCGCCGTCCCGCTCGATGCGCGTGGTGATGTTGGTGGCGTCCGACGAGGCCACCTCCGGCTCGGTCATCGCGAACGCCGACCGGATCTCGCCGGCCAGCAGCGGCTCCAGCCACTGCTTCTTCTGCGCCTCGTTGCCGAACTGGGCCAGCACCTCCATGTTGCCGGTGTCCGGCGCCGCGCAGTTCAGCGCGGTCGGCGCCAGCTGCGGGCTGCGGCCGGTGATCTCGGCCAGCGGCGCGTACTGGAGGTTGGTCAGCCCGGCGCCGTACTCCTCGTCCGGGAGGAACAGGTTCCACAGCCCCTGCCGGCGGGCCTCGGCCTTCAGTTCCTCGACGACCGCCGGGGTGTCCCACGGCGAGGCGAGGGCTTCCCGCTGCTCGTGGGCGGTCCGCTCGGCCGGGAGGACGTGCTCGTCCATGAACGTCAGCAGCCGCGCGCGCAGCTCCTCGGTCCGGGCGTCGAATGCGAAGTCCATGGGGCTCAGCCTTCCTTGAGGGTGGTCAGTCCGCGGTCGATGAAGACGGGCACGAGCTCGCCGATCCGGTCGAAACCGGCACCGACGGTCTGGCCGAGTGTGAAGCGGTAGTGGATGCCTTCGAGGATCACCGCGAGCTTGAACCAGGCGAACGCGGTGTACCAGGCGATGGCCGAGGTGTCCCGGCCCGAGCGGGCCGCGTAGCGCTCGATCAGCTCGGCGGGGGAGGGGTGGCCCGGGGCGCCGCTGGTGGTGCTCACCGGGGACTCGGGCAGGCCGAGGTCGGAGCTGTACATCGCCAGCAGGCCGAGGTCGGTCAGCGGATCGCCGAGCGTGGACATCTCCCAGTCCAGTACGGCCTTGATGGTGTCGTCGGCGCCGACCAGGACGTTGTCCAGCCGGTAGTCGCCGTGCACGACGGCCGGCGCGGAGGAGGCGGGCAGCGCCCGGCCGAGCGCCTCGTGCAGCTCGTCGATCCCGGCCAGTTCACGGTTCTTCGAGGCGGCCAGCTGCTTGCCCCAGCGCCGCAGCTGACGCTCCAGGAAGCCGTCCGGGCGGCCGAAGTCGCCCAGCCCCACCGCCTCCGGCTCCACGGCGTGCAGCTCCACCAGCGTGTCCACGAGCGACAGCACCACGGCCCGGGTGCGCTCCGGGCCGAGCGGCGCCAGCTGGGCGGCGGTGCGGTACGGCGTGCCCTCGACCAGCTCCATCACGTAGAACGGGGCGCCGATCACCGACTCGTCCTCGCACAGCAGCAGGGTCCCGGGCACCGGCACCGGCGTCGGGTGCAGCGCACTGATCACCCGGTGCTCACGCCGCATGTCGTGCGCGGTGGCCAGGACGTGGCCGAGCGGCGGCCGGCGGACGACCCAGCGGGCGGCGCCGTCGGTGACCCGGTAGGTGAGGTTGGACCGCCCGCCCTCGATCAGCTCCGCCCGCAGCGGGCCGCCGGCCAGCCCGGGCCGCTCCCGGTCCAGGTGCGCGCGCAACCGCGCCAGGTCGAGGCCGGGGGGATCCTCCCGGTCCGGGGCCGTGGGGGGAGGGGTGCCCTTGCTCATCGTGCTCCTCCGTGGGGAGTGGACGGTCCGACGGTCGATCGGTCGTGCCCCGATCATGCCGACTAGTCGGTATGGCGTCCAGTGGCGGTACGTGGGGCGTCCGTCACGCGCCGCCGCACGGAAGGATTCCGGTCACCCGCGGCCGCGCCGCCTCATGCCTGACCCGGCCACCCGTGGCCACGGCCTCATGCCTGACCCGGCCACCCGTGGCCATGGCCTCAGGCATGACGGGCCAAACGACGACAGCGGCCTCAGGCGTGACAGGCCGACCAACGACAGCCGCCTCAGGCGTGACAGGCCACCGGCACCCCGCCGTTCATCACCGTCATGTCGCCGAAGCCGACCAGCGGATCGAGCGGGGCACCCGGCGCCCCGCCCGCCAGCTCCGCGTACGCCCGGTGCAGGTTGGCCACCAGCCGCTCCGACTCCGCCAGCTCCGCGAACGGGCCGAGCTCCGCCCGCTGCGCCACCTCCAGCGGGGTACGGCCGGCCGCCCTGCCCTCCTGCGCCAGCTCCCCGACGAAGCGCAGATAGCGCTCGATGACGTCGTACACCTCGGGGCCGGCGACCGGGCCGTGTCCGGGGACGACGGTGACCGCGTCCAGCGAGCGCAGCAGCTCGACCGCCTTGAGCGAGCCGGTGAGCGAGCCCATGAAGAGGAACGGGGTGCCGCTGTGGAAGACCAGGTCCCCGGTGAAGACGATGCGCTGACGGGGCAGCCAGACCACGGTGTCCCCGGGCGTGTGCGCCACGCCCGGGTGGATCAGCCGCACCTCGGTGTCGCCGAGGTGCAGGGTGAGCTCGTCGGTGTAGGTGACCGTGGGCGGGGTGAGCCGGATGTCGCCGTACTCCACCTCCGGCCAGACGGCGTGCAGTTGGTGCCCGGCGGCCAGCAGCTCCCGGCGGCAGGCGGCGTGCCCGATGACGGTCGCCCCGGGCGCGAAGACGCCGTTGCCGTAGGTGTGGTCGCCGTGGTGGTGGGTGTTGACCACGAAACGGGGCGCCGGGGCGCCGCTCTCCGCGATCCGCCGGCGCAGCAGTCGGGCCCGCCGCTCGGTGGCGGCGGTGTCCACGAGGAGGGTGGTCCCGCCGTCGGTGAGGAACCCGGCGTTGTTCAGGCACCAGCCGCCGTCGGGCTGGATGAAGGCGTGCACCCCGCCCGCGAGTTCGGTCAGGTACGGCTCCTCCGGCACGCTCCGCCCGGTCGTGGTCCGTTCCGCCGCTTCCGTCATGGGATGTGCCTCCTGCTCCGATGCCCCGTCAGTGTCGACCCGCCTACGGGGAGTTCGGGCGTCCTCCGCCGCCGCGGGACCGGGCCACGGTACCCCCGCCACCGGCCCGGGCGGGAAACCGCCGCCCGGGCCCCGTGCGCCGCTCCTCTCCTCCCTCAGGAGCGGGTCACCCCTGAAGCAGGATCACCGCGCCGCACAGCGCCAGCGCGAGGGTGCAGCCGATCAGCAGCAGCGCGGTTCGCGGCGGCAGCCCCGGCGGCCGGCAGCCCGCCATGGCCCGCATCCTGCGGTGCGCGAGGACGACGAAGCCGAACCACACCAGGCCGGTCAGCGCCGCCTCCGCCGCGACCACCGCCCCGCCCTCGGCGTTCCGCAGCAGCTGCCGGCCGGCCAGCAGCGCCACCACGGTGGCGGACAGCGTGGTCCGCCGCCAGGCCAGCCGGGTCCGCTCCGGCTGCAGCCCCGGATCCCGGTCCGACGCCGGCCGGGGCCCCGGCCCGGCTCCGCCCGCCACCGGGCGCTCCCTCGCCATCGCCTAGTTCGTCCGGCCCAGCAGGACCAGCACGACCACGGCCGCCGCGAACAGCCCGACGGCCAGCGCCAGCGCACCGGGGAAGCGGGACACCGGCAGGTCCTCGCCGCGCCGCATCGCCCGCTCGCAGCGCACCCAGTGGTTGACCGCCCGCAATGCGCACAGCCCTCCGCCCACCAGCAGCACGACGGTGAAGCTCACCCGCAGCGTGCCGTGCAGCCGGGGCAGGAACTGGTCCACCGCGAACCCGCCGCCGATCAGCGCCAGCCCGGTCCGCAACCAGGCCAGAAACGTCCGCTCATTGGCCAGCGAGAACCGGTAGTCGGGGGTCGTGCCCTCCTCGCGGACGCGCGCGGGCGCGAACCAGAGCCGTACCGCCTCGCCGGCCGCCCGCAGCCCACCGCCGCGGCTCATCGCCGGAACCCGCCCGGCCGCCCCGCCCGCATCAGCACTCCCCCCGCTCCCGCCGGCCGAGCAGCTGCCGGTACGCGGCCATCCCGTCCGGCGTCCACGGCCACACGTCCAGCCGCGCGATCAGCTCCTCCTCGGTCAGGAACGCGTACCAGTCGATCTCCGCCTCCTGCGGGGCGACCGGCAGCGTGCACCGCACCTGGTACACCGCCGACCACCAGGTGTGCTCGGCCGTCTCGTAGAGGAACTTGAACAGCGGCTCCGGCTGCGCCAGCCCCCGCACCCCCAGCTCCTCCTCGGCCTCGCGCAGGGCGGCCCGGTCGTAGCTCTCACCGGCGCCCACCACACCGCCCACGAACATGTCGTAGTGCGCGGGGAAGACCAGCTTGTTCGGCGTGCGGCGGTGCACGAAGATCCGGTCCTCGGCGTCCCGCACCAGCACGAAGGAGCAACGGGTACGCATCCGCCGCGCATAACTCTCGCCGCGCGGCGCCTGCCCCACGACCTGATCGTTCTCGTCGACGACATCGAGCACTTCATCGACGTTGAGCGGTTCCTCATTGGCCATGCAGGCATTCTCCCCACGTACCCGTCTCTCCCGCCGCGGGGCGCTGCGCTTGGCTGGCCTCCCACGTACCTGTCTGTCCCGCCGTGGGGGTTGCGCGCCGTTGCGCTTTGCGGCGCCCCGCACGTACTTGGCCGTTCCGCCGCGGGGCGTCTCGCCGTGGCGCCTGCGGCGGGCTGGGTGGGTGTCGGGTGCGGTGACGGGCCGGAGGGGCCGGTGTTTGGGACTGCTGTCGCTTTACGTCCCAAACACCGGCCCCTCCGGCCCGTCCCCTCCCGTTGGGGGAGTGGGAAGAGGTGAGTGGGGGTGGGCGTTGGGGGTATCAGGGGCTCTGCGGACCCGTAGGGGTGGGTCGAACAGATCCCGTAGGGGTCGCGAGGGCCCCCTGCGGGGCCACAACCGGACACGCCGGGGCAGCTATTCCCGCTGACCGGCGACGTCAGGTGTACGCGGCACAACGCGCGCCCCCACTCAGCCGCACACTCCCCTCAACGGGAGGGGACGGGCCGGAGGGGCCTTGTTCGTGGACGTAAAGCGACAGCAGTCCACGAACAAGGCCCCGGAGGCCCGTCACCGCACCCACAACAA
>NZ_JOIX01000099.1 GCF_000720175.1 Streptomyces sp. NRRL S-337
TGTTTGGGACTGCTGTCGCTTTACGTCCCAAACACCGGCCCCTCCGGCCCGTCCCCTCCCGTGAGGGGAATGGGGCGGGTGGGTGGGGGTGGGCGTGGGGGAGGTCCCGTAGGGGACGGTCGAACAGAACCCGTAAGGGTCGCGAAGGCCCCCTGCGGGGCCACAACTCGACGCGCCGGGCGAGGCATTCCCGAAACCTCACGACACGAGATGCGCACGCAACGACGCGCGCCCCCACACACCCGCACACTCCCCCAACGGGAGGGGACGGGCCGGAGGGGCCTTGTTCGTGGACGTAAAGCGACAGCAGTCCACGAACACGGGGACCGGAGGACGCGGAGGTGGCCGCGGCGGGCCACTTCCATGGGGGCGCGGTCGCCCGCGGGAGCGTCCGCGCCCGCGGCGCGTTCGCGTTCCTGGGGGCGGGCGGCCTCGCGGACCGCGTTCGCCAGGGCTTCCAGGTCGTCGCCGCTGGGGCGGGCCGGGCCGGAGTCGATGGCGAGGCGGACGACCTCCCAGCCGCGGGGCGCGGTCAGCCGCTCGGAGTGCTCGGCGCACAGGTCGTAGCAGTGCGGTTCGGCGTAGGTGGCGAGCGGTCCGAGCACGGCGGTCGAGTCCGCATAGACGTACGTCAGCGTTGCGACGGCGGGGCGGCCGCACGCAGTGCGCGAACAGCGACGTACAGGGCTCACGACGTTGGACGGTACCGCACTCTTGAGCGGGCCGCGACGACTCTCCCCCGGCTCACCCAACCGTGTCGTCCCGCTTCGTCCGATGCGTCTGACCTGCACCCGCTCGGCCCGTCCTGGGGCGGGCGGGGCGGGACGGTCGGTGTGCGGGAGGGAATACCCTCACGAGTTAGTGCATTTCCGGCCATTCGGCGGGAGTTCCGCGATCTGATGTGGGGAGGGAAACGAAAGAGATCCGGACCGGTCCGGTCAGCCTGCGACATGCCGCGTCTTGTGGCGGTCTGCGGTTTCCGGCGGTCCGTGACGGCTACGCTCGATGCTGATGGACAGGCCCGTACCTCCCCGACCGGCGGAGCCGCGGCTCCGCCGCCGCGACCGTCACGGCCGCGGCATGCGCGGTCCGATCGCGCCGCCCCAGGTGCCGCTGTCGGTGACCCGCGCGGACGCCTTCGTGGATCTCGTCTACGACTCGCGGGACCGGCTGGAGCGGCGCTGGCCGCAGCTGGCCCAGGTCGACTTCATGGTGGTCGAGGTGCCCGGGTTCGGACCGGACGGCGGGGAGGGGCCGGTCGACGAGGAGAGCGTGCCGCTGGGGCGGGTGCTGCCGGCGGCGGGCGGACATCGCGACCGGATCGTGATCTACCGGCGGCCGGTGGAGATCCGTACGAAGAGCCGGGACGAGCGGGCGCTGCTGGTGCACGAGGTGGTCGTCGAGCAGGTCGCCGATCTGCTGGGGCTGGCTCCGGAGTCGGTGGACCCGCGCTACGGGCAGGAGTGAGGCCCGTAGCGCGGGCACGGTGTCTTCAGTCGGTGAGCAGGGACAGGTCCTGGCCGGCGGTGGGGACGACGACCGAGCCGCGGTCGTCGGGCAGCGGCTGGACGGTGAAGGCGGGGACGCCGCCCTGGGGGCGGGCGAGCATCCGGGCCGCGTAGACGGGGCCGCTGCCCGGCTCGGGCTCCACGGTGAGGGCGTAGCCGCCCTTGAGGCCCTGGGGGCGGGGCGGGTCGATGTCGAGGGTGGTGCCGCCCTTGACCGTGTACGTCTTGGTGACCGGGGTGCCGCCGTCGCTGCCCGCGGAGGCGGTGACCTTCACCTTGGCGTCCTTGCCCTTCTCGGGGGCGGCCAGGGACAGGGTGCTGCCCTTGGCGCCGTTGTCGGCGGCGGTGGCGCGTTTCTCCACCGGGCGGGTGGCGGGGATGAAGGCCATCTCCTGGTTGCCGCCCTTGCCTCGGGTGACCCGCAGCGCCGCCGAGACGGGGGCCTTGGCGCCGGGGTCGGTGGGGGTGAGCACCAGGGAGCCGGCCTCGCCCTTGGTGACGTCCTTGAGGTCCACCGCGGTGGTCATGCCGCTCTTGAGGTGCAGCGTCTCCAGGCCGGCCGGGGTGATCAGGCCGGTGGGGGTGGCGAGTTGCACCTTCAGGTCGGCGTCGTCGCCGCCGGGGGCGAGGGCGACCAGCCGGACGGAGGTGGCGTCCTTGGGGATACCGGGGAGGACCACGCTCGGGGCGGGGTCGGCGGCGGGCGGTAGCCAGTCGCTGCCGAGCTTGTTGTCGGTGGCCTGGACGGCGGCGCCGACCCGGCCCTCGCGGGCGAGGACGTGCAGGGTGGCGTTGGTGGCGGGGCGGGTGGTGAGGGTGGAGAGCAGGACGGGGACGGTGGTGTGCGGGGGGACGGTGATGTCCTCGCCGGCCGAGCCGCCCAACGAGCCGTCCTTGCCGCGCAGTTCGAGGTCGACGACGGCGGGGGTGGTGTCGGGGTTGGTGAGGTGGACGTAGTCCTGGCGGTCGGTGGCGGTGCTGACGCCGGGGAACCAGAACGTGGTGTCGGGGGTGGGGCAGCTCAGCCCGAGCAGGCCGCGGCCGGCGCCGGCCGCGACGGTGGTGGTCTGCTGGACGGTCCAGCCGGGGGCGAGGGTGCCGTCGGCCGCGCCCACGAGGGCGGGGGCGCCGGCCCGGTCGGTGGTCGTGGTGACCGGCTTGCCGGCCTGCCGGAGGGGGACGACGGGCGTGGTGTCGGCGGGCGGGACGGTGGTGCGGCCGGTGTCCGCGGCCTTGGACCTGCCGCCCTTCTTCTTGCCGTCGCCGGCGCCGGCGTCCTTGACGGTCCCGGCGGGCAGCAGCTTCGCGGTGCCCTTCTTGGTGTCGGCGCCGGCCGCGGCGCCCTGGGGGACGAAGGCGGTGTAGGTGGTCTCGCCGACGTCGGAGGAGGTGGGCGGGGGGCAGAGCAGCGCGGAGCGCTGGACGGGCAGCCGGGCGGCGCCGCCGGGGGGCTTCGGGGTGCCTCCGGGGGCCGCGACGGCGGCGATGCCGGTGACGGCGGCCAGCGCGGCGGCCGCGCCGATCAGGGACG
Source organism: Streptomyces sp. NRRL S-337 (assembly GCF_000720175.1). Classification (GTDB taxonomy): domain Bacteria; phylum Actinomycetota; class Actinomycetes; order Streptomycetales; family Streptomycetaceae; genus Streptomyces; species Streptomyces siderophoricus. The sequence continues at coordinate 3,040 of NZ_JOIX01000099.1, forward strand.
TCATGGTGCGCTTCACTGCTGGTCGCTCCCGTCACGGTGCGGCTCGGGGTAGGAGCCGGGGGGCCCGGCGTACCCCGGGTACACGGTGCCGTCGTCGTAGGGCTGTTGCTGGGGCTGCGGCGTGCCGTCCGGGTACGGCTGCTGGGCGTAGCCGTACGGGTCGTAGGCGCCGGCCTGGTAGGGGTCGCCGGGGTAGGTGCCGGTCTGCTGGTAGGGGTCCGCCTGCGGGTACTGGCCGCCGTACTGCGTGCCCTGGTACGGGTCGTAGGGCTGCTGCTCGGCGGCGTGCTGGCCGGGGGCGGCCGGCCAGTCCTCGTAGGAGGGCTGCTGCGGTACGGCGGCGTACGGGTCGCCGGTCGCGGCGGGTTCCTGGGGGGCCGCCGGGTCGGCGGCCGGAGCGGGCGGCTCCTCGCCGGCGCGGGCGGCCGGGATGGCGGCGTCGGCCGCTTCGGGGCTGCCGGCGGCCTCGGCCTGGGCGCGCAGCCGGCGGGCCCGGCGGCCGTCGCCGGTGGCCGCGGCGGCCTGTGCGGCGGCGTCGTCCTCGGGCAGGTCGTCGTCGATCTCGCGGCGGCGGCCGGGCAGGGCGAGGACGACCAGGACGACGGCGAGCAGGCCCTGGGCCCACAGCCACAGGGTGTGGCCGAGCGGGTTCTCGTGGGTGAGGTCGAGCCGGCCGCCGTTGGAGGGCAGGGTGAAGCCCTGGGCCCAGCCGTCGACGGTGACGGGCTTGAGCGGGGTGCCGTCGAGGGTGGCCTGCCAGCCCTCGTCGGCGGCGTCGGCGAGGCGCAGCACCCGGCCGGCGGGCCCGGCGGGCAGCTTGGTGTGTGCCTCGACGGGCCCGGCGGCCACGGCCGTGGGGGCGGCGGCCTCGCCGGCGGTGGTGCCGTCCTGGGCCTGGGGCGGGACGATCGAGACGCGGGAGACCCGGCGGTCGACCCGCCACAGGGCGCTGCCGTCCTCCTGGCTGAGCCGGGTCAGGCCCGGGGTGGCGTCCAGGACGCGGCCCATCTCGCGCGGGGCGCCGCTCCTGACCAGGACGTAGCGGACCGCGTAGCCGCCGAGCTGGTTGGTCTGGTCGGCGCCGGAGCCGGCGACGAGGTTGGCGACGATGCTGCCGAACCGCTTGTCCTCCCCGGCCTCGGCGGCCAGGTCGGCGTCGCCGAGGCGGGCGCCGGAGCCGCGGACGAGGGTGTAGGAGACGTGTCCGGGGGTGCCGTCGAGGACGAGGGTGCGGGGCCGGTCGGCGCTGCCGGACTCCTCGGCGACGAACGCCGGGACCTGTTCGGGGCCGCGCCGTTCCAGCGGGCCGGCCGCGCCGGTGATCATCCAGCTGACCGCGGCGTAGAGCGGGGCGAGCACGGACGCCAGCGCGATCAGCACGGCGACCGGTTGCTTCCAGCCGAAGCCGAGGCTGGCCATGCGGGTGCGGATGCCTTCGGCGCCGAGCGCGGCGGCGCAGAGCAGGGCCAGGCCGTAGACGAGGACGGCGGGGCCGGTCCAGCCGGAGCCGTTGCCGAGCGCGGCGAAGAGCAGGCCGGTGAGGGCGACGGCCCAGGCGGTGCGGATGGCGAGCTGGCGGGCGTCGCGCAGGGTCGCGGCGAGCGCGGCGAGGACGATGCCGAGGAGCAGCAGCCCGCCGGTGGCCTTGGGGCCGCCGGGGCTGAGGCCGATGAGGTCGAGGACGGAGGCGGAGCCGGTGCCGTAGCCGAGGCCGGCCTCCTGGAAGAAGCGGGACGGGTGGGTCAGCAGGGACAGCGACCAGGGGGCGAGCACGACGAGCGGGGCGAGGACTGCGGCCAGGAACCGCAGTCCGTGGGCGACGATCTGGTCGCGGCTGCCATCGACGAGCCGCAGCACCAGCAGGCCGACGCCGAGCAGGACGGCCATCGGCCAGACCACGGGGGTGAAGGCCGTGGTGAAGGTGATCAGCAGGGCGTACGCCCAGGTGGCGCGCCAGCTGGGGCGGGTGCCGACCGGGAGCCGCAGTCCCCACGCGGCGATCGCGGCGCGTGCCATGAGGGGCAGCAGGATCGCGAGGACGGCGGTGCCCAGGCGGCCGCCGGCCAGTGCGCCGGCCGCGGCGGGCAGGAAGGCGTAGGCGATGCTGCCCCAGGCCCGCAGCAGCCGGGAGGTGACCAGCGGGCGGGAGGCGAAGTAGGCGGTGAGGCCGGCCAGCGGGACGGAGCAGACCAGCAGCAGGGTCAGCGTGAAGCCGGTGGAGCCGAGGAAGACGCTGGAGACCAGGGCGACGACGGCCAGGTAGGGCGGTGCGGCGGCGCTGTCGCCGGTGCCCACCGCGTGCCAGCTGTCGAGGTACGCCGACCACAGGTCGGAGACGCTGCCGGGGGCGGGCAGCAGTGCGCCGCCGGTGAGGGCGCCGGAGCCGAGCAGCCCGCGGCAGGCGATCAGCGAGACGAGAAGCAGGACGAGGAAGAGGACCGGGGCCGGTTTGCGGGCGATCCGCTTGAGCCGGGCGAACTGCTCGATCTCCAGGAAGTCGGCGTCGTCGCCGCCGGGTCCGGATTCGACGGCGCCGTGCCGGCCGGCCGAGGCCACGTCGGGGGCGGCCCGGCCGGCGAGGTTGCCGGCGATCTGCTCGACGGTGGCCCGGACGGTCGCGCCGGGCGGCGGGAAGAGCGGCCGCAGCTCGCTCGCCTCCACCGCGGGGCGGCCTCTGCGTTTGCGGGCGGCGAGGATCTTGCCGGGCCGCAGCAGGGTGCCGAAGAGGCCGGCGAGTTCGTCGAGGGCCTGGCCGGGGACCTTGCCGACGAGGTAGGCGAGGACCCGCAGGAGGGTGCCGAGCAGCAGCCGCAGCAGGACGTACGGCAGGATCCGGCCGCGGGTGTTGGTGAGCAGGGTGTAGACGGCGCCGGCCTTGTCGACGCGGTGCGGGTTGGCCACGGAGCGGCCGACGCAGTCGATGGGGCGGCGTTCGCGGGCGGCGGCCTCGGCGTGCCGGAGGACGGCGTCCGGGGCGACGAGGACCTGGTGGCCGGCGGCCTGGGCGCGCCAGCACAGGTCGACGTCATCGCGCATCAGGGGCAGCCGGCGGTCGAAGCCGCCCAACTCCTCGTAGACGTCGCGGCGGATGAGCATGCCGGCGGTGGAGACCGACAGCACCGGGCGGACCTGGTCGTGCTGGCCCTGGTCCTGTTCGCGGCGGTCCAGGCCGGTCCAACGGCGGCCGCTGCGGGCGATGCTGACCCCGGCTTCGAGGAGCTGGCGGCGGTCGTACCAGCTGCGCAGCTTGGGGCCGACGATGACGGCGGAGGGGCTGGCGTCGGCGACCCGCAGCAGTTCGGCGAGGGCGTCGGGCTCGGGGGCGCAGTCGTCGTGCAGCAGCCACAGCCACTGGACCGGTTCGCCGTGCGGCAGTTCCGGCATGTCGTAGGCCTCGTCGCGCCAGGTGCGGCTGACCGGGTCCCAGCCGCTGGGGCGGCGCAGGTACGGCAGGTCGTCCGGGCCGAGCAGGGGGGCGGTGCGGACCGCCTCGTCGACGGCGGTGCCGAATCCGGAGCGGCGGGCGAGATGCAGTACGCGTTCGTCGCCGAGGGATTCGGTGAGCAGCTGGGCGGAGTGGTCCGCGCTGCCGGTGTCGGCGCCGATGGCGTTCTGCACCGGGCGTTCCTGGCCGAGCAGGCCGGTGAGCGCGTCGGGCAGCCAGCGGGCGCCGTCGTGGGAGACGATCACGGCGGTGACGACGTGCCGCGGGAACTCTGGTGTGGCGGCTGCATATGAGGCGGCCTGCGCCGCCGACTGGCTGTGCACGGACATCGAGGTACGGGCCCTCCGGACCCGGGAGTTCGAAGGCCCGCGGCGAAGTCGCTTTCAGGCCCCGCCCCCGGAAGACACTGCGACGGACTACGAGGCGACGCGCGCGCCCCGGTGGGCGGCGGCGCATCTCGGACGGGGCCCCACACTAATGGTTCGTGCCGGTGCCCCGACCGGGCCCGTACACAGCAGTCCGCCTCCGGCGCCCGGTGCGCTGGAGGCGGAGTGTTCGGTATAGGGGGATATGGGGAGTTGGGGCGGTGCGGCGGCGGGGTCCGAGAGACCGCGCGCCCTGGGCGGGGGTGGCTGACTCGTCACGGTCAGACGGCGGCCTTCTTGAGCCGGCGCCGCTCGCGCTCCGACAGACCGCCCCAAATGCCGAAGCGCTCGTCGTTGGCGAGGGCGTATTCGAGGCATTCGGACCGGACTTCACAGGCGAGACAGACCTTCTTCGCCTCGCGGGTGGAGCCACCCTTCTCCGGGAAGAAGGACTCGGGGTCGGTCTGGGCGCACAGTGCGCGCTCCTGCCAGCCGAGCTCCTCGTCCGCCTCCTCGACCAGCAATTCCTGGAACAGCTCGGTCATGTGCGCCCCTCGTCTGTCTTTACGTCCCCGTGATCAAGCCGTGATCGATTTCGGCTGAACGACACGAGTGAAATTACAAGTGTGGTGATCCGGGCCAGTCAAGCCGAGATCTGCTATTGAGCCTCTTATTCACTCGGCGGAACCAAGCGGATGCGGAAAGTGTTCAAATCAGTAAAAACCAGGACACTTCCCCGGGCGGGCCCCCCGGCACGTCCGTGTCATCCATGGAGACGTGCTCAGGCGGCGTTCGCGTTGCACCCCGCGCGCCGAAGCGGGGAAGATCACAGACGGATCACGGGACCGCAACGGCGTTTGGAGCAGCGGTTGCCGGTCGATGTCTCCGCGTCCGGGGCTGCACAAACCTTTCTCCGACCGGAGTAACCGGATGCAGTGAAAGATTCGCGGCAAACCAGACGTCCGGTTGACATTGCGCCGGGAACCCGGTCTCCTTGACCCCATGCCAGTGACTGCCGCGCCCCGACTGACCCGTGCCTACGGGTCGCTCTGCGCTGCGCAGGCTCGCTGTCGCTGTTCCAGCTGTTGATGCCACTGAGCTCCGGCTTCTCCGCTCGCACCACCCCGCAGCGCCCCGCATTTCCCGCCCGCGCCGCGCACCCCACAGGGACCGCCCGCGCCGGCCGCCCCCTCCCCCGGCTACGACGGGGAGGTTCCCCCAGCTCTTCCGCCGAGGAACCCGAAACCGATGAACAGCGACGTCCAGATCGCCGGCGACCCGCTCGCCGTCCCCCACCTCCTGCCGCCCGTCCCCGCGCACCCGGACACCGTCGCCGGCTTCGTGGGGCTCGCCCGCACCATCGCCGCGGACCGCGCCGCATGGGCCCCGCTCGTCCGCTACGACGCCACCACCCGCTGGTACCACCGGCTGCGTACCGGGCCCGGCTACGAGGTGTGGCTGCTGAGCTGGCTCCCCGGCCAGGGCAGCGGACGGCACGACCACGGGCGGTCCTCCGGCGTACTGACCGTCCTGCAGGGCGAGTTGACCGAACACGGCGCCGCCGGACCGCGCGCCCTGACCGCCGGCTCCCAGAAGGTCTTCGCCCCCGGCTACGTCCACGAGGTCGTCAACGACTCCCTGACGCCCGCGGTCAGCCTGCACGTCTACTTCCCCGGTCTGACCGAAATGCCCATGCACGACGCGGCCCACTGCTCCACGGCAGCACGGGAGACCACCGGGGCCTGACACCCGGAGCCGTGGGCCCCCTACGGCTGACACACTGTGCGTCATGCGAATCGTGGTTCTGGCCGGCGGTATCGGCGGCGCCCGCTTTCTGCGGGGACTGAAGGCAGCGGCTCCGGACGCGGACATCACCGTCATCGGCAACACCGGTGACGACATCCACCTGTTCGGCCTGAAGGTGTGTCCCGACCTCGACACCGTGATGTACACGCTCGGCGGCGGCATCAACGAGGAGCAGGGCTGGGGCCGCGCCGACGAGACCTTCCGGGTCAAGGAGGAACTGGCCGCCTACGGCGTCGGCCCCGAGTGGTTCGGCCTCGGCGACCGGGACTTCGCCACGCACATCGTGCGGACCCAGATGCTGGCCGCCGGCTACCCGCTCAGCGCCGTCACCGAAGCGCTGTGCGCGCGCTGGCAGCCCGGCGTGCGGCTGCTGCCGATGTCCGACGACCGGGTCGAGACCCACGTCGCGATCGAGGAGGACGGCGAACAGCGGGCCGTGCACTTCCAGGAGTACTGGGTGCGACTGCGCGCCTCGGTGGACGCGCGGGCCGTCGTCCCGGTCGGCGCCGAGCAGGCCAAGCCCGCCCCCGGCGTCCTGGAGGCCCTCGGGGACGCCGACGTCATCCTCTTCCCGCCGTCCAACCCCGTCGTCAGCGTCGGCACCATCCTCGCCGTGCCCGGGATCCGCGAGGCGATCGCGGACGCCGGGGTGCCGGTGGTCGGGCTCTCGCCGATCGTCGGGGACGCGCCGGTGCGCGGTATGGCGGACAAGGTGCTGGCGGCGGTCGGCGTGGAGTCCACCGCGTCGGCGGTCGCCCGGCACTACGGTTCGGGGCTGCTCGACGGCTGGCTGGTCGACTCCGTCGACGCCGGCGCGGTGGCCGAGGTCGAGGCGGCCGGGATCCGCTGCCGGGCCGTACCGCTGATGATGACCGACCTGGACGCCACGGCCGCGATGGCGCGCGAGGCGCTCGCGCTGGCCGAAGAGGTCCGGGCGTGACCGGCGACGCCGACGTACCGGCGTACCGGGTCCGGGCGCTGCCCGGGATCCCCGAGGTGCGGCCCGGCGACGACCTGGTGAAGCTGATCGCGGCCGCGGCGACCGCCGACGGCACGTGCCAACTCGCCGACGGCGACGTGCTGTTGGTGACGTCGAAGATCGTCAGCAAGGCCGAGGGGCGGATCGTCGAGGCCACCGACCGGGAGGCGGCGATCGACCGGGAGACGGTGCGGCTGGTCGCCCGCCGCGGCCCGCTGCGGATCGTCGAGAACCGGCAGGGCCTGGTGATGGCCGCGGCCGGCGTCGACGCCTCCAACACCCCGGCCGGCACGGTCCTGTTGCTGCCGGAGGACCCGGACCGCTCGGCGCGCGCCCTGCGGGACGGACTGCGCACCGAACTCGGCGTGGACGTCGGCGTCGTCATCAGCGACACCTTCGGGCGCCCCTGGCGCAGCGGTCTGACCGACGTCGCCATCGGGGCGGCCGGGGTGCGGGTGCTGGACGATCTGCGCGGCGGCACGGACGCGAACGGCAATCCGCTCAGCGCGACCGTGGTGGCCACCGCGGACGAACTGGCCGCGGCGGGCGACCTGGTGAAGGGCAAGGCGGCCGGGCTGCCGGTCGCCGTGGTGCGCGGACTGGGGCACGTCGTCGAGGAGACCGGTGACGGGGCGCGGGCGATGGTGCGCGGCGCCGCGGGCGACATGTTCCGGCTGGGCACCTCCGAGGCCGTACGCGAGGCGGTGACGCTACGGCGTACGGTGCGGGACTTCACGGACGAGCCGGTCGACCCGGGCGCGGTGCGGCGCGCGGTGGCCGCGGCGGTCACCGCCCCGGCGCCGCACCACACCACGCCCTGGCGGTTCGTGCTGCTGGAGTCCGCAACGGCGCGGGAGCGGCTGCTGGACGCGATGCGCAACGCCTGGATCGCGGATCTGCGCGGCGACGGCAAATCGGAGGAGTCCATCGCCAAACGGGTGCGGCGCGGCGATGTGCTGCGCAACGCGCCGTATCTGGCGGTGCCGTGCATGGTGCTGGACGGCGCGCACACCTATCCGGACGCGCGGCGCAACGCGGCGGAGCGGGAGATGTTCGTCGTCGCCCACGGGGCGGGCATCCAGAACTTCCTGGTGGCGCTGGCGGGCGAGCAGCTGGGGTCCGCCTGGATCTCCTCGACGATGTTCTGCCGGGACGTCGTACGGGAGGTCCTCGGCCTGCCCGGCGACTGGGAACCGATGGGGGCGGTCGCCATCGGCCGTCCGGCCGGGGCGTCGCGCCCGCGGGCGGCACGCGACGCGGACGACTTCGTGGTGGTGCGCTGAGGCGAGGGTGCCCGCGGGGCGGACCCGCCGGCCCGGCCTCAGAGGCGGGCGATGTCGCCGACCGGGAATCGGGGGGCGCGGCGCGGCGGGGTGATCCCGGAGAGCAGGATCAGCCGGGCGGCGCGGTGCCGCTGACCGGCGTACGGCGCGAGGAGTTCGAGCATCTCCGCGTCGGTCGTGCCGCGGCGGCCGGTGAGGGCGTAGCCGATGATCTTCGGGAGGTGCAGATCGCCGACCGTGATCGCGTCCGGTGCGCCCAGGGCGCGCTGCAGCGTCTCCGCGGCGGTCCACGGGCCGATGCCGGGTATCGCCGTCAGCCGGCGGGTGGCGTCGGCCAGGTCCATCGCCGCGGCCTCCTCCATCCGGCGGGCCACGCGTACGGCGCGCAGGATCGCGGAGGAGCGCTTGGCGTCCACGCCGGCGCGGTGCCACTCCCAGGAGGGGATCAGCGCCCAGCCGCGCGGATCGGGCATCACCCGCAGCCGCTCCCAGGGGCCGGGCGCGGGCTCGCCGTGCCGCTGGAGCAGCAGGCGCCAGGCCCGGTACGCCTCGTCGCTGGTGACCTTCTGCTCCAGGATCGAGGGGATCAGCGATTCCAGGACCAGGCCGGTGCGGGCGAGCCGGACGCCGGGGTGGCGGCGGCGCGCCTCATGGACGATGCGGTGCCGGGCGGTCAGCCGCGCCGGGTCGTCATCCTCCCCCAGCAGCTGGGGCAGCCGGTCCAGCAGCCACTCGGCGCCGGGGCCCCAGGCTTCGGCCGCCACCTCGCCGCGGGCCGGACGGGCCGCGACGCACAGCGTGCCGGGGCCCTGGGGCGTACGGCAGGCGCGCCAGATCTCGCCGCCGCGCACCGCGAACGCCGGGTCGCCGGGGCCACGCTGCAGCACCCCCAGGGTGCGGTGCAGGTCGTACGGGCCGGGCGGGACCCAGGTGCGGGCGGGCATGCGGCCAGATTAGGCGATGGGACCGACAGCGGGCGGGGTGCGGGGTCCGGGCCTACTGGTCGGACGAGAACCGCAGCGACCCGGCCGGGATCTCCGCGTCGCACCAGATGCGGATGCCGTCGCGGAGTTCGTTGTCGGCGCCGATGCGGGCTCCGTCGCCGATGACCGCGCCGTCGAGCACCGTACGGGCGCCGATGCGGGCGCCCGCGCCGATCAGGGAGTCGCGGATCACGGCGCCGGGTTCGACGACCGCGCCCTCCAGGACGGCGCTGCCGTCGAGCTCGGCCCCGGCGCCGATGACGGTGCGCGGGCCGACGACCGTACCGCCGGTGAGCTTGGCGTCCGGGGCGACCTCGGCCGTCTCCAGGACCAGGCGGTCGCCGCGGCGGCCGGGCACCGCCGGGGAGGGGGCGCGGCCCAGGACGAGGTCTGCGGAGCCGCGGACGAAGGCCTGCGGGGTGCCGAGGTCCAGCCAGTACGTGGAGTCGACCATGCCCTGGAGGTGTGCGCCGTCGGCGAGCAGCCCGGGGAAGGTCTCGCGTTCGACGGAGACCGGGCGGCCGGCCGGGATGGTGTCGATGACCGACCGGTTGAAGACGTAGGCGCCGGCGTTGATCTGGTCGGTGACGATCTCCTCGGGCGTCTGCGGCTTCTCCAGGAAGGCGGTGACCCGTCCGGTGGTGTCGGTGGGGACGAGACCGAAGGCGCGCGGGTCCTCGACCCGGGTGAGGTGCAGGGAGACGTCGGCGCCGGAGGTGCGGTGGGTGTCGACCAGGGCCTTGATGTCCAGGCCGGTGAGGATGTCTCCGTTGAAGATCAGGACCGGGTCGCCGGGGGCGGAGTGCAGCCGTTCGGCGACGTTGCGGATGGCGCCGCCGGTGCCCAGCGGCTCCCGCTCGGTGACGTACTCCAGGTGCAGCCCGAGTGCCGAACCGTCGCCGAAATATGGCTCGAACACCTCGGCGAGGTAGGAGGTGGCCAGGACGATGTGCTCGACGCCGGCGGCCCGGGCGCGGGCCAGCTGGTGGGTGAGGAACGGCACACCGGCCGCCGGGACCATGGGCTTGGGCGTGTGCACCGTCAGCGGCCGCAGCCGGGTGCCCTTGCCGCCGACCAGGAGGATCGCTTCTGTCACCTGTCGTCTCTGCTTCCTGCTGGGGTCGGCCGGTCGGCGGACCAGTGTAGGCAGACGGGCCCCCGGCCGGCCCCGGCGGAGGGCCGGGCCCGGCCAGGGGCGAACGCCGTGGTCGCCACGTCGTGGTCCCCGTCGTGGGCCCAAGTCGTGGTCGCTAAGACGTGTCTGCCGCAGGAACGGTTCAGTGGTGCCCGGTACCCGGTCAGCGCCCCTGGAGTTGTGCGGCGGCGAGCCGGGTGGCGGCGAGTTTGTTGTAGAGGTGGTTGCCGGGGCAGTCGGTGGTGAAGCCGTCGCGGTGGCCGGAGATGACGTGCAGCGGGACCTTCGTTCCCTTGGGGTAGCGGTTGCCGCCGGTGGAGACCATCTGGGTGGTGGCGCGCGGATCGGCGTGGGACAGGCCGAGCTTCCAGGCCGTCAGGTGGGCGACCGCGTCGACGGCGGGCTTGGGCGGTTCGGTGTCGGTGTAGGTGCCGAGGACGGCGATGCCGGTGGAGTCGTTGTTGAAGCCGAGGGTGTGGGCGCCCATGACGGGCTTGGCGACGCCGCCGGCGCGGCCCTCGTAGACCGTTCCGCACTTGTCGATGAGGAAGTTGTAGCCGATGTCCCGCCAGTGGTTGCTCTTGACGTGGAAGCGGTACATGGCGCGGATCAGCTTGGGGGCCTGTGCGCAGGTGTAGTTGTTGCCGGAGCCGCTGTGGTGGACGAAGGCGGCGCGCACCGCGTGGGTGTAGAGGAAGGACTTCTCGCGCAGTTTCTCGTTGGCGCCCCAGCCAGCCCGGGTGACGATGCGGGGGCGCGGTCCGACGTAGGTGGGGCCCGCGGGCCGGCCGCCGCCGGCGGCGGCGAGGTCGGCCTGGGACGCGGCGCGGTCGAGGGCGGGGATCTCTGTGGCGCCGACCGGGGCGAGGGCGGCGTTGGCGGCGGAGGCCGCGGTGGCGTCGGGGCCGAGCGGGGTCGGCGGGCCCTGCATGCTGCGGCGGGCGGGCGGTGCGCTGCCGGGGTCGACGAGTTCGAGGCGCAGTCCGCGCGGGACGGCGACCGGTGCGCGGTTGCGGGTCTGCGGGGTGATGCGCAGCTGGACGGCGTCGGAGTCGCCGACCCACAGGGGCGCGGTGCTGCCGCGGACGTCGCTGTCGTGGCGTTCGGCGGCGTCGAGGTCGGGGGCGTCGTCGTTGTGGGTCTGGACGTCCTGCCAGCCGGTCCAGGCGCCGGTGCGGGCGGCGCGGGTGCGGACCTGGACCCGGCCGTGGAGTGCGGCGCCGGCGTCGTCCCAGACGACGCCGAGCAGGGAGAACGGCCGTACGCTGCGGGCCGGCAGGCCGAGGGCGCGGGGCGCCGGCGCGGCGGCGGTGTCGCGGTCGGTGGGGCGGGGCGCGCCGGTGCCGAGGGCCGAGACCGGCAGGGACTGGGTGCTGCCCGGGAGGTCGGCGGTGCGCGCCGCGGCGGGGCCGGGTGGCCGGCCGGCGGCACCGGCGTCCGGCGCGAAGGGCAGGGCGAGGGCGGCGGTGCATGCCGCGCCGAGACAGCTCGCGAGGAAGGGGCGCATGGACAGCATCGTGAACACGGGCGGAGGCAACGCGCCAACGGTGACCTGACGGGGCATCGGCCGATCCGGTGGCCCGGGCCGGCCGGGCCCGACCCGCCGTCAGCGGCCGCCGCGCGTACCCTGGCCGCGATGAACGCCATCGATCGCACCCCCGCCGACCTGCTGGGTTCCGCGCTCGCCGCGGACCCGGCCCGCCCGCTGGTGACCTTCTACGACGACGCCACCGGCGAGCGCGTGGAACTGTCCGTCGCGACCTTCGCCAATTGGGTGGCCAAGACCGCCAACTATCTGCAGGGCGATCTGGCCGCCGAGCCCGGTGACCGGCTCGCGCTGCTGCTGCCCGCCCACTGGCAGACCGCCGTCTGGCTGCTGGCCTGTTCGGCGGTGGGCGTGGTGGCGGAGGCCGGCGGGGATCCGGCGGCCGCCGATCTGGTGGTGGCGGGGCCGGACCGGCTGGCGGAGGCGCGGGCGTGTTCCGGGGAGCGGGTGGCGCTGGCGCTGCGTCCGCTGGGCGGGCGTTTCCCGCAGCCGCCGGAGGGGTTCGCCGACTACGCCGTGGAGGTGCCGGGGCAGGGCGACCGGTTCGTGCCGTTCGTCCCGGTGGAAGCGGATGCGGTGGCGCTGGTGGTGGCCGGCGAGGAGCTGACCGGTGCGCAGGTCGTGGACCGGGCGCGGGCCGATGTGGCCGCGGCCGGGCTGCCCGCGGCGCCCCGGGTGCTGTCGGGGCTGCCGTACGACACCTGGGAGGGCCTGTCGTACGGGCTGTACGGGCCGCTGGTGGCCGGCGGCTCGGTGGTGCTCTGCCGGCATCTGGGCCGGCTGGGCGAGGAGGCCGAGGAGGCCCGGGAGACCAGCGAGAAGATCACGTTCCGGGCGCCGCGGGCGGCCGGGTAGGGGTGTCGCGGGGCCCGGCCCGGGGAGCTTGCCGGGCCGCTCCCCCGTCCGGCGGACCGTGGGCGCCCAGCGCAGGCCCGGGCGCCGGTTTCCGTTCATGCTCGTGAGATACGTACGGCCCCGCGCGGGTTCCGTCCGTCCGTCGTGACGCGGGGCCCGCGCGCGGGCGCTACGCCGACTCCGTGAGGATGGACGCAGAGGTGACCGAGACCCCTGAGCCGCCCAGGTTCACCGGCTGGGCCGAGCGCCCGGGCAGGGGGCCGGGGCCGCGGCGCACCCCGCCGGACGCGCGCTGGCGGCGCCGGCTGGCGCTCGGTGCGGCCGGGGTGCTGCTGGCCGGGGCGGGGGCCGGCGGGGTGGTGTACGCCAAGCTCAACGGCAACATCCACACCGACAGCGACGTCGAGGCCGAGCTGCGCAAGTGGGAGTCGGAGCGGCCGCCGGCGGGCCCGCCGAACGCGCAGAACCTGCTGCTGATCGGTTCCGACAGCCGCACCGGCGGCAACAGCGCGTACGGCCGGAGCAGCGGCCAGCGGTCGGACACCACGATGCTGCTGCATCTGGCGGCGGACCGGCAGAGCGCCACCGCGGTGAGCATCCCGCGGGACCTGGTGGTGCAGGTGCCGCACTGCAAGGGGGCCGACGGCCGGGAGACCGGTCCGCAGACGACCCAGTTCAACTCGGTGTTCGCGTACGGCGGGGCGGCCTGCACGATCCGGACGGTGGAGAAGCTGACCCGGATCCGGATCGACCACTACATGATCATCGATTTCGTGGGGTTCAAGCGGATGGTGGACGCGGTGGGCGGGGTCGAGGTCTGTCTGCCGCGGCCGGTCCGGGACGACGAGGCGCACCTCAGGCTGCCCGCGGGCCGGCAGACACTGCAGGGCGAGGACGCGCTCGGGTACGTGCGGGCGCGAAAGAGCCTGGGTGACGGCAGTGACACCGAGCGCATGGAGCGCCAACAACGATTTCTTGGTGCTCTCGTGAAGAAAGTGCAGAGCAATGGTGTCCTGCTGAATCCGACCCGGCTGTATCCGGTTCTGGATGCCGCGACGAGTTCGCTGACCACGGACGGCGGGCTGGCTTCGCTGCGCGGGCTGTACGAATTGGTGCGCGGCGCTCGTGGCATTCCGACCGGCCGGGTGCAGTTCCTGACCGTGCCGCGCCGGGAGTACCGCTTCGATCCCAACCGCGACGAGCTGGTGGAACCGGATGCCGACCGGCTCTTCGGGCGGCTGGGCAGGGATCTTCCGGTGACCGTGCGGCCGGCGCCGGGCGGTGCCGAACGGCCGGCCCGGTCCGGTGGCGGGGCACCGGGCAGCGGGGCACCGGACGACAAGCCGGGCCCCGAACCCTCGCCTTCGGCGGGTTCAGGGCCTACCTTTCCCGGTACGACGGCGGAGCGCGGGATCTGCGAATAAAGATGCCGCAAAGTACGCTCCGCGACTCGAATGGATTGGGCGGATTGCCCAGTTGTAGGGAAGTGGAATTTGTCACGCGCGTCGCGTGGCGCTGAACTGGGCGGATAGTGTGAGCGATCCGGTCCGCACATTGCCGGACCGATGACCATGCACCTTTGACCATGCACTGCACGATCGACCTACCCGAGCGCCTTGAGGGGATGGCGCCGCGTGGCACCGACGGAGGATTCAAGGCACCGTGGACGCGCAAGGCCGTGGGCAGGCGGGCGACAACAACGTGGATCCCGCCGATCAGTGGGTGTTCGATCCGGACACCGGCAATTACGAACTGCGGCTTGACCCGGCCGGTCAAGCCCCCGCTCGGCCCTCCGACCCCAAGGCCCCCGGGTCCAGACGTGCCGCGCGGCGGCCGGTTGCCGGGGACGACACCGACACCCGGCCGCTGCCGACCCAGCGCGGGCGCCGTGGCGAGCGGGCCGAGGACGGCGCGGACGAGCGTCCGGCGGGCGGCCGGGCGGCGGCGCGGCGGGCGGCCGGGCGTACCGCGACCGGCTCGCCCTCGGTGGCGGGCCCGGCGAGCCGCCGCAAGCGCAAGCCGAAGGCGTCCGGGAAGAAGAAGGCGCTGTACTGGACGGCCGGCGTGGTCGGCTTCGTCCTCGTCGCCGGCTGCGGCGGCGCGTACTACCTGTACCAGCAGCTGGACGGGAACATCTCCAAGGTCGACGTCGGCGTGGAGAACCCGGCGGTGTCCGACGGCCCGGTCAACGTGCTGATCATCGGGACGGACGCCCGCTCCGGCAAGGGCAACTCCGGCTACGGCGACGCCGGGAGCGTCGGGCACGCGGACACCACGCTGCTGATGCACATCTCCAAGGACCGGTCGAACGCCACCGCGCTGAGCATCCCGCGCGACCTGATCACCGACATCCCGAACTGCACGACGAAGGGGAAGGACGGCTCGAAGAAGCGCATCCCCGGCGAGCACGGGGTGCGCTTCAACACCAGCCTGGGCCAGGAGGACCGGGACCCCGGCTGCACCTGGCGCACCGTCGAGAAGCTCACCGGCCTGAAGATCGACCACTTCATGATGGCCGACTTCAACGCGGTCAAGGAGCTGTCCGAGGCGGTGGACGGTGTCGAGGTGTGCGCCGGCAAGGACATCGACGACCCCAAGTCGCACCTGCACCTCAAGGCGGGCCGGCACGTCGTCAAGGGCGAGCAGGCGCTGGCATTCGTCCGCACCCGGCACGCCGTGGGGACCGGCAGCGACCTCAGCCGCATCCAGTTGCAGCAGCAGTTCCTCAGTTCACTGATCCGCAAGCTGAAGTCGAGCGCCTTCTCCAGCCCCGGCAAGCTCTACGACGTCAGCCAGGCGGCGACCCGGGCACTCACCGTCGACACGGGCATCGGCACGGTCAGCAAGATGCTGGACTTCGGGAACGACCTGAAGCGGGTCAACATCGACAAGATCACCTTCGCCACGGTGCCGGTGCTGGACAACCCCAACGACCCGGCGACCGTCATCCTGGACAAGGCGAAGGCGGACCCGCTGTTCGCGATGGTCCGGGCCGACCACCAGCTGGCCAAGAAGCACAAGGCCAAGAAGAGTTCCGGGTCCGTCAAGAAGGCCCCGCCGCAGCTCGTGCGGGTCGACGTGACCAACGGCGGCGGGCCGATCGGCGCGGCCCAGGAGACCGTGGACTGGCTGCAGAACTCCAAGGGCGCCCGGCTGTCCACCAACGCCGGCAACGCCCCGCAGAAGCTGGCCGCCACGCGTCTGGAGTACGCGCCCAACCAGGCCGACCAGGCTGCCGCACTGGCCGACTGGATGGGCCTGCCCAAGAGCGCGCTGAAGAAGTCCGGGCAGGACGCCGGTGACCGGGTGCCGATGAAGCTGGTCCTCGGCAAGGACTTCACGGCACCGGGTACACCGATCGCGGCGCCGACGGAGATTCCGGACAACGTGCAGAACGTCAACGCGGACGACAAGAACGTCTGCGCGAAGTAACGAGCGGGACCCGGCCGCCCTGTACGGCGGCCGGGGCGCACCACCGGACTGACAACGGGGAGAGGGCCCAATGCGGCAGAGCAGTGTGCGTGGTGAGCGATCACGCCGGCGACGACAGCCGGACGCACAGGAGTTGGGCTGGGACGACAGCCTCTACGACAACAAGGGGCTGCCTCCGGACGCGCCCGGCTGGACGCCGCCGGAGGGCGGTGAGGTGCCGCCCGGCGACGAGGACGGGCCCGAGGCGGGCGGCGGCCACCGCAAGGGCGGCCGGCCGCGCCGCAAGCAGGGCGGCAAGGGCCGCAAGGCGCTCCGCTGGACCGCGATATCCCTCGCCGTCCTGATAGCGGGCACCGCGGGCGCCGGCTACTGGTACTACGAGCACCTCAACGCCAACCTCCGCAAGGCCCCGCGGTCGCTGGGCGACAGCGGCCTGAAGAAGCCGGACCCCAACGCGTTCGGGCAGACCCCGCTGAACATCCTGCTGCTCGGCTCCGACGGCCGGAACAGCAAGAAGAACATCGAGCTCGGCGGCGCCCGGCAGGACGCGGACCGCAAGCCGCTGGCCGACGTCCAGATGCTGGTGCACGTCTCCGCCGACCGCAGCAACATGTCGGTGATCTCCATCCCGCGCGACACCCGGGTGACGATCCCGAAGTGCACCGACCCCAAGAGCCACGAGAAGTATCCGCAGACCACCGCGCCGATCAACGAGTCGCTCCAGCACGGCGGCCCGGGCTGCACCCTCGCCACCTGGCAGGAGCTCACCGGCATCTACATCGACCACTTCATGATGGTCGACTTCTCCGGCGTGGTGGACATGGCGGACGCCATCGGCGGCGTCCCGGTCTGCGTCCGGGCCAACGTCTACTCGCACGACAGCAAGGGCCACGGCAGCGGCCTGCGGCTCACCAAGGGCACCCACAACGTCAAGGGCGTCCAGGCACTGCAGTGGCTGCGCACCCGCTACGGCTTCGAGGACAACACCGACATCGGCCGGGCCAAGGCCCAGCACATGTACATGAACTCGATGATCCGCCAGCTGAAGCAGGGCACCAAGCTCTCCGACCCGGGACAGCTGCGGGACCTGGCGGAGGCCGCCACCAAGGCGCTGACCGTCGACGACGGGCTGGACACCGTCAAGAAGCTCTACGACCTGGGCGGTGACCTCAGCCGGGTGCCGACCAAGCGCATCACGATGATCACCATGCCCTGGCAGTACGGCCCCGGTGAGCGCTACGTCCTGCCCAAGCCCGGCGACGCGGACGCGACGTTCGCGATGCTGCGCAACGACACCGCGCTCGACGGCAAGGACACCAAGAAGAAGCCGGCGCCCGATCCGAAGCCGTCAACTCCCAAGGACCGGCTGAAGGTTGTCGTGCAGAACGGCACCAACAGCACGGTGACCGGTCCGGCCTCCGGCCGCGCCTCCGACGTCCAGCGGCAGCTGGCCGGGCTCGGCTACACCGCGGCCGGCACCACCACGGTGCTCACCAGCCAGGCCGACACCACCCTGACGTACCACGGCGCGGACCGCCGCGGCGATGCGCTGGCCGTCGCCAAGGCGCTCGGGCTGCCCAAGAGCGCGGTGCGGGAGTCGAGTTCGGTGACCGGGCTGCAGCTGGTGGTCGGCAACGACTGGCGGTCGGGCACGACGTACCCGAAGACGTCCGGCAACGACAAGCCCGCCGACAAGGCACCCGCCAGCGCCGACGCCCAGAACGGCGAGTCCAAGGGCTGCATGCAGGTCAACCCGGACTACACGTTCTAGGCTGCGGAGCCCTTCGACAGGCGAGCGGCCGCCGCTTTGCCAGCCGGTTCCGGTGGGGCGGCGGCCGTTGCCGTCGTGTCGTCGGCCGGGGTCAGTCCGTGCTCGCCGCCGCCGGGGCGGCGACCGCCGGGCGGCGGCTGGCGATGACCTTCCTGGCCAGCGAGCGGGGGCTGGTCAGGAAGCCGAAGCCCCAGCACATGTGCATGGTGGCCAGCGCCACGGGGATCTGGGCGCGGGCCTTGAGGGAGAGCCCCTTGCCGGCGGGCAGCGAGCCCGCGGTGATGGCCGCCAGATAGCCGGCCGGGACGACGAAGCCCCACGGGGTGACGGCGGCGCCGACCACCAGACCGGCCGCGATCGCGCAGACCGCGGTCGGCGGGGCGAGGTAGCGCAGGTTGATCGAGCCGGCGTGGTAGCGGGCCACGACGTGGCGCCACTTGCCGTAGTCCTTGTACTGCTTCGCCAGCGCCTTGATGCTCGGCCGGGGGCGGTACTGGACCTTCAGCTCGGGCGAGAACCAGATCTGGCCGCCGGCCTCGCGGATGCGGAAGTTCAGCTCCCAGTCCTGGGCGCGGATGAACTCCTCGTTGTACCCGCCCTGCTGTTCCAGGGCGTCGCGGCGGAAGACGCCGAGGTAGACGGTTTCGGCGGGGCCCGCCTCGCCGCCCGTGTGGAAGGCGGCGTTGCCGACACCGATCCTGGAGGTCATCGCGGCGGCCACCGCGTCCTCCCAGGCGTTCTCGCCCTCGGCGTGCATGATCCCGCCGACGTTCGCGGCGCCGGTCTCCTCCAGGAGGCGGACGGCGGTGGCGATGTAGTTGCGGGAGAGCATGCCGTGACCGTCGACCCGGACCACGATCGGGTGCCGGGACGCCTTGATCGCGGCGTTCAGGGCGGCGGGGGTGCGACCGGTCGGGTTGGGCACGGTGTGCACCCGGGGGTCCTCGGCCACCAGCTCGGCGGCGATCTCGTCGGTGCGGTCCGTGGAGGGGCCCAGAGCGATCACCACCTCCATCTCGCCGGCGTACTCCTGCTCCAGGATGTGCCGGACCGAATTGCGCAGGTGACGTTCCTCATCGAGCACCGGCATGATCACGGAGACGGCCGGGGGCTGCTGCTGCGGCATGGTTCCTCGGGGGTACGGCCCGTGGCGGAGCCGCCGGGGACGGCAGCGCGCGCCGGGAGACTGCAGAATCGCGCCTCACGTTACCGCGAATGGAGGACTGCCCCGGACGCAGCCGGGTGGCCGGCCGGCCGATGCCCGGCGTGTGGTGCTTTGCAGCAGATCGTATGGACCTACGGTGTTCTCGCCGGTTCCGTCCGTACCGCGGAGGTGTCCCCCGTGACCGCGCCGTTCCGCTCCGCCCGCCGGGCCGACCGCTCCGGCGCGCACCGCCGCCCGGCGGGCCCGCGCTGGGGGCTGCGGATCGGCGCGGCCACGTCCCTGCTGCTGCTGTCGGCGAGCGGGGTCGGGCACGCCATGGTCACCGGCGTCGAGACCGGCATCGGCAGGGTGGACGCGTTCCAGGGGATGAGCAACCGGCCCGGGGGCGGCGACGGGCTGAACTTCCTGGTCGTCGGCACGGACGGGCGCGACAAGCTCACCCAGGAGGAGAAGGAGAAGTACCACCTGGGCGGCCAGCCGTGCCACTGCACGGACACCCTGATGCTGGTGCACCTCTCGGCCGACCGGGACCGCGCCAGCATCGTCAGCCTGCCCCGGGACTCCTACGCCGAGGTGCCCGCCCATACGGACGCGGCCACCGGCCGGGCCCGCGCCGCGCATCCGATCAAGCTGAACGCGGCCTACGCCGAGGGCGGCCCCAACCTGACCGTGCGGACCGTCGAGCACATGACGGGCGTGCACATCGACCACTACCTGGAGGTCGACTTCACCAGCTTCATGCGGACCGTGGACGCGGTCGGCGGGGTGGAGATCTGCACCGTACGGCCGCTGCGCGACAGCTACACCGGGCTGAACCTGCCGGTGGGCAAGGCGCAGCTCAACGGCGGGCAGGCGCTGCAGTACGTGCGCTCGCGCCATGTCGACGGCTCCGCGGACCTCGGCCGGATGCAGCGCCAGCAGCGCTTCCTGGCCGCCCTGATCCACAAGATCACCTCCTCCGGGGTGCTGATGAACCCGATCCGCTTCAAGGACGTCGCCGACACGATGCTGGCGTCGGTCCGCGCCGATCCGGGGTTCGAGGC
The DNA here is from genome assembly GCF_000720175.1 of Streptomyces sp. NRRL S-337. Taxonomy (GTDB): domain Bacteria; phylum Actinomycetota; class Actinomycetes; order Streptomycetales; family Streptomycetaceae; genus Streptomyces; species Streptomyces siderophoricus. The sequence goes on from NZ_JOIX01000099.1 coordinate 22,848, forward strand.
GAACGACCTGGTCGACCTCGGGCAGGCGATGCGCGGCTTCACCCCCTCGTCGTCGGAGTTCACCTCCGTCCCGCTGGGCGATGTGGCGCAGCCGGTGCCGGGCGTCGGCTCGACCGTGCGGTGGGACCCGGTACGGGCGCCGAAGCTCTTCGAGGCGATCCGCGAGGACCGGCCGCTGGCGGTGCACCGGGACCGGCACCGGTCGCGCGCCGCGGTGGTGGACGTGCCGCCGGGCCGGGTGCAGGTGCGGGTCGACAACGGCAGCGACCGGGCGGGGCCGGCCACGTCGGTGGCCCGGGAGCTGCACGCCACCGGGTTCGCGACGGTCGGCACCCCGGGCAACTCCACGCTCGGCCGGCCGGCCCGTACGGTCATCGCCTACGACCCGCGCTGGGACCGCTCGGCCCGCTCGCTGGCCGCCGCGCTGCCGGGCGCCGTGCTGCGGCCGGTGACCGGGCAGGGGCCGGTGATGCGGGTGACGGTCGGGCAGGACCATGTGGCGGTGCACCGGGTGCGGGCCGAGGAGCCCGCGCCGCCGGCGGGCGCGGTGGCGGCGGTCACCGGCGACCAGGCGGTGTGTCCATGAGCGAGCGAAGCGAGGCCCTGGCATGAGTGTCCCCGCGCCCCGCCGCACCCCGGCCGCACCGCCGGCGCACCGCCCGGACGCCCGCCGCCGGGTCCGCCGCGCGTTCGTCGCGGCGGCCGCGCTGTGCCTGGTCGCGGCGACCGCCGCCGCGGCACCGCCGGCACCCGCCGCCCCGACCGGCTGCGGGGACCTGGTCCGCGGCCAGCTGTGCCTGCGCGGCCCGGTGGGCTCCGACGGGACGTACACCGCCACCTACCGGCGGCACGGCGCGGCGGCCGGCCTCGGGGAGATCTCGGTACGGCTGGGCTACCAGCGCAAGAACACCCGGATCACGGCGTTCCCCGGCTGGTTCGGCACCCGGTGGACCCGGCACGGCGCGGTCACGCTGAGCGGCCGGGTGGAGATGCTCGCGGACGAGTGCATCCGCGGCGTCATGGAGCACGCGGAAACGGTCTACGTCACCAAGTGGAGCTGCGGCTGACGCCCACCGGGCGCCACGGACCTACTCGGAAAGGTGCACCTCGTGTGGCAGGTTGTGCTGGGCATCACCCCCACCACGGTGGCGCTGTTCCTGATCGCGGCGCTGGCGCTGGCGGCCGGGTTCGCCCTGTGGACCACGCCGGCCCCGGCCGGCCCCGCGCCCCGCACCACCGCCCGGGTGCTGCTGGCCGGCTGGCTGCTGCTGCTCCTGGTGGCGACGCTGGCACCGGCCCAGCCGATCGGCTCGGGGGACGCGACGGTGTGGTGGCGGCCCGGTGAGGGGCTGTTCGAGCTGGGCGCCCAGATGGAGTCCGGGGAGCTGGCGATGCTGGTACGGCGGCAGACCGCCAACGCGGCGCTGTTCGTCCCGGTGCCGTTGCTGCTGCGGTTCGCCGTGCCGCGGGTCCCGGCGGCGCTGGCGTTCCTGCTGGGGGTCGGGCTGTCCCTGGTGATCGAGACGGCGCAGCTGCTGATGCGGGCCGGCCGGATCGCCGACATCGACGACGTGCTGTGCGCCGCGGTCGGCACCGTGATCGGGGCGGGGCTGGCGCTGCTGGGGCAGCAGGCGGTGGCCGTTATGCGTCGTCGAGGCCTTCCGCGGCGCGCCGTTCGCGCAGCTCCTTGATGGCGCGGCGCCGGGCGAGCCGGTGCGTTCGGCGGATCTGCGCCTCCTGGTAGCGGCGCTTGTCCCGCTCGGTCTCGGGGAGCACCGGCGGCACCGGGCGCGGCTTGCCGTGTTCGTCGACGGCGGCGAAGACGAGGTAGGCGGAGCCGACCTGCTGGGCCGGGCTGGACTCGTTCCAGCGCTCGGCCAGGACCCGTACGCCGACCTCCATGGAGGAACGGCCGGTCCAGTTGACCTGGGCGCGGACGTGGACCAGGTCGCCGATCCGGATCGGCTCCAGGAACGCCATCTCGTCCATCGAGGCGGTCACCGCCGGCCCGCCGGAGTGCCGGCCGGCCACCGCTCCCGCGGCGTCGTCGACCAGTTTCATGATCACGCCACCGTGCACCGTCCCGAGGAGGTTCGTGTCGCCGGCCGTCATGATGTGGCTGAGCGTGATGCGGGACACGGAGGTGGGCTTGCCCACGGGCTCACTGTCGGTGACGAGTTCATCCATGCGGCCAAGCCTAAGCGGCGGGGCTTCCCACGTGCCTGTCTGTCCCGCCGTGGTGGTTGCTCGCCGTTGCGCTTTGCGGCGCCGCCGTACGTACCCGTCTGTCCCGCCGCCGTGGTTTCTCGCCGTTGCGCCTGCGGCGGGCTGGGTTTGTGGTGGGTGCGGTGACGGGCCTCCGGGGCCGGTGTTTGGGACTGCTGTCGCTTTACGTCCCAAACA
>NZ_JOIX01000100.1 GCF_000720175.1 Streptomyces sp. NRRL S-337
CTCCCGCTCCGCGTGAGCGGATGCGGCTCGCTCCGCTCACCGCCAGGCGGCACGCGCTGCGCGCGCACCGCCAACCGCAGTGCAGACGCCTCGCGTTGCGAGGCGCGGCCGGCCTCCGGCCGACCCGTGGCCTCCGCTGCGCTCCAGCCACCGGTGACGCTCCGCGCCACCAAGCGGGCTACAGGATCCGAGGAGGCGTCAACGAGAGGGTGACGGACCGCCAGCAGGAAGGGCACACAAGAGAGGTGACAGGGGATCGGGAAGAGAGGGATATGAGGGGTCAGGCGCCGAGAGAAGCAAGCTCATCCCACGGGCCGGTGGGTATGTGCGTCAAAGTTAAAGCTAGATTGAGTCTGGAATGAACCAGACCCACCGGCGGGGACTAGTGAAGTCGTTGAAATTAGGGGAGAATTTGCGCTCAAGAGAATGGAAGAATGCGCGGAACTACCGGTTCGGTGTCGATACAGGCGAGCCTAGAAAGTGACGGATAGCTGGTGATTTGAATTGGCGCGAGATGTGATTATGGAAGGAGCTGAAGACTTCGGAAGTACAGCGGTGAGGTCATCGGGGAAACGCTCCGGGAGGCTGCTGGGGACCTTCGCCGGTGGGTTGGAAGGACAGACCAGGTGTCGGTTGACGGGGTGGCTTTCGTGAGCGTGCGCGGTCTCGGGTGTTGGGATGGCCGGCCGTCGGAGGTGAGGTTCCGAAGCCGTGGTTGCGCGTCGCACGACGACGGAAGGCGGCGGCCGCGGTTCGGTTCGCGCAGACCTCAGCCACCTAATACTTAGCAATACCAAGAACCCGCTGGTCAGAGGCGTGTGCTTCGGTCGATCTGTCCCCTCAGCCGGTACACATCGCTGTCGGTATGTACCGGCTGAGGGGACAGATCGAGGGCGAGATGTCAGCGACGCCGACAGTTTCGCGTGCAAAACGTCAGCGAGGCCGACATTCCAGGGAACGTTGCGTTGGGCGGTCTGGCGGGCGTACGAGGAGGAGATCTGTCCCCCCTGGGGGGACACAACACGCCGGAATGTCAGCCTGGCCGACATATTTGTCGGCGTGGCTGACATACTGCTGCGGTCCAAGATCAGCGAAGTGGAGAGCAGCCTCGTGTCACCCGAGCCACAGCGCCGCCGTCCCGCACCGAAGCGCGCGCCGCGCCGCCCGGAGCTGCCCCTTGATGATGAGATCCAGGCGTGGTCCAAGCCGGTTCAGCCGGTTGAGGATCTGGACTCGTTGGCTCGTCGCTACCCGCGCCGCAAGGTCTCGCTCAGCAGTGAGCGCAAGCCGATGGAGTTCTACGACACCCCGGAGCGCCCGAAGGCGTTCTCCATGGACTCGTTGGAGTTCTTCTTCCTGATCGCGCAGTACTTCCGAGAGGCCCTACCGCTGCGGCTGATCCTGTTGATGATCGCCTGCCAGAAGGCCGGCGGGCAGATCCGGCTGACGCAGGAGGAGATGGCGACGGTGCTGGACGTACACCGAGGGAAGATCAACGAGGCGCTGCAGGAGGTCATGAGCCATGGCATCGTCTTCAAGGTGCGCCGTGGCGTCTACCAGTTCAACCCGCCCTACTCGTACCGTGTAGCGGAGTTCATCCCGGGCACGGAACTGGTCGAAGCCGAGTACGTGCAGGTCGACCAGGACAAGGCGATCGCGAAGATCCGCAAGGATGAGAGCCTGCCGGATCTGGTGCGGTTCCCGTCGCTGGAGCACATGCGCGAGGCGATCGAGGAACTGCGGAAGAAGCGGGCCGAAGAACGCGCTGCACGCCGACTGGCCCGTGCGCAGCGCCAGGAGGAGGGAACAGCCCAGTGAGTACCTTGAAGTGGTCGGCGACCAACGCCGACAGCCTGCTCGCTGACCTGGACCTACCGCCCGCCGCCTACCGGGCGCTGCTCAAGCTTCGGGGACTGAGCGAGCCAGGGGGCCGCATCGCGATGGACCAGGCCACCCTCGGCGAGCTGCTCGGGCTAAGCCGCCCGAGCGTGAACGCCGCGCTGCGGAGCCTGGAGCTGGCCAAGCTCGTGAAGAAGGTCCGCAACGGCGTCTACCAGATCAACCCGATGCTGGCCGGCTACAGCTCCCCCGAGGATGCCGAGGCCGCGGTCAGGGTGATGCCGAAGGCGGACCGCCTGGACAACAAGGGCTACTTGGCGAGCTACCACAAGGCCGTCGCCGCCTACCAGGACCAGCTCGCCGAGCAGCGCAAAAAGAGGGCCGCCGTCGCCGCCGCCAAGAAGGCCGCCGCAGACAAGCGCCGTGGCTCGCTGCACGCCGTCGGCTGATTCGGGGCCACCAGCCTCGTACGGAGAGCGGCGCTGCACCTTTCGGGTGCAGCGCCGTTTACGTGCTCGGTTTCGACGCCGACACCAGAGATCCACGCCAGTGTGGACAAAGTTCCACGCGCGCAGGGACAACCGGGGGCTCGGGTCCTTGACGGTGGGAGGCGTATGTGAGATCCGTGCACCCGGTTCCCGCGGGCGGGAACCCCACAGGTCACGGGCGCCACTGCTCGTAGGGCACAGAGAGACCGAGCAGAGCGGCGGGCGGCCGCTGACGATAGTTCCCGTAGCGGCCATCGCCGGGCCGGTCCAGCCCCTCATGCTCGGCACGGTAGGCGGTTTCGACGCCATGCTCGGCACGGTAGGCGGTCCCACTGACACTGCCCTGCAGCAGACGAACGACCGTTTGCTGCACGGCGCCGCTGTCTCGTGCAGCACCAGCTGGTGTACGAGCAGCACCCGTGTGCCGTCCGGGGCCGGCCTGGAGTGTCATCGCTCTCCAGCATCCAAAACAGCCGCCACCCGGACACCGAGGAGCACGACTCACTGCCGAGATCCCGGCCACGCTGCACCGTGCAGCCGACACAGCCGCGCAACCGGATCCGGGGCACAGCTGTTGGACTCTCAGGCTTCGACATACGCCACGATCGTGATGGTGCGCAGCGCGGTCACGTAGTAGATGACCCGGACCCCGTCGACGTCGTCCAGATAGCCGCGCAGCAGAGTGTCGGGCACCGGGGTGCCCAGCTCCGGCTTGACGCTGAGCGCGACCGACCTTGGCGCGCTGATCGGCTGCGTAGGCGCGGACGGAGGCGGCGGCGTGCTCGTCGAGGGGCTGACGGTCGGGCACGGGCGCGGTGGCCGGCTGCTGGCTCCGTAGCGGGGCACTGGCCCCCGCTACGAACGAACCGGACGCTGGCACAGGTACACAGGTACGCAGATCGACGCGGCGACCAGGGAAAACAGGGGGCCAATGACACAGGTCCGGCCGGCGGGGCGGGACCCAGGGCCCCAGGTTCGGACGACGGTGAAAACTGCCAGCAGGCCCAAGCCCATACGGATCCGGATGCGGCAGCCACAGACGATCCGACTGGCGTCCACCACCTTGCGCTGACCCCGGAGATGAAAGCCCACCACACATGTCGGGGATGAGAGAGGCGCGTGGCGGTCTTCCTTCGGCAGCCCTGCGGCGCTGCGGCCGGATCAGTCGAGGGCGTTGCCGAGCCCGGTCAGCAGTACGCGCTCACATGCTCCCGGCCCGTCGACCAGGTCCACGAAATCTGCGATCAGCGCGAGTGCGCACCCCATCGCTCGCGGTTCGCTGTCGGGGACCGGCCCGGCCTGGTCTCGCCAGGCCACCGGGTCGCGCCCCTGCAAGGCGACCGTCACGACCTGGCGCACCATCGGTAGGTCGGTGTCCTCCACGAACTCGGACTCGGCCAACTGGACGACTTTGTCCATCAGCGTCTTGGTGAACTTCTCGGCGATCCGCTCGCCGCCGGTTGTCCCGGCGCCGACCTGTACCAGCGCGCCACCGATCAGAAACACTGTTCCCCGCAGGAGTTCGCCTACGCCGTAGATGGCCGTGGCCGCTTCGATGCGCTCGCTCAGGGCGGGCCACTCACTCTGGTCGTCTGCCGAGCGCAGGATGCTCACCTGGTCCCATGCCGCCTGAACTGCGCCAACCTCGACCTGCGCACCCCTCATCGCCATAACGGCCGAACGTAGCTGTGCGTACCGGCCCGGCGCATGACGATTGTGAGATTAGACCCGAAAGGGGGTCTTGGCAGGCGCAGATCAGCGGAACGGAGCGTGGCTCCCCAGCAGGGCTGGGGAGCGGGGCCTCCTCACGTTGTCACGCTGTCACGCGGAATCTGCTGTAGGGCGGGGTTCGCAGCCTGACCGATGCCTGAAAGGCGATCAATTCGGACATCGGGGCGGGTGGTGTCACGCGATCAGGCGGCGGCGTGACAGTCGGCGTGACAAGGGGCGTGACACTCCGTGTGACGCTCGGTGAGCAGATCGGACGTCACGACGCTCCTATCCCTCAGGCTCACAGGTCACCTCACAGGAACGCGTCTACCAGGGGGTTCGAGGGTTCAACCTCACAGGCTCCAGGAGATGACCCGATCGTCGGTGAGCAGGTCCTCGTAGTGGTGCCCGATCGCGCTGTGCTCGCTCCAGGTGGCCACAACCATGTCGTCCGTCGCGCTCATGCCGTGCCGCCCTTCTGCCCGGCCGCCAGTGCGGGGCTGAGGGCGCTGTCGAGCCAGGCGGCGAGCGCGTTCGTGGCGTCCGGGTGGGCCTTGGCGAGACGGCCGACGAAGTCGAGCTCGCTGTTGGCGGCCGCGGCGCCGGTGCGGGCGAGCGCGGCGAGCAACGCGGCGTGGGCGCGCACCGGCAAAGGCAGCGAGCCGTCGATGGCGGCCGTACGGGCGTCCGGATCGGCGTAGTGGCCGGAGTGGTCGGCCAGGGCCTGCGCCAGCCAGCCGTCGACCGCCGCGGCGCGGTAGTCGCCGCGCTCGGCCAAGAGGTCGCAGGCGGCTTCGTCCCCCGGCAGGCTCGCCACGCTCCGGTCGAGTCGGCCGGCCTTGGCCAGCCGTGCGAGTTCGTCGGCCCGGACGGCGATCTGCTGCTCCTGGAGGCGCTGCTGCTCGGCTTCCTTGCGGCGCCGGTCGGCGGTGAGCTCCTCCTGGACGACTGCGTCGGCGTCCGGGTCGTACGGGCCACCGCTTGCCGCGAGCAGCTGCACGATGCGCTGCCACTCCGCGAGCTCCGCTTCACGGCGGCCACCGTCGTCGGCCAGGTCCTCGTGGCGGCGGTCCAGGTGCGCGTCGAGCTTGGCTTCCTCGAGGCCCGCCACCACCTCGCTGTGTGTCATGCCCCGCGCGCGGCGCCGGACTGATGTCCGGCCCACCTTCGCGTAGTCGACCGGGCAGGAGCACCGGCGCCGGCTGCATGGGCACGGCGCGGCCGTCGCCACCCGTCGAAGGTGTTCATCAGGGCTCGCTTTCGACGTGAAACGGAGAATGCGGCCCGCCAGCCATGCGAGGCGGCGGGCCGGTCACCCCGGTTTTACAGCAGTCTCGAATTCCGTTGCTGCTAAAAAGAGACATCGAGCCATTCCACGTCCGCGAATTCCACCTGTAGGCCCGCGCGCCCGCCGCCGCCTTGACGGAAATAGGCGTCCGCTATGGCCTCCGCGACCAGCTCGTGCAGATCGCTGTCCGTCGCTCCGGTCTCCTTGGCCGCCAGGATCGCGGCGGCGTGGGAGGGCGAAACAGCGACGGTGATGTCCCGTACGCGTCCCGCGTCCGAGGTGCCGTAGGGGCCGAATCCGAAGTACGCTCGGCAGGAGACAACGATCCCGCCAGAGGTGGTTGCGTGCTGCCTCGCGCGTGCTCTGACCTGTGGTTGCCACTGTTCCTCGGTCTCGTGCGCCAGGGCCTCCTGGAGGCGCTTCTGCGGCTTCGTGGTGGCGCCGGAGCGGTAGCGTTCCACCGTGCGGCGGGAGACGCCCAGACGCTCGGCCACGACCCGTGTGGAGCCCTTGGCGCGCGTGAGAAGGAATTTCATCTGGGCCCGCGCGGATTTCGGCGCGGGGCGGGTGAACGTGGCGCGCTCCGCACGTGTCAGCGCGGCGCGGATCTTGCCGTGCCACGGGGCCGGCGTCTCGGTGGTGTCGTCCATGCGGACCAGGAGACGGCGGATCGCCTGTGGACGGAGACGGCTGATCTCCATCCTTGCAGGTGACGGCACCCTGGTCAGCGCGGTCGCCGGGCCGGGGGCGTTACCGTCTGGGCACGTCTGGCATGTTCTTCATTCCGGCCGCCTGCTCCCGCCAACTGCCGCAGGTCATCCGCTGGCGCGCGCCCGAGCGGCGTGCCAGAACAGCGCCGGTTGGTCGCCTTCGGCGAGCGACGTCCGGCGCTGCTGCACCTGGTTCAGTTGAGAGTGCCGTGACAGCTGGCGAGCATCGGTTCGGCAATTTGCAGACGATCACTCGGACCCCATTCACGGATCGAGAGCGCGCAATATCATCTGCCGCTTGCAATATCCTGTTGGCCGGTGAACGAGTACGGAATGGCCCCGAAGAGGCTGAGTTCTACACACCCGCCAGTTCGTAGCTCGGGAATTACTGTGGGGTCGGCAATATCCTCCTGCGTAACTTCCCGAAAATCAGCCCTCCGCTTCTCCCTCTCCTCCACTCTTCGCCATCCCAATAGGGTGAGGGCTGCTCCCAAAACTGACCCCGCTCCAGGAATCGGTGCCAAGATTCCTACAACTCCAGTACCAAGCTGGCGCACAAACTGTCCTGGCTTAGTCTCCCACAGGAACATTTTGCCTCCACCGCCTTCCCAGTCAGTTATAAACTCGCCTGCGCCGACCTCAAGGTACTTTCGGAATTCCTCGATGGCCTTCTCAAAGCTCATGGCGGCCGAAAAGCTCGATTTCTGGCCTACTTGCTGCGCCGTCTGGGCGAACTTTCGATACTCGGTCCGACTCCGAATCTTGGAAACTTGTTCCGCAGTCAATAGTGCTGCAATTTCGTGAATATTCCGCTCTTCGTCAAGGCGCCTTGGGGCTTTTTTCTCAAACGGCTCGAGTAGTTCAATTCTTCCATCGGCACGCCGCTCCCAGAGTGTGCGCGTGCCGTAAATGCGATCAACATTGGCCCCATAGGCGGCTGGACAAATCGGAGGGATTCCGATCCCCTTCGCCATCGTGCCCAGCGATGCGATAGTCATATTCGTGCGGACCTGCTGGGCATGCCCGCTATGACGTGCCGAAAGATTGTCGCGAGCGTACTCCCAGAACTCACTCTGCCTCACGGTTTCCAGGCGCCTATCCTCGATCTTTCGATAGACGCTCTGGGTCATCTCGAGGGCTATGGGCTCGGGGAGCCCAAGCGCCATCCAATAGTCCGGGCGCAGGAGGTATCCGTACCCTATCTTGCACATTTCATCGCTCGTGTCGGTCCGCACAATTTTAGGATTGAGACTGTCCAGCAGGCGTGCAGACTCGCGAATTTGATCCTCCTCCATTTCCGCCACGAAATTACCCTTCTCTATGATCAACTCGGCAACTTCTGAGTAGTTATTGGCCGCAGCGCGCATAGCTGTTACGATCAAGCCGTCTCGGAACAGCTGCTGGTATCCGGGTCCCAGTTCCTCATCGCGAAGCAGAGCGAACATGGATGGGCTAACAAGAATGCTTGTGTCCGCCAGGAAAAGGCGACGATGCAAGAGTAGGTTATGGTTGAGGTTCGCGCGTAGGCGAAGAGTTCGCTTCCTGTCAAGCGGATCCATAAGCTGGAATACCTCATCGCCAGCGGCCCAGTAAGCATCGGGGTAAGCTGGACTTTGGGTGATCTCTCTCAATTCCATATTTCAGCGCCTCCATTTTCCCGCACATAAAGGCTGGAGATTTTTCGCCTCTGCCCCTCCCTCCAGCGTGCGCCCTCTCACGCTCTCGCTCAAACGGGCGACATCGAGACTGCAGCGAGAAGGGGTAATTGCCTAAGTCTTCATCCATCCCCTGGCGGGTAATCGAGCGAGCCCGGACCGATCGTCCGGGCTCACTCTTCGGGGCGGCGTGTGCCAAGGCTCGGCGGTCAGTCCGGTGTGCTCCCTCCGTCGGTTTGGTGACAGCGGCCTGCCTTAGTGACAGCTATCGCTTCGGCTCAGGGGTGACGAGGACACGGTCCTGCTACAGCTCGATGTCGATGTGCTCCACGTCGGTGAACTCCACGCCCAGGCCGGCCGCGCGGGTGTTGTTGGCGCGGAAGTACATCTCTGCGAGGCCCTCGGCTGCGATGCGCTGGAGTTGCTGCTCGGGGGCGCCCTGCTCGTGGGCGGTGAACAGGCGGTCGGCCCACTGGGGCGGCAGGGCCTGGGTGATGTCGCGGATTCGGGCGTCGTCGGTCGTGCCTGGCGCGGCGGTGAATCCGAACCGGGCGCGGCTGGAGACGATCAGGCCGTCGGTGGTTGCCGCCTTCTTCTTGGCCTTCGCTCGGATCTGTGGCTGCCACCGGTGCTTGACCTCGCGCTCTATGCGCGCACGCAGGTCCTTGCGGGGCCGCTTGAGTTTGCCGACGACGTAGCGCTCCACGGTGCGCTGGGAGACCCCGAGCGCCTCCGCGACCTGCCTGGTGCCCTTGAGTTGCTTGACCAGGTACTTCATCTGCGCTTGGGCGCTCTTGGGGATGGGTCGGGTGAAGGCCCCCTCCAGCGCGCGGTCCAGGCTGTCCCCGACCGAGTCCGCCATGACCTACTCCCCTTCTCCGGCCGTCGGGTCGTTTTTGATCAGGTTGGCGACGTTGAAGACGCCGCCCTGGGCATCGAACTGTTCCTCGGCCCACAGCACGGTCTGCGTGCCCTGGTGCTTGACCATCCCTGGGGAGACGCCGAGCCGGAACGTACCCGGCACGGGCTTGCCCTCGTCCGTGTACGGCAGGAAGTCGAGCGGGGAGGGGCCTGGCGACGGATAGACCAGCGCGTCGGTGCCGATGGCGACCGGGTAGACGTCCGCCGCGGCGGCGGTCTTCATCATCTTGCGGTGCATGCTGACCCGGACTGTGGCCAGCACGGCGGCCCGGATGTCGGGGCGCCATGTCTCCCGGGAGAGCGCCGGCCACGGCTCGTAGTACGGCACCTGACCCCGGTTGCGCTGGCGCAGCTTGCCGATGCCGCCCTTGGCGGTGGCTTTGATCGCCTTGAGCACCAGGGCCATCGTCGGGTCCGCCTGCTTGGAGCGGGTCATCGCCTGAAGGAACTGCTGGCCGCCCAGGTCGGTGGTGACGCCGAGGTCGGCCATCGTGGCGACGTAGGCGTCCCGTAGCCGCTTGTACCAGGGGTCGAGGTAGCGGCCGGTCTGGGTGCGTACGTGCGCCTCGATCGGCGCCACCTCGAAGCCAAGTTCCTGCGCGTACGCCACGGTCGGGGTGGCGTACCAGGCGGGCCCCTCCGGGCGGTCGCCCTTAGGTGTGAACGGCGAGGGCAGCCGGTCTCCGTCTACGGTGCGCCCGTTGATCTGAACGTGGGAGAGGTCGACGTGGGAGAGGTCGACCAGCCACGAGCCGGGCAGCGACGGGTCGAACTTCGGGTTGCCGGTGAGGTGGGTCGGCCCGTTCAGACCGACGGTGAGCCCGTTGGCGGCCGCCGCGAACGCCATGTTGACGTCGATGGCGACCAGGTACGGCTGCATGCACTCCTCGTCGGTGAGCTGCCGGCACCAGTCGTACGGCTCCTCCACCAGCATCTCGGCCGGAGTCCGCAGGTGATGCCGGGCGTACTTGCCCTTGAGGTTGGGATGTTCGTCGGGGACTTCGCAGTCCACGACCTTGTACACCTGCGTCAGGGCGTCGTCGTTGAACGCCCTCTTGAACTCGCCGGTGGCCGGGTCTTTCTCCGCGCGGGTGGGCGGGCGCAGTGCCGTCATCAGCTCCAGGCCGGTGACCGCGGTGGTGCCGCGCGGCGTCATCACGCGGTCCGCGTACGTGCCGAGGAACCGGGCCAGGTCTGCTCCGTTCATCGTCGGCAGCAGTGGATCGTTCTTGTTGTCCCAGTCGTCGACGGGCAGCGCACCCCAGGCCGGGATGCACAGCTGGACGCAGCGACGCTTGGAGCCCTCGGGTTCGCGGAAGACCCGCGTCCATGATCCGAACCCGCGCTGGGTGAGCTGCAGGCCGGCCTTGCCGATCTGCTTGACCACCTTGTGGCTGTCCTTGAGCCGCCCGGCGCGCCGCTCTTCCTGCGACAGTTCGGCAGGCAGGCCGTAGCGCTCCAGCGCGGCGGGGGTGAGGAGCAGGACGGGGTCGGCGTCGCGGCCGTTGCGGTGCAGGCGGGCCTGCCCAAGCTTGGCCTCGGTCAGCGTCCAGTCGACCAGCGCGGGCAGGGACTTGGCGGGCACGTCCAGGACCAGGCCGCCGACGCAGTACGCCGACACCTGCCCGTCCTCGCAGTCGACGACCGCCAGCGGGCCGTTCTCGAACCGCGCATCGGCGCCCACCGGGCCAGCCGGCTTCTTCGCCGTCCGCGCGGCCGGCCGCCGCGACGTCGATGACGGCTTAGTGGCACGCGCCGGCCGCGACGCGGTGGCCGGCGCGGCGCTCGACTCAGCGTTCTCTTCGGCGGTCACGGCCGCTACCTGGGGCGCTGATGGGGACGGAGTTCGCGCCTCAGCCCGGTCGGGCGTGCCAGTGAACGTCCACGGCAGCTGCGCAGCATCGGCGTCGGCGGGCCTGGGGTACTTCTCCGCCCACCCGTCCAGCAGCCGTTGGTACGCCTGGCGACGCGGCGGCCGCGGCTCCGAGCGGCCGGCCTCCCAGTTCTTAACCGTCTGCGTCGACGTCCGCAGCGCCTCTGCAAGCCGCGCCTGCGAGATGCGGGCCGCTTCGCGCAGCCGCGTTCGCTCCGCCGGGGGCGGCATCTCCGGCTCACCCTCCAGCAGCGCGTCCACCGCCGCAAACAGCTCATCTTCGGTCGGCATACTTCACCTCCATCCGAAACGCTACCACGAACTTACCCATAAATTTATCTTTGAATTTGCAATTTTCTTACCCTTGGATTTATGATCGCGCCGCTGTGATCAGAAGGGGAGGTGCGGGTGACCAAGCTGGACGTCAGCTCAGTCGTGCTGTCCGAACGGGAGAGCCGCGACGTGTTGCACCGGGTGATCCTTCCGGCAGCCATCAAGGGCGCCGTGCGCCAGGCCCGGCCGGTCGTCGTCATCGTCGGAGGCCAGCCGGGTGCCGGAAAGACCGAGGTCGCCGCTCTCGTCCAGGCAGCGCTGGACCGTCGCGGCGGAGCGGTGCGAGTGTGCCGTGACCTCTACAAGGCCGTGCACCGGCGCTACGCCGAGCTGCTGGCCGCCGACGTCCGCACGGCGGGAGCCCAGGTCCGGCCCGATACTCGGCGCTGGCAGGCCGCCGTTGAAGAGCACGTCCGGTTCTGCGGGTTCGACGCGGTGGTCGAATCCGCGCTTGCCGATGCTGACGAGTTCCGGGCGTCGGCGACCGCGTACCGAGGGTCCGGCTCCCGAGTGGAGTTGGTGGCGGTAGCGACCGCGGAAGCCTGGAGCCAGCTCGGGATCCTGGACCGCTTCCTGACGAAACACCGTTACGTGTCGTGGACGAACCACGACACGTGCGCCAAAGAGATGCTCCAGACCCTGGCGGTCATCGAGGCCGAGCAGTTGGCCGACCGCATCACCGTCGTCCGGCGCGACGGCACAGTGCTCTACGACAACGAGCTCATCGACGGCTCGTGGCGGCGGCAGCCTGCGGCCGACCGGGCGGTGGCCTACGACAGAGGTCGGCCGTGGTCCGCCCGGGAGACGGCTGTCTTCCGCCGGGACCTGGCGCGCACCGATCAGCGTCTGCACCGCGAAGTCGAGTGCGAGGACCGGCGCCTGGCCGTACAGCGAGATGCCGAGCGCGCCGCTGCGCTGGCCGAACCGGTCCGCCGCATCGCGCAGCCCAGGCAAGAGGCGCCTGGCGTCGACTACCACCGGCTGTCCGAAGCGGAGCACCAGTGGATCTACAACGAGCTGATCGCGCCGCCACTCCTGGGCGGCATCGTGCCCCGAACGGACCCGCGAGCGGTGTACGTGATCGGGCAGCCCGGAGCGAACAAGACCGCGCTCGCCACCATGGTGCGACGGGCGATGCGGCCGGGGACGACGCGCCTGGTCGGCGACGACTTCAAAGCCGCCCACCCCGACTACCTGCAACTGCTCAGGGACGATCCTCGGGGCGCGGGCGCGGCGATCCGCGCCGACTACCGTGCCTGGTACGCCAGGGCCGCGGCGACCGTGCGCGCCAGACGCGGCGACGCACTCCTCGAGGCCGCGCCCGGCAGCGCGGAGGAATTCCTGGCCAGCGCGCTGCCGTTCGCGACCGACGGCTACCCCGTTGAACTCGTGGTCGCGGCCGTCCGGGAGGCAGACAGCCGTCTGGCGACCGCGCTGCGTTACGCCCGCGCCCAGCAGCTCGGCATCCCGGCCCGGTTCACCACGAAGGCCGGCCACGGCCGGTGCTTCAACGCCGTCCCCGATGTGGTCGAGCTCGCTGCCTCCCATCCGGCGATCACGGCCGTGACGGTGATCCGCCGGGACGGCCAGGCACTGCTGCGCCAGGAGCAAGGCGGTGGCCGGCGGGCGGTGTGGGCGCTGGAGGCAGAGCGGCTGCGGCCGTACACCGAGCCGGAGGCCGTCCAGGTCCTCGCACTGCACGCGGCGCTGCGCAAGGCGCTGCCGCAACACCGTCGTGAGCTGGACGAGATCCTCGCGCTCGCCCGGCCATTGATGCCCGCCGGGCTGCAGCCGGCCCGGATCGACCGGCCGCACCCGCCGCTGTGGCCACTGCCGCTCCCCCGCCGGGCTTCGGACTACGACTCCGTCAGTTCCTTGAGCCGGGCTGCGTAGACGGCTGCGACGCGGGCGGCCTCCTCCGGATCGGCGGTCGTCAGCTGCGCCTGGTCATCGAGAGCGGCCTGCCGGGCGGCCTTCAGCTCCGCCATACGCGCCTCGTCGGGCATCGGCGCCCTGTGTTCGGCGGCGATCTGGGCGGTGTACCAGCTCACCACCGCACGGACGGCGTCGAACGCCTGCTGGTCTTCACCTCCCTCCAGCGCGGAGAAGTCGGGGACGTTGGGGTCAGACACGGCGACCACCCTCCTTGGGATCTTGAAAAGGAACTCGCCATTGTCCTACCGGCCCCAACAGCAAGACAGCCGCCTGACCGGCCGCGCAGCGGGAAAGGCGGGAAGCCCTGCTGCGGCCGCCTCGCCGTTGGGGGGATGCTTGTCGAACGGTCCGCCGCGGAGCGTAGGTTGGGCCTGTTGATCATTTACCGGGGGGTTTGAGGTGGCGGGACGAGATCTGCGGGCGCTATTCAGCACCAACGACCGCGGCCTGACGACAGCAGAGGCATTCACCAACCGTCATACGCAGTGGGACCTGGTCGCGGCCGCGCTCGCCGCACACCTACGGCACACCGCCGATCCCGCTTTCGACGCCGAGGACCTCGAAGCGGCCCGCAACAACGTGATCACGTTCCACGGCGTCGGCGGTATCGGCAAGACGACGCTGTCACGGAAGCTGGAGGCCGCCCTCGCCGACGCCGGACACCGACCCGACCAGTGGGGCGCCCCGACCTGGACCGGCGAGCGGATCGTGCCCGTACGGATCGACCTCTCCCGCTCCGCCGGCACCGACTTCGAGCAGATCATCCTCACCATCCGGGCCGCGCTCACCGAAATCGGACGCCCCCTGCCCGCCTTTGACGTGGCGCTGCGCCGCTACTGGGAGCACCAGCATCCCGGCGAGCCGCTGGAGGAGTACCTGCGCCGCGGCGGGCTGGCCTCCCGCTTCGGCAAAGCACTGCCCCAGCAGATGCAGTCCGCGCTGTCCGACGTCGCCCAGGCCCTGCTCCTGCCTGGCACCGTCGGCTCCGCAGTCGGCCAGGTGACCGGCTCCCTCGTGAGGGCGCTGCGGGAACGCCGGCAGACCGTCCGCGCCCTCGCCGGATGCGCGCGCCTCGCCGACCTGCTGGAGGCTGAACCCGACCTGGACGCCCTCTCGTACTACCCGCACCTGCTGGCATGGGAGCTCGCCCAGCTCCCGGCGGACAAGACGGCCACACCGGTGATCCTGTTCGATACCTTCGAAGACGTCGGGGACCGTACCCACCGGGACATGGAGCGGCTGCTCCAGCGAGTGGTGTGGCTGATGCCCGCTGCGTTCTTCATCATCACGGGCCGCTCCCGCCTGCAGTGGGCCAACCCCGCCCTCCAGGGCCAGCTCGACTACACGGGGCCGGCGGCCTGGCCTGGGCTGGCGGCCTCCGCCGTCGTCCCGCCCGCGCGTAGCACTGCGCCTGCTGCGGCCCGGGGAGGCCGGCAGGTACTGATCGGCGATTTCTCCCCCGAGGACTGCGACGACTACCTCGCCCGCCGGCTCGCCCGGGACGGACAGGCCCTCATCAGCGAAGACGTCCGTCGCGTCATCGCCGACCGGTCGCATGGCCTGCCGCTCTACCTCGACCTGTCGGTGATGCGATTTCTGGAGATCCGCCGCACGGGCCGCACACCGCAGCCGGCCGACTTCGACCACGACTTCCCCGCCCTGATCGCCAGGACCTTGTCCGACCTCACCCCGGACGAGCGACACGTCCTGCGTTCCGTCGCACTCCTGGACGCCTTCGACATCCCCCTCGCCACACAGACCACCGGTATGCAGCACGAAGCGCCGGCCAGGCGCCTGATCGAGCGTCCGTTCGTCCGCGAGTACACCTTCGGGCTGTGGCCGTACCACCTGCACGCTCTGATCCGGTCCACCGTCCGAAACGCCGATGACCAGGCCGACGACCGCTGGACGCCGCGTGACTGGCAGCAGGCCGCTGAACGCGCCTTGGCCGCGCTCGGCGCGCAATGGACCGCCAGCACCGCGCCGGGCCGGATGCTGCTCGTCGGATGCCTGCGCCAGGGCCTCGCCCTGGCCCGGGACTTCGGCCTTGATCTGGGCTGGCTCACTGATGCCGCCTGGGCGTACGTCAGCGACTCCGTGTGGGAACCCGTCGCCCCACCCGCCCAGCAGAATGTCGACGGCGAGCCCACGGCGGCCGACTCGCTGGTGGAGCTGCTCAGTACGCTCGCCCGCCGCCAGCATGAGCACCGTGAGCGCACCGCCGACCGACTCACCGCGGTCGTCGAGGCCGGCTTGCTGCCTGCCGAGCTGCAGGAGATGGCCGTCTACTACCTAGCCAAGGCCCAGCGCGACCTTGGCCGGTCCGACGACTCCCGCCGCGGCATGCAGCTCGTGGTCGACGGCGACGGTCGACTCGCACCCGCCGCCCGTCGCGGCCTGGCTCACCTCGCGCGCCTGGCCGGCGACTTCCCCACCGCCCTCGCCACCGCCGAGAATCTAGGCTGGGCAGGCCGCCACCACCGTGTCAGGGGCGACGTGTGGTGGCTCCAAGGCGACCTTGACCGCGCGGCCGCCGCCTACGAGGCCGCGCGCGACGAAGCCGAACAGCATGGCGTCGCCGGCGAACGCGCCACGTCGCAGGCGCAGCGAGCCTTCGTCCTCGCCTTCCGCGCCCCCGACCAGGCCGAGGACGAGATCGACCTCGCCCAGCAGTTCCTGGACGGACTTGACCTGCGCGCCACCACCCTCACCACCCGCATCGCCGCCCTTGTACGCGATGCCGGATCCAGCGGCGTGGAGGACCAGGCGCGCATCCTGCGTACCGAGGCCAGCGTCGCCGGCCTCGTCACAGCAGATGCCACCGTGGAGCTGGCTGTGTGCTTCCACCACGCTGTCCTCGGCAACCACGGGCCGCTGGCCGATTCGATCGTCCGGCTGCAGGAGATGAGCCAGAACGCCGACTACGCCTACTTCGTCGACATCGCGCACTTCATGGCTGGCCTTCCCGTTCCCGACGAGGCCAGCTCTGGGGCGCAGTGGATTGATGGCCCCGGTCCTACTCGGGACCGCTGGCGCGCCCTTGTGACGGCCCGGCGCCGCTACCTGTCCTCAGCTCGGTGAGCAACGAAGGCCCCTTCGCCAAGGGGCACGACCCTAGGAGAATCTGTGAGCGTTTCCCTGCGAGCTGTGGTGATCAAGTCACCGGATCCGGTAGCCCTGGGGGCCTTTTGGAGCGCTGCATTGGGCTCGTCGATCGACCCGGGCACGGACGGTGTGGTCGTCAGGTTCGGTCAGGGGAAGGAACAGTTTCTCTACATCGCCGAAGGCCCAGGACGCGAGCATGGCGACCAGGACCCTTTTATGTTCCTGGCAGCGACAGGCACGACCCTGGATCAGGAAGTAGACCGTCTTGTGAAACTCGGCGCCATTGCCATCGAGAGAGTATGGAATGTCGACCGGCAGCTCAAGGTGGGCTTTGCCGTGATGGCCGATCCGGAGGGGAACTGTTTTCAGGTCCTTTCCAGCGATGAGGAAATTCAGGCCGCGGAGCGCATGTTGGAATCGTGGTAGCGTTTCGTGCGGCCAACCCGAAGGTTAGCCGCACGAAATGCTTATTCAGAGGATCTCAGCGGCAGTAAAGCGTTACCGTCCTGCTGGGGAACACGTGCGACCGCTGGTAGCCGTGGTAGACCATGCCCAGCGTGCCGACAGTCACGAATTGTCGTTTGCTGACCAGGTCGGCACAGTGGTAGCTGACCTTGAGGGTCATCTTCTTGCAGCTCGTCCAGTGGCCGTCCTTGTATGCGACGTTGTAGACGGGGTTGGCGAGATGGATGGTCAGGTGGCACTTGTCCGGCGGCTTCGGTGTGCACCAGGTGATCTGAACGGTGGCATAGACGGTCTTGCCTCCGTGGGTCAGCTGGCCCGGATCGTTCGCCCTGTACTTGCAGCCGATGTCCGTCTTCACCTTCAGCGAGCCGCTGCTGTTGGCCTTCGCCGAGACGCTCTTCCCGGGCTGAGGAACATCCGCGGAACTGGCCGGCGCAGCCGATAAAGCCAATAAGGCAGGAACGGTAGCACCGAGCACTGCCAGCTTGCTCTTCATTTATTCCCCGTTTCTCCGACTTTTCTACTTCCCTCATTTATAGCAGCCGCAGAATGCGCGTTCGAGTCCTTTTTGAGGCTTGGCGTGAACCGGTGCGTACTGGCCAACACGCCAAGAAGTTAATTCCGCTTGACTCCTACGCTGAAGGCCGTGCCGGAATCCTCCCTGCCGCCCTGTTGTGAAAAGCGGAACGGTCAAACGAAAAAGTACCGGAATTATCTGTACCGGAAGCGGTAGGTGGCAAAGATCGCAAGTCAATTTGGGAGCGGCAGGAAACCGAAGATGCCATCTGCCACTCACCTTGCTGGCGACCGGCAGAGCGGCTGATTACGCAAAAGAGCCGGGACCCTGGATGAGGGCCCCGGCTCGTCGCTGTCCGAAAGGCAGTGCCGGGCGGCTGTGCCGAAGCCAGCAGCCTGGTCAGTCTGTGTTCTTGCCCACCAGGGAGGACAGCAGCTCGACGATCTGCGCCTGGTTGCGGTCCATCTTCTCTTCAAGGGCGTCGAAGCGAGCGTTGACCTTGGCGAAGCCGTCCCGGACCTCCCGGCGAAGGGCTGCCTGGCCCTCGATGACGGCCGCGAAGTTGCCGCCTGATTGCACCTGCAGCGCTTCGACGCGGTCTTCGACGCCTTCGACACGACGGGTCAACGCGTTGAGCTCGTTCTGCGCGATGGAATCCTCGGCCACGTGGGCTCCTGCCAGATCATGAAAATCAGCGGTCATCAGGCGCTCCACGATATCGCGCCGGCCGAGAGCAGTACTCCCCTGTATGGCCCAGCAGTCATCAAAGATGCGCCCGGCCCGGGCGCGGCCGACGCTGGAGAAATGAGGGCCACGTGGTCCGGGCTGATCCAGTTCGGGATGGTCGCCCTGCCGATCCGGCTGTACGCGGCCACCGAAGAGCATGCCGTGAGACTGCACGAGATCCACACCGCAGACGGCAGCCGCGTGGAGCACCGGCGCTTTTGCCGAGCTGAGGGCCGGGAGATCCCGGCCGGGGAAGTCGGGCGGGGCTTCGCGATGCCGGACGGCCACATGGTTCCGCTCACGGAGGACGATCTGGCCCGCCTGCCGCTGCCCACGAAGCGTGTGGTCGAGGTGCTGGGCTTCGTTCCTGGGCAGGACGTCGATCCGATCACCTTCAGCCGGCCCTACTACGCCGGACCCGACGGTCCGGGTGCCGATCGGCCCTACGCGCTGCTTGTCGAGGCGCTCGCCCGTACCGGATACGTGGGCATAGCCAAGATCGCCATCAGGAGTCGCGAGCGACTGGCGCTGCTGAGACCACGCAATGGGGTGTTGATCATTCACACCCTGCTCTGGCGAGACGAGGTCCGTGAACCGGGCGACCTCGCCCCCGCTGCGCCGGTCACGGACCGCGAGCTGGAGCTGGCCGAGGTCTTGATCAGGGAGCTGACAGGTATCGAGGGGCGCGAGCTGCATGACGAGTACACGCACGCCCTGGAGCAGCTCGTGGCAGCAAAGGCCGGCGAGGGAGAGCTGGTTGAGCCGGCGGAAGCCCCACCACCAGTGGATTTGATGGCTGCACTGGAAGAGAGCGTACGAGCGGCGCGGACCAAGCCCTGACAGCCTGCGGCCATGCCAGCCGCTGGCCAGCTCCTCCCATGCCGCGAATCAGGGCCGGTGCCGCAGTACCGCATCCGGGCGGCACACCGGGCACGCCACAGTTGTCGGATCATCCCCGGCGAGCGCCTCGAGCGCCTCCTGGTCAGTCACCGTGCCGCCGACCGATTCGGCCGAGGCGCAGTCGAGCCTGTGAAGGTAGGCATCGGCCCAGCCGTCTCCGGGGGGCGCCGGGGACAACCGCCACCGCTTGCGCTCGTGTGGGGGCGGCAGGTCGAGGCTGCTGTAGTCCTCACCCGGGATGGCTCGGCAGTAGGGGTGCGGCACGCAGATCTCGACGGTCCGCACTCCCAAGCTCGGCCGCCGGCTCCGGTCGTCGACCCGGTCGGGCACCTCGAGCCGGAGGTCGTACCACCAAGTGCCGGAGCGGTCCCGGCGCCGCCGGAGCACCTGTGCCTTCAGGTGCTGGCCGTCCGGAAGGGTGACGTCTGCCAGCGGGGCCGAGACGTCCAAGGTGAAGTCGTCCTGGTCATCCTTCACGGGGCAAGCTGGCGTCGGCCGGCTCGACATGCTTGAGTGCCGTGCGCGCGGCGACCGGGTCGGGGCACGAGGCCCAGAATGGGTGTGCGAAGACGGTGGTGACTAGCTCCATCTGGCGGGCTCGCAGGTCGTTGACCTGCTGCTTTTCCTCGTCGGTCCAGCCTGGGGAATCCGGGCGGTTCGACTCGTAGTAGTGACCGGACTCCTTGGTGTGGGTCCAGCCCGGCAGGGGCTCCACCGACCATGGCAGGCGCGCGTACAGCGCGGACAACTCTGCCCGGACTTTGTGCAACTGCGCCTGGGCATCTACCAGGTCTTGAGGAAAATCGAACTTCTCGGCCATCGTGGCTCGATCTTAGCCGGTTTCCGGACACGCGTTCGATTGCCTCGGTGGGGCTGCCTTCCTACGGGTTGAGGCTCCACCGTTGCTCGTAGCGGATACGGGGGGCGGCCGGGCCGGCGTCGCGGTAGAGCTGACGGATGTCTCGGACGATGCCGTCGTGGTCGCTCAGGTCGATGTAGTCAGGGTCGACGGCATGGCCGATGAGACCGAAGAGCATGTGGGTGCGATTCTGCCCGGGTCTCGGGGCGATGGTGCTGGCGGCTGCCAGGCACTCGGCGAGGAGGCCAGGCCACGGCATGCAGGCGGGCTCGGGGGCGGGCTTGCCGGCCTTGGTGGCGAGCTCGGCAGCCCGAGCGTTGGCACTCGCCGCATTGGCGGACCGGTCAGCCCGTTCCTGCAGATCAGGTACGGCGGCGAGACGGCGAGCCAGAGCCATGATCTCGTCGTGGTGCTGGTCGGCCCACACGAGCTCGGCGCGGCGGTCGCGTTGGGACCGCAGGTAGTCCACTCGCTCACTCTGGCTCAGCGGCTCACCGTGGACGTCGTCAATGTCGGTGCGCAGTTGCAGGTAACGACGCTCGGCGGACTGGCGGTTGCGCATCTCCAACGCGATGGCTATCCGCGCCCAGGTGACCTTCTTGGCGCGGGCCGCGCCGATGAGGCGGGCTTCGTCGACCAGCAGCTTGTCGCGCAGCGTCCGGATCACGAGCAGGGCGGCAAGCGTGTCGGTCTCGGTGGCCTCGTCCGCAGCAGCGTTTTCGATGAGCCGGGTGAGCTGGTCGTACTTGCTCGCCACGTCGCTGAGGCATCCACTGGTTTTCAGCAGTGGGGTGGTCCGGGCCAGTTCACCTACCCAGTCCCCCTCCTGCGGAGGCTGCGGGGTCAGCAAGTGCTGCCAGGCGTAATAGCGATTGGATTCCGATTCGGGGCGTCCGGTTGATGTCGTCTCGCGGACGACACTGTTTGTCGTCCGCGAGACGACATTCTTTGAAGACCGCAAAATTACTACTCCAAAAACTAGAAAGCTGAAGCAAAAAAGAGTTACTCGCCAGACGGAGTAGGAACCTGCGGCAGCTCGGCCGCAGCACGCCGACGACGCCGGCGCCGCACCGCCTTCGCGATCTGGGCGACGCCCCAACCTGTCGCCAGAACGGCCACGCCGGCGACGTACTCGGGCCACGCCTGTACCAAAACGTGAGTCATTGCAGGTCAATGCACATTTCTTGATCGATGTACGCCGTGCGGCGTCGGTCACAACGCGGGCTGCCCGGCCTCGGGGCAGCCAGACGGCGGCGGGGAGCACGCCGCAGCCGTCTGACGAACATTCTTATGGCATGTGCCAGTGCAGAACGGCCATTTTGCGGCGTTCCGGGAATTCGCCAGGGTTCGCCACCCTGCGCCGTGAGCAAGATGCGTCAATTACGCGGATTGAATTCAATCGAACAAAAGCGGAATAGACTGCTCGCCGAAATTCTGCTAGCCGTGATTCCCGTGGCGAGCACGCCGAGCGTCGCGCACGGATGCCTCCAACGCCGCCATCAAGTCCACCGGCGGCTGCAGCTCAACCGACGGCGGCACCGCCTCGCCGCCGGCGGCGAGGGTGTCCACCAGGAGACTCAGCGCCTCGGCGTAGTCGTCGTGCAGGTCACGGATATCCACGCCCCCTCCATCTCGGCCCTCAGCAGCTCCGCGAGAGCCAGCTCCCGGTCGGTGGTCGGAGCCGGGCTGGACAGGTCGCCGGGATCCCGGATCTCCTCGGGCCAGTGCAGCGTGTACAGCACCAGGATCCCGTTCCTCGGCCGCAGGACAGCCAGCCGCTCCCGCGATCGGTGGGCCACCTTGCACACCGCCAGGCGACCGGTCCGGGCCAGGGCTTCGACGAGGAGCGCATACGGTTTCTGGGCCCCGGGGCCGTGCGCGCCCACCCAGTACGGCCGGGCGTACAACAGCGGATCCACCTCGGTCTCATGGACGAATCCGACGACCTCGATCACTCGCTTCGGGGCAGCGGCAGCGCTTCGAGGTCCTCGTCGTGAATGACCACCGTCCGGCCGTCCGGTGCTTCCCAGCCCCGGGCAGTCTCCTCCAGCCCGACCTCACGACCCTCCAGCTCGCACACCCGCCGGTGACGGATACGTCCGCCGTCAGCAGCATGCACGAGATGGAGGTCGTAACCCCCGAGGGCGCCGATGCCGCGGTCTGGGCCGCCGCGATCGACGTGATCCGCAAGCCCGCGCCGCGCTACGAAGGGCGGTTCTTGCACCGGGACTTCCAGCCCGGCAACGTGCTGTTCGACCTGCCGCCCGAGGACCCGGCCGGTGCCGCCGGTGCCCGGATCACCGGCGTCGTCGACTGGGCAGCGGCCTCCTGGGGCCCGGCGGACCTCGACGTGGTGCACTGCTCCACCAATCTCGCGCTGCTGCACGGCCCGGTGTGGGGCCTGCGCTTCACCGAGGCGTATCAGGAGGCTGGCGGGATGCTGGCCGCGGCCGCGGACGAGCTGCTGTACTGGCAGGTGCGGGAGCCACTGGCGTTCTCGGAGGAAGTGAAGTGGGTGGCGCTGCCGTGGTGGGAGGCAGGACGGACCGAGCTGACGACACGAGTTGTGCGAGCGGCTGGACGCCTATGTCACCTCCCTCATGGACGCGCTGGGCTGAGCCAGGGCGGTCCGGGACTCTGCCCCACCTCGTGGTTTATCGCTCAACCAAGTGGTGAGTCAGCAGACCCTGGGGCTCGTCGACTCCTACAGGGCTCGAGCCGGCGAGGAGTGCTGGGCCTGGTCGCCGTGGTCGAAAAGCTCCTGCGAGCGCGTAGCGTGCAGGGCCATTGGATCCTCCAGCAGCATCGATCGCAGCTGTTGAGTGAACTCGCCGGTATCTTGTTCGACAGCGAGGCAACACACCCCCAGTGTCGCCAAGACACCGAAGGGCGCCGTGTCCGGTCCGTCATCCGGCGACATACGGGCGCCAGCTACTTGCTGGAGAGGTGCCCTGGGGAAGTAGTCGGCCTCTGCCCGTTCCCGCAAAGCACCCTGTTCCTCCTGGCCAGCGGGCCGAGTTGCCGACGCTGACAGCTCTGTTGGGGCCACTTGTAGAGCACGTTGTTAAGCCACTTGTAGGGCCAGTTGGCAGGCGAGTTGAAGAGCAAGTTGTAGAGCAAGACGGACAAACCTACGCCCGCCGCGGCCTCCGCCGCCGAGCGTCTCGGTGCGGGCAGTGCGGGTCGTGCCGGCTCTGGCAGAGGCGACCCGCACTGACCGAACTCAGCTGATGAGCTTGTTCAGTCCCACCAGGCTTCCCGCGTCGGCAACCAGGCTGGCAAGGACGCTGGCTGCCGGAACGGTGCCCCCCAGCTCGCTCAAGAAGCCGACGACCTTACCGATGGCGACGGTGCCGCGGCGGGGCCCTCACCTCGCGCGGCTTGCCTAGTACTGCAGCCGCAGTTGCTGTGACGGGCTGTGGGGTGGCTCGTTGAGCTGGGCAAGGGGGGATGTCACGGTTGATGAGGTGCACCGCTGGGCAGCCGGTCTGGCGCTGCCACAGGGCCGCTGCACGGCCAGGGAAGGTGAAGGGAGGGGAAGTCTCTACCTTGCGCCGAAGTTTCGTCCTGCAAAAGACTGCAGCCGGCCAGGCGATAGCCGCAGCCTCGCGGGACTCAGCAAAACCTCACGTCTGGCACTGAGACGTCGCCGCCCCGCTCCAGTTGCTCCAGGCGCCCCCTGCGGGACGGACGTGGACGCGGATCTCCACCTTCACGTTGACCGGACCGCAGACCCGGTCGGTATCGCCGATCTCCACGGGACCGACGGTCGAGCGGCGCGGGACGGCGGTGCGGCCGTTGCCGATCTTGACCCAGTGGCCGCCAGAGACCACCCGGAAGAATGCCTCGTACTCGACCCAGGCAGCGTGGGGGCGGGAGTTGGTCAGGGTGGTGTACGCGGTGATGTCGCGGAAGAAGACGTGGCCGTCCTTCCAACGCTCCGCAGAAATACAGCCGTTGGCGGTAATCCCCTGGGTCGAGACCGAGCCCCCGCAGGCGATGCCGACGGCGTGGGCCGGTGTGGGGACCAGGAGGGCGAGCCCGGTAGCAGCCGTCAGGGCTGCGGTACGGCGTAGGTACATGGGGTCCTTCCGGTCGGCAGACAGGAGCCTTACCTTGCCGCGAATTTTCGTCCTGGGAAAGGCCGTCTCCAGCTAGTAGGGCTTTGTTAGGTGGTGTCGTAGGGCTGCCATGGGGTGGGTTGGTGGCAGGTAGGGCAGGTGCCGGTCCAGGTGGCCAGGAGGTGTTGAAGGAGGTCCAGGGCCTGGTAGAGGGTCAGGCCCTGGCAGGGGCTTTTGGGCTCCTCCGCTGTTCGGTCAGGAACAGATGGGCGGCGGCGACGAGGGTGACGTGGCGGTGCCAGCCGGTGAACGAACGGCCCTCGAAGTGGTCCAGGCCCAGGGCGGTCTTCAGTTCGCGGTAGTCGTACTCGATCCGCCAGCGGGACTTCGCCAGCCGCACCAGGTCCTTGGCGGGGATGTCGGCCGGCAGGTTCGAGATCCAGTACTTGACCGGTTCTGCCTCTCCTTCGGGCCACTGGGCGATCAGCCAGACCAGTGGAATCGTGCCGTCGGCGGCCGGCTTGGGCCGTCGTCCCGCCAGGCGGACCCGCAACAGCACGAAGTGGGAGCTCATCGCGGCTTTGGAGCCCTTGCGCCAGGTCACCGCCTGCCCCTGACAACGTCCGGCGGCCAGCATGTGCTCACGCAAGGAGAGGGGGTGGGTGCGGTAACGGGGCAGCGGCCTGGGGCCGAGTCCGCCGTAAGGCGGCTGGTGCGGTTCGGCACTCTCGCCGTGGGCAGTCATCTCCGCTTTCACCTGGAGCACGTAGCCCAGATGGCGGTCCTCCAGACCGTGGCGGAAGTCGGCATTGGCACCGTAGCTGGCACCCGCGACCAGCACGGCGGGCCGCAGCCCGGTGCCGGCCAGCTCGTCGAGCATCTCCAAGGCGAGCTGCCACTTGGGGCGGTGCCGCTCGTCCTGGGGGATCCGGCAACGTTCCCTGCGGCCGGCCGCCTCAGGGGTGTCCCAGCTCTCGGGCAGAAACAAACGCCAGGCCAGCGGACAGGAGGCGGTGTCGGAGACCGCGTGGACACTGACCCCGATCTGGCAGTTGCCGACCTTGCCCAGAGTGCCGGAGTACTGCCGGGCCACCCCGAGCGAGGAAGCGCCGTCCTTGGGGAACCGGTGTCGTCCACCACCCACACCTGCGGGCGAACCGCCCGGACCGCCCGCCATGCCAGCCGGGCCCGGATGTCCTGGACCGGCCAGGCCGAGGACGTCATGAACTGCTGCAACTGCTGGTGATCGATCCCAAGACGCTCGGCCATCGGCTGCATCGACTTGCGCCGGCCATCCAGCAACAACCCCCGCAGATACAAGGCGCCCTTCTCACGCTGATCCCGCCGCACCAACGATGCGAACACCTCGGAGGCAAACTCCTCCAACCGACTCCGACACGCAGCAAGTTCCCCAGCCCTCATACAACCAGCGAACTACCAGACACCCACCGCGACAAGACCACGTAACAAAGCCCTACTAGCTAGCTGGCGCAGTGAGGTGAGCGCCAGCTGGGCCCGGCGGGTCAGATCGGTGTCAGGTAAAAGTCAGGTGGGTCCTGCATAGTATTTCTCAACGGCAGCGCGAGCCCCGGAAACGGGGTGAGTGTCCGCCAGGGAGAGGTACCCGAAGTGGTCTAACGGGGTCCGGGCTTTTGGTCCGGTCGGGCTATGCCTGCGCAGGTTCGA
>NZ_JOIX01000101.1 GCF_000720175.1 Streptomyces sp. NRRL S-337
CACTGGTCACACTTCCGCAGACGCAGCCAAGCCCGAGCCCGCCACTGCCACTACCAACGCCGAGGCCACAACCCCCACATGCGGTTGCAGTACTAGGGGTTCCAAGAGCCCCTGGTTCCCTTAACGCTCACCCCCACTCACCTCTTCCCTTCCCTCAACGGGAGGGGACGGGCCGGAGGGGCCGGTTGTGTGGACGTAAAGCGTCAGCAGTCCACACAACCGGCCCCGCAGGCCCGTCACCGCACCCACCACAAACCCAGCCCGCCGCAGGCGCAACGGCGAGACGCCCCGCGGCGCCGCAGACAGCTACGTACGCGGCGCCGCAAAGCGCAACGGCGAGACGCCCCGCGGCGGGAAAGCCAGGTACGTGCGGGGGCCCGGCGAACGCCCCTTGCTTAGAGCGCACTTGAACCGCTTGGCTGAATGACCATGAAGTACACGCAGCTCGGACGCACCGGACTCAAGGTCAGCCGACTCGTCCTCGGGACGATGAATTTCGGCCCGCAGACGGACGAGGCCGACAGCCACACGATCATGGACGCGGCGCTCAACGCGGGCGTCAACTTCTTCGACACCGCCAACGTCTACGGCTGGGGCGACAACAAGGGCCGCACCGAGGAAATCATCGGCTCGTGGTTCGCCAAGGGCGGCGGCCGGCGTGACAAGACCGTGCTGGCCACCAAGGTCTACGGGAACATGGCGTCGGACGGCGAGGCGGCCTGGCCCAACCACGACAAGCTCTCCGCCGTCAACATACGGCGCGCGGTGGACGCCAGCCTCAAGCGGCTGGGCACCGAGTACATCGACATCTACCAGTTCCACCACGTCGACCGTGACACGCCCTGGGACGAGATCTGGCAGGCCATCGACGTCCTCGTCCAGCAGGGCAAGATCCTCTACGCCGGTTCCTCCAACCACGCCGGCTGGCACATCGCCCGCGCCAACGAGACGGCCGCGCGCCGCGGTTCCTACGGGCTCGTCAGCGAGCAGTGCCTCTACAACCTCTACGAGCGGCGTGCCGAGATGGAGGTCATCCCGGCCGCGCAGGGCTACGGCCTGGGCGTCATCCCCTGGTCCCCGCTGCACGGCGGGCTGCTGGGCGGCGCGCTCCGCAAGGAACGCGAGGGCGGCGGCGCCCGGTCGGTCTCCGGCCGCTCGGCCGACTCGCTCGCCGACGCCACGGTCCGCGCGAAGATCCAGTCCTACGAGGACCTG
This sequence comes from Streptomyces sp. NRRL S-337, assembly GCF_000720175.1. GTDB lineage: Bacteria > Actinomycetota > Actinomycetes > Streptomycetales > Streptomycetaceae > Streptomyces > Streptomyces siderophoricus. The sequence goes on from NZ_JOIX01000101.1 coordinate 1,216, forward strand.
CTCGACAAGTACGGCCTGGAGCCCGGCGAGGTCGCCCTGGCGTGGCTGCTGACCCGGCCCGGGGTCACCGGCCCGATCGTCGGCCCGCGCACCTCCGCCCAGCTCGCCTCCGCGCTGCGCGCCGTCGAGCTGGAGCTGCCGGACGAGCTGCTCGCCTCGCTGGACGAGATCTTCCCCGGCCCCGGGCCGTCCCCGGAGGCGTTCGCCTGGTGAACTTCGGTTCGTGCGCGAGCCGTGCCGGCAGACGTGATCGGCGCCTCCGGACCCCGCGCCTTCTGACCCGCGCTCCGGACCGCGCCTCCTGATCTGCGAACCGTAGGCAGCGCACGCCGCGCACGCCGTGCACGCCGCGGCCGGGCGGGATCAGCGCAGGGCTGCCGCCACGATCACGACGATGAGCAGCACGGCGAGCAGGCCGGACATGACGCGGTTACGGGTTTTCGGGTCCACCCTCTGAGCGTAACCGGGGTGGACCCGAACATTTCACCGGGCCGGACCGTCCGCCCGCCTCACTCGCCCAGCGGCCAGGAGGCGATCTCTTCGTAGTGGGACTGCGCTCCGGCCGTGCCGGGGGCCGGCGGATGGCTGCGCATCAGCGAGAGTGTTCCGACCGTCCAGGAGCGGCTGCTGAATTCCTTCAGGGCGGCCGCGTACGGGGCGAGCTTCAGGTGGCCGACGCGGTTCCGGGCCAGGGTGAGGTGCGGGGTGTAGGGGCGGTGCTCGTCCACATCGAGGCCCGCCCGCCGGCCCGCGGCCGCCGCCGAGTCGGCCAGCTTCCGCATGGCCGGCCGGTCGCCGTCCGCGCCGGCCCACACCACCCGGTCCGCGAAACGGCCACCCCCGGCGATCCGCAGCTCGTACGGATCCCGGCGGTGGGCCGCCCGGGCCAGCCGTTCCTGCAGCTCGGGCGTGGTGTCGTCGGGCACCTCGCCGTAGAAGGCGAGGGTGAAGTGCCAGCCGTCCCGCGCGCTCCAGCGCAAACGCTCGGCCGCGGGAAGCTTCTTCAGCAGCGCCACCTCGGCGGCGAGTTCGTCGAGCACGGCGGCGGGCGGCAGGACGGCGGCGAAGAGTCTCATGCGGTCAGTGTGGCGCAGCCGGGCGCCGTTCGGCCGGGTCCCGGAAGGGTCCCAGAAGGGGCCCGGCCGCGCCCCGGAAGGGGCCGGGCCCCTGCCCCTTCGCCGCCGCTCCCGCGACCGTCTTCAGCCTTCAGCGGTCCGGCCACGGCTCAGCCGCTGATCTCCTTGCGGGACGCGTCCCCGCCGATGGTGATCTTGCGGGGCTTGGCGCGCTCGGCGATCGGGATGCGCAGGGTCAGCACACCCGCGTCGTAGTCGGCCTGGATGCGCTCGGTGTCGAGGGTGTCGGCCAGCATCAACTGCCGGGAGAAGACGCCCAGCGGACGCTCGGAGAGCTCCATCTGCACATCGCCGGCCTTGGTGACCGGCCGGCGCTCGGCCTTGACGGTCAGCATGTTCCGCTCGACGTCGATGTCGATCGCGTCCGGCGAGACCCCCGGCAGGTCGAGGGCGATCACATACTCGTCGCCCTCGCGGTAGGCGTCCATCGGCATCGTGGACGGCCGCGACCAGGTGCCGGACGTGCCCAGCAGCTGCTGGGTGAGGCGGTCGAGCTCACGGAACGGGTCGGTGCGCATCAACATCGTGAAACACCTCCAGGGGGATCAGGCTTTGATGCCTGCCAATGCGCTTCACCTGTCTTCTGTTGTAGCATTGTCATCGGATGGATGACAAGTGGAAGGTCATCGGTGAGTTGACATCCGGCCGACCTGGCACCTTGAGGTCCCGTCTTGAGGTAGCTAGGGACGTCTTGGTGTCCCGCGTCCTCACGTCGACGCGTCGCGAAGGAGAGCCCCGTGCCCGCAGACGAACACCCCCAGAGCGCCGCACCCGCGTCCCTCCTCGCCGCCACGGCTGCCCTCCGCACGATCGACGAGGCCCTGCGCGACGCCCGTACGCATACGAAGGAGACGCACACTCCGGCTGACGCACCCACCGACGGCCCGGCTGCTGCACCCGTCGGCGGTCCGGCCGACGTATCCACCGCCGGTGCGGCCGACGCATCCACCGGCGGCCCGGTCGCCGTACCCATCGGCGGCCCGGCCCTGCGGCCTGCCCATGCGTCGGCGTCCGGGGACGCACCGTCGGCCGGGGAGGGCAGCCGTGTCGAGCAGGCGCTGGCCTCGCTGCTGTTGTTGCGGGAGGTGCGTGAGCGGCTCGCGACGTGGGAGACGGGTCTCATCGAGACCGCCCGGGAGGCCGGCGCCAGCTGGGCCGACCTGGCCGGACCGCTCGGGGTAGCCAGCCGCCAGGCCGCCGAACGCCGCTATCTGCGGCTGCGCCCCGGCGCCGCCGGCTCCACCGGCGAGCAACGCGTCAAGGCCACCCGCGACCGCCGCGCCGCCGACCGCAGCGTCACCACCTGGGCCCGCCACCACGCCGCCGACCTGCGCCGCCTCGCCGGCCAGATCACCGCCCTGACCGACCTGCCCACCGCCGCCCGCACACCCCTCGAAGAGCTCGGCCAGGCCCTCGGCGACGACGACGCCGCCCAGCTCGTCGCCCCGCTCACCGCCACCCGCCCCCACCTCCAGCACCGCCACCCCCAACTCGCCGCCCGTATCGACGACCTCACCCGCCACACCGACCGCCTCCGCCAAAACAGCGACGACCAACGCCGCACCACGCCCTGAGGACGGGGAGATCAGGTCGGGGCCAAAGCCGGAGAGGCCGAGCCGGAGAGGCCAAGCCGGGGAGATCGAGCCGGCGTGGTCGAGTCGGAATGGTCAGCTGCCCGACCGCCCGGCCCTCAGCCGTTCGACCGGCCGCCGCCCGCTCGCCGAGCCGGCAACCCGCCCGTTCGGCACCCTGGCCGCTCAGCGACTCGGCAACCCGGCCGAGCCCTCTACGTCGCCCGCCCCCACGTCGCCCGCACCCCTACGCCGTCCTCTCGCCGCCCCCTACACGTCCCCTACACCGCCGGAGCCAGTTCCTGCTCCTCGGACCGTGTGCTGCCAGGGGCCCGGGGGACGAACCTGACGTGCGGGTGGCCGGGACGTAGGTCGATCTTGAGGCGGAGGCCGCCGACCCGGGCGAGGATCAGGCCGATGAGGGCCGCGGCCGCCATGGAGATCAGGCCGCCGGTCAGGAAGCCGATCCGGGCGCCGAAGGCGTCGGTGACCCAGCCGACGATCGGGGCGCCCAGCGGGGTGCCGCCCATGAAGACCATCATGAACAGGCTCATCACACGGCCCCGCATCAGCGGATCGGTGGCCATCTGGACACTGGAGTTGGCGGTGACGTTGATCGTCAGGCCGACCATGCCTATCGGGGCGAGCAGAGCCGCGAAGACCCAGAAGGACGGAGCGAGCGCGGTGGTGACCTCCAGGAGGCCGAAGAGCAGCGCCGCGCCCACCAGCAGCCGCAGCCGCGAGCTCCCCCGGCGGGCCGAGAGCAGCGCGCCGATCAGCGAACCGGCCGCCATCAGGCCGTTGAACAGGGCGTACGTACCGGCGCCCTGATGGAAAACGTGGTAGACGAACGCGGTCAGCCAGATCGGGAAGTTGAAGCCGAAGGTGCCGATGAACCCGACCAGGACGATGGGCCAGATCAGATCCGGGCGGCCGGACACATAGCGCAGGCCCTCGCGCAGCTGGCCCTTGCTGCGCGGGACGCGGTCGACCTTGTGGAGTTCGGCGGTCCGCATCATCAGCAGACCGGCGACCGGTGCCACGAAGGACAGGCCGTTGAGGAGGAAGGCCCAGCCGCTTCCGAAGGCGGTGATCAGGACACCGGCGACGGCCGGGCCGATCAGGCGCGCGGACTGGAAGTTGGCGGAGTTGAGGCTGACGGCGTTACGCAGTTCGTCCTGACCGACCATCTCGGACACGAACGCCTGGCGGGCAGGGTTGTCGACGACGGTGACCAGGCCGAGCAGGAAGGCGACCAGGTAGACGTGCCATACCTGGACGTGTCCGGTGAGCGTGAGCGCGGCGAGGGCGAGCCCGGTGAAGCCCATCGCGGACTGGGTGAGCAGCAGCAGCTTGCGCTTGGCGAAGCGGTCGGCGATCACCCCGCCGTAGAGGCCGAACAGCAGCATCGGCAGGAACTGCAGCGCGGTGGTGATACCGACCGCGGCGGAGGAGCCGGTGAGGCTGAGTACCAGCCAGTCCTGGGCGATGCGCTGCATCCAGGTACCGGTGTTGGACACCATCTGACCGGTGGCGAAAAGACGGTAATTGCGGATCCGGAGAGAGCTGAACGTGCCCTTACGCGGTGCGGCAGCGCGACCGTCGGCTATTCGCTGACCAGCGGCGGTACGAGCACCAGTGGGGCCGGCGGCGCCCGGGGCGGCGGATTCAGCGATACGCCCGCCACGAGCCCGGATGCCCGAGGTGGCCCTGGTGGCGTCGGCCCTGGTCGCCTCAGGTGTGGCAGCGCCGACGGGGGTCGCGGTGACGTCAGTGGGTGCGGTCGCGTTGGCCGGGCCGGAGGCGACCGGCTTCCCGGTAACCGGGGCCGCTTCAGCGTGAACCGTCTCGTCGTGAACGGTGTCGTCGTAGGAGTTCGGTGCGGGGGCGGAGTGTGCTCCGGATCCCGTACTCAAAGTGGGTTCGCCTCCTCGGCCTCGTGTTCTCTACAGCTGTGCCAGCTTCTCCAGTACGGGCGCGGCGGCCCGGAGCTTGGCCCACTCGTCCTCGTCCAGCCCGGAGGCCAGCTCGGCGAGCCAGGCGTTGCGCCGGCGGCGGCTCTCCTCCAGCATCGCCTCGGCCTCTTCGGTCTGGGTGACGACCTTCTGGCGGCGGTCGTCGGGGTGGGGCTCCAGCCGGACCAGTCCCTTGGCCTCCAGCATGGCCACGATGCGGGTCATCGACGGCGGCTGCACATGCTCCTTGCGGGCCAGCTCGCCTGGGGTGGCGTGACCGCACCGGGCCAGCATCCCGAGCACCGACATCTCGGTGGGCGTCAGTGATTCGTCCACCCGCTGGTGCTTCAGGCGGCGGGACAGACGCATCACGGCGGACCGCAGAGCATTGACCGCGGCCGCGTCCTCTGGGGAGCCCTCCCCGCCTTCCGGCTGGGAGTGGGACAGTTCCGGCATGGTCTTTAGCATAACTCATTACCCTCTCTAAGGAAAGCGGGATGGCGCCGCTCGCCGCGGATCACCCATATGAGTGAGGACGCGGCGGAAAGTGACACACCTGACCGCTCTGGGGCGGGACCGTGTCCGTATGGGATCGCGAGTGCTCAGCCTGCGCGTGGATGGGGAGCTGCTGGAGCGCATTCGGCAGCACGCCACAAAACGCGGAATGAGCGTCCAGGACTATGTCGTCCGGACGCTCATCCGCGAAGACTTCGACGAACGCTTCAAATCCTCGGTCGACGAGACCGAGCGTCTCGGCGTGTGGGGAACGGTCACCTGCATGCCCAGGCGGCCACTGCCTGAGCGCCTGGAGTAGCCGCCCTCGGAACGGGAGCGCGACGACCCGAAACCCTTCACCCTCCGCTACCCTCAGGCTATGATTAGTCACTCTCCGTGGAGCTAATGACTCTTCGTGTTCGTTGCCGTAGAGGAAGGAGGCAGGCGGCGGGGGAGGCGGCGCCGGCCGGCTACTTGACGCCGAGCGCCAGCTCGATCGGGTGGAGCAGGAAGTAGACCAGGAAGCAGAGGCCGACGACGTCGAGCAGCCACGGGATCTGCTTGAAGCGCCCGGTGGCCGTGCGCAGCAGGATGAAGGCGAGCACGCCGATGCCGATGCCGTTGGTGATGCTGTAGGTGAACGGCATCGAGATGATCGTCAGGAACGCGGGGATGCCGACGGTGAAGTCGCCCCAGTCGATGTCCCGCACGTTGGCGGCCATGATCAGGAAGCCGACGACGAGGAGTGCGGGGGTGGCGGCCTGCGAGGGCACCACCGTCGCCAAGGGCGTGAAGATCAGCGCCAGTAGGAAGAGGCCACCGGTCATCAGGTTCGCCAGGCCGGTCCGGGCGCCCTCGCCGACGCCGGCCGTGGACTCCACGAAGCAGGTGTTGGCGGAGGCGGAACCGAAGCCGCCACCGGCGACCGCGATGCCGTCGACCATCAGGATCCGGCCCATGCCCGGCAGGTTGCCGTTCTCGTCGGTCAGCCCGGCCTCCTCGCCGACGCCGATGATGGTGCCCATCGCGTCGAAGAAGCCGGAGAGCAGCACGGTGAAGACGAACAGGCAGCCGGTGAGCACGCCGACTTCCTTGAAGCCGCCGAAGAGGCTGATGTGGCCGATCAGGCCGAAGTCCGGGGCGCCGATGATCTTGTCCGGGACGTTCGGGACCGCCAGGCCCCAGGCTGCGTCCGGGGTGTTGGTGACCGCGTTGACGATGATTGCGACGACGGCCATGGTCACCATCCCGATCAGGATCGCGCCCTTGGTCTTCCGCACGACCAGTACGAACATCAGGGCCAGGCCGATGACGAAGACCAGCACCGGCCAGCCCTTGAGCTGACCGCCCTGGCCCAGGCCCATCGGGACGGTGGTGTGCGCGGCGTCCGGGTTGCGGCTGACGAAGCCGGAGTCCACCAGGCCGATCAGCGAGATGAACAGGCCGATGCCGATCGCGATGGCGCGTCGCAGCCCGTTGGGGATCGCGTCCATCACCCGCTGCCGCAGGCCGGAGGCGACCAGGATCATCAGCACCAGGCCGGCGAGCACCACCATGCCCATCGCGTCCGGCCAGCTCATCTTGGGGGCGAGCTGGAGGGAGACCACGGCGTTGATGCCGAGGCCGGCGGCGATGGCGATCGGGACGTTGCCCATCACGCCCATCAGGACGGTGCTCAGGCCGGCCATCAGGGCGGTGGCGGTGACCAGCTGGCCGTTGTCGAGATGGTGGCCGAACTTGTCGACTCCGGAGCCAAGGATGATCGGGTTGAGCACGATGATGTAGGCCATCGCGAAGAACGTGGCGAGCCCACCGCGGAGTTCACGGCCGACCGTGGACCCCCGCTCGGAGATCTTGAAGAACCTGTCGAAACGGTTCTTCGGGGGCTGCGGCGCCGGGTTCTCAAGGGTGTCGACCGGCGTGGTGGCCGAGGGGGACATGCGGGACCTCAGTCGGACGGGCCTGGGCAGGCACAGGGGCCCGAGGGCCCGGAACACGTACAGGAACACATCACTATCCGGATCGGATTGGATGAATCGACGATTCAAAACGGTCAGATCCAGAAAGGTTCAGTATGAATAAACAATGCAGTGATCGCTATCTCCGCGCGTAGACCCTTGCTGGACAAGGGCCGCACCTCACGGGAACTCTGGTGGAGGGCCGCTTGGTCGGCCCCCGTAAGCTGAGCACCATGTGGAAGAAGTCCGAACTGCGCGAGGCTCCGGCGCCTCTCGAGGGCCCCGTCGTGGGCACGATCACCGGCGGCACCATCATCTGGTTCGTGCTCTTCCTCGGCCAGCTCCCTTTCTACGGCTGGTTTGCCGACCGCGGCCACGCCTGGTGGGTGTGGACGTGCCTGGCCGGCGGCGGGCTCGGCCTGCTGGGCATCTGGTACGTCCGCAAGCGGGATGCCGCCATCAAGCGCGACGCCGCGGCCAAGCGGGCGGCGACCGCGACGGACGCGCACTGACTGTCCGGCGCGCCTCTTTTCTTCTCTCCTCCTTCTCCTGGCTCTTCCCTCTTCTCTCTTCCGTAGGGCGCTCGGTCGACGGGTAATCCCGGTATTTCGCCCGTAACGTCGAGGGCATGACGGAGCGGGCCCGAGCCGGAACCGAGGACCCCGTACCGAGCGGCGTCGGTGAACGGGGTGGCTGGAAACCGACCGACGGTGAAGCCGGTGACGGAGAACAGGTCGACAGTCGACCGGGCGACCGGAAGCCGGCCAACCGTGAACCGGCAGACTCGGAACCGGCGGAACCGGCGGAACCGGCGGAACCGGCGGAACCGGCGGAACCGGCGGAACCGGCCGAGCCGGCCGAACGGGCCGAACCGTCCCCTGGTCTGACCCCCCTCGAAGTCGCCGAACGCGTTGCCAGGGGTGAGGTCAATGACGTCCCTGTGCGGTCCTCGCGTTCGGTCGGGGAGATCGTCCGCGCCAATATCTTCACGCGGTTCAACGCGATCATCGGCGTGCTCTTCGCGATCATTCTCGTCGTCGGACCGATCCAGGACGGACTGTTCGGCTTTGTGATCGTTGCGAACACCGGTATCGGCATCGTCCAGGAACTGCGCGCCAAGAGGACACTCGACAAGCTGGCGGTGATCGGCGAGGCGCAGCCGACCGTCCGCCGGGACGGCACCGCGTCCCGTATCCCCACCTCCGAGGTCGTCCTCGACGACGTCATCGAGCTCGGCCCCGGCGACAAGGCCGTGGTCGACGGTGAGGTGGTGGAGGCCGACGGGCTGGAGATCGACGAATCGCTGCTCACCGGGGAGGCCGACCCGGTCGTGAAGAAGCCCGGGGACCCGGTGATGTCCGGCAGCTTCGTCGTGGCCGGTGGCGGCGCCTTCACCGCGACCAGGGTCGGCCGCCAGGCGTACGCCGCCCAGCTCGCGGAGGAGGCCAGCCGCTTCACCCTGGTCCACTCCGAACTGCGCACCGGTATCAGCCGGATCCTCAAGTACGTGACGTGGATGATGATCCCGACCGCGCTCGGTCTGATCCTCAGCCATCTGCTCACCCTCGGGCTGCCCGGCGACGCGGCGATCCGCCGGATGGTCGCCGGCATCGTCCCGATGATCCCCGAGGGGCTGGTGCTGCTGACGTCCGTTGCCTTCGCCATCGGCGTCATCCGACTCGGCCGCAAACAGTGCCTCGTCCAGGAACTCCCCGCCATCGAGGGCCTGGCCCGGGTCGACGTGGTCTGCCTGGACAAGACCGGGACGCTCACCGAGGGCGGCATGGACGTCTGTGACCTGCGCATCCTCAACGGCACCGATGACACCGACGGCAACACCGACGCCGATGACCACACGGATGAAACCACCGACGACGACACCGACGGGAACACCGACGGGTCCTACGTAGTGGAGGGCTCCACCGGCAAGGCCCCCGCCCGCGACCCCTACATCCGCCAGGTCCTCGGTGCCCTCGGGGGCGCCGACCCCCGCCCGAACGCCTCCCTGCAGGCCGTTATCGACGCCTACCCTGCGGATAAGTCCTGGCGCTGTACCCGGTCGCTCCCGTTCTCCTCCGCCCGGAAATACAGCGGCGCGTCCTTCAGCGATCCGTACGGCGAATCCAGCACTTGGCTGCTGGGCGCTCCCGACGTCCTCCTGCCGACGGGGGATCCCACGCTGACCGAGGCTGACGAACTCAATGCCCAGGGGCTTCGTGTCCTCCTCCTCGCCCGCGCTACTCGTGAGCTGGACGACCCCGAGGTCGCCCGGGACATCCGGCCCACCGCTCTGGTCGTCCTGGAACAACGGCTGCGCCCCGACGCGCCCGACACCCTGCGCTACTTCGCCGAGCAGCGGGTCCATGCCAAGGTCATCTCCGGTGACAACGCCGTCTCGGTCGGCGCGGTCGCCGGCAAACTCGGGCTGCCGGGCGCCGACGCTCCTGTGGACGCCCGTGAACTTCCCCAACTCCCCGCCGGTCGGGACGCGTTGGGTGCCGCCCTCGATGAGGGCACGGTCTTCGGTCGCGTCACCCCGCGGCAGAAGCGCGACATGGTCGGTGCCCTGCAGTCCCGCGGCCACGCCGTCGCGATGACCGGGGACGGCGTGAACGACGTGTTGGCCCTCAAGGACGCCGACATCGGCGTCTCCATGGGCTCCGGTTCCGAGGCCACCCGCGCGGTGGCCCAGATCGTCCTGCTCAACAACAGCTTCGCGACCCTCCCTTCGGTGGTCGCCGAGGGCCGCCGCGTCATCGGCAACATCACCCGCGTCGCGACCCTCTTCCTCACCAAGACCGTCTACTCGGTCCTGCTCGCGATCCTGGTGGCCTGCTGCCAGATCCCCTATCCGTACCTGCCCCGCCACCTCACCCTGCTCTCCACGCTGACGATCGGCGTGCCGGCCTTCTTCCTGGCCCTCGCCCCCAACAAGGAACGCGCCCGCCCGCACTTCGTCCGCCGGGTCATGCGTTACGCGATCCCCTCCGGCCTCATCACCGGCCTGGCCGCCTTCGCCACCTACCTCTTGGCGCGCGCCTACTACACCGGCCCCGGCTCCCTCGCCGCCGAGACCAGCGCCGCGACCCTGACCCTCTTCCTCGCCGCCCTGTGGGTCCTGGCGATCATCGCCCGCCCCTACACCTGGTGGCGGATCGTCCTCGTCCTCACCATGGCCGTGGCCTTCCTCGTCGTCCTCGCCACCCCCTGGCTCCAGGCCTTCTTCGACCTCCGCCTGGTCGGTACGACGATGCCGTGGGCAGCCGTCGGCATCGCCCTCGTGGCCTCGGCCCTCCTGGAACTCACCTGGCGCCGGATCGCCCGCCGCTTCCCCGCGTGAGCCCGCCACGGGCAGCCGCCCCGCCGCGCATCTCATCCCGGTCACGGAACCCGCGCCGCCGTGGCGCCCCGCTTCCCGTCGCCCTACCCTCCGCCCCATGAAGCCGATTACGGGGGACCTCGCCTACGAGCTACTGGCCCGTGGCTCCCACCATTCCCACCACTACCACCACACCGGCACCTACGGAGGCGGCGGCGACGGCGTCCTCGACTGGTGGGAGTGGCTGATCCTGGCCATCGGCGTCATCGTCGTGATCTGGGCCGTGGTGAAGAAGTTCAGCTCGGACTGACGAAGCGCCCGGGCGACGTGTAACGGGAGTTCGTACGGCCTGACGGGGCGCGTCCCGCCGGGGAGGCGGCGGGCTGCGGTCGGTGCAGCCCGCCACCCCTCCCCGCCGGCGAAAACGACGATCAGGACGACCGCCCGGTACTAGTCGGCGGCCGGCCGTTCTTCACGGCTGTCCGCGATCCGCCGGACATCCCGCAGGGCATCGGCCAACCCACGGGCGAGGAAGCGCACTTCCTGCGCACTGGTCGTGCGGTCGGCGAGCATGTTCTCGGCGTAGTCGAGGATGTCGTCCGCCATGCCCAACTGGACGCTCTCGACGTCGTCGGCCAAGCGGGACACGAATCCGGTGCCGTCACCGACGAGGTAGCAGGGATTCCCGTTCGTACTCGTCCACGGCAACAGCCGCGCCGGGCCCGCGGATCGGTCGCTCATGCCACTGCCTCCAGTGGACCGAACAGCTTCGCGGTAGCGTGATGCACGTCGTCGACCTCCACAGGATTGATGACCATGCCCCCGGGTCGTTGCCGCGACCGCGGGGGTTTTCGTTACTCAGCATTGCCGATCGAGCACGCTCGGTGCACGCTGTGCGTGTCACCAAAGTCCCCTAGTGGACAGCAAGTTGAAGGTGTGTTCGTGCAATGGAGCTGAACAACGAGGACGACGGCAGGCCCACTCCGCGTACGGTGCTGGGACGGCGCCTGCGTCACCTGCGGGAGGCTGCGGACCTCTCCCAGCGGGGCCTCGCCGACAAGGTCGGCTATCCGCACACGTACATCAGCCGGGTCGAGCGTGGGGAACAGCTTCCCTCCGAGGCGCTCGCCGAGGATCTGGACACGCATTTCGCGACGGCCGGACTCTTTGCCGAGTTGCTGTCGCTGGCACAGGATGCGTCGATTCCGGACTATGGGCGGGCGGTGGTAGCGGGTGAGGTCAAGGCGGCCCGCATCCAGGTGTTCGGAAGTAGCCTGGTTCCTGGCCTCCTGCAGACGGAGGAATATGCGTACGCCTTGATTCGCGCTTCGCTTCCCGGTGAATCCCAGGAACGGATAAACGAACGGGTCGCAGCGCGCATGCACCGAAAGCGCGTATTCAGTAAGGCTCAAGTGCCATTTTACTGGGCAATCATGGATGAAGCGGCCTTAAAGCGCCCAATCGGGGGTGCAGCGTGCATGAGGGGTCAGCTTCGTCATGTACTGGATGCGGCGGATTCGCCTCGCATCTCGGTTCAGGTGCTCCCCTTCTCGGAGGGGGAACATCCCTTGCTCGGCGGCAGTTTGAGCCTGTACACCGTGCAGAACGGGTCAACCTTCGGATACGTAGAAAGCTTTGCTTCGGGCGAGTCCGTAGAGTCGCCGGAGCGGGTTATCGAGCTCACTCAGAGGTTTGACGTTGCGCGTTCCAAGGCTCTGCCGGAGAGCCGAAGTCTCGACCTGATTCGAAGCTACCTGAGAGAGTACGGAGATGAACACAATTCCTGACGCGTCTGCTCTGAGCGGCTGGCGTAAGTCCAGTCACAGCAACGGCGAAGGGGCTGAGTGCATCGAGGTCGCCGACGGCCACCCCGGTCTCGTCCCCGTACGTGACAGCAAGGTCCCGCAGGGTCCGGCGCTGTTCTTTCCCGCGGACGGCTGGGCAGCGTTCGTCGAGGCCGTGAAGCGTGGCGAGTTCCGGGCCTGAGTCCCGTCACGCCCCTTGCCCTCTTGTTTCGCTCCTCCCATCACCTCCCGCGCGAGGTGGATGAGGTCCGGGATGCGGGGGTGGCCGGGGGCGTCGCGCCAGGCGAGGAGGACGGGGACGGGTGGGGCGTCGGTGAGGGGGATGTAGGCGATGGTGGGGTGGGGGTACATGTCGGCGGTGGCGGTGGTGGTGACGCCCACGGCGCGGCCGGCGGTGAGGGCGGCGAACCAGTCGTCCTGGTTGGCGATGGGGAGGGTGGAGGTGGGGCGGGCCGCGGCGGGCCACAGGTCGAGGGTGGTGGTGCCGGAGACGGTGTTGAGGGCGATGGTGCGGGTGGCGAGGTCGCTGAGGGAGAGGGCGGGGCGGTGGGCCAGGGGGTCGTCGGCGGGGAGGCCGGCGACGCGGGGTTCGGTGGTGAGCTGGGCGGTGAGCAGGCCGGGGGTGGGGACCTCGCCGCGGAGGAGGGCCGCGTCCACGTCGCCGCGGGTGAGGCCGGCCGTGCGGTCGTCGATGCGGAGGAGTTCGAGCGGGGTGTCGGGGCGGACCTGGTGCCAGCGGCGGAGCAGGGCGGTGGTGTCGGTACCGGCGGCGGACCAGGCGTGGCCCAGGCGGAGGGGCCAGGCGGTGTGCCGGCCGAGGCGCAGGGCGCGGTCGAAGGCGGTGACGGCGATGGCCGCCTGGTCGCGGAAGGAGGTGCCGTCGGGGGTGAGGGCGAGGTGATGGGTGGTGCGGTCGACGAGCCGGCGGCCCAGTTCCTGTTCGAGCTGGCGGAGCGTTCGGGAGACGGCCGGCTGGCTCAGGTGCAGGCGTTCGGCGGCGCGGGTGATGCTCAGGGTGTCCGCGATGGCGAGGAAGCAGCGGAAATGACGCAGCTCGATGCTCATGCGCGCGGAGCATAACAAGAGGAAGAGTGGCATTTCACGGCGCGTATGGGCGGGCCTTAGCGTGGGGATGTGAACGCTTCGTCCGAGGGTCCTGAGGGTCGTATCTCCGCCGCCTCCATCCACGATCACGCGCAGGGGGTTGCGGGCCCGCACGGGCCCGGTCACGAGCGGGGTGCGCACGGGCCGGGGATTCCCCGGCCGGTGCCGGCCTCGCCCGAGGTGCTGACGGCGGAGGCCGGGGCCGCGGGTGCCGGCGCGGCCGGGGCGCGCGGGCGGATCGGGTCGGTGGCGCTGGTGATCGGCGGCATCGTGTCGCTGCAGTTCGGGTCGTCGGTGGCGGTGCTGCTCTTCCCGCGGGCCGGGGCGCTCGGGGTCGTCACGCTGCGGCTGGTGGTCGCCTCGTTGGTGCTGCTGATCGCCTGCCGTCCCAAGGTGCGCGGGCATTCGCGGGGTGACTGGGGGACGGTGCTCGCGTTCGGGGTGGCCCTGGCGGGGATGAACTCGCTCTTCTATCAGGCGATCGACCGGATACCGCTCGGGGCGGCGGTCACGCTGGAGTTCCTCGGGCCGCTGATCCTTTCGGTGGCCACGTCGCGGCGGCTGCTCAGTCTGGTGTGGGCGGCGCTGGCGTTCGGCGGGGTGGCGCTGCTGGGGCGGGAGGGGTTCGACGGGCTGAACCTCGTCGGTGCGGGTTTCGCGCTGGCCGCCGGCGGGCTCTGGGCCGCGTACATCCTGCTCTCCGCCCGTACGGGGCAGCGTTTCCCGCAGGCGGACGGGCTGGCGCTGGCGATGACCGTGGCTGCGCTGCTCAGTCTGCCGCTCGGGGTGTTCAGTGCGGGCGGTGCGTTGCTCGACCCGGTCACGCTGGGGCTGGGGGCCGCGGTGGCGCTGATGTCGTCCGTGCTGCCGTACACGCTGGAGCTGCTTGCCCTGCGCAAGCTTCCGGCTTCGGGTTTCGCGGTGATGATGAGCCTGGAACCGGCCGCCGCGGCCACCGCCGGGTTCCTGGTGCTGAGCCAGGCGCTGGGGTGGCCGGAGATCGTCGCGATCGGGTTGGTGGTCGCCGCGAGTGTGGGGGCGGTGCGGTCGTCGGCGCGGTGAACCGGCCGGCTTCTCGGTCGGGGCCGCGTCCGGTGGCGTCAGCGGGGTACCGCGAACCGCGGTTCCGGGCGTTCCCGAGTGATCTTCGGCGGCGGTGGCACGCCTGATCGTGAAGGAGGGCTGACCCCACGCGAGTATGGGGCGCAAGCGCCGAGTGGTCATGACGTAGGCCAAAATCATGCAGGCGTGCTTGATTGTTTCTCGGTGCGCTGGCACGCTCGGACCGCACGTCGTCCAGTCATCACCCGATGAGTCAACGCCCCCTGCCGTGAACGTAGTTGGGGCCGACGAGGGGAGTGCCCCGTGTCCGTGTCCGACCGTGACCCCGGTGCCGTATTGGCGGACCTCCAGGCCGAGAGCGAGGGGCTGGACGCGCTGGTGGCCGGGTTGCCGGCCGGGCGGTGGGCGGAGGCGACGCCCGCCGAGGGGTGGACGATCGCGCATCAGATCGCGCATCTGGCCTGGACGGACCGGCAGGCGCTGCGGTCGGCGACCGACCCGGAGGGGTTTTCGCGGGCCGCGCGGGAGGCGCTCGCCTCGCCGCTGACCTTCGTCGACGAGGCCGCCGAGGCGGGTGCCGCGGTGCCGCCCGCGGAGCTGCTCGCGGACTGGCGGGCCGGCCGGGAGCGGCTGCTGCGGGTGCTGGCCGAGCGGCCGGCGGGGGAGAAGCTGCCGTGGTTCGGGCCGCCGATGAGCGCCCTGTCGATGGCGACCGGGCGGCTGATGGAGACCTGGGCGCACGGGCAGGACGTCGCCGATGCGCTGGGCGTCGCCCGGCTGCCCACCGCGCGGCTGCGGCACGTCGCCCGGATCGGCGTACGGGCCCGGGACTTCTCCTACGCGGCTCACCAACTCAGTCCGCCCGCCGAGGAGTTCAGGGTCGAGCTGCGGGCGCCGGACGGTACGGTCTGGGCGTACGGGCCGGCCGGGGCCGGGCAGCGGGTGACCGCGGACGCGCTGGAGTTCTGCCTGCTGGTGACCCAGCGGGCGCACCGCGACGATCTGCCGTCCGTGCGCGCGGAGGGGGCGGAGGCGGAGCGCTGGCTGGGGATCGCCCAGGCGTTCGCCGGCCCGCCGGGGAAGGGCCGGGCGCCGGGGGCCGGGGGAGCCACCGCGTGAGCGGGGGCGGGCCGCTGCGGATAGGCAACGCCTCCGGCTTCTACGGTGACCGGTTCAGTGCGTTCGAGGAGATGCTGACCGGCGGGCCGCTCGACGTCCTGACCGGCGACTACCTCGCCGAGCTCACCATGCTGATCCTCGGCCGGGACCGGCTGAAGGACCCGTCCCGCGGCTACGCCAGGACCTTCCTGCGACAGCTGGAGGTGTCCCTCGGCCTCGCCGTGGAGCGGGGCGTGCGGATCGTCACCAACGCCGGTGGGCTCAACCCGGCCGGACTCGCCGACGCCGTACGGGAGTTGGCGGAGAAGGCCGGTGTGCCGGTGCGGGTGGCGCATGTGGAGGGCGACGATCTGCTGGCCCACCGGTCCTGGGGCGAGGGGGTGCTCACCGCCAACGCCTATCTCGGCGGCGAGGGCATCGCGGCCTGTCTGCGGGCCGGGGCCGACGTGGTGGTCACCGGGCGGGTCACGGACGCCGCCCTGGTCAGCGGGGCCGCCGCCGCGCACTTCGGCTGGGCGCGGACGGACTTCGACCGGCTGGCGGGGGCGGTGGCGGCCGGGCATGTGCTGGAGTGCGGGGCGCAGGCGACCGGCGGCAACTACTCCTTCTTCGCGGCGCATGACGTGCGGCGGCCCGGCTTCCCGCTCGCGGAGATCGCCGCGGACGGCTCCGCGGTGATCACCAAACATCCGGGGACCGGCGGGGTGGTCGACACCGGGACGGTCACCGCCCAGCTGCTGTACGAGACGGCCGGTGCGCGCTACCCGGGGCCGGACGTCACCACGCGGCTGGACACCGTACGGCTCACCCAGGACGGCCCGGACCGGGTGCGGATCGAGGGGGTGCGCGGTGAGGCGCCGCCGCCGGACCTCAAGGTGGGGCTGACCCGGCTCGGCGGCTGGCGCAACGAGGTCACCTTCGTGCTGACC
This sequence comes from Streptomyces sp. NRRL S-337, assembly GCF_000720175.1. Lineage (GTDB taxonomy): Bacteria > Actinomycetota > Actinomycetes > Streptomycetales > Streptomycetaceae > Streptomyces > Streptomyces siderophoricus. The sequence continues at coordinate 17,669 of NZ_JOIX01000101.1, forward strand.
GGGCTGGACATCGAGGCCAAGGCGGAGCTGGTGCGGACGCAGATGGCGGCGGCCTTCGACGCGGCGGGCCGGCGGCCGGCCGAGGTGCGCTGGACGCTGGCCCGTACGGACCGGGCCGACGCCGACGTCCAGGAGGAGGCCGGCGCGCTGCTGCACCTGGTGGTGCGGGACGCCGACCAGGAGGCGGTCGGGCGGGTGGTCAGCGGCGCCGCGGTCGAGCTGGCGCTGGCCAGTTACCCCGGTTTCCATCTGACCGCGCCGCCCGGCAAGGGCGCCCCCTACGGGGTGTTCGAGGCGGTGGCGGTCCCCCGGGCGGAGGTGCGGGAGGTGGCCGTCCTCCCGGACGGGGAGCGGGTCGCGATCCTGCCGGTCGAGGAGTGGGCCGCGCTGGTGCCGGTGCCCGAACCGCCGCTGCCCGCGCCGCTGCCCGTCACCGCCACCCGGCGGGCGCCGCTCGGACTGGTCGCCGGGGCCCGCAGCGGCGACAAGGGCGGCGCGGCCAACGTCGGGGTGTGGGCCCGTACCGACGCGGCCTGGCGCTGGCTCGCCCACACCCTCACCGTCGACCGCTTCCGCCACCTCCTGCCCGAGACCGCCGAACTGCCCGTCGCACGCCACGTCCTGCCGCGGCTGCGGGCCCTCAACTTCACCGTCGACGGGCTGCTCGGCGAGGGCGCCGCGGCCCAGGCCCGTTTCGACCCGCAGGCCAAGGCCCTGGGGGAGTGGCTGCGCGCCCGGCACCTGGACATACCCGAGGAGCTGTTGTGACCGTACTGGGAACCGCGCTCGACACCGCCGGCCCCGGCTACGCCGAGCGGCGGACCGCGATGCTCGCCAAACTGGCCGAGGTCGAGGCGGAACACGCCAAGGCGCTCGCGGGCGGGGGCGACAAGTACGTCCAACGGCACAAGAAGCGCGGCAAGTTGCTCGCCCGGGAGCGGATCGAGCTGCTGCTCGACCCCGACACCCCGTTCCTGGAGCTCTCCCCGCTCGCCGCCTGGGGAAGCGACTACGCCGTCGGTGCCTCGCTCGTCACCGGCATCGGGGTCGTCGAGGGCATCGAGTGCCTGATCACCGCCAACGACCCGACCGTACGCGGCGGCGCCAGCAACCCGTGGTCCCTGAAGAAGGCCCTGCGCGCGAACGAGATCGCGTTCGCCAACCGGCTGCCGTGCATCTCGCTGGTCGAGTCCGGCGGCGCCGACCTGCCGTCGCAGAAGGAGATCTTCATCCCGGGCGGCGGTATCTTCCGCGACCTCACCCGCCTGTCCGCCGCCGGGATCCCCACCGTCGCCGTCGTCTTCGGCAACTCCACCGCCGGCGGCGCGTACATCCCCGGCATGTCCGACCACGTGATCATGGTGAAGGAGAAGGCCAAGGTCTTCCTCGGCGGACCGCCGCTGGTGAAGATGGCCACGGGCGAGGAGAGCGACGACGAGTCCCTCGGCGGCGCCGGGATGCACGCCCGTACGTCCGGCCTCGCCGACTACTTCGCCGTCGACGAGGAGGACGCCGTCCGGCAGGCCCGGCGGGTCGTCGCCCGCCTCAACCACCGCAAGGCGTACGGCGATCCACCGCCGGCCGCGCCGCCCAAGTACGACCCCGACGAGCTCCTCGGCATCGTGTCCGACGACCTGAAGGTGCCCTTCGACCCGCGCGAGGTCATCGCCCGCCTCGTCGACGCCTCCGACTTCGACGAGTTCAAGCCGCTGTACGGAAGCAGTCTCGTCACCGGGTGGGCGGCGCTGCACGGCTATCCCGTCGGCATCCTCGCCAACGCCCAGGGGGTGCTCTTCAGCGCGGAGTCCCAGAAGGCCGCCCAGTTCATCCAGCTCGCCAACCAGCGCGACATCCCGCTGCTCTTCCTCCACAACACCACCGGCTACATGGTCGGCAAGGAGTACGAGCAGGGCGGCATCATCAAGCACGGCTCGATGATGATCAACGCGGTCAGCAACAGCCGCGTCCCCCACCTCTCCGTCCTCATGGGCGCCTCCTACGGTGCCGGGCACTACGGCATGTGCGGCCGCGCCTACGACCCCCGTTTCCTCTTCGCCTGGCCCAGCGCCAAGTCCGCCGTCATGGGCCCGCAGCAGCTCGCCGGCGTCCTCTCGATCGTCGCGCGGCAGTCCGCCGCGGCGAAGGGACAGGCGTACGACGAGGAGGCCGACGCCGCGCTGCGCGCCATGGTCGAGCAGCAGATCGAGGCGGAGTCGCTGCCGATGTTCCTGTCCGGGCGGCTCTACGACGACGGCGTCATCGATCCGCGCGACACCCGCACCGTCCTCGGCATCTGCCTGTCCGCGATCCACACCGCACCGTACGAGGGCGCCCGCGGCGGCTTCGGCGTCTTCCGGATGTGAGGTTCCCCGTGATCCGTTCGCTCCTCGTCGCCAACCGCGGCGAGATCGCCTGCCGTGTCTTCCGCACCTGCCGTGACCTGGGAATACGCACCGTCGCCGTGCACTCGGACCCGGACGCGGACGCCCTGCACGTCCGGGAGGCCGACCTCGCCGTACGGCTGCCGGGGGCCACCCCCGCCGAGACCTACCTCCGCGCCGACCTCGTCGTGAAGGCCGCCCTGGACGCGGGCGCCGACGCCGTCCACCCCGGCTACGGGTTTCTGTCCGAGAACGCCGACTTCGCGCGGGCCGTCATCGACGCCGGGCTCGTCTGGATCGGGCCGCCGCCCGGGGCGATCGAGGCGATGGCGTCCAAGACCCGCGCCAAGGAGCTGATGGGCATCGCCCCGCTGCGGGAGGTGACCGAGTCCGATCTGCCGGTGCTGGTGAAGGCCGCCGCGGGTGGGGGCGGGCGCGGCATGCGCGTCGTTCGTGAACTGGCCGGTCTGGAAGGTGAGTTGGCGGCGGCCCGGGCCGAGGCGCGGTCCGCCTTCGGGGACGGCGAGGTGTTCGTCGAGCCGTACGTCGAGGACGGGCGGCACGTCGAGGTCCAGGTGCTCGCCGATGCGCACGGGACCGTGTGGGTGCTCGGCACGCGCGACTGCTCCCTGCAGCGCCGCCACCAGAAGGTGATCGAGGAGGCGCCGGCGCCGGGCCTCGCCCCCGAACTCGTCAAAGAACTGCACGAGGTGGCCGGGCGTGCCGTGCGGGCCACCGAGTACGTCGGCGCGGGCACCGTCGAGTTCCTCGTCACCGACGGCGCCGGAGGGCCCACCGCCCACTTCCTGGAGATGAACACCCGCCTCCAGGTCGAGCACCCCGTCACCGAGGCGGTGTTCGGCCTCGACCTCGTCGTGTGGCAGCTGCGGATCGCCGAGGGCGAGCCCCTGGACGCCACACCCCCGAAACCGCGCGGGCACGCCGTCGAGGCCCGCCTGTACGCCGAGGACCCGGCCGCCGGCTTCGCGCCGCAGACCGGCACCCTGCACCGCCTCGCCGTACCGGACTCCGTCCGCCTCGACACCGGGTACACCGACGGCGACACCATCGGCGTGCACTACGACGCGATGCTCGCCAAGGTCGTGGCGTACGCGCCCACCCGCGCCGCTGCCGTCCGCGCGCTCGCCGGAGCGCTGGAACGGGCCGAGGTGCACGGCCCGGTCACCAACCGCGACCTGCTCGTACGGTCCCTGCGCCACCCCGGGTTCACGGACGCCCGGATGGACACCGGCTTCTACGGCCGGCACCTCGCCGAGCTGACGACCCCCGACCAGGACCCGTACGCGCCGCTCGCCGCCGCCTTGGCCGGGGCCGTCGGGGCGTCCCGCTTCGGCGGTTTCCGCAACGTCCCCTCGCAGCCCCGGCACACGCGTTACCGCTCCGAGCCGTACGGCACCGAGCACGAGGTCCGCTACCGGCACACCCGCGACGGACTCGAAGCGGAGGGAGTCCGTGTCGTGCACGCCGCACCGCATCGCGTTGTGCTCGAAGTCGATGGTGTGCAACGGAAGTTCAGCGTCCACACGTACGGCGACCGGGTCTACGTCAACGACGTCGCCCTCACCGCCCTGCCCCGCTTCACCGACCCCAGCGAGCAGCGCGCCCCCGGCTCCCTGCTCGCGCCCATGCCCGGCACGGTCGTCCGCGTCGCCGAAGGGCTCGCCGAGGGCGCCGCCGTCACCGCCGGACAGCCCCTGATCTGGCTGGAGGCGATGAAGATGGAGCACCGCATCTCGTCTCCCGACGCCGGAACGCTCACCGCCCTGCACGCCGCCGTCGGCCGTCAGGTCGAGGTCGGCGCGCTGCTGGCCGTCGTGGACGTCGCGGACCCCGCAGACGTCGTACAGGAGGGAACGCCCGCATGAGCACCGTCCTCGAAACCGAAGAGCACCAGGTCTTGCGCGCCGCCGTCGCGGCCCTCGGCAAGCGGTACGGCCGCGCGTACCTGACCCGCGTCGTCGGCGCCGGCGGCCACCTCGACGAACTGTGGACCGAGGCGGCCAAGCTCGGCTACCTCGGGGTGAACCTCCCGGAGGAGTACGGCGGCGGGGGCGGCGGCATCGCCGAACTGTCCATCGTCCTGGAGGAGTTGGGGGCGGCCGGCTGCCCGCTCCTCATGATGGTGGTCTCGCCCGCGATCTGCGGCACCGTGATCGCCCGCTTCGGCACCGAGGAGCAGAAGCGGGCCTGGCTGCCGGGCCTGGCCGACGGCTCCCGGACCATGGCGTTCGGCATCACCGAGCCCGACGCGGGCTCCAACTCGCACCGGATCACCACCACCGCCCGCAAGGACGGCGGGGACTGGATACTCAACGGCCGCAAGGTGTTCATCTCCGGCGTGGACATCGCGGACGCCACCCTGATCGTCGGCCGTACGCAGGACGCGCGCAGCGGCCGACTCAAGCCCTGCCTGTTCATCGTGCCGCGCGAGACCCCCGGCTTCGGCCGCAGCCACATCCCGATGGAACTGGCCGCCGCGGAGAAACAGTTCGAGCTGACCCTGGACGACGTACGCCTTCCCGCCGACGCCCTGGTCGGCGACGAGGACGCGGGGCTCCTCCAGCTGTTCGCCGGCCTCAACCCCGAACGCGTCATGACCGCCGCGTTCGCCCTCGGCATGGGCCGCTACGCCCTCGACCGGGCCGTCGACTACGCCCGCACCCGCCAGGTGTGGAAGGAGCCGATCGGCGCCCATCAGGCCGTCGCCCACCCGCTCGCCCAGGCCCACATCGAACTGGAACTGGCCCGGCTGATGATGCAGAAGGCCGCGCACCTCTACGACACCGGTGACGATCCGGCCGCCGGTGAGGCCGCGAACATGGCCAAGTACGCGGCGGGGGAGGCCTGTGTGAAGGCCGTCGACCAGGCCGTGCACACCCTCGGCGGCAACGGTCTCACCCAGGAGTACGGCCTGGCCTCCCTGATCACCGCCGCCCGGGTCGCCCGGATCGCACCGGTCAGCCGCGAGATGATCCTCAATTTCGTCTCGCACCAGACCCTGGGGCTGCCCAAGTCGTACTGAGAGGCAATGATCCTGTGCGGTAGGGCGGGGCGGACGACAGCGTCCCCCGCCCCGCCCTACCGCACAGTCCCCGGAAAGATCCTCATCCTGCGGCGTCAACGCACCCGCCTGGGAAAGGAGTTCGACCGCCCGATGACCGACGCACCCGTGACACCGCTGGTGACGCGCTCCCACGAGCGCGGCATCACCACCCTCACGCTGGACTCGCCGCACAACCGCAACGCGCTCTCGGCCCGGCTGGTGGCCGAGCTGCACCGGGCACTCGCGGACGCCGCGGCCGACGACGGCACCCGGGCGGTCGTGCTGACCCATACGGGCACGACGTTCTGCGCCGGCGCGGACCTGTCCGAGGCCACGTCGGGCGCGGCGAAGGACGGGCCGCTGGAGCTCGCCCGGCTGCTGCGCGCGATCGTGGCCCTGCCCCGGCCCGTCGTCGCCCGGATCACCGGCCACGTCCGCGCCGGCGGCCTCGGGCTGCTCGGCGCGTGCGACATCGCGGTGGCGGGCCCGGCGGCCACCTTCGCCTTCACCGAGGCCCGGCTGGGCCTCGCCCCGGCCGTCATCTCGCTGCCGCTGCTGCCCCGCATCGACGCACGGGCCGCGGGCCGCTACTACCTGACGGGCGAGAAGTTCGGCCCGGCGGAGGCGGCCCGGATCGGGCTGGTCACGCTCGCCGCCGACGACGTCGACACCGGCCTGGCCCCCGTACTGGACGGCCTGCGCAAGGGCTCCCCCCAGGGCCTCGCGGCGTCGAAGAGGCTGGTCACCGCGGAGGCACTGGCCGCCTTCGACCGCGACACCGACGCGCTGGCGGAGGAGTCCGCGCGCCTCTTCGGCTCCGCGGAGGCCCGCGAGGGCATGACCGCCTTCCTGGAGCGACGGGCCCCGGCATGGGCGCGCTGACCCCGGCCCGCGGCGGCCGTCCCCAGGCCGGCAAGGAGCCGCAGCAGGACCGCAGCCGCGCCACCCGCCGCAAGCTGCTGGAGGCCGCGATCTCCTGCCTCGCCGAGCGTGGCTGGAGCGGCAGCACGGTGTCCGTGGTCGCCGAGCGCGCGGGCGTCTCCCGGGGCGCCGCCCAGCACCACTTCCGCACCCGTGAGGACCTCTTCACCGCGGCCGTCGAGCACGTCGCGGAGAAACGGCAGGGCGCCCTGAAGGCGGTGGCGCACAACCTGCCGCCGGCCGGGTCGATCGCCCGTACCTGGATCATCGTCGAGGAACTCGTCGGCCTCTACACGGGACCGCTGTTCCGGGCGGCCCTGCACCTGTGGGTGGCCGCCTCCGACGAGGAGCAGCTCCGCGAGCGCGTCACCGCCCTGGAGGCCCGCGTCGGCCGGGAGGCCCACCGTACGGCGGTGGCCCTGCTCGACGCGGACGAGTCGGCCCCCGGCGTCCGCGAAACGGTGCAGGGCCTGCTCGACATGGCCCGCGGCCTGGGCCTCGCGAACCTCCTGACGGACGACTCGGCCCGCCGGGAGCGGGTGGTGGAGCAATGGTCAAAGATCATCGACGAGGCGCTGTCGCGTTGACGCGGTGCTGTCGCATTGACGCCCCACGTGGTCGGCTGACCCGCCGCGGGGGTTGCTCGCCGTTGCGCCTTGCGGCGCCGCGTACGTACTTGGCTGTCCCGCCGCGGGACTCGCTCGCCGTTGCGCCTGGCGGCGGGCGTTTGTTTGTCGGGTGCGGTGACAGCCCTACAGACTTCGTCCTCCGGTCTGTCCCCTCCCGTTGGTGGGGGGTGGGAGGCCGGTGGGGGTGAGCGTCGTCGTCCCGGCTGCACCTCGCGTTGGCGGTGGGTGTCGGGAATACCGCCCCAGCCCGTTGGGTTGAGGCCCTGCGAGGGGCGCTCGCGACCCTTACGGGTTCTGTTCGACCGTCCCGTAGGGGTAGCCAGGCTCCCTTGCATGCCTCAACGCCCGCCCCCACGCACCGCATTCCCCTCCCCCAACCGCAGGCGCAACGGCGAGACGCCCCGCGACGCCGCAGACGGGTACGTGCGGGGCGCCGCAAAGCGCAACGGCGAGCAACCCCCACGGCGGGACAGACAGGTACGTGCGGGGCGCCGCAAAGCGCAGACAGCTACGTGGTCAGCGAGCCGAAAGGCCCTCGAAGCCGGCGATCTCCCGAGGGCTACGGGCCCCAGGCCCGACATACCGGGCCGACGGCCGGACCAGTCGGCCCGTCCGCTTCTGCTCCAGGATGTGCGCGCTCCACCCCGCCGTACGGGCGCAGGTGAACATCGACGTGAACATGTGCGCCGGGACCTCCGCGAAGTCCAGGACGATCGCCGCCCAGAACTCGACGTTGGTGGCCAGCACCCGGTCCGGGCGCCGGTTGTGCAGCTCCTCCAGCGCGGCCTTCTCCAGCGCCTCGGCGACCTCGAAGCGCGGGGCGGCCAGTTCCTTCGCGGTGCGGCGCAGCACCCGCGCCCGCGGGTCCTCCGCGCGGTAGACGCGGTGGCCGAAGCCCATCAGCCGCTCGCCCTTGTCCAGCGCCTGCCGGACGTAGGCCGCGGCGTCCCCGGTCCGTTCGATCTCCTCGATCATGCCGAGGACGCGGGACGGGGCGCCGCCGTGCAGCGGGCCGGACATCGCGCCGACCGCGCCGGACAGTGCCGCCGCGACGTCCGCGCCGGTGGAGGCGATGACCCGGGCGGTGAACGTGGAGGCGTTCATGCCGTGCTCGGCGGCCGAGGTCCAGTACGCGTCGACGGCCTTGACGTGCTTGGGGTCGGGCTCGCCGCGCCAGCGCTTCATGAAGCGCTCCACGACCGTCTCGGCCTTGTCGATCTCCCTCTGCGGCACCATCGGCAGGCCCTGCCCGCGCGCCGACTGGGCGACGTACGACAGCGCCATGACCGCGGCCCGGGCGAGGTTGTCGCGGGCGGTCGCCTCGTCGATGTCCAGCAGCGGTTTCAGGCCCCATACGGGCGCGAGCATCGCCAGCGCGGACTGCACGTCGACCCGGATGTCACCGGAGTGCACCGGGATCGGGAACGGCTCGGCGGGCGGCAGCCCGGGGTTGAAGGCGCCGTCGACCAGCAGCCCCCAGACGTTGCCGAACGACACGTGTCCCACGAGGTCCTCGATGTCGACCCCGCGGTAACGGAGCGCGCCGCCTTCCTTATCCGGTTCGGCGATCTCCGTCTCGAACGCGACAACTCCCTCGAGTCCGGGTACGAAGTCGGACATCAGGCGGCTCCTCAAAATGGGGACGGCATACGGTCCGTGACCGGCTGCCGTGCGGTCGTGTCTGGTGCGGTGCCGGAGCGGTTACGCGGCTGCGCCGGGCAGCTCGCGGTCCGTTCCGGTCACCCGGGTGATGCCCCGCCAGGGCCTGGGCCACGCGGGGTGCTGCCCGCGGTGGGTCGGGCCGCGGGCCGGCGGACGCGGTGTCGTGCGGTACGGAGGTGCGGTGCGTCCCGTCAGGTGTGATTGCGTCCCGTCAGTCCGGACGGAACACGATAGCTCCCCCTGTCCGGGGGCCACAGTGGGCCGGGCCATGATTTTGGCGGGTCCCCCACCTGCGGGGAAGCGTGAGATCCGGCACACTGGTCGATTTGCCGACGGGAGGGTTACGGCTGGTCGACGGGGGGCAGACTTCCGCCCCTCCCAGCTGACCGCGCCGCGGCTGATGTTGCAAGATGAGGCCGTGCACCCAGCCGACGCGCATCACGAGATCCCCGATCCCTCCTCCATGCGGGCGCACTACCGCGCCGAGGGACTCGCCGAGTCCGACCTCGCCGCCAGCCCGTACGACCAATTCGCGCGCTGGTTCACGGACGCGACCGTGGCCCGTCTGCACGAGCCCAACGCCATGGTCGTCTCGACCGCGGATGCCGCCGGCCGGCCGAGCTCACGGACCGTGCTGCTCAAGGGCTTCGACGACCGCGGCTTCGTCTTCTTCACGAACTACCGCAGCCGCAAAGGCCGCGAACTGGCTGAAAACCCCTATGTGTCGCTGCTGTTCCCCTGGCATCCCCTCGCCCGCCAGGTCGTGGTGACCGGCACCGCCGAGCGCATCGGCCGCGACGAGACCGCCGCCTACTTCCGTACCCGCCCGCACGGCTCCCAGCTGGGCGCCTGGGCCAGCGACCAGTCCGCCCCGGTCGCCTCGCGCACCGAACTGGAGCAGGCCTACCAGGAATTGGCGGCCCGCTACCCCGAGGGCGAGCAGGTGCCCGCGCCGCCGCACTGGGGCGGCTACCGGGTCGCGGCCGAAACGATCGAGTTCTGGCAGGGCCGGCACAACCGGCTGCACGACCGGCTCCGCTACGTACGCGAGAAGGCGGCCGATGCCGGGACGGGAACCGGGGCCGCCGAGATCATCTGGCGCGTGGAGCGCCTGGCGCCCTGACGGTTCCTGGCGCCCTGACGTCTCCCGGGGTCTGCTGCTTCCTGTGTCCTGACGTCTCCCGGGGCCTGCTGCTTTCTGCGGCCTGACGTCTCCCGGGGCCTGACGTCTCCTGGCGTGCGGCTTATGCCGCCGGGCCCGGCGGCGTTCCGCCCCGGCGGCCCGGGCGGAACGCAGACGACCCGCGGGCTGCTTCCTCCGCGCTCGGTGGCGCAGAGGGCCGGTCGGACGAACCGGCAGCCCGCGGGTCGGGTGACTGCTTGGGATTGGCCGGCTGCGCATCTGCAGTATGCGCTGGTCCGGCGCTGCACTTCGGTGAAGCGTCGGGCCGCTAGCCCGCAGCCACCTCACGCGTCCGGTGCGAAATCATCTGCCGAACCACCTCCCTTCTCGTGTGCTCCACACATTAGGAAGCCGGCCCGCCCGGCACAACGGATTTTTTCCGGGAACAACGATTTCCGGGAAACGGGCGTGTTGCAGGTCACGTTCCAGTTGAATGTGCCCAGGTGAGGCACGTGCAGCCGGGTTCGTGAGGGGTGCCAGTGACTGCTTCGTCGGCTTCTTCCGGTCTTTCGTCCGGTGCGTCGGTCCCACCGCGCCGCGCCACCGAGGAGTCCGACGACTCCGGACTCCTCGCCGCCCTCCTGGACGGTATGGACGCCGCCCTGGTCGCCTTCACCGCCGACCGCACGGTCACCCACTGGAACCACGAGGCCGAGCGCATCCTGGGCTGGACCGCCGCCGAGGCCGTCGGCCGTACGGGCCTGGCCGGCTGGGCGGTGCGCAAGGAGGACGCGCAGGGCATCGAGGCCGCCCTCACGGCCGCGATGCGTTCCCCGGGCCGCCAGGTGCACGAATTCGCCCTGCTGACCAAGGACGGCCACCGGGTGCTGGTGCGCACCCAGTGCTCGGCGGTGCGAGGCCCGGACGGCCGGGTCGCGGGCGCGTACTGCGCCTTCAGCGAGGTGCACGTCCAGATCGACCTGGAGCGTTCCATCGCGCTGAGCGAGGCGCTCTTCGAGGACGCGTCGTGGGGCGTGGTGCTGGTCGACGCCGATCTGCGGCCCGCGGTCGTCAACGCCCACGCCGCCCACACCCTGGGCGTGGGCCGGACCGCCCTGCTGGGGCGGCCGCTGGGCGAACTGCTCGACCAGGGCGCCGAGGAGCTGGAGTGCGCCCTGCAGCACGTCCTGGGCGAGGGCGCGCCGCCGGCCGTCGCCGAATTCTGGGTCACCCTGCGCTCCGAGGACGCCGAGCATCCGCGCCGCTGCTGGCGCAGCGGTTTCGTCCGGCTGGCCTCCCCGCTGGCGGAGGAGCCGGTGCCGCTCGGCGTCGCCTGGCTCTTCCAGGACGTCACCGACGCCAAACGCGCCGAGCAGGACGGCTCCCTGCTGCGCTTCCGGGCCCACCAGCTGCACCGCGCCGGCCGGGCGGCCGCGGAGTGCCCGGACCCGTCCGAGGCGGCCGCGGTCCACCTCGACTTCGCCCTGGCGGGCTTCGCCGACCACGGCTTGGTCGACCTGGCCACAATGCCCGCCCCGGCCCCGTACGGGACGGTCACCGCGGACGACACGTACGAGATCGACGACGCGTGGGGGCCCCAGGGCAGGGGCGAGACGGACGGCGCGTGGGGGCCCCAGGACAGATGCGGGACGGACGGCGCGCGCGAGAGCCGTGACGGGGGGCACGGGCCCGGGGGAGAGGGAGATGGAGAGGGCCAGGGAGGCGGGGAGCCCGGAGGAGCGGGCGTTGGGGGCGCGGAGCCCAGGGGTGAGGGCGTTGGGGGCGGGGAGTACGGGCGAGCGGGTGTGGGGGGCGCGGAGCCCGTAGGAGAGAGGAGGTCCGGGGCGCCGTGCGGCCTGGTGCGGACGCTGGCCTCCCCGGCCGGTTCCCCGGGGCCCTGCGTGGCGCTCACGGCGACCGGCATCCCCGTGCCCTACGTCCCGGGCCACCCGGCGCTCCAGGCGTACGAGCGGCGCGGTTCGGTCCGTACGAGCGCCGGTGCCGCCGCGCCCGAGAGCTGGGCGGCGGCCCGCCACTGGCCGGACGGCACCGTGCACGGCCTGTGCGTGGTGCTGCGTAGCCGCGGCCGGACGCTCGGGGTGCTGACGTTCCTGCGGTCGCCCGCGCGCCGCCCCTTCGACCGCGCGGACGCCGAGTACGCGGAGGAGGTCGCGGCCCGCATCGCCGCGGCACTGGACCTCGCGGGCGCGTCGTCCTGCTGACCGGACCGGACCGGCTCGGGCGCAGGGTGCTGCTGATCGGTTCGGACCGGACCAGGCCGGCTCGGGCGAGCGGAGCTGCTGATCGGTTCGGGCCCGGGTCTGCTGACAGGCTTGCGGGCTTCGGCGTCCGGTACCGGTTCGTCTGAGGTCCGGTACCCGTTCGTTTCAGGTCCGGTAGAAGATCCGGTCCGCGTAGTCGCCCATCACCCGGGCGTTCCAGTCGTGGCCGCCGTCGACGTTGCCGGAGCGCAACAACGGCGGGTCGATGCCCCGCTCGGCGAGCGTGCCCGCCGCGGTCGCCACCACGGCCTGCATGATCGCGCTGGTGACGACCGTCGAGGCCGGAGCGAACGGCGCGTCGATGCCCGGCAGCGTCAGTTCCGCGTCGCCCACCGGGATCCGGCTGTCCAGGACGAGGTCGCAGTGATCCTTCAGGAAGCCGCCCGACGCGTGCCGGGACTTGGTGGCCGTCGCGTACGCCACCGACGTCACGCCGATGACCTTGATGCCGAGGGCCCGGGCGTTCATCGCCATCTCCACGGGGAGCGCGTTGCGCCCCGAGAGCGAGATGATCACCAGCACGTCACCGGCCTTCAGCGGGCTGGTGTCCAATACGGCCGCCGCCAGCCCGTCGACGCGCTCCAGTGCGCTGCCGAGCGTCGCCGGTCGTACGTCGACGCCGACGACCCCCGGGACGGAGAGCAGGTTCATGATCGCCAGGCCGCCCGCACGGTAGACCGTGTCCTGCGCGGGCAGCGAGGAGTGCCCGGCGCCGAACGAGAAGACCCGGCCGCCCGCCACTACGGTGTCCGCGATCAGCCGCCCGGCTGCGGTGATCCGCTCGCCCTCCTCGTCGCGGACCTGCCGCAGCAGCTCGATCGCGGCGTCGAAGTACGTCCCGGCCAGCCGGTCACTGCGGTCGCTGTCAGCCATTGCCGCGGGCCCTCCCTCTCCTGGGGGTCTCGTGTGCGTTCTCGTTGCTCTCGGTGCGGTGCGGTGCGGTGCGGTGCGGTGCGGTGCGGTGGGGTGCTGTGGCTGTGGCTGTGCTGTGCTGTGGCCTGCGGGTTGTGGACGGCAGGCCGCCTGTCACCGTCCGGGCAGCCCCGCGTCTCCCTCACCGTTACGCCCATCCCGACCACTCGTGATCAGTGGCGCGGATCACGTTGCGGTCTGGACCAGTGCCCTGTCAATACGGCGGGGCCATACCACCGTGAGGGTCCGGTGGGCGGACGAGGAGGCACCGATGTCAGTGGGATGCGTCAGAATTGAGTCCAGGGCCACCGCACCACACATCGAGGGGCACGCATGTCCGGACTTATCGACACCACGGAGATGTATCTCCGCACCATCCTCGAACTGGAGGAGGAAGGTGTGGTGCCCATGCGCGCCCGCATCGCGGAGCGGCTCGAACAGAGCGGCCCGACGGTGAGCCAGACGGTCGCCCGCATGGAGCGCGACGGACTGCTGACGGTCGCCGGCGACCGCCATCTGGAGCTGACGGAGGAGGGCCGGCGGCTGGCGACGCGGGTGATGCGCAAGCACCGCCTCGCCGAGTGCCTGCTCGTCGACGTCATCGGGCTCGAATGGGAGCAGGTGCACGCCGAGGCGTGCCGCTGGGAGCACGTGATGAGCGAGGCGGTCGAGCGTCGCGTCGTGGAGCTGCTGCGGCACCCGACGGAGTCGCCGTACGGCAACCCCATCCCGGGCCTGGAGGAGCTGGGGGAGAAGGCCGAGGCCGACCCGTTCCTGGACGCGGGCATGGTGAGCCTGATGGACCTGGACGCCGGGGCGGACGGCAAGACGGCCGTGGTGCGCCGTATCGGCGAGCCGATCCAGGCGGACGCCCAGCTGATGTACACGCTCCGCCGCGCGGGGGTGCAGCCGGGTGCCGTGGTGAGCGTGACGGAGTCGCCGGCGGGCGTCCTGGTCGGCAGCAGTGGCGAGGCCGCCGAACTGACCTCCGACATCGCCTCCCACGTCTTCGTCGCCAAGCGCTGACACCATCTGGGCGGACTCCCGACCGCCCGTTTCGACAGACCTCGGGACCGACTGTTACGACAGCCGTTCCGGCGGACCGTTTCGGTGGCTGTGTGTGCGGGCTGTCTTGGTGGGCCCGTTCAGCGCGCTTTCTGGGCGGCGGTTCAGCGGATCGTTTCGACGGGCTGCCTCGACCGGCTGCCCGGACGGGCTGTCTTGACGGGCTCTCTCGACGGGCTGTCTTGACGGACCGTTTTGGCGGGTCGCTTCGGCGCTTCGATTGGGTGGGCTGTCTGGGCGGGCCGGTTCGACGGCGTGCCGGGCGCGCCGGGCGTGCGGGGCTTTCGGTGGCTGCCTCGACGGGCCGGTTCGGCGGGCTTTGGGTGGCTGGGCCAGCGGGCGGTTTCAGCGGGCCTTTTGTGTGGCCGTCTTGGCGAGCTGCGTCGGCGGCCTTCGGTGGCTTCGGTGCCTTCGGTGGGTTGGCTCGGCGGGCCGTTTCCGTGGGCCGTCTCGGTGCGGCGTGGCTCCTGTGGGGCCGGTGGCGGAGGTGCGGCCCGTTACGGCGGGGGCCGAGCACCGGCGGGTGCCGAGGGCTGGCGGGCGCCGAGGGCTGGCGGGTGCCGAGGGCTGGCGGGTGCCGAGGGCTGGCGGGCGCCTAGGACCGGCGGGGGCCAGGGGCGGGGCGCATCCCGCCCCGCACGCGCCCGATCAGTCCCTCCCCGCGACTCCCCACCGCGGAGCACCGAACCCTCACCGCATCTCCTGAATCTCGTAGGACACGGCGCTCTCCGCAGGCCGGGCGCGCGCTCGCCCCTCCCCGTAAGTCCCCCTCCGCGCCCTTCTCGAGATCCTCCCCGAGCTCCCCGATTTTTCCTCCCCTCCCCCCGCCGTCGTCTTCCTTCATGAGTCCGCTGAGCTGCGCTGATGCGCTGTCTGGCGGTCTCGTCAAGTGATTGCCCGTTGAACGGACTTGTGCGAATCCGTGCGGTTCGGCCGGTTGCGTGTCACCCTGACGCATGGCCCTGCGAGGGCCTGTCCTGGCCGGGGAGGGGGCTTGGATGCATCCACTGAGTGCGGGACGGTCAGGGCCCCGGCGCTGCGAGCAGCCGGGGCCCTGCCTCCCCATGTCCCCCACCCAAGACCCGGAGCCCCGAGCTCTCAGGGTCTTCCCCCACGGGCCCCCTTCCCGGTAGGGCCCGCCTCCCGGCAGATGTCTCCCCGTGACGAGCGCGACCAATCCTTGAGGGAGGTCACTCGAACGAGGGGTGTTGGGCGCTGGAACGGTGCGTTCGAATAGGGGTTCGATAGTGTGGAGCTGCTCAAGGGACGATTGGGGGTGCCAGAGCACATGGTGCGGCGCATCGATGTGACAGGGGCCGACGGCGTAAGACTCGCCGCCTGGGAATTCACCGACCCGCCCAAGAATGACGGCGGGTTGGAAGGGGGCGAGCAGCGGCCCGGCGTGCTGCTGCTCCATGGTCTGATGGGCCGCGCCTCACACTGGGCGGACACCGCCCGCCGGCTGAGCGCCCGGCACCGCCCGGTCGCCCTGGACCAGCGGGGCCACGGCCGCAGCGAGAAGCCCGCCGACGGGCCGTACGACCGCGAGGCGTACGTCCAGGACGCCATCGCGGCCATCGAGCAACTCGACCTGGCCCCGGTCGCCCTCGTCGGCCATGCCATGGGTGCGCTGACGGCGTGGCAATTAGCGGCCCGGCGCCCGGACCTGGTCAGTGCGCTGGTGATCTGCGATATGCGGGCCTCCGCACTGGGCGCGGCCTCGCAGCACGAGTGGACCGAGTGGTTCCGCTCCTGGCCGGTGCCGTTCGCCACGCTCGCGGATGTCCGCAAGTGGTTCGGCGAGGACGATCCGACGCTGGAGCGGCCGCGCCCGGCCCGCGGCGAGTTCTTCGCCGAGGTGATGGCCGAGCGCGCCGACGGCTGGCGCCCGGTGTTCTCCCGGCGTCAGATGCTCACCGCCCGCGAGACCTGGGTCCATGACGCCCACTGGGAAGAGCTCGCCCAGGTGCCCTGCCCGGCCCTCGTCGTACGCGGCCTGGACGCCGAACTGGGCCGCGCCGAGGCCCAGGAGATGGTCCGCGTCCTACCGCGCGGCGCCTACGCCGAAATTCCCGACGCCGGACACCTCCTCCCCTGGGAAAAGCCCGACGCATGGTGCGCCGCCATCGAGCCCTTCCTCCAGGCCGCGACGTTGCCGGCTTGACCGGGGGCTCGCCTGCAAGAGACCGGCGCGGCCGCGAGCAACACCGCCCGCGACCGGGCGCACCCGGCCATAAACGGACCGGTGCGCCCGGCCATAAAGAGCCGACGCGTGCGCCACGATCACTCGGCAGGCGGCAGGCGGCAGGCGGCAGGCGGCAGGCGGCAGGCGGCAGGCGGCAGGCGGCAGACGCGGGTGGCGGGGGTGCGCCACGGCCTCTGGCAACAGGGCCGTGGCGCATGCGCATGTGCAGGCGCGTGCGGAGAGGGGGTGAGGCCGGAAAGGACGCTGGCCGACTTGGCGAGATGCTGCCGGAGGGCAGGTCGGCCGCCACCCGGCAGCGCCAGCCGTTCGCCGGGCCCTGACGGCAGCGCTCGCGCCGCCTTCGTCAGCGCTCAAATGTAAGGCCGTGCACACGGTTTCGGCGAAACGATTCTGGCAGCGGTTCGCGCAATCAACTTCGACGATTTCGCGCCAATTTCTCGAAAAGGTCGAGGTGTAGTCGAGGCGCGGCCGAGGCGCAGTCGTGGCTCAGTCGTGGCTCAGTCGTGGCTCAGTCGAGGTGCGGTCAAAGTGTGGGTGCAATGCATTCGCGGCGTTAGCCGCACTTTCTCTCCAATTGCTGGATGACTAGTCTCGGCGCGCACCTGCCTTGATAAAGCCACGGCAGTTTTCCCTGGCCACGTACGGGGGCGGACGCCCGGACGTGGCTGGTCGCTTCCTGCCCGGCCGGCGGCGGTGATCCAGGATCGGTCAGCCCAACGTGCGGGTGAAGTCACCGCGTTGGACCCGCCCGGTGAGCGAGTCACCGTCCCCGCTCAGCAGCGAGCCGTACCCGGTGGCCGCCCAGAGGCTGTCCTCGGCGGGTATCTCGAAGTACGGGACCGGCCGGCCGTCCCGCCGGTCGGTGAGCACTTCGGGGGCGCGCCGGGTCCGTACCGCGCGCAGGCACGTCTCACAGGCAGCCACCCGCAGTTGCTCACGACGGCCCAGCGGCCGCCAGGGTATGCGGCGCACGGCAGGACCGTGCAGCGGGTGGAAGAAGCACAGCGGGAGGGTCGCCGGAGCCTTGGACAGCGCCGCCCGGCCCTCGGCGACCAGCGCAAAAACCCCGGCCAGGTCGACGACTCTGCCCGCCCGGTCCAGGACCGTACCGGCCGCGGCGTACGCATCGAGGGCCCGCTCGACGGCCGCCGGATCGCCCTGCGCGGCATGTGCCTCCTCACCCAGGCGCACGACCTCCTCACTGGCCCGGTCACGCAGCCCGGCCTCGTCGGCCTGCCGGGCGGCGGCGAAGACCGAGCGCGGCAGCGCGAACGGCGTCGTGAGATCACGCAGCCGCGAACGCCGGCGCAGCAACATCCCCGCCGCGGCCAGCAGCAACACCGGCCCGACGACCAGGCTCAGGAGCCGTACGAGAGGAGACCCGCCGCTCCCCGCACGGGAGGCAGCGCTCTTGCCCGTCCCGTCGGCCGCACCCGACGGCGTGGGCTTCGGCGTGTTGAGGCTGGCTGTGGCCTTCTCATACACCTTGTCGCCGTTGCCCGCCTTGATGATGCCGATCGCCCGGGAGATGCGCTTGGCCAGCCCCGCGCCCTTCATGTCGTCCTGGAAGAAGACGGCCGCGGCGGCGTGCATCGCCTGGTGGGCGCCTTCGGGCCATTCCCGGGCGGCGATATCGTCGGGCAGATCCCCGAGCGTGATGAGGATGGACGGGCCGCCGCCCATCCGGTCGTGCACCACCTCGGCGAGCTGCTCGGGCTTGCCGCCCCAACTGTCACCCTCGACCAGCGGCACCAGCACGACGCGGATCGGCAGCTTGGTCTCCTTGATCTGCGCGACCAGCTCCCGCTTCTGCGCCGCGTCAACGGCCGTCGCCAGCGAGGGATCCACATACACGGGCGAACCCCGCAGCGCCTCCGCGATCTTCTTCCCCGGGCTGGCCGGGCCGTGGCCGGCCAGCCCCACCAGCCCCGTGGCGGCAGCGGGCGCGGCCACAGTGCTCGTGGCCCCAGTGGACGTGGCCACGGCGGACGTGGTCATGGCGGGTGTGGCCATGGCAGGTGCGGCCGCACCGTACAGCAGGGTGGCGGCTGACATCCCGAGCGTGAGCGCGAGCGCGGGCCACAGCCGGCGGGCCGCCTGGCGGCTCGGCAGTGCGGCCGGGGCGACTGGCCGGGGAGCCATGGTGCCTGGCCGTGCGTCCCGGATGGCGTCGGGTCGGCCGCTCGGATCCCGCAGCTGGGCGGCCTGGCTAGGCTGGGCTGCCTGGCCCCGCTGGGCGGCCTGGCTCGGCTGGACAGCCTGGCCCGGCTGATGAGCGGGCAGGCCACGTTGTTCAGTTATCCGGTCGCGTCGCTGAGTTATCCGGTCGCGGCGTTGGGCGATCCGGTCGTGTCGGTGGGCGGTCCCGTCGCGGCGTTGAGCGGTCCGGTTCTGTCGTCGGGTCGCGCCGGCAGGATCGCGAGGGTCAGTGCACACCGAAGTACTCCCGTACATCGCGGGTGAGTTGATCTATTTCGGCGCCGTCGGCGAGCGTGGCCAGCGGCCCGGGCAGGGTGGCATACGGGACGTACGCTCCGCGCCCGTTGCTCTCCTGGGACCGCAGCCGCAGCACGGCCCCAGGCGTCACCCGGCACCCCTTGCACACCGGCAGCGACCACATGCTGCTCCCGGCACGGGTCCTGCCGGCAGCGGGGCGAGTGCCGGTGGGACCGCTGGTGCCGCGAGTGCCGGCCGCGCCGGCGGTGCTGCGAGTGGTGCTGCTGGGGGTGCCGCCGGGGCTGCTGCCGGCCGGGCGTATCTCCGTGCGCTTACGGGCGGTGCCGTGCAGCGGATTGCGGTGGCAGACGTGGCGGGCCGCGGCCGGCTCGTCGATCGCCGTGCGGCCCGCGCGGGCCAGCACGATGGCGCAGGCGAGCACGGCCGGGGTCGCATCCGCGTCGATCCGGCCGTCGCTGTCCCCGTCGATCAGCAACGCCGCCGCGTCCAGGCACTCCCACGCTCGGCGCTGGGCCTCCGCCGGCAGCGCAGCCATCGATTCCGGCGCTCCCACTGTCGCTTCCAGGGCGGTCATCGGTTCCAGCACGGTCGCTTGTTCCAGCACTGCGGTGAGGGCGTCGAGGTCATGGCGGGCGGCCCGCCGCAGCCACCCCAAGGAAGGCCGCTCCGGAGCATGCGGACCATGGGCGGCCCCAGAGCCGCCCCCCGCGCCGTAGCGCCGCCGTCGAGCCCTCACGATCACGCGTATCGTCCCGCAACCGGCTGCCACCAGCCCCGTGACCAGGAGCGCAGCGAAGACGCCGAGCACCAGGCCGGGATGGAAGTCCCCGGTGAACAGGCCGGGCAGCGCCTGTTCCTTGACCGGATCGACCGCAGGCGGCGGGTCGTAGGCCAGGGGATCCGACTGGGGGGCATCCGACTTGGCGGTCGGAGCCTTACCGAGGTACGTCAGCAGCTGATCGAGACGACGGCCGAGCGCCGGGTCGGCGGACTCGGGGTACGCCAGGTTGTGCGGCCGGTTCATCAGATACGCCGGGTCCACGCGCGTGCCGTAGTTGACGACCTCGATCCCGCCGTCCGAGGGCTCGGCCAGCACGATCAGGGCATTGCGGTGCAACCGGTCGTGCAGCGTCTTGACCAGCAGGTCCTTCTGGCCGTCGGACTCGTCGTCCGGATTGCTGGAGACGGCGGCGATCATCACCGGCATGCGCAGCGCCCGCAGCTTCGCGCGCAGATGGGCGCGCTCGACGGCGTCCAGTGCGGGTGGGCTCTCGGGATCGACGTACAACGGGTCACGGCGCAGCCCCGAGGCCACGCGATCGATCCTCGCCCGCATATCGGCGGCGGTGGGACGTGAACCATCCCCACTGGCGGTGTCGTCAAAAACCTGGGATGCGGTGAACGCGACCAGGCTGCCCAGGACTACAGCCGCCGCCACCAGCGGCAGCATCCTCACACGCCGCCCGCCCGATTCCTCGACGCCCCTCGTCTTCGCGCCTTGCCCGGACGCGCTCCCTCCAGGGCCGCCCTTATCGCTCCGCGTCTTGCTTCCCGACTTGCTTGCCGTCTTGCTTCCCGTCTTGTTTCCCCGCGTGCCCTTCGGCCTGCTCCCGGCCGGGCTTCGCTTCGCAAATGCCGTCCTCTTGGGTGGGCCGGGCCCCCTGCCGGGGCTCAGGGGATCGCCTGCCGCCTCAGCGCGCCGTACCCGGCGGCGCCGCAAGGCGTACAGGGTGAGCAGCAGGGCCGTCAGCGGGATGCCGGTGACGGCGAGGCCGGTCGCGAAGCTTTGGTCCTTGCGGGCGGTCTGGTCGGTGTGCAGGAGAGGCAACTCGTCCACCGAGCCGCCGTATTTGGCGTATGCCGCCTCGGCTCGCTGATGCGCATGGCCGGAGGTCAGCACGTCGACGAAATGACGGAACACCTCGCGGGGGGTGGCGTCGTACGGCAGCTCGTACAGCGTCGCCCGGCTCGCGTCCTCGGCGCCGGGGAGGCTCACCCCGTACGTCTGCACCGCGTCCAGACCGGTGGGGCTCAGCGTCACATACAGGCCCTTGCGGCCCAGCCGGTCATGGACCCCGGCGAGCAGGCCGGTGGCCTCGGAGCCGTAGTGGGTGTTCGGCAGAACCATGACGTACGTCGGAACGCCCAGCCGCTGGGCTTCCTTGGCGAAGTCCGGCGCGGTCGACCGGGGTACCGCGCGCGGGATCTGGTCGCTGATGAAGACCGGGTCCTTGCGCAACTGCCCGGCGAGATAAGCAGTCTGCGTCGGGGTATCGGCACCACCCGACGAGGCCTGCACCGCACCGGCGCAGAACAGCACCGCCAACCAGCCCATGACCAGCACAACTCCGGCGCGCAGCACCGCCCCCACCACCCCTCGTTCCTGTCGATGCCATGAAGCTACCGCCCCCGCCCGTCGCCCGCTGCACCCTGTGGATAACTTCACGACCAGCCCCAGTCGTCGCGCCCCGCCGCCTTCTGAAGGCCGTGCCTCGCCCCACCGATGAGGCCGCGGGCGCACCTGCCAACGAGCCCGCCAGCGAGCCCGCCAGCGAGCCCGTCAACGAGCCCGCCAGCGAGCCCGTCAACGAGCCCGTCAACGAGCCACAGGCGCTGGGATCTCCACCGCGCGCGATCACGCGATTTTGCGTACTTGGAGGCAGTTCAGCGGGGAGGGCGGTGAGCCACGACCGCCTTCCTGCGGTCGGCCAGCGGCTCGCGCCCAGCGGCAACACGGCGGCTCCCCGAGGCAGCGGCAACACGACGGCTGCCCGAGGCAGCGGCAACGTGACGGGCCGCCCGAGCGCGGTGGGGGCATCGACCGGCTGGCTCGCCCGCGGCGGCGTTGGGGCTTGGCCTTGCCTGCGGCGACGCCGGCAGGCCGGTCTCGCCCGAGGCGACGCTGGGGCCCCGAGGCGACGCCGGGGCTTCCCCCGCCCCCTCCCCCTCTCCCCCTTCGGGGGAGGGGGCGGGGGG
>NZ_JOIX01000102.1 GCF_000720175.1 Streptomyces sp. NRRL S-337
GGCCGGTGTTTGGGACGTAAAGCGACAGCAGTCCCAAACACCGGCCCCGCAGGCCCGTCACCGCACCCGACACCCACCCAGCCCGCCGCAGGCGCAACGACGAACAACACCCGCGGCGGGACAGACAGCTACGTGCGGGGCGCCGCAAAGCGCAACGGCGAGCAACCCCGACGGCGGGAGAGACGGGTACGTACGAGGCACCCCCAAGCGCGAGCCCCGCGGCGGGACAGATGGGTACGTGGGGGACACTAGAAGGAACCGTTACCCCCGACAGGAGCCGATCTCATGCCCCGCCTCGCTCTCATGGCCCTTGCCGTGTGTGTTCTTGCCGTTGCCGCTGCCGTCGTTTCCTTCGTGGAGGGCAGCTTCGTGGGGATCGTGTGGGTGTTGCTGGCCGGTATTTCCAGCAACATGGCGTGGTTCTACGTGCGCAAGGCGAAGATCGAGCGGGAGCAGCAGGCCGCGACCTCCGGCTGAGTCAGGGGAACTGCGGGCCCTGCCAGAAGCGGAAGAGTTCCTGGCCGAAGTAGGTGTCGGGGCGGGAGACGCCCAGGCCGTTCAGGACCGTGTCCACCAGGCCGAAGAAGGCCTGGTTGACCTCGGGGAGCCACAGCAGGGCGAAGACCGCGAGCAGGCCGAAGACCGCGTACGGCTCGATCTGGCGGCGCAGGGCCGGTGGCAGCCAGGGCTTGAGCACGCCGTAGCCGTCCAGGCCGGGGACCGGCAGGAAGTTCAGGATCGTCGCGGTTACCTGGAGCAGCGCGAGGAACGCCAGGGCGAAGCGGAACGCGGCGGGGACGCCGGTGAGTCCGTCCAGCCAGAACGGGGCCGTGCAGACCACCGCGAAGGCGGCGTTGGTCAGGGGGCCGGCCGCCGAGATCAGGCTGTGCCGCCAGCGGCCGCGGATGCGGGCGTCCTCGATGTAGACCGCGCCGCCCGGCAGGCCGATGCCGTTCACGATCAGGAAGATCAGCGGCAGGATGATGCTGAGCAGGACATGGGTGTATTTGAGGGGGTTCAGGGTGAGATAGCCCTTGGCCTCCACCGAGATGTCGCCGCTGTGCAGCGCGGTACGGGCGTGTGCGTACTCGTGCAGACAGAGCGAGGCCAGCCAGCCGGACGTGACGAACGCGAAGACCGCGACTCCGGTGTGCGTGCCGAGCGTTCCCTTCCATACGGCCCAGCCCGACACCGCGAGGACGGCGACGAGCGCGAGGAAGACCGGGCTGATGCGCCGGTCGGCGCGCCGGATGGCGGTGGTCATGGTGCGGGCTCCCGGGGACGGTCTCGGCAGGGGCAGCCCCGACCGTAACCGCGTCGGGGCGGACCGCGCACGGGTGCCGCCGCCACCGGTCGTCGCCCGGAACGGAAACTCGGTGCAAAGCGGCCGCCACCCTGAACGACAATGGGCCGGTGCGCTATGGAATTCTCGGCACCGCCCAGGCCGACCGACCCGACGGCACCCCCGTGGCCCTCGGCGGCGCCCGCCTGCGCGCGCTGCTCACTGCCCTCGCCCTGCGTCCGGGCCGGGCGCTGCCGTCCGAGGCGCTGATCGCCGACGTCTGGGGCATGGATCCGCCCGCCGACGCACCCGGTGCGCTGCAGGCGCTGGTCGGACGGCTGCGGCGGGCCCTCGGGCACGCCGCGATCGCCTCGGTCGACGGCGGCTACCGGCTGTGCGCCGAGCCCGACGCGGTCGATCTGCACCGCTTCGAGCGGCTCACCGCGGACGGCGGCCGGGCGCTCGCCGACGCCGATCCGGGCCGGGCCGCCGACCTGCTGGACGAGGCGCTGGCGCTGTGGCGCGGCCCGGCCCTCGCCGACCTGCCGGACGCGGGTACCGAGGCGGCCCGCGCGGACAGCCGCCGGCTGGACGCCCAGCGCACCCGCCTCGCCGCCGACCTCGCCCTCGGCCGGGCCGACCGGGCGCTGCCCGCCCTGCTCGCGCTGTGCCGGGAGCACCCCCTCGACGAGCCCCTCCAGGCCCTGCGGCTGCGGGCGCTGCGCGCCGCGGGACGTACCGCGGAGGCCCTGGCCGCCTACGAGGAGATACGCACCGGCCTCGCCGACCGCCTCGGCGCCGACCCGGGCCCGGAGCTGCGGGCCCTGCACGCGGAGCTGCTGCGGCTCGGCGCGGACGGGCCGGTCGCGGCCGTGGCGGAGGCCCCGGTGCCGCCGTCCCGGCCCGCCGGGCGCGGCCCCGGCAACCTCCGTGCCCGGCTCACCTCGTTCGTCGGCCGGGACGCCGATCTCGCGGCGATCCGGTCCGATCTGGCCGAACACCGGCTGGTGACCCTGCTGGGCCCGGGCGGGGCGGGCAAGACCCGGCTGTCGCAGGAGGGCGCGGAGAGCGCCGCCGCGGCCCGGCCGGGGGCCTGGCCGCACGGCGTGTGGCTGGCGGAGCTGGCGCCGGTGGACGATCCACAGACCGTGCCGGAGGCGGTACTGACCGCGCTGGGCGCCCGCGAGACCGTCGTCCGCGGCACCACCGCCGAGGGCCTGCGGGCCGCCGCCGACCCGACCGCCCTGGACCCGCTCGGCCGGCTCGCCGAGCACTGCGCGGGACTCCGGATGCTGCTGGTCCTGGACAACTGCGAGCATGTGATCGGTGCCGCCGCCGCGCTCGCCGAGCGGCTGCTGGCCGACTGCCCGGGCGTCACTGTCCTGGCCACCAGCCGCGAGCCGCTGGCCGTACCGGGCGAGGTGCTGCGGCCGGTCGAGCCGCTCCCGGACCCGGTCGCGCTGCGGCTGCTGGCCGACCGGGGCGCCGCCGCCCGCCCCGGCTTCCGGATCGACGACGATGTCGCCGCCTGCACCGAGATCTGCCGCCGGCTGGACGGTCTGCCACTCGCCATCGAACTCGCCGCCGCCCGGCTCCGGCTGCTCACCCCCCGCCAGCTGGCCGACCGGCTCGACGACCGCTTCCGGCTGCTGACCAGCGGCAGCCGGACCGTGCTGCCCCGCCAGCAGACCCTGCGCGCGGTCGTCGACTGGTCCTGGGACCTCACCGACGAGCCCGAACGGGCGGTGCTTCGGCGGCTGTCCGTCTTCGCCGGCGGCTGCGACCTGGCCGCCGCGGAGGAGGTGTGCGCGGGCGACGGCGTCGAGGAGTACGAGGTCGCCGGGCTGCTGGGGTCGCTGATCGACAAGTCGCTGGTGGTGGCCGCGCCGGCCGACCAGGGGCGCGGCGTCGGCCGCTCCGGGGAGGCTCTCCCCGCCAGCCAGATGCGCTACCGGCTGCTGGAGACGGTGGGGGAGTACGCCGCGGAGCGGCTGGACGAGGCGGGCGAGCGGGCCGGTGCCGAGCGCCGGCACCTCGTCGCCTACCGCGAACTGGCCCGCACCACCGACCCGTTGCTGCGCGGCCCCGGCCAGGGCGCGGCCATGGAGCGGCTGGAGCTGGAGCACGACAACCTGCGCACCGCGCTGCGCCGGGCGATCGCGGCCGGGGACGAACACGAGGCGCTGTGCCTGGTGCTGTCCCTGCAGTGGTTCTGGTCGCTGCGCGACCACCGCAGCGACGCCCGCCACTGGGCCACCGCGGCCGGCGAGCTCGGCCCCAACCCCTTTCTGACTCCCGTCGAACCGGCCCCCCCATTGCACCGGCGCCCCATCGACGCCCCGCCGCCGATGTCCCCCGAGCAGCTGGCCGAGGCCCGCCGCGAGGTCCGCCTGGTGGCGCTGACCAGCCGGGACAGCGACATCGAGGCGCTGCGCGACCCGGAGATGCAACGGGAGCTGGCCGGGATGCTCGCCGCCTACCACCCCAGGCTGCCGCAGACCTGCAAGGTGCCCGGTGTGATGTGGTACTTCGCGGTGCTGCTCACCGGGCGGTTCGACGAGCTGGCGGAGCTGATCGACGGCGCGGTGGCGGCCTGCCGCGGTTACGGCTACGAATGGGAGCTGGCCTACCTCCTGCAGATGCGCTCCAAGATCTTCAACGACCGGCCCGGCGGACTGGCCCAGGCGTCCCGCGACGCCGACGAGGCGCTGCGGATATTCCGCGCCGCCGGCGACGCCTGGGGCGCGGCCGAGGCGCTGTCCGGGCGCGGCGAGTCCCACGAGAAGCGGGGGGCGTACGAACTGGCGGCGCGCGACTACCGCGCGGCGATGGTGCACGCCGAGGAGCTGGGTGCGCACGCCCAGACCCTGCTGCTGCGCTGCCGGCTGGGTGCCGTGCTGATCGAGGCCGGCCAGGCGGAGCCCGGGGAGCGGATGCTGCGTGAGGTGCTGGCCGAGGCCGCGAAGGGCAGCAGCGGCCGGGACACCGAGCCGTTCGCCCGGCTGACCCTCGCCATGTGGCTGTCGGTGAGCGGGCGGCCGCAGGAGGCGCGGGCCGAACTCCACATGGTGCAGGAGCTGTTCGTGCCGCGCGCCCCGGATCTGTTCGCCGGCGTGGTGGAGTCCTCGCTGATCTCGCTGGACCTCCAGGAGGGCCGCACCGAGGGGGCGCTGCCGCGCTTCAGGAAGGCCCTTGCGCTGATGCAGGACGAGCTGACCCAGATGGTCGCCCCCGACCTGCCGGTGATCCAGCTCCTGACCGGCGCGCGGGTGCTGATGGCCGTAAGGGGCGAGGCGGCGGGCCGGGACGCGGCGCGGCTGATCGGGGCGTACGACGCGCTGCGGGCCATCGGTCATGTGCCGACCCTGGTCATCCGCGACGAGCGGGCGCGCACCGAGGAGGCGGCGCGGAAGCTGCTGAGCGACGACGCCTATGCGCGTGCCTACGCCGAAGGCGGTGGCCTCTCCCTGGAAGAGGCCACCGCCCTCATCTGACGCGAGCCGGGCGGAGGCTGTTGCCCCGCAGGGAAGGCCCCTGCGGGGCGTGCGTCAGGTCTTCTTGCGGAACTTCGCCACCGCGAGCGGCATGGCGACGGCCGTGATGGCCACCGTCCAGCCGAGGGTGATCAGCGCCGGGTGCGCCACCGCGCCCTCGCCGTTGAGCAGTGCACGGGCCGCGTCCGCCAGCGTGGAGAGCGGGTTGACCTTGGTGAAGCCCTCCAGCCAGCCGGGCATCGAGGTCGGCGGGGCGAAGATCGACGAGCCGAACTGCAGCGGCATCAGCACGAGCATCGCCATGCCCTGCACCGCTTGAGGGGTCTTCACCGAGAGCCCCAACAGGATGAAGATCCACATCAGTGCCGCCCCGAAGGCCGTGGACAGCGCGACCGCGGCGAGGAACTCCAGAGCACTGCCGCGGATTTCGAAGCCGAGCAGGAAGCCCATGCCGAGCAGGATCGCGATGGCGACCAGCATCCGGCCGATCTCCACGACGATCTTGGCTATCAGGACCGAGGAACGGGCGATGGGCATCGTCCGAAAGCGGTCCATCACGCCCTTGCGGAAGTCCTCGTTGACGCCGGAGCCGACCGCCATGGCGATGTTCATGCCCATCATCGCCATCATGCCGGGCACCAGCCGCTGGATGTAGTCGGCCTGATGGTCCTTGCCGGCTATCGCGCCGCCGAAGACGTAGGTGAACAGCAGGATGAAGATGACCGGCATCAGCAGGACGTCGAACATCGACTCCGGGTCCTGCTTGATCTGCAGGGCGTTGCGCCGCACCAGGGCACCGATGTGCCGCAGGTTGCCGCGCAGCCCGATCCGGCCCTCGTTCGCGCCGGGCTTGGTGAGCGGCGCCGTCATCGTCGCGGCAGTCATGCCGATACCTCCGCGTACTGCTGGTCTTCCGTCAGGTCGTGCGACTCCGGTGCGCCGGAGGTCTTCTGGCCCGTGATGGCCAGGAACACCTCGTCCAGGCTGGGCAGATGGGTCGATATCCCGGCGAGCGCGAAGCCGCGGCCGCCGAGCACCGCGACCACCGCGGTCAGCTGCTCGTCGCTGACGATCGGTACGTTGACCACACCCCCGTCGTGGTCAGCCGTCGCGCCCGCGATGCCGTCCAGCCCCGCCTGGGCGATCGCGCCGACCATCCGGTCGAGCTCACCGGGGTCGGCCGGCCGGATCTGCAGGGTCCGCCCGCCGACCTTGGCTTTGAGCTCGTCGACCCGGCCCTCGGCGATCACCCGGCCGCGGTCGATGACCGTCAGCTCGTCCGCCAACTGCTCGGCCTCTTCCATGTATTGCGTGGTCAGCAGGACCGTGGCGCCCTCGCGGACCATCCGCTGGACCTCCTCCCACACCTCGTTGCGGGTGCGGGGGTCCAGGCCGGTGGTCGGCTCGTCCAGATAGAGCACGGCCGGACGGCCGATCATCGAGGCGGCGAGGTCCAGCCGGCGGCGCATACCGCCGGAGTACTTGGCGGCGGGCCGCTTGGCGGCCTCGGTCAGCGAGAACCGCTCCAGCATCTCGTCCGCACGGGCGCGGGCGTCCTTGCGGGAGAGGTCGAGCAACCGCCCGATCATGTAGAGGTTCTCCCAGCCGGAGAGCTTCTCGTCGACCGAGGCGTACTGCCCGGTCAGGCCGATCGTGCGGCGCAGCGCGCGGGGCTGGCGCACCACGTCGTAGCCCGCCACCACGGCACGGCCGGCGTCCGGCACAAGGAGGGTGGACAGGCAGCGCACGAGCGTGGTCTTGCCGGCCCCGTTGGGGCCGAGCACGCCGAGTACGGTGCCTTCCTTCACGTCCAGGTCCACTCCGTCGACGGCCTTGACGTCGCCGAAGTGCTTGACCAGACCGCGCACCTCCACGGCGTTGCCGCCCTTGGTGGTCATCGTCTGTCGCGTCATACCGTCAACGGTGCCAGGGGCCACCGACAACGCACCGACATTCGGCCTACAGGGGTGCCTCCCACGTACTTGGCTGTCCCGCCGCGGGTCGTCTCGCCGTTGCGCTTTGCGGCGCCCCGCACGTGGCTGTCTGTCCCACCACAAACCCAGCCCGCCGCAGGCGCAACGGCGAACAACAACCGCGGCGGGACGGCCAGCAACGTACGCGGCGCCGCAAAGCGCAACGGCGAGAAACCCCCGCGGCGGGAAAGCCAACTACGTGGGCGACTAGGGCCTGTCCGGCGGATCAGGGTCGGACCAGGCGGCGGTGGGGCGGGGATGAGCCGTCGGCGGGGATGGAGCCGCGCGCTGCCAGGACCTCGCCTGTGTCGGCGAACTCCCAGCGGGTCGCATGCTTCCTGTCCTCGCACGGCCATTCGACACGGACGATAGGGCGGCTCAACAGGCTCTCGAACCAGTCGGCGCACCGTTCCGCGAGCTCCTCGACCGTGCCGGAGGCCCGGAAGAAGCCATGCTCCGGCGACTCGTGAAGGTTGAAGAACTGGTCGCAGGCCTTCCCAGCCACCACGTGTGTGCCGTAAAAGTGCACGGCCCACTGGGCAAGCACTAGTCGGCGCGCCTCATCGAGAAGGCTGATATAGACGAGGAACGACGACTCGTCTTCGGGTCGTCCGACCTGGCTGGGAGCCCACGGCACCCGCCAATCAGCGGTCCGGGCTCGCAAGGCTGCCAGGAAGGTGAGTTCGGCCTCGCCGAAGTCCCAGGGCTCCTCGCCGTACTCCTCCGGGATCTCGACCTCGAACCAGCTATTGACGTCCACGGGGTGACTCTAGAACCACCATGTCTCTCGCGGATCACAAGCGGAGCCATAGGCGGATTGCCGCGGTGGTGACGGTGCCGTGGACGACGTAAGCCCGCTTGTCGTAGCGGGTGGCGACGGCTCGGGAGTTCTTGAGCCGATTGATGGTGCGCTCGACCTCGTTGCGGCGTTTGTAGATCTCGCTGTCGAAGCCGATGGGCCGGCCGCCCTTGCTGCCGCGCCGTTTGCGGTTGGCCCGCTGGTCCTTCGGTTCGGGGATGGTGTGCTTGATCTGGCGTCTTCGCAGGTAGCAGCGGTTGCGGCGTGAGCTGTATGCCTTGTCGCCGCCGAGGTAGTCCGGCCGCGTGCGAGGCCGTCCGCCCTTCGGGCGGGGAACGCGGATACGTTCGAGGACCTCGATCATCTGTGGTGCGTCGCCCCACTGGCCGGGCGTGATCAGGAACGCAAGAGGGCGGCAGCCGCCTTCACCTGCGAGGTGGATCTTGCAGGTCAGACCGCCCCGGGACCGTCCGAGTCCTTCGTCGGGGCGGTGGTGCCGGGGCGTTGTTCTTTTTTCGGGACGCGTGGCTTCTTCTATCGGGCCCCGGCCGCGTGCTGATGGGCACGGGAGGACGTCGAGTCGACGCCAACCATGCTCCAGTCGATCCGGCACGCGAGGTCGGCGTCGGCCTGGAGGGCACGCAGGATCCGGTCCCACGTGCCCTCCGCTGACCAGCGCCGATGTCGTTCATAGATGGTCTTCCAGCTACCGAAACGCTCGGGAAGGTCTCGCCACGGTATGCCCGTTCGGACCCGGAACAGGATCCCGTTGATCACCTTGTGGTGGTCGTTCCACCGACCGCCACGCTGTCCCGACGCCGGCAGGTGCGGCTCCAGTCGGACCCAATTGGCATTCGTCAGATCACCCCGCCCCATGCCGGGAACAACGAGCCGACATTTCGACGGTCACATGATCCGCCGGACAGGCCCTAGTGGAACGTGTGCTGCGGAGCAGGGAACGTGCCCCCCACGACCTCCTCGGCGAAGGCCTTGGCCGCGCCGCCGAGCAGTTCGCGCATTTCGAGGTACTTCTTGACGAACTTCGGTACCCGGCCGGAGGTCATTCCGGCCATGTCGGTCCACACCAGGACCTGCGCGTCGCACTCCAGGCCCGCGCCGATGCCGACGGTCGGGATGTGCAGCGAGCGGGTGACCTCGGCGGCCAGTTCGGCGGGGACCGCCTCCAGGACCACCGCGAACGCCCCCGCGTCCTGCACCGACTTGGCGTCCCGCAGCAGCTGCTGGGCGGCCTCCTCGCCGCGGCCCTGGACCGGGTAGCCGCCGAAGGCGTGTACCGACTGCGGGGTCAGCCCGACGTGTGCCATCACCGGGATGCCGGAGGAGACCAGCAGTTCCACCTGCTCCGCGGAGCGCTCACCGCCCTCCAGCTTGACCGCGCCGACCCCGGCCTCCTTCACCAGCCGGGTGGCGTTGCGCAGGGCCTGGACCGGCCCTTCCTGGTACGAGCCGAACGGCAGGTCCGCGACGACGAGGGACCGCTTGGTCCCCCGGACGACCGCTGCGGACAGGATCGTGATCTCGTCCATCGTGACCGGCACGGTGGACTCGTAACCGAGGTGACAGTTGCCCATCGAGTCGCCTACGAGCAGGACCGGGATCCCGGCCTCGTCGAAGACGGAGGCGGTCATCGCGTCGTAGGCAGTGAGCATCGGCCACTTCTCGCCGCGCTCCTTGGCGGCGGCGATGTCACGCACGGTGATCCGGCGCGAGCTCGTACCGCCGTACAGGGACTTGGGCACCGGCTTCTGGGCAGGCGAAGGCTGCGTCATGGTGACGGCTCCTGTTCGTCATCTCGAGGCACCCTGACGGTGTCCCCGGACTCCCCACCATGCTGGCACGACCGCGCGGCAAAGGAAAAGGGAGGGCGCAGCGGAAGCCGGAACGCCACAACCGCGGGAGAGTGGGACGTACGGTCGCCCGGCCGGGAAAACCGGGCGCGGTTCATCAATACGGAACGGACTCGTATCGAAAAGCGTAGGGTGTCGGCATGGCCACCTCCTCGACCCCACCGACCGCACCGGCCGGCCCGCCCGCCCGGCAGGTCCCCGACCGGGTGCACCGGCGCCGCTGGGCGATCCTGTCCGCCCTCATGCTCAGCCTGCTGATCGTGGTGCTGGACAACTCCATCCTCAACGTCGCCATGAAGACGATCGCCACGCCGGCCCCGCACGGCCTGGGCGCCACCCAGAGCGAACTGGAATGGGCGATCAACTCCTACACGCTGGTCTTCGCCGGGCTGCTCTTCACCGCCGGTCTGCTCGGCGACCGGATCGGCCGCAAGAAGACGCTGCTCTTCGGCCTGGCGGTGTTCGGCACCGGCTCGGTGCTCGCCGCGTTCGCCGGCTCGCCGACCCAGCTGATCGCCTTCCGCGCCCTCATGGGCCTGGGCGGTGCCTTCGTCATGCCGGCCACCCTCGCCGTCCTGATGAACGTCTTCGAGCGCGACGAGCAGCCCAAGGCGATCGGCATCTGGGCCGGCGGGGTGGGCCTGGCCATCGCGATTGGCCCGATCGCCGGCGGGCTGCTGCTGAACCAGTTCTGGTGGGGCTCGGTGTTCCTGGTCAACGTGCCCATCGTGCTGATCGCGCTGACCGCCATGCTGATCCTGGTGCCCGACTCCAGGGATCCCAGCCCCGGCCGGCTGGACCCGGTCGGCGTGCTGCTCTCCGTCGTCGGGCTGGTCCTGCTGGTCTACGGGATCATCAAGGGCGGCCAGCTCGCCGACTTCACCGAACCGCAGGTGATCGGCACGGTCGTGGCCGGCCTGGTGGTGCTCACCGGGTTCGTCGTGCACCAGAAGCGCAGCGACCACCCCTCGATCGACATCAACTACTTCCGCAAGCCCGCGTTCTCCGCCGCGATCGCCGCCATCGCCCTGGTCTTCTTCTCCCTGATGGGCGTCACGTTCTTCATCGTCTTCTACGTGCAGAGCGTGCGCGGCTACACCCCGCTCCAGGCCGGCCTGCTGCTCCTGCCGCTGGCCGCCGCCCAGATGATCTTCGCGCCGCGGGCCCGGCTGGCCGTGGACCGCTACGGCGCCCGCGCGGTGTGCACCTTCAGCATGTTCGTGGTGGCCGACACCATGCTGGGCCTGCTGCTGCTGGACACCGACACCCCGATCTGGGTCATGGAGGCGCTGTTCTTCCTCCAGGGCGCCGGCATGGCGCACATCATGCCGCCGGTCACCGTCTCGATCATGCAGTCGCTGCCCCGCGAGAAGGCCGGTTCCGGTTCGGCGCTCAACAACGTGTTCCGGCAGGTCGGCGGCACTCTCGGCGTGGCCGTCCTGGGTTCGCTGCTGTCCACGAGCTACCGGGACCGCATCCAGGGTGTCCTCGACGCCGTGCCCGGACTGTCGGCCGGCGCCCGGCACGCGGCCGGTGAGTCGATCGAGGCCACCCTCGGTCTCGCGGACCGGATGGGCGCTCCGGGCCGGCCGCTGGTCGTCGCCGCGAACGACGCCTTCGTCCACGCCATGCACGTCACCGCCCTCGGGTCGGCCACCGTGTCGGCCGTCGGCGCCCTGGTCGTGCTGGCCTTCCTGCCGGGCAAGAAGGGACCGGCGCCGCAGTCCGCGGAGCCGCAGGGCGAACGGAAGGCGGGCGCAGCGCGATGAGCCGGGCGGCACGGGATCCCGAGGCGGCGGTGGCCGGGGCGGGGCCGGAGCCGGTGGCACCGGAGCGCCGCGGCCGGCCGCGCAGCGCCGCGGCCGACTCCGCGATCATCGAGGCGGTGCTCCGCCTGATCGAGAACGGGGCGTCCATGGGCGAGCTGTCCATGGAAGGGATCGCCCGCGAGGCCGGCGTCGGCAAGGCCACGGTCTACCGCCGCTGGTCCGGCAAGGACGCCCTGATGCTGGACGTCATGCGGTCCCTGGACGCCCCGCTCCCGCCCCTCGACGGCGACTCGGTCCGCGACGACCTGGTGTCCCTGCTGGAATTCCTCCGCCGCCGCGGCCTGGCCAAACGGGACTCCGCGCTGCTGCGCACCGTCGTCAGCCACGTCCAGGCGCACCCGGAGCTGTGGGAGGAGTACCACCGCTCGGTCGTCCGGGCCCGCAACGAGGCGCTGCTCGCCGTACTCCGTCGGGGGATGGCCAACGGCGAGATCCGCACCGACCGCCCCGTGGACACCCTCGCCGACCTCTTCGTCGGCCCGATGCTGGCCCGGGCCTTCCTCCACCAGTGGAAGGACCTCCCCGAGGGGCTGGCCGAGGACATCGTCGACACGGTCCTCGACGGCGTGCGGCCCCGCCCCCGGGCCGCGGCGGGCTGAGCGCCCGCCGGGCCCGCCCGGGCCCGCGCACCCGGCGTCATATGACCGGACCATGCCCGTTCTGTCACAGCCGTTGTCACGGACGCCCTGACCGGAACCCCACCCGGCAACACCGCCGTCCTCACCTCCGAAGAGCGCGCGGCACGGCCCGGCGCGAATCTAAGAAACCGCGTTACGGCCATCACCTAGGGTCGGTGATCACGGGTGACAGCACCGGAGCAAGGCAGTGAGGACGGCGGAATGGCGCAGGCATACATGACGGAGCCGGAGCAGGGGCGGGGTCCCGAAGGGGCCGGTTCCCGGGCCGGACGCCTGCGGAACTGGTGGCGTCCCGACGGGATGTGGCGGCGCGGCATCGTGCTGGCGGTGCTGGCGGTGGTGCTCGGGCTGCTGATGATCCTGCACGCCCGGGTCCCCAACGACGTCGGAAACCTGGGCAGCCTGCTGGAGACCTTCCTGCCGTGGCTCGGCCTGGGCATCCCGCTGCTGCTGCTCGCCGCGGTCCTGCGCCGCTCCGCGACCGCCCTGATCGCGCTGGTCCTGCCGGCCTTCGTCTGGGTCAACCTGTTCGCCGGGCAGCTCACGGACAAGGCCGGCACCGGCGGCAACGTCACCGTCGTCACCCACAACGTCAACGCCGACAACCCCGACCCGGCGGCCACCGCCCGGGACATCGTGCACTCCGGCGCGGACGTCGTCGCCCTGGAGGAGCTGACCGGCGACGCCCTGCCCACGTACCGCAAGGGGCTGGCGAAGGCGTACCCGTACCACACCGTGCAGGGCACGGTCGGTCTGTGGAGCAAGCTGCCGCTGAGCGACGCCAGGCCGGTGGACATCAAGATGGGCTGGACCCGCGCGCTGCGTGCCACCGTCACCGCCACCGACGGCCAGCAGTTCGGCGTCTACGTGGCCCACCTGCCGTCGGTCCGGGTCAAGGTCGAGGCCGGCTTCACCGCCAACCAGCGCGACGGCAGCGCCGAGGCGCTGGGCGAGGCGATCGCCGCCGACCCGGTCAAGAAGGTCATGCTGCTCGGCGACCTCAACGGCAC
Organism: Streptomyces sp. NRRL S-337; assembly: GCF_000720175.1. Lineage (GTDB taxonomy): Bacteria > Actinomycetota > Actinomycetes > Streptomycetales > Streptomycetaceae > Streptomyces > Streptomyces siderophoricus. The sequence continues at coordinate 12,894 of NZ_JOIX01000102.1, forward strand.
CATGAACGACCGCTCGCTGGCCCCGGTCACCTCGCAGATGCGCTCCGCCCAGGGCGCCGCCGGCGACGGCTTCGGCTTCAGCTGGCCGGCCGGCTTCCCGATGGCCCGGATCGACCAGATCATGATGAAGGGCATGGACCCGGTCAGGGCGTGGGTGATGCCCTCGACCGGCAGTGACCACCTCCCGGTCGCCGCCTCGGTCAAGGTGTGACGGGCGGACGCGGCCCCGTAACGTCCCGTTCCCCCGCTGGAATACTGCGCCTGGGAGACTTTGTTCCGTAAGGGAACTTAAGAGAACGTGGGAGTCCCGTGCGTCCTGCCGGCCCGGCAGGACGCACGACCACGTCTCTGCCCGCACGTACGGAACGCGTCCCCGAAAGGTTTTCCATGCCCTTGGCTCTGCTCGCGCTCGCGATCTCGGCCTTTGGTATCGGCACCACGGAATTCGTGATGATGGGCCTGCTGCCCGATGTCGCGGACGACCTGGGCACCTCGGTGCCCACCGCCGGCTACCTCGTCTCCGCCTACGCCCTCGGCGTCGGCATCGGCGCCCCGCTGCTGACCGCCCTCGGGTCCCGCATCCCCCGCAAGCGGATGCTCGTCTGGCTCATGGCGGTCTTCACGGTCGGCAACCTGGCCTCCGCCCTGGCCCCGAACTTCGGGTGGCTGATCGCCGGCCGGCTGCTGGCCGGCCTCCCGCACGGCGCCTTCTTCGGCGTCGGTGCGGTGGTCGCCGCCCGGCTGGTCCGCGAAGGCCGCCAGGCCCGCGCGGTCGCCACCATGTTCCTCGGCCTGACCATCGCCAACATCGTCGGCGTGCCCGCCGCCACCCTCCTCGGCCAGCGGCTCGGCTGGCGCGCCACCTTCCTCATCGTGGCCGCGATCGGACTGATCGCCATGGCCTCGCTGGCCCGGCTGATCCCGCCGCTGCCCGCGGAGGAACGCACCGGCCTGGCCCGCGAACTGCGCGCGCTCGGCGACCGCCAGGTGCTCCTCGGCCTGCTGACCACGGTCTTCGGCTTCGCCGGCATCTTCGCCGTCTACAGCTACCTGGCGTCGATGATGACCCGGGTCACCGGCCTCGCCGAGAGCTCGGTCCCCCTCGTGCTCGCCCTCTTCGGCATCGGCATGACCCTCGGCGCGCTCGCCGCCGGCCCGCTCACCGACCGCGCGCTGCGCCCCACCCTCTACGGCTCCCTGGCGGGGCTGGCCCTGGTCCTTATGGCCCTGCACTTCGCCGCCCCGGTGGCGTGGGCCGCCATGGTCACCGTCGTCCTCGTAGGCGCGATCGGCTTCCTGACCACCACGCCCCTGCAGATGCTGGTCATGAACAAGGCCCACCAGGCCCCCACCCTGGCCGCCGCCTCCAACCAGTCCGCCTTCAACCTCGCCAACGCGGGCGGCGCCTGGATCGGCGGGCTGGCCCTCTCGGCCGGCTGGGGCTGGACCTCCCCGGCGCTGGTCGGCGCCGTGCTGGCCGCCCTCGGCCTGGCCGTCGCGGTGACCGCCGGCCTGCTGGACCGGGCCCCGCACGACCCCTCGCGCATCGTGGCCCGCAGCGACGACGCCCCGGCCCCGGCCGAAGCGGGCGCCCGGACCGGCGGCGGGTCGTAACCGGCCGGCACCCCGCGACCGGCCGGCCGCCCCGGGGCAGACGCCCCAGGGCCCTCAGGGGCCCTCGCGCCAGTGGTTGGTGATCGGCAGCCGGCGGTCCTTGCCGAAGCCCTTCGCGGAAATCTTGGGGCCCGGCGGGTACTGCCGGCGCTTGTACTCGGCGTGGTCGACCATCCGCAGGACCCGGGTGACCAGCGCGGCGTCGTAGCCCTGGGCGACGATGTCGGCGTGGCCGCGGTCCCGGTCGACGTAGAGCTCCAGGATCCCGTCCAGCACGTCGTAGTCGGGCAGCGAGTCGGTGTCGACCTGGCCGGGGCGGAGCTCCGCGCTCGGCGGCTTGGTGAGGGTGTGCTCCGGGATCGGCGGGGTCCGGCCGCGGTCCGCGGCGGCCTGGTTGCGCCAGCGGGCCAGCTCGTAGACCACGGACTTGTAGACGTCCTTGATGGGGCCGTAGCCGCCCACCGAGTCCCCGTAGAGCGTCGAATAGCCGCAGGCCAGCTCGGACTTGTTGCCGGGGGCGAGGACCAGGTGGCCCTCCTGGTTGGAGATCCCCATCAGGGTCGTACCGCGCAGCCGGGACTGGAGGTTCTCCTCCGCGAGACCGGTCAGACCGAGCGAGTCCATGTAGGCGTCGAACATCGGCCCGATCGGGACCGTACGGAACGCCAGGCCGGTCCGGCGGGCGAGTTCGGCCGCGTCGCTGAGCGAGTGCTCGGAGGAGTAGCGCGACGGCATCGCCACCGCGTGCACCTGCGCGGCGCCCAGCGCGTCACAGGCGATCGTGGCGACGAGGGCCGAGTCGATGCCCCCGGAGAGACCGACCACGACGCTTCGGAAGCCGTTCTTGGCGACGTACGCGCGCAGGCCGACGACCAGCGCGGTGTAGATCTCCTCCAGGTCGACGAGGCGTTCGGCCTCCCCGCCGGGGCTCTCCGGCGGATACGCCGGCAACGGGTCGGCGGAGAGCACGAGGTGGTCCACGCGCAGTCCGTCGTCCAGGACACCGGCCGGCGGTTCCGGCGCCGCCGCGGGCAGGTCCAGGTCGACCAGCACACAGCCCTCCGCGAACTGCGGCGCCCGCGCGATCACCCCGCCGTCCTTGTCCACCACGATCGAGTCGCCGTCGAAGACCAGCTCGTCCTGAGCGCCGATCATGGCGAGGTAGGCCGTGGCGCAGCCGGCCTCCTGCGCCCGCTTGCCGACCAGCTCCAGACGGGTGTCGTCCTTGTCCCGCTCGTACGGGGAGGCGTTGATGGACAGCAGCAGCCCGGCCCCGGCACTGCGGGTCGCCGGCACCCGGCCGCCGTCCTGCCACAGGTCCTCGCAGATGGCCAGCGCGATGTCGATGCCGTGCAGCCGGACGACGGGCAGGGTGTCGCCGGGCACGAAGTAGCGGAACTCGTCGAAGACGCCGTAGTTGGGCAGGTGGTGCTTGGCGAAGGAGAGCGCGACCGTGCCGCGGTGCAGCACCGCGGCGGCGTTCTGCGGCGCGCCGGCCGGGCGTCCGTAGCGCGGCCGGTCCTGCTCGCAGCGGTCGAGATAGCCGACGACGACGGGGAGTTCGCCCAGGCCCTCGTCGGCCAGCCGGGCGGCCAGCGCCCGCAGCGCGGCCCGGCTCGCCTCGACGAACGACGGGCGCAGCGCGAGGTCCTCGACGGGATAGCCGGTGAGCGCCATCTCGGGGAACGCCACGAGATGGGCGCCCTGGTCGGCGGAGTGCCGGGTCCAGCGCACGATCGTCTCGGCGTTCTGCGCGAGGTCCCCGACGCAGGAATCGATCTGATTGAGGGCGAGGCGGAGTTGAGGCACCCCGCCAGTGTAATCGTCTTTCTGACGCAATGGGGGAGAGTGCGATGCGGGGGAGAGGCGGAGGGCCGGGTCCGGGCCCGGGCCGGCGTCCGGGGAGGGCGCCGGCCGCCCGTCCGTCCCCTACGAGCGGTAGCCCAGGATCGTCATCATCCCCGACTCCGAGTGGTAGATGTTGTGGCAGTGGACCATCCACAGGCCCGGATTGTCGGCGTCGAAATCGACCGCCAACCGCCGTCCCGGCAGCATGATCGTGGTGTCCTTCCGGGGCCCGCCGTGCGGCAGCGTGAAGTGGTGCCCGTGCAGATGCATCGGATGCCACATCCGGGTGTGGTTGCGGAAGACGATCCGCACCCGCTCACCGGACCGCACGGGATAGCGCTGGTACGGGGAGTACGGCCGGCCGTTGATCGCCCAGTTGTACCGGGCCATGTTGCCGGTGAGGGTCATGTCGATGACGCGGTCGGGGCGGCGCGACGAGAGCCGTGCGGAGGCGGCCGCCTTGAGGCGGTCCGCGGTCATCAGCCTGCCGCGCAGCTCCCCGGGCCGGTCGGACGGGCCGGGCGCGGCGCCATGCCCGGTCCGCAGCACCGCCAGCGCGGAACGGTTCCGCTTGCCCTCGGCGAGCGCGGTCAGCGGGAAGACGCCGTCCTCGGCGGTGACCAGGACGTCGTAGCGCTCGCCCACCCCGAGCAGCAGCGCGTCCGTCTTGGCGTGCCGTACGGGGTAGCCGTCGGTGTGGGTCACGGTCATCCGGTGGCCGCCGAGCGCGACCCGGTAGGACGTGTCCCCGGCCGCGTTGATGAACCGGATCCGGATCCGGTCGCCGGGCCGGGCGCGGAAGGTGTGCGGATGCCGGGCGGTACGGCCGTTGATGAGGTGGAACGGGTGGTCCACCGAGCCCGGGTCGCCCCAGAGCCGCCGGTGCCCGCCGAACAGCCGCCGCGCCGAGCCGTGCTCGTGCCCATGCCCGCGGCCGCGCCCGCCGCCGTGCCCGTGGTCGCCCTTGCCGTGCCCGTGCCCGTCGTGGCCGTGCCGGGTGGCGGTCCCGCCGCCGCCCTTCCCGTCGTCACCCATGTCCATGCCCATGTGGCCCATGCCCCCGCCGTGCCGGCCCGCGCGCTTCAGGAAGGCGGCCAGTACGGCGTCCGGGGTGCGGCCGTCGATCCCGTCGATCCAGTCGTCGATCAGGACGACCCATTCCCGGTCGTACGAGAGCGGCTCCCTGGGGTCCTCGACGATCAGCGGCGCGTACAGCCCGCGGTCCAACTGCACGCCGACGTGCGGATGCAGCCAGTGCGTACCGGGCTGGTTGACCTTGAAGTGGTAGTCGTAGGAGCCGCCGGGCCGGATGGCCCGCTGGGTGAGGTCCGGGACGCCGTCCATGTCGTTGCGCACGTGCAGCCCGTGCCAGTGGACGGTGGTGGACTGCGGCAGGTGGTTGTGGAGGGTCAGCGCGATCCGCTCGCCCGCGGTGACCCGGATCTCCTTGCCCGGCAGTTCGTCGCCGTACGCCCAGGTCCTGACGGTCCGGCCGCCGCCCAGGTCGAGCCGGGTCGCGGCGGCGGTCAGGGTGAAGTGCCGGACGGGTCCCGTGCCGCGCTCGCGCTCGCACTTGGCCACCTCGGGGCCGTCCGGGGTGACATAGCCCCGCGGGGGCCTCCCGCCGGAACCACCACCGCCGTGGGAGCCGTGCGTGCCAGGGGAATCGTGGGTGTCATGCGTGCCGTGGGAGCCGTGCGCGTCATGGTCCTTGTGGGTGCTATGAGGTGCCGGGCTGCCGGCCGCGCCGTGCAAGCCGTGGGAGCCGTGCGCGCTCGGGGACGTGTGGGGGCGGCGGGAGGGGTGGGAGCCGTACAGACCGGCCTTGAGGTCCGGGCCGGAGCCCGTGTCCGGCGTGCCGCAGGCGGCCAGCAGCCCGCTGCCGGCGACCGCGGCCCCCGCGCCGAGCAGGGCGCGTCGCGAGGGCGTCCGCGGGCCGGCGGGCCGAGCGTCGTCCGGCGCATCGGACCGGTCTTCCGGCCGTCCGTTTGACGGGCCTTTTGACGGGCCTTCCCAGAGGCCGCCCGACGGGCGTTCCGACGGGCGTTCCGACGGGTCACCGGACGGGTCATCGTGCAGGGCAGGGCGCTGCGAATCGCGCATGGAAGAGAGCACCTCGAAACGGTGTCGGTGTGAGCAAGGTCGGCTGCGGGTCGGCTGACGGGGTTCCGCCGCGGACTCCCGGGGACGTCGGCGGCGGGGCGCGCTACCGGGCGCGCGGCACCGACGAGGGGGCGAGGAATATGGGGCGCGGCGGCGCGGATATCGGCCACCGGCCGGGCAGCAGACCCGCGCGTACCGTCCCCGTGCACCACGGCAGCCGGCCGCACCACGCGGCGGCGGCCGTGCCCTGTGCACGCATCGCGGACCTCCCGACGAGGACGGCGGACACCGGAGGGGGCCGCCGGTTCGCACCCTACCCCCGAGGGGTATGACCCTCCACCGGAGCGCCGCCGAACGGGGCGTCGCCCGCCTATCCTTGGCCTTCCCGCCCCACCGGCGGCCCCTGGGCACGTCCGGCGCGGCCGGGAACCCCGTACGGCCGGCCGGGTCCGCCCGAGCGCCTGGATGTCCGTGACCGGTACAGGAGATCCCCCACCGATGAGCAGCCACCGCCTCCCCACCCCCGGCCGGTTCGTGCGCGTCGACGGGGTCCCGCTGCACGTCGTGACGGAGGGCTCCGGCCCGCTCTGCGTGCTCAGCGGCGGCCTCGGCATGGCGTGGTTCGACTGGGACGCGGTCGCCGCGCTGCTCGCCCCCCACCGCACCGTCGTCCGCTTCGACCGCCCCGGCCTCGGGCTCAGCGCCCAGGCGCCCGCGCCGCCCACCCTGGCCGCCGAGGCGGACCGGATCGCCCGGCTCCTCGACGCGCTCGGCCACCGCGGCCCGGCCACCGTCGTCGGCCACTCCCTCGCCGGGTTCCACGTCGAGGCGTTCGCCCGGCTGCACCCGGAGCGCTGCGCCGGAGTCGTCCTCGTCGACGGCAGCATCGAGGAGAACCCGCGACCCCTGCTGCCGCGGGCGGTGCGGACGGCCTGGGCGGGCGGGGTGGCCGGGGCGCTGTCCGCGGCCGGTCTGCCGCGCGTCCTGGGCCCGGCCGCCCGCCGCCTGGTGGGCCGCGCCTCGACGGTCGGCAGCCATCCGCCGCACCCCTGGGAGCGGGCCGGCTACCGCACCAGCCGGGTCGCCCGGGCCTGCGTCCTGGAGAACGCCACCTACCCCTACCAGGCCGCCGAACTCGCCGCGCTGCGCCGGGACCGCCCGATGCCGTCCGTCCCGGTGACGGTCCTGGCGGCCTACGACGGCAGCGAGACCGCCGGCCGGCTGCGCTGGCTGGAGCGGCAGCGGGCACTGGCCGCGGAGCTCGGCGGGCGGTTCGCCCTCGCCGCGCCCGCGGGCCACCTGGTGATGGCCGACGTCCCGGAATCCGTGGTCCACGCGGTCCTGGACCTCACCGGCACCGGCCGGGACGCCGCCCCGCTCGCGTAGCCCCGTACGGCACCCGCCGCCCCCGCCCGGTCACCACCCGGCAACCGTCGGCGACCGGCGCGGAACGCCCCGCTCAACAGCTGGTCAACGGCCCCTCAGGGCGGCTTCAAGAGTGGACCAAGCGGGCCGATTGCCGCCGCCGGCTGCGCTGAGCTTGCTCGCTGCGGGAAAGGATGCGGGAAGGAAGCGGAGCGGGGGTTACGGGTCGACGGTTCTGGTTCAGGCCAAGGGTGCGTAATGTGACGGTAACCCCCTCACGTGATACTGGTTGCCACGCGCGTCGTTCGACGTACGTGGACAGGCCGATTGACCTGCAAGGATTGGTGACCCATGGACAAGCAGCAGGAGTTTGTGCTCCGGACGCTGGAAGAGCGCGACATCCGCTTCGTCCGGCTGTGGTTCACCGATGTGCTCGGATTCCTGAAGTCGGTGGCCGTCGCGCCCGCCGAGCTGGAGCAGGCCTTTGACGAGGGCATCGGTTTCGACGGCTCGGCCATCGAAGGATTCGCCCGGGTGTACGAATCCGACATGATCGCCAAGCCCGACCCCGGCACCTTCCAGATCCTGCCCTGGCGCGCCGAGGCCCCCGGCACCGCCCGGATGTTCTGCGACATCCTCATGCCGGACGGCTCGCCCTCGTACGCCGACCCCCGGTACGTCCTCAAGCGGATCCTGGCGAAGACCTCCGACCTCGGCTTCACCTTCTACACCCACCCCGAGATCGAGTTCTTCCTGCTCAAGGACAAGCCCGTCGATGGCTCCCGGCCGATCCCCGGCGACTCCTCCGGCTACTTCGACCACACCCCGCAGAACGTCGGCATGGACTTCCGCCGCCAGGCGATCACCATGCTGGAGTCGATGGGCATCTCGGTGGAGTTCAGCCACCACGAGGGCGCCCCCGGCCAGCAGGAGATCGACCTGCGGTACGCCGACGCGCTCTCCACCGCCGACAACATCATGACCTTCCGGCTGGTCATGAAGCAGGTCGCGCTGGAGCAGGGCGTCCAGGCGACGTTCATGCCCAAGCCGTTCTCCGAGTACCCCGGCTCCGGCATGCACACCCACCTCTCCCTCTTCGAGGGCGACCGCAACGCCTTCCACGAGTCCGGCTCGGAGTACCAACTCTCCAAGGTGGGACGCTCGTTCATCGCCGGCCTGCTCAAGCACGCCGGCGAGATCTCCGCCGTCACCAACCAGTGGGTGAACTCCTACAAGCGCATCTGGGGCGGCGCCAACCGCACCGCGGGCGCCGGCGGCGAAGCACCCTCGTACATCTGCTGGGGCCACAACAACCGCTCCGCCCTGATCCGCGTCCCGATGTACAAGCCCGGCAAGATGGGCTCCACCCGGGTCGAGGTCCGCTCGATCGACTCCGGCGCCAACCCCTACCTCACCTACGCCGTCCTGCTCGCCGCCGGCCTCAAGGGCATCGAGGAGGGCTACGAGCTGCCCGCCGGCGCCGACGACGACGTCTGGGCGCTGACCGACTCCGAGCGCCGGGCGATGGGCATCGAGCCGCTGCCGCAGAACCTCGGCGAGGCCATCGAGCTCATGGAACGCAGCGAACTCGTCGCCGAAACCCTCGGTGAGCACGTCTTCGACTTCTTCCTCCGCAACAAGAAGCAGGAGTGGGAGGAGTACCGCTCCGAGGTCACCGCCTTCGAGCTGCGCAAGATGCTGCCCGTGCTCTGAGCCACCGCGCCACCGAGAGGCTGGACCATGGCACTACCCGCTCCGCAGGGACGGCGCAGCAGCACGTTCGGCCGGCTGCTGAGACACGGCTTCACCGACCCCTCGGCGGCCGGGGAACTGCTCGACGCCCCCGAACTCGCAGCCGTCCGCGACGACTCGGTCCTCCTGGAGGCATTCGGCGGCACCGCCGACCCCGACCTGGCCCTGCGGGGCCTGGTCCGGCTGGTGGAGGCGCTGCCGGAGGACGAGCAGCAGGCGCTGCTGAGCACCCTCGTCGCCGCGAAACCGCTGCGCGACCGGCTGCTCGGCGTCCTGGGCGCCTCCGAGGCGCTCGCCGACCACCTCGCCCGCCACCCCCGCGACTGGCGGTCGCTGGTCACCTACGAGTCGGTCGATCTGCACCCGACCACCCCCGAGTTCGAGCAGGCGCTCGCCGAGGGCATCTGGGGCGAGCAGGGCGAGGGCCGGCCCCGCGCCGACGCGCTGCGCGCCGCCTACCGCCGGGCCCTCCTCGGCATCGCGGCCCGCGACGTGTGCGGCACGACGGACGTCGCCGAGGCCGCGGCGGAACTCGCCGACCTGGCCACCGCCACCGTCCGCGCCGCCCTGCAGATCTCCTACGAAGAGGCGCCCGGCGACGCCGCGGTGTGCCGGCTGGCCGTCATCGGCATGGGCAAATGCGGTGGCCGGGAACTGAACTACGTCTCCGACGTCGACGTCATCTTCGTCGCCGAGGCCAAGGACGGCGTCGACGAGGCCAAGGCACTGCAGGCCGCGACCCGGATCGCCGCCCGCATGATGCAGCTGTGCTCGGACAACACCGTCGAGGGCACGATCTGGCCGGTCGACGCCAACCTGCGCCCCGAAGGCCGCAACGGGCCCCTGGTGCGCACCCTCAGCAGCCACCTCGCCTACTACCAGCGCTGGGCCAAGACCTGGGAGTTCCAGGCACTGCTCAAGGCCCGCCCGATGGCCGGCGACCTCGGCCTGGGCCAGGAGTACGTCGACGCGCTCGCCCCGATGGTGTGGGAGGTGGCCGAACGGGACAACTTCGTCTCCGACGTCCGCCAGATGCGCCGCAGGGTCGTCGAGAACATCCCCGCGGCGCAGATCGAACGCGAACTCAAACTCGGCCCCGGCGGTCTGCGCGACGTCGAATTCGCCGTCCAGCTCCTCCAGTTGGTGCACGGCCGCAGCGACGCCACCCTGCGCAGCGCCACCACCCTGGACGCCCTGGCCGCCCTCGCGGCCGGCGGCTACGTGGGACGTCAGGACGCCGCCGCCCTGGACGCCGCCTACCGCTTCCTGCGCACCCTCGAACACCGCATCCAGCTGTTCCGCCTCCGCCGCACCCACCTGATGCCCGAGGACGAGGCCGAACTGCGCCGCCTGGCACGCTCGTTGGGACTGCGGACCGAGCCGGTCGACACCCTCCGCAGGGAGTGGAGATGGCACGCCAGGGAGGTGCGCCGACTGCATGAGAAGCTCTTCTACCGCCCCCTGCTCGATGCCGTCGCCCACCTCGAACCCGGCGAGGCCCGGCTCTCGGCCAAGGCCGCCGGTCACCGCCTCGAAGCGCTCGGCTACGCCGACCCGGTGGCCGCACTGCGCCACCTGGAGGCGCTGGCGTCCGGCGTAACCCGTAAGGCCGCCATCCAGCGGACCTTGCTCCCGGTGCTGCTCGCCTGGTTCGCGGACTCCGCCGACCCGGACGCCGGGCTGCTCAACTTCCGCAAGGTCTCCGACGCGCTCGGCAAGACCCCCTGGTACCTCCGGCTGCTGCGCGACGAGGGCGCGGCCGCCGAGAACCTCGCCCGGGTGCTCTCCGCCGGCCGCCTCGCCCCCGACCTGCTCCTCCGCGCCCCCGAGGCGGTGGCCCTCCTCGGCGCCCCGGACGGCCTCCAGCCCCGCAGCCGCGCCGCCCTGGAACAGGAGGTGCTGGCCGCGGTCGGCCGCGCGGACGGCGCGGAGGCGGCCGTCGCGGCGGCCCGCGGGGTCCGCCGCCGGGAGATGTTCCGCACCGCCGCGTCCGACGTCATCGGCGCGTACGGCACGGAGTTCAGCCCCGCCGACACCGACCACGGCCACTCCGTGGACACGGTCGGCGCCGCGCTCTCCGACCTCAACGCCGCCACTCTCGCCGGTGCGCTGCGCGCCGCGGTCCGCGCGCAGTGGGGCGACACTCTGCCCACCCGCTTCGCGGTGATCGGCATGGGCCGCTTCGGCGGCCACGAGCTGAGCTACGGCTCGGACGCCGACGTCCTCTTCGTCCACGAACCCCGCGAGGGAGCCGACGAACAGGAGGCCGCCAAGGCCGCCCACGCGGTCGCCAACGAAATGCGCCGGCTGCTCCAACTCCCGTCCTCCGACCCGCCGTTGCTGATCGACGCGGACCTCCGCCCGGAGGGCCGGACCGGCCCGCTGGTGCGCACCCTCGCCTCGTACGCGGCCTACTACCGGCGCTGGTCACTGGTCTGGGAGGCACAGGCCCTGCTGCGCGCCGAACCGGTCGCCGGCGACCCCGACCTCGGGCAGCGCTTCATCGAGCTGATCGACCCGCTGCGCTACCCGGCCGAGGGCCTGGGCGACGAGGCGGTGCGCGAGATCCGCAAGCTCAAGGCCCGGATGGAGTCCGAACGGCTGCCCCGCGGCGCGGACCCCACCACCCATGCCAAGCTGGGCCGCGGCGGCCTGAGCGACGTCGAGTGGACGGTCCAGCTGCTCCAGATGCAGCACGGCTGGGAGATCCCCGGCCTGCGCACCACCCGCACCCGCGAGGCCCTGTCCGCCGCGCACGCGGCCGGGCTGATCGCCACGGAGGACGCCCAGATACTGGACGAGGCGTGGGTCCTGGCGGCCCGGGTCCGCAACGCGGTGATGCTCGTACGCGGCCGCCCCGGCGACACGTTCCCGGTCGACGGCCGGGAACTGGCCGCGGTCGGCCGCTACCTCGGCTACGAGGACGGCCTCAGCCGCCGCCCCACCGAAAACGGCCGCGGCAACGAGGTCTCCGGCCGCAGCGGCGAAATGATCGACGACTACCGCCGCATCACACGCCGGGCACGTAGCGTCGTGGAGCGGCTCTTCTATTCCTGACCACGTACCTGTCTGCTGCGCCGCGGGGCGCTGCGCTTGGCTGGCCTCCCACGTACCTGGCTTTCCCGCCGTCGGGGTTGCTCGTCGTTGCGCTTTGCGGCGCCGCGTACGTAGCTGTCTGCGGCGTCGCGGGTCGTCTCGCCGTT
>NZ_JOIX01000103.1 GCF_000720175.1 Streptomyces sp. NRRL S-337
CCGTTGGGGGAGGGGGAAGAGGTGGGTGGGGGTGGGCGTTGGGGGTGTAAGGGGGGCTGCGGACCCGTAGGGGTGGGTCGAACAGATCCCGTAAGGGTCGCGAGGGCCCCCTGCGGGCCACAACCGGACACGCGGGCGGAGCTATTCCCGCTGACCAGCGACGTCAGGTGTACGCGGCACGACGCGCGCCCCCACTCAGCCGCACACTCCCCCAACGGGAGGGGACGGGCCGGAGGGGCCTTGTTCGTGGACGTAAAGCGAAGAAGTCCGTCACCCGGGCCCGGTCCGGTTCGGGTGGGAGGGGGGAGCCGGACACCGCTGCGTCGGCCTCCTCGGTCAGGTGGGCCATCCGTCGTTCGACCGTCTCCCAGGTCACCTCGCCCCGCCGGACCGCGAGCAGCTCGGTGCGGTCGTCGCCGACGTCCAGCGTGAGCGCGCCCGTACGCAGCAGATCGCGGGCGCTCGCCAGCAGGTGCAGCAGATGCATGGCGTGCTTCCAGCGCGGCGCCCCGTGGCGTCGGAGATCCGCCCGCAGTTGCTTGAGCTGGCCGGTGGCGTAGCCCGTGAACGTGCGGTGGACCTGGCGGGAGAGGAACGCCGCGCGCAGCGACAGCAGCTCGTGGCCGGTGGCGTCGATGCGCTCCACGAAGGGGGAGTGCAGGCACTCCAGGGCGGTGGGGTTGGCCCGCAGCGCCAGTTGGCAGAAGCGTTCCAGCTCCCAGGAGAACTCCTCCTCGCGCGGCCCCTCCACATGGGTCGGCGGCTTCTCGAAGCCCCAGAACAGGCGGGTGGGGGCGAGATACACCCCGCGCCGGTCGGTGTCACTGCTCTCGGTCGCCAGCCCGAAGGCCCGCGAGCCCATCACGCAGGCGTAGACGGTGTGCTCGGCGACCAGGGCGTGGTCTGCGGCGGCTGCGGACATGGCGGCGATTGTCGCTGGTGGGAGGGGGAATGTCACCAGGTTTGCGGCGGACGGCCGGGACCGGGCCGGTGCGTTCCGGCCGGGGCCGGCGCGGGGCCGGGCGGGCGGACGGCCGTCGCGTACGCGATGTCGGTGCGGCTGGTTACGCTGAGCAGTGAAGCGCACGGATGTGTGGCGCGCTCGAGGACGCAGGGGAGCAGTGACGTGGCGGTACGAGCGGTCCGCGGGGCCGTCCAGCTGGAGCGGGACGACGCGGAGCATATGCAGGAGCAGGTCGGTGGGCTGCTCACCGCCATCCTGGAGCGCAACGGACTGCTCGCGGACGACCTGATCAGCGTGTGGTTCACGGCCACCCCGGACCTGCACAGCGATTTCCCGGCCGCCGCCGCCCGCGCCCTGGGCATCACGGACGTCCCGCTGATCTGCGCCGAGGAACTGGACGTCGACGGCGCCATGGAGCGCGTGGTGCGGGTGCTCGCCCATGTGGAGACCGAGCTGTCGAAGGCCAAGATCGCCCACGTCTACCTCGGCGCCGCCGGGGCGCTGCGAAAGGACATCGCGCAGTGAGGACCGCACTCGTCATCGGAACCGGCCTGATCGGCACCTCGGCCGCGCTCGCCCTCGGCGCGCGCGGTGTGCAGGTCTATCTGGAGGACCACGACCAGGCCCAGGCCCTGACCGCCGCTGCGCTCGGCGCGGGCACCGCCGAGGCGCCCCCGGGGCCGGTCGATCTGGCCGTGGTGGCCGTGCCGCCGGCCCATGTGGCGTCGGCGCTCGCCGATGCCATACGGCGAGGGGTGGCCCGCGGGTACATCGACGTGGCCAGCGTCAAGGGCGGCCCGCGCCGTGAGCTGGAGGCGATGGGCTGCGACCTGAGCGCCTACCTGGGCACGCACCCGATGGCCGGCAAGGAGCGCTCCGGGCCGCTGGCCGCCACCGCCGACCTCTTCGAGGGCCGCCCCTGGGTGCTCACCCCGGCCCCCGGCGGCGACACCGAGGTGCTCAACCTCGCCCTGGAGCTGGTCGCGCTCTGCCGGGCTGTCCCGGTCGTGATGGACGCGGACGCCCACGACCGCGCCGTCGCCCTGGTCTCGCACACCCCCCAGCTGCTCTCCAGCCTGGTCGCCGCCCGTCTCAAGGGCGCCGACGAGACCGCCGTCCGGCTCTGTGGCCAGGGCATCCGGGACGTGACCCGGATCGCGGCCTCCGACCCGGCGATGTGGATCGACATCCTCTCCGCGAACCCGGGCCCGGTCGCGGACGTGCTCGCCGAGATCGCCGCCGACCTGGACGAGACCGTCCGGTCCCTGCGCTCCCTGGAGTCCGCCGACGAGGAGAAGCGCGGCGGCGGCGCCAGCGGCATCGAGGACGTCCTGCGGCGCGGCAACGCCGGCCGCGAGCGGGTCCCCGGCAAGCACGGCGCCGCCCCGGCCGCGTACGAGATCGTCGCCGTGTACATCGGCGACCAGCCCGGCGAGCTGGCCCGGATCTTCGCCGACGCCGGCCGTGCCGGGGTCAACATCGAGGACGTCCGCATCGAGCACGCCACCGGTCAGCAGGCCGGTTTCATCCAGCTGATGGTCGAGCCGAAGGCGGTCCCGGTGCTGACCGCGGAGCTGCGGGAGCGGGGCTGGTCCATCCGGCAGTGACATCCCGGGTCCGCCCGCCCGGGACGCGGTGGACGGTGCCGTCCGGGTGAGCCAGTAACCTTGGGCGAGGCCCTCATGGCCCTTGGACCCCGCCCCGTGTACCAGAAAGGTGTTCGTCACCGTGGAAACCGCCGCCCGGACCGCCCCGGCTGCAGTGATTGTCGCCATCGACGGCCCCGCAGGCACGGGCAAGTCCAGCACGTCCAAGGCCGTCGCCGCCAAGCTGGGCCTCGGCTACCTCGACACCGGCGCCCAGTACCGCGCGATCACGTGGTGGATGCTCAACAACGGCATCGATGTGAACGACGCCACGGCGGTGGCCGACGCCGCCGCCAAGCCCGCGATCGTCTCCGGTACGGACCCGGCCGCCCCGACCATCACGGTCGACGGCCTGGACGCCGCGGGCCCGATCCGCACCCAGGAGGTCACCGCCGCGGTCAGCGCCGTCAGCGCGGTCCCCGAGGTGCGGGCCCTGATCACCGACCTGCAGCGCTCCATCGCCACCGCGGCTCCGAACGGCATCGTCGTCGAGGGCCGCGACATCGGCAGCACGGTCCTTCCCGACGCCGACCTCAAGGTCTTCCTCACCGCCTCGCCCGAGGCCCGGGCGGCCCGCCGCAGCGGCGAGCTCAAGGGCAAGGAGGCCGCGGACCTGGCGGCCACCCGCGAGGCGCTGATCAAGCGGGACACCGCCGACTCCTCCCGTAAGACCTCGCCGCTGGCCAAGGCGGACGACGCGGTCGAGGTGGACACCACCGAGCTCACCCTCGACCAGGTCATCGAGTGCGTGGTCACCCTCATCGAGGGCGCCAGCGCCGAAAAGGCGGGACTCGCCCGGTGACCGACACGGGGGCACCGAGCGCTACCGGCGCCGGGGCCGGGGCCGGGCAGGCGTCCGGAGTCCCGAGCGCCTCCGGTGCCGCGGTCGGCCGGCGGATCGGCATCGGCCTGATGTACGGCCTGTGGCGGCCGCGGGTGCTGGGCGCCTGGCGGGTGCCGTCCACCGGCCCGGTGATCCTCGCCGTCAACCACTCGCACGGCATCGACGGCCCGATGCTGATGGGCACCGCGCCGCGGCCGGTGCACTTCCTGATCAAGAAGGAAGCCTTCGTCGGCCCGCTGGACCCGTTCCTGCGGGGCATCGGGCAGCTGAAGGTGGACCGCAGCACCGCCGACCGCAAGGCGATCACCGACGCGCTCGCGGTGCTGGCGCACGGCGGAGTGCTGGGGATCTTCCCCGAGGGCACCCGCGGCGCGGGCGACTTCGCGTCGCTGCGGGCGGGCCTGGCGTACTTCGCGGTGCGCTCCGGCGCCCCCGTCGTGCCGGTCGCCGTGCTCGGCGGCGCGGAGCGCCGCAGCCGGCTGACACCGGCCGTGCCGCGGCTGCGCAGCCGCGTCGACGTCGTCTTCGGCGACGCCTTCGAGGCGGGTGACGGCAGCGGCCGGCGCACCCGTAAGGCGCTCGACGAGGCGACCGTACGGATCCAGGAGCGGCTGACCGCCCACCTGGCAGCGGCCAGGCGCCTGACCGGGCGCTGACCGAAACTTGAGTAGTGGGCCGCGGACGAGCGGCCCACCGATCACGATGATGAACGAGGAACGGACTTCATGAACGACCAGATCCCCACCGGCGACGAGCACGGTGCGCTTGGCGACGCCGAGTACGCGGAGTTCATGGAGCTCGCCGCGCAGGAGGGCTTCGACCTTGAGGAGGTCGAGGGCGACATCGCCGCGGCCGGCCACGGCCCGCTGCCCGTCCTCGCCGTCATCGGCCGCCCCAATGTCGGTAAGTCGACACTGGTGAACCGCATCATCGGCCGCCGCGAGGCGGTCGTCGAGGACAAGCCGGGCGTCACCCGCGACCGGGTCACCTACGAGGCGGACTGGAACGGCCGCCGCTTCAAGGTCGTCGACACCGGCGGCTGGGAGCAGGACGTCCTCGGCATCGACGCGTCCGTGGCGATGCAGGCCGAGTTCGCCATCGAGGCCGCCGACGCGGTGGTCTTCGTCGTCGACGCCAAGGTCGGCGCGACCGACACCGACGAGGCCGTCGTCAAGCTGCTGCGCCGCGCCGGCAAGCCGGTCGTGCTGGTCGCCAACAAGGTCGACGGCCCGTCCGGCGAGGCCGACGCCGCCATGCTGTGGTCGCTGGGCCTCGGCGAGCCGCACCCGGTCTCCGCGCTGCACGGCCGGGGCACCGGCGACATGCTCGACGCGGCGCTGGAGGCACTGCCCGAGGCGCCCGCGCAGACCTTCGGCCAGACCGTCGGCGGGCCGCGCCGGGTCGCGTTGATCGGCCGCCCGAACGTCGGTAAGTCCTCGCTGCTGAACAAGGTCGCCGGCGAGGAGCGGGTGGTCGTCAACGAACTGGCCGGCACCACCCGCGACCCGGTCGACGAGCTGATCCAACTCGGCGGCAAAACCTGGAAGTTCGTGGACACCGCCGGTATCCGCCGCCGGGTGCACCTCCAGGAAGGCGCGGACTACTACGCCTCGCTGCGCACCGCCGCGGCCGTGGAGAAGGCCGAGGTCGCGGTCGTGCTGATCGACGCGGGCGAGTCCATCAGCGTCCAGGACCAGCGGATCATCACGATGGCCGTGGAGGCCGGCCGGGCCCTGGTCATCGCCTACAACAAGTGGGACAACCTCGACGAGGAGCGCCGTTTCTACCTGGAGCGGGAGATCGAGCGGGACCTCGTCCAGGTCCCGTGGGCGATGCGGGTGAACGTCTCCGCGCGCACCGGCCGCCACATGGAGAAGCTGGTCCCGGCCATCGAGACCGCGCTGGCCGGCTGGGAGACCCGTATCCCCACCGGCCGGCTGAACGCCTTCCTCGGCGAGATCGTCGCCTCCCACCCGCACCCGATCCGCGGTGGCAAGCAGCCCCGCATCCTCTTCGGCACCCAGGCCGGCACCAAGCCGCCCCGCTTCGTCCTCTTCGCCTCCGGCTTCCTGGAGGCCGGCTATCGCCGCTTCATCGAGCGTCGCCTGCGCGAGGAGTTCGGTTTTGACGGCACCCCGATCCACATCTCGGTGCGGGTCCGGGAGAAGCGCAGCAAGAAGAAGTAGCGGCGATTGCGGGTGCCCCGGGGCCTCAGGAGTGGCGGGGGTGGGCGTCCCGGGGGCTCGGGGGGAGAGCCGGGAGGTGGCTGCGGGCGTGGTACGGCTGGCGGCCGACGACCTCCCAGTGGCCCGTGGACGCCGTCGTACGGCCCCAATTCCCGGTGCCGCCCAGCACTTCCGAGATCTCCGGCTCGTCCGTGCGGTCCCCGGGCAGCGCCCGGAAGGAGCGGCGGTACTCGGCGTACAGCGCGTCGTAGATCGGCGTGGCGGAACCACGGTCGGTCGGGCGCGTCGTCCCGTGCTCGTGCGACGGGCGCATGCCGGGGATCGGGTGGGCGTACGGGGCGCGGGAGGAGGGGTCGTATGCGTGCACGTATGTGCCAACGACCCCGATGGCCACGGGATGCGGCCTGTGCGCGGAAATGGCTGATCGCGGGGGCAGGACCGGCCGAAACGACGGTCCTGCCCCCGCGATCGGGTGCCGGGTCGGTCAGGTGCCGGCCAGCGGCATGGCCGCGGCGACCAGCTTGCCCTGTGCGGCGGCCTGCTCCAGCGCCTGCCGCATGAGGTCCTCGCGCGGCTGGTGACCGATGGTGCCCGCGGGCGCGGCGTACATCAGCACGGTCTGGGCCTTGTTGGCCGCGGTGCGCCAGCCGTCCGACACGGCCAGCGGCTGATGGGCCTGCCACCAGGCGGCCTGGCTGCCGCCGCTGCCCGGCTGCAGCACGGCGTGCAGCTTGCCCATCGCCAGCAGGGCGGACCAGCCCGGGATGACGGCGGGCAGCTTGTTCATGTCCGAGACCGGCTGGAAGCCCTGCTCCAGGAGCAGCGGCAGGAAGTCGTCGTCCAGGCTGACCGAGCCGGGGCGGGCGATCGGGCCGTCCGGTTCGACGACCAGGGCCGGGCGCAGATCGTCCTCGACGAGCACCAGCCCACAGGTGATCCCGAGGGTGGCCTGGCGTTCACTCGTGGGGATCGGAGTGGCCGACGCGGCCTGCGCTCCGGGGTTGGGGGCGGCGTCCTCTCCGGTGATGGAGCGCACGGCTCCCTGGAGCTGCTCCTCCGATACCGGGACGACCTGCGAGGGGATGCAGGTGGCATGGGCGAAGGCGAGCACCGCGGTTTCCTCGCCCACGAACAGGACGGTGCTGGTGCGCTCCTGCTCGCTGTCTCCGGGGGTCCGGCAGGAGGTGCAGTCGTAGCTGCCGGGGGCGTCGCCACCGGCCAGCAGGCGGTCGGCTTCTTCGTCGCCGATCTCGGCGCGAACGTCGTCGCTGACGTCGAGCATGCGCGGCACGGGTGGCTCCTCGATCTCTGTGCGTCTGCCGGGCGGTCTCCCGGCTCGTACAAGGACAACGGGTGACCTGCGGCAGGGGTCACGCGACGACGGGAACAGAATCGAACCATTCCCCGCACAGAGGAGAACTACGGAAAGTCACCCGTTGGGCGATCACGTAGGGACATGCTCTGCGGAAGGCATGGCGCAGTCGGGCGCGTTCCGTACACCGGAGCGGGTGGGAGCCGGCCCTCGCGGGCGCGGCGCGCGAGCCGGCCGGGGGTGCCTGCTTACCGTCACCGGCTATGTCGGACAACTCTTCGGCCGCACGGCGTGTCGTGGGAACCGTCGGGTCGCTCACCGCGGCGGCCGCCGCTCTCGTCCTCGGTCTGTGCCCGCCCGGCGCCGCCGCCGAGCTCCCGCACGACGGCGGCGGCGCGCCCGCGCCGGTGCGGGCCCGGCACGCGTGTGCCGGCAACGACTGGCCCTGGGGCTGCCTCGCCGAGTGCGAGAGCAGCGGCGACTGGCACATCAACACCGGCAACACCTTCTACGGCGGCCTGCAGTTCTGGCAGCCCACCTGGGAGGCGTTCGGTGGGCTGGCCTTCGCGCGGCGGGCCGACCTCGCGACCCGTAAGGAGCAGATCCACGTCGCGAAGAAGGTGCAGGCCGCGCAGGGCTGGGGCGCCTGGCCGGTCTGCGCCAGGCGTTACGGGCTGATCAGCGAGGACGGGACCTATGTCGTCCGGCGCGGCGACACGCTGGGCACGATCGCCCGCAGCCTGCATGTCAAGGGCGGCTGGCGGGCGCTCTACAAGGCCAACCGCAAGGCCCTGGGCGCCCATCCGCACCGGCTGAAGGTCGGCCTCACGCTGCGGATCCCGGGGACGCCGGAGCCTCCGGAAACCGTTCCGGCCCGGCAGCCCACCGACCCCGCCCCGGTGACACCGAGCCGGAACGAGAACGGTGTGGTGCCCCCGGTGGCCAAGACGGACGACCTGGTGCCACCGGTGGTCAAGCCGGTCGATGTCGTGCCACCGCTGACCAAGACGGTCGACGCGGCGCCACCCGGGCTCCCGACGGGCGGTGCACCATCTCAAGGGGACCGGCCCGGTGGTGTGGCGCCACCGGGGCCCCCGGCGGGCGGTGCGGTGGCGCCGGAGACGCCGGCGGCCGGTTCGGCGTCTCAGCAGGCTTCGGCGAGCGGTGCGGCGCCGCGGGGCGGCGTCCGGGCCGGCGGTCCGTCGTCTCAGGGCACCCAGACCGTCAAGTCGGTCGTGAAGACCCCGGAGTCGCAGGAGTAGGCGGGCCAGTGGCCCTGGCGGCGGCCGGCCTCGCCGGTGGCGCGGCATTCGGTCCGGCCGGCGAGGGAGTGGGAGAAGGTGTCGTACCGGGCCCAGTGGCCCGAGGGGGGCCGGGGTGCCGGTGCGCCGCCGTCCTGGTCGGCCGCGCTCGCCGGGCCCGCCACCACGAGGCCGCCGACCGCCAGTAACGCGGCCGCCACCGCAGTGCCCCATCGTCCGATCCTCACCGGTACCTCCTCGGCGGCCCGGCACCTCCCCCGGTGCGGGCCGGACCGTCGCGGTTCGGCTGCTCCCCCGTTCGAGCAGACGAAGTGCCCCACCGTGCCCCGGCGTCGGACGCCGGGCGCCGCAACGGCCCCGTACAGGCTTCCGGTTGGGGCGGGGCCCCGGCAAGGCGGAACCCGGGCCGGATCCGGACAGAATCCGGGGGCGGCCGCGGCGGAGAATGACCGACACGCGGGGGGCGGAGTGCGGCCCTCCGCCGCCGCCACGCCGTACTGCGGCAACGGGACGGGGGCCGACGGGATTTGTGGGGGCGAGGTTCCGTGCCGCCGCTACCGATGGCCTAACTCTTTCGGTACATCTTGGCGAAAGCGCCCAACCCGGAACCAGCTTGTGCGGTCTTCGCGTTCAGAAAAGGGATGCCTTGCGCGGGGGAGGGGTGCGCGCGGCGACCGCAGGGAGAGCGGGACGACCGGAAGACCATGGGGACACAGGGACGATGCACATCTCATTCCTGATTCACAACGCCTACGGCATCGGGGGGACGATCCGTACGACGTGCACGCTGGCGCGTACCCTCGCCGAGCAGCACGACGTCGAGATCGTGTCCGCCCTGCGCCACCGTGACACTCCCGTCTTCGACCCCGGACCGCGGGTCGCGCTGCGGCACCTCGTCGACCTCAGGGAGTCCGGCCCCCACTACGACGGCGGCGACCCGGCGCACGCCCGGCCCGCCAAGGTCTTCCCGGCCGCGGAGCGCCGCTACGACCAGTACAGCGAGCTCACCGACCGGCGAATAGCCCAGCATCTGCGCCGGATCGAGGCCGATGTGGTGGTCGGCACCCGCCCCGGGCTGAACGTACACCTCGCCCGGCAGACGCGGCGCGGCCCGGTCCGTATCGGCCAGGAACATCTGACCCTCGACACCCACAGCCGGGCGCTCAAAATGGCGCTGCGCGGGGCCTATCCGCGGCTGGACGCGGTCACCACCGTCACGGAGGCCGACGCCCGCGCCTACCGCCGCCGGCTGCGGCTGCCGGGCGTCCGCGTCGAGGCGGTGCCCAACGGCGTGCCCGCGCCCGCGCTGCCGCCCGCCGACGGCACCGGGAAGGTCGTCGTCGCGGCCGGCCGGCTCGCCCCCGTCAAGCGGTACGACGTCCTGGTCCGGGCCTTCGCCCGGGTCGTCGCCGAGCGCCCGGACTGGCGGCTGCGGATCTACGGCGGCGGGGCCGAGAAGGCCGCGCTGCGGTCGCTGATCGACGAGCTCGGGCTGTACAACCACGTCTTCCTGATGGGCCCGGCCCACCCCCTGGAGGCCGAGTGGGCCAAGGGCTCGATCGCCGCGGTCTCCTCCAGCATGGAGGCGTTCGGCATGACGATCGTCGAGGCCATGCGGTGCGGACTGCCGGTCGTCGCCACGGACTGCCCGCACGGTCCCGGCGAGATCATCAGCGACGGGGTGGACGGCCGGCTGGTGCCGGTCGGTGACCCGGAGGCGATGGCCGGCGCGCTGCTGACGCTGATCGGCGACGACGACGCCCGGCGCCGGATGGGCGCCGCCGCCCTCGCTGCGTCCGCCCGCTTCGACCCGGCCCGGATCGCCGCGCGCCATGAGGCGCTCTTCGGCGAACTGCTGGCGCGCCGACGCGCCAGTTGGCTGCACGGCGGGCTGCACCGCGCCCGGGGAGCGCTGCTCAGCGGCGCCTACGCGACGAAGGACGCGGCCCGCGCCGCGCTGAGAGGGGTGCGCACGGCATGACCGCGTCGCGCCAGTTGACCTGGACCGGAGACGAGACGAAGGAGTCGGCCGCCATCGATCAGGAAGCCACGGCCGGGAGCGGCGGGGCACCCGACGGACGCGAACGGCGGGCCGGGCGGCGAAAGCGGGCGGACGGCACGGCCGCGCCCGCCGAGTTGCGGGCCGACTGCATCGCGGACTCCGCGGGCGGCCTCACCTTCGACCTGACCGCCCCCAAGGACACCGCGCCCGCCTGGAGCGCGGCGCTGGTGCTGCGGCGGCGCGGCGGCGACGGCGCGGACGACGAGGTCCGGCTGCCGCTCGGCCCGAACGGCGCCGGCCGGCTGCGGGCCGTGCTGCCCAGCACCGTCGCGCTCGCCGAGGGCCGCTGGAACGCCTACGCGGACCTCGGCGACGGCGACGCGCTGCGGCGCCTGCAGCCCGGCGTCAACGACCTGCGGTCGCTGGTGGACCGCCGTCCGCTGGCCGGCATCGGCCGGCTCGGGGTCCGCATCCCGTACGCGACCAAGCTCGGCAACCTCGCGCTGCGCAGCTGGCTGCGCGGGCCGCACGCGGAGGCTGGGGACATCCTCGTCTCGCCGGACGGCATGACGGTCTCCGGGCGGCTCTACGGTGCCGCCCCGGCCGCCGGTGCCCTGGCCGAGGCGCGTGCCCGGCGCGCTGCCGGCTCCCCGGCGCCGGTCACCGTCCCGCTGACCGTCGACGGCCCGGAGTTCTGCTTCACGCTGCCCTACGAGGAGCTGGCCGGCCGCTGGGCGCACGGCACCGAGCCCTGGGATCTGTGGCTGCGCCCCGCGGAGGGCGCCCACCCGGTCCGGATCGCCCGGCTCCTCGACGACGTCGCGGACAAGAAGCAGGTGTTCAACTACCCGGCGCTGCCGGTGCCCGCCGGCGCGGCGCAGCTCCGCATCGGCCCGTACTACACGCTCGACAACGACCTGGCCGTCCGGGTCGCCGGTCCGGACGCGGGCTGAGCCGGACGCGCATCGGGCCGGAGCCGCGGAAGCCCGGTCGGCAGGACGCCGGCCGGGCTTCCGCACGCCCGCCCGCACCCGCCCGCCGGCACCGCCCTGCCCCGCTGCCCGGCCGGGCGATGTGCGGGAAATGTGTATGGAGTGTGCTGCGTGCGCCAAATTCCCGGCGGCCGGGAATGGGCGTCCGATAAGGGGGAATCCGGCGCCGGTGGCGGATTAATTTCCGGCCGGTGTTGCCCGGTGTCCGGAGCGGCGGTGTCCGTTTCGTATCCGATCACGGCGGAATTCCGCCGGTTTTATTTTTCCACCCGGTTGCGCCGTCACCCGGCGCGTACGGGTGACGGAAGTTCCGGCAAACGCCACAACACCGGCTGTGACACAAGTGTGACCAATGACGGACCGGGAAGTCACCGGGGTGTGCGCCCGACGGGCCTTCCGCGGGCCCGGTACGGGCGCCTACGGTGGCTGTCATGAGTGACGTACCCGACTTTCCGACCAATCCCGAGGACGACGTCCGGACCTATGTCGGTCTGGAGCAGCAGGACGCCGAGGAGCGGGCCCGGGGGCGCGGCTGGAGCACCGTCCGCGCGCTGCCGCCCGGCACCGTGATCACCATGGAGTACGTCGCCGGCCGGCTCAACTTCGAGGTCAAGGACGACGTGGTGCACCGCTGCTGGCCGGGCTGAGCACCGGCGCCCCGCCGCACCCGGAACGACCACGGAACGACGGACACAACGACGAAGGCCCCGGCCGCTCGGAGGAGCGGCCGGGGCCTTCGCTGCGGGGTTGGGGTGTGTGCGTACCGGCCCCGCGGCTGGTGGGGCGGTCAGCCGCCGGTGTTGCGGCCGCGCACGGACGTCGGGCCGATCGGGGTCGTGCGCGGGACGCGGTCCGCATGCGGCGGCCGCCGGCTGCCCGCGGGAGTGACCGGGGTGCGCTCCGACCGGATGGTGTACGGACGCGACGCGTGGTGCGGCCAGCCGTCCGGGCCGCGGGTGGCCGGGCGGCCGCCCGTGGTGGCGCCGATGGTCTCGCGGACCAGCACCTCGCCGTCCGGGGCGAGGCGCTGCCGGGAGACGCCGGGGGCCAGCGAGCCGGCCGGCAGCGGGCCGCGCAGCGAATCGGGGCGCAGCCGCAGCCACAGCCGCAGCAGGATGCCCATGAGGCGGTCCTCGACCCAGGTGACGCCGGGCTCCAGCCAGGGCATGGTCAGCAGCACCAGCAGGCCGGCGGCCCAGCCGAGCAGCACGTCGCTGACCCAGTGGGTGCCGAGGTAGACGGTCGTCATGCCGACGCCCAGCGCGCCCAGCGCGGCGATCACCGACAGCGTGCGGCGGCGCAGCGGGGTGGTCGCCAGGTAGGCCAGCACGCCCCAGGTGACCACGGCGTTCGCGGTGTGACCCGAGGGGAATATGTCGCCGCCCAGCCACATCTCGTTGGCGCCGACCGTCGTCGCGTAGTGCGGACCGAGCCGCCCCATGCCCAGCTTCGCGGCGCCCACCGTGATGTTCAGCAGCAGCAGTGAGGCGCCGAGCACCAGCAGCGGGTGGAGGTTGCGCTGGCGCCAGCAGCGCCAGCCCAGCCAGGCCGCCACCGCCACCGCGGTCGGGCCGCGCTGGCCGAGCACCACGAAGTAGTCGAGGAAGGCGTGGATCGCAGGCCATTGCTTGTACGGCCTGAAGAACATGACCTGCCAGTCGAAGGTGACCAGCCAGGAAGTGGTCAGCACTCCGACCACGATCGCCACGTACACCGCCAGGGTGCCGCCGAACAGCCACAGGCGGGTCCGGGTCATCTGGGGTGGTCGGGCGCGATCGGTCGGGCGCTCCTCCATCTGGTCGAGCTTCTTCTCATCGGTACGCACTCAATCGACGTTACCGCCTGTGATGTAGGTGCTTGGTCAAACTGTGCGCTTTGTAATGACGATGTGATGTGGAATGGGTCTCAATCGGGGCTTCGGCGGCGGGATTTGGAAGAGAATTCCGCGGCATTCTCAATCCCTTCCGGACGCCCGCGTGTCGGTCCGTCGAGCGCCTTATCTGCTTTTCTCCGGAGGAGTTTATCGGCTATTTGCCGGGGCGTTGGGCGGCGTTTCCTCGCCGCCGGGATCGCGGAAGAGGATCATCCGGCTGCCCGCCGGAAGAAGTTGATCTTTGTGGCCGTGGCCGGATCACGGCGGGCCCGAGCCGTTCAGCCAGAACGCCCCGTAGACCGCGGACCCCGCCGCCACCGCCCCGATGACCAGCCAGGACCAGGCCGGCCGCCACCGGGCCAGCGCCGCCGCCGGCGTCAGCAGCAGCGGGTAGGCCGGCATCATCAGCCGCGGCTTGGACCCGAAGTAGCCCTTGGCGGTCAGGGCCATCAGCAGCACCAGCCCGCCGTAGACCGCCAGCGGCAGCGGCTGGCCGCGCCGCACCCCGTGGACGTACAGCCAGATCACCAGTCCGACGCCGGCCAGCAGCCCGAGACCGGCCACGAAGGACGGGCCGGCGAGCTGCTGCCCGATGAACCCCGCGAACGCGACGCCGCCGTCGAAGCCGTTGCCCCAGCCGCCCTGGACGTCCAGATAGCCGGTGACCGAGCCCTGCCGGATTCCCACCCATACGAAGTAGCCGCACCAGCCGAGTGGCGCGAGCAGCACCCCGGCCGCCATGCCGGGGTGGGAGCGGAGCGCCGCGCGCGGCCGTACGCCCGCCGCCCGCTCGCGCCACAGGGTCACCGCCGCGGTGATCCACACCGCCGCGACCACCGCCGCGCCCACCGGCCGGGTCAGCCCGGCCAGCGACGCCAGCACTCCCGCCGTCACCCAGCGCCCGGTCAACACGGCGTGCACGCCCCAGGCCGCGAGCGCGGTGAACAGCGCCTCCGAGTACGCCATCGACTGCACGATCCCGACCGGCAGCGCGGCCCACAGCGCCGCCAGCGCGATCCCGGCCCGCGGCCCGTGCAGCCGCTCACCGGTCGCGTACAGCGCCCAGGCCGCGGCCAGCGATGCCGACCAGGCCACCGCCATCCCGGCGTCCGCGGCCGACAGCGGCGTGAGCGCCGACAGGCCGCGCTCCAGCCACGGCAGCAGCGGGAAGAACGCCAGGCTGGAGTGCACGTCACCGTTGGCCAGCTGAACGCTGTAGCCGTAGCCCTGCTCGGCGACCCGGGTGTACCAGAGCGAGTCCCAGCGGGCGGTGAGCAGGGTGTGCCAGTCCTTGCCGTTCGCGGCCGACCAGATGCCCAGCACCAGCAGCCCGAGCAGCCGGACCGCGGCGTACGCCGCCAGCGCGGGGGCGGCCCGGCGCAGTGCGGCGACCACGGCGGCGCCGTCCCGTGCGGTCCGGCCGGGAACCGCGGCCGAGGCAAGATCGTTCATCTGGACGATTATCCAGGTCTCCGGAAATGCCGGACGACGGGCGGAGGGGGAACGTCCGGCACTGCGATGAGCGTCTCATCGTGAGGTGAGCCACGCGGCAGCCTCGGGGACTCGCGTAGTCTGACGTCCTTACTCGCCCGTGCCGCCGGTTCCCCCGGGGCGTTTTTCGCGCCCTGATCCATGGCCGCGAGAGCATGACTGGAGGTGCTGCATGTCCGGGACGACCACGTCCGGCAAGGGACGGACGGCTGGTGTTCCCCGGCTTCCAGGCGGCGGTGTGAACCGCTGGACCGTGCTGATCGTGCTCTGCGTGAGCCTGCTCTTCGTCGCGCTGGACACCACGATCCTCTATGTCGCCGTGCCCTCGGTCACCGAGGACCTGCGGCCGGGACCGGTCGAGCTGCTCTGGATCGTCGACATCTACCCGCTGATCGCGGCCTCGTTGCTGATCCTCTTCGGCACGCTCGGCGACCGCGTCGGCCGCCGCCGCATCCTCCTGCTCGGTTACGGCCTCTTCGGCCTGGCCTCGGCCGTCGCCGCGCTCGCCCCCAATCCGCAGATCCTGATGACGGCGCGCGCCCTGCTCGGCATCGGCGGCGCGATGATCATGCCCGCGACGCTGTCGATCCTCCGGCAGGTCTTCCCCGACCGGCGGGAGCGCGCGGTCGCCATCGGCGTGTGGAGCGCGGTGGCCGCGGTCGGCGCGGCGGTCGGCCCGGTCCTCGGCGGCTTCCTCGTCGAGAACTTCTGGTGGGGCTCGGTCTTCCTGATCAACATCCCGATGATGGCCGCGATGCTGCTGATAGGCCGGTGGCTGCTGCCGGAGTCGCGCGGTGAGCGCAACGGCCCCTGGGACGTGATCGGCGCGATCGTCGCGGCGCTCGGCGTGCTGGGCGTCGTCCTCGGCGTCAAGCGGATCGGCAGCGGCGCGGCCCTCGTCGGACCGACCACGCTGTTGCCCATCGCGCTCGGCGTCGCCCTGCTGCTGCTCTTCGTACGGCGCCAGCGCCGGCGCACGCACCCGCTGATCGACATGCGGCTGTTCGCCCGGCCGGCGTTCGGCACCTCCGTCGGCTGCATCGTGCTGGCCATGCTCGCCCTGGTCGGCCTCCAGCTGATCGCCGTCCAGTACCTCCAGCTCGTCCTGGGACTGAGCCCCCTGGAGACCGGGCTGCGGATGCTGCCCCTGGTCTTCGCCGCGATGGCGGCCGGCCTCACCGGCTCGAAGCTGCTGCAGGCCCTCGGCCCGCGGGCGATGGTCTCGTTCGGTTTCGTGCTCACCGCCGCCGCGGTGCTCTGCCTGACCGCGATGACCAGCCACGACCGCCCGTGGCTGCTGTCCGGCGGCTTCGTGCTGCTCGGCTTCGGCTTCCAGTCCACGCTGTTCGGGGCCTACGAGTCGATGCTCAGCGAGGCCCCGGCCGAGCAGTCCGGCGGCGCCGCGGCCATCGGCGAGACCTCCTACCAGCTCGGTGCCGGTATCGGCGTCGCGCTGCTCGGCAGCGTCATGAACGCCGCCTACGCCCCCGGCCTGACGCATGTCGACGGCGTTCCCGCGAAGACGTCGGCGTCCGCCGCGCACTCCCTGGGCGAGGCGTACAAGGTCGCCGCGGGCCTGGGCGAGAGCGCCAAGGAGGCGCTGCGGATCGCGGCCCGCGACTCCTTCGTCCGCGGGCTGCACATCACCCTCGTCGCCAGCGCCGTGCTGCTGCTGGTCGGTGCGGGCATCGCGCTGCGGCTGCCGCGCCGGGCCGCGGAGTCCACCGAGCGGGCCGAGGGCGACACCGGCACCGCGGAGGGTGCCCCGGCGGGCGCCGGGCGCGGCACCGGCGAGCCCGCCCCGGCCGGCTCCGGCCGCTGAGATCCGGCGCCCTCTCTCTTTCCGTCCCGCCGCGCGGCTTGGGCCCTTGCCGCGCGGCACCGCGGGCCGTACCGTCGGACGCGCTGCATAACTACCACTGCTAGTTTTATTCGCGCGCGCTGCACCCGCCGGAGGCCCGCCATGTCAGCCAAGCCGTCCTCAGCTTCCTCAGCTTCTTCGGGTTCCTCACCTTCTTCGACGGTTCCGCCGTTCGACCCGGGCGACCCGCTGGGCATCGACGACCTGCTCACCGACGAGGACCGCGCAGTCCGCGGCACCGTCCGCCGGTGGGCCGCCGACCGGGTCCTGCCGCACATCGCCGAGTGGTACGAGGCGGGCGAACTCCCCGGCATCCGCGAACTGGCCCGGGAACTCGGCTCGATCGGCGCCCTGGGCATGTCCCTGACCGGCTACGGCTGCGCCGGCGCCTCCGCCGTCCAGTACGGCCTGGCCTGCCTGGAACTGGAGGCTGCCGACTCGGGCATCCGCTCGCTGGTCTCCGTACAGGGCTCGCTCGCCATGTACGCCATCTGGCGCTTCGGCTCCGAGGAGCAGAAGCAGCAGTGGCTGCCGGGGATGGCGGCCGGCGAGACCATCGGCTGCTTCGGCCTCACCGAGCCGGACCACGGCTCCGACCCGGCCGCGATGCGGACGTACGCCAAGAAGGACGGCGACGACTGGGTGCTGACCGGACGCAAGATGTGGATCACCAACGGCTCGGTGGCCGGTGTCGCGGTGGTGTGGGCCCGGACCGACGACGGCATCCGCGGCTTCGTCGTACCCACCGACGCCCCGGGCTTCTCGGCCCCCGAGATCAAGCACAAGTGGTCCCTGCGCGCCTCGGTGACCAGCGAACTCGTCATGGACGAGGTACGGCTGCCGGCCGACGCGGTGCTCCCCGGCGTCACCGGTCTGCGCGGCCCCCTCGGCTGCCTGAGCCACGCCCGCTACGGCATCGTCTGGGGCTCCATGGGCGCGGCCCGCGCCAGCTTCGAGGCGGCGCTCGAGTACGCCCGTACCCGGGAGCAGTTCGGCAAGCCGATCGGTGGCTTCCAGCTGACCCAGGCCAAGCTCGCCGACATGGCCGTCGAACTGCACAAGGGGATCCTGCTGGCCCACCACCTGGGGCTGCGGATGGACGCGGGGCGGTTGCGCCCCGAGCAGATCAGCTTCGGCAAGCTGAACAACGTCCGGGAGGCGATCGAGATCTGCCGCACGTCCCGGACGATCCTCGGCGCCAACGGGATCTCGCTGGAGTACCCCGTCATGCGGCACGCCACCAACCTCGAATCGGTGCTCACCTACGAGGGCACCGTCGAGATGCACCAGCTGGTGCTGGGCAAGGCGCTCACCGGGCTGGACGCCTTCCGCTGAGCGGCCCCGCAGGCGCCGGCACCGCCCGGTGACCGGCCCTGCGCTCAACTCTGGTTGCTGCCATACCCGGGGGTGACCCCCGGGCCCCCGGCCGGAGGGGCCGAGACGTCGCTCAACTCTGGTTGAAGAAGCCGCCGTTGCGGTGGTCGCGGGTCTCGCCGCTGAGCACCCGGTAGTCGGCGGGGGTGAGCAGGAAGACCCGGGTGGCGACCCGCTCGATCGAACCGCGCAGGCCGAAGGTGAGGCCAGCCGCGAAGTCCACGACCCGCTTGGCGTCGGCGGACTCCATGGACGTCAGGTTGACGATCACCGGGACGCCCTCCCGGAACAGCTCGCCGATGCCACGGGCGTCCCGGAAGCTCTCCGGGGTGACCGTGGCGATGCGGGTGCCCTGGTCCTGAGCGGTCTCGTCGGCCACCCGGACCCGGGGGTCGGTCACCCAGGGGTTGCCACCCGGGCCGGCGGCATCGGGTCCCTCGGCGTAGTCGTCGTCGTAGTAGCGCTCGTCATCATTGTCGTCGACGAGGCCAAGCCAGGCACTCGCCTTGCGCACCGATCCCATTGACGCCTCCTCTCACCCGTGGTCTGCGTGTGTTCCTGCCCCTATCGTCGTCCATCAGGCCGACAGAGTGCCAAGTGGATAGCGGCCGCACGGGGGGTTCGTGACACATCTGGTGCAAAGGGGGTGGCGCGCCATCAGCTTCCGCGCCCTACAAGGAAACTGACTGTATGAAGAGCGTAACGATCGGTATGCGATCGAGTGGTGACGTCAAGTGGCCGGTCCGGGCCGGGGCCTGATCCGCCCGGTCTACTTGATCTCCGGCGGGCTGATCTGCGACGTCTTGATCGCCGAGGGCCCGGTGCCCCACTTCTTCAGGATCCGCTCGTAGGTGCCGTCCTCCTTCAGATGGTTGACCGCGGCCCGGAAGGCGGGCGCCAGCGGGGTGCCCTTCTTGAACGCGAAGCCGACGTCGAGCCGTTTGAACTCGTTGAGGAACCGCAGGCCGGGCTGTTGTTCGACGGCGTACCGCAGCCCGTTGATGGTGCTCATCACCACGTCGCTGCGGCCCTGCTGGAGGGAGATCCACAGCGCGCCCTGCTCGGCGAAGGTCTTGACGTCGTACGGCTTCCTGCCGGCTTCCGGGCACAGGTGCCGGTTCTGCTCCAGCGTCGCCTCGAAGGTGGTGCCCGCGCCGGTGGCGACGGTCAGTCCGCACAGCTGCTTCAGCGAGGTGACCTTCTTCAGCGGGCTGTCCTGGCGGGCCGCGAAGCCCTGGCCGTCGTTGACGTACGTGACGAAGTCGAGGGTCCTGCGGCGCTCGTCGGTGACGCCGAAATTGCCGGTCCCCACGTCGTACTTGCCGCTGTCGAGGGCCGGCAGGATCGCCTCGAAGCTCGCCACCTCGCGGTGGATGCGCAGTCCGAGGGCCTTGCCGACCGCGTCCGCGAAGTCGATGTCCTGGCCGGCCAGGGTCGTGCCGTCGGGCAGATAGGTGGCGCCGGGCGGGGTGCCGACGGCGGCGGCGAGCGCGAGGGTGCCGCGCTTGCGGACCTCGGCGGGCAGCAGTTCCGCCGCGGCCGGGTCCTTGGTGACGCCGGAGACCACGTCGGTGGTGGGGATCTTGGCGTGCGCGGCGGCCGGCCCGGTGGCGCCGGCGGAGTCCGACGGGTCGCCCGAGCCGCAGGCGGTGAGCGCCAGGACCGCGGTGGACAGCAGGGCCGTGGCGCGCAGTGCGGTGGTGCGGGGCGTGGTGGGGGTCATGGGCGCGGGGTCTCCAGGTGCTTCTCGAACGGCAGCGGGCCGATCGACTCCGGGTCGGCGGACAGGTCGAACAGCGGCCGGTAGCCCGCGGCGAGGTAGAGGCCCTTGGCCTCGGGCTGGCGCGGGCCGGTGGTCAGGTGGATGCGGGTGTAGCCGCGGGCCGCGGCGTGCTGCTCCAGGGCCGCGAGGACCTGGCGGCCCAGTCCGCGCCGGCGGTGCGCGGAGTGCGTCCAGATCCTCTTGAGTTCGGCGGTCCGGGCATCGAGGCGGCGGTACGCGCCGCCGGCCACCGGCTCGCCGTCCGCAAGCAGCAGCAGGAAGGCGCCGCCGGGCGGGGCGAACTCCTCCGCCGGGTACTCCAGGCCGAGGTCGACCGGCTTGTGGTAGCGCGTGCGGTATTCGTGGGTCAGCTCGTCCAGCAGCGGGCGGGCGAGGGGATCGGTGACGGTGGTGTGCCGCACCGTCAGGTGACGGCCCTTCAGGGGACCGGGTGTGGTGGTCATCGGGCCGCCTCCGCGGCCGGCTCCGTTGCCCCGGCGGGTGCGGGCGAGGGCCAGGGCAGTGGGTCGGGCAGCTCGTGGCGCAGCGGGGGCAGTACCTCGGCGGCGGCCAGCCGCAGCACCTCGGCCTTGCGGGCGAACGGCAGCCCGGCGCTGTCCACGGAGAAGAACTGCAGCGCATGGCCGTAGGCGAGGCGCTGCGACAGGATCTTGTCGACGATCCGCGCGGGCGAACCGACCAGCGCGGGACCGTGGTCGGCGGCCTCGTCCAGGGTGCGGAACGGGGTGTTGTTGCCCGGCACGTCGCGCGCGGCGACCGCCGTCTCGTAGTACGGCGCGAACTCCCGGCGGGCGGTGCGGTCGTCGGCCGCCGCGTAGAGGGTGCCGCCCGAGCCGACCAGCGCGGCAGCCGGATCGTGCCCGTGGTCCGCCCAGCGGGCCCGGTAGTGGTCGATCAGCTTGGCGTAATCGGCCACCGGCTGGATGACGTTGGCCGCGAGGACCGGATCGCCCCAGAGTGCCGCCAGCTCCACCGAACGCTCGCTGGTGGCGCTGCCGTGCCAGATGGT
This sequence comes from Streptomyces sp. NRRL S-337, assembly GCF_000720175.1. Classification (GTDB taxonomy): domain Bacteria; phylum Actinomycetota; class Actinomycetes; order Streptomycetales; family Streptomycetaceae; genus Streptomyces; species Streptomyces siderophoricus. Next base: position 20,600 of record NZ_JOIX01000103.1, read on the forward strand.
GGGCGGCCGCCGGAACGGGCGGGGCAGCACCGTGGCGTCCTTCAGCGGCGGCCGGAACCGGCCCGACCAGGTGACGTGCTCCTCGCTCCACAGCCGGCGCAGCAGTGCGTGGTTCTCCTCCAGCAGTGCGTACTGGTCGTCCGGATCGCGGTGGAAGAGGCGCCAGGGCTCGGGCGCGTTGCCCTTGCCGATGGTCAGCTCCAGCCGGCCGCCGGAGAGCTGGTCGACGGTTGCGTAGTCCTCCGCGACCCGTACCGGATCGAGGGTGGACAGCACGGTGACGGTGGTGAACAGCCGGATCCGGTGGGTCCGGGCGGCGATCGCGCCCAGCACCGCGGGCGGCGAGCTGGACAGGAACGGCGCACCGTGCCGCTCCCCGACACCGAAGGCGTCGAACCCCAACTCCTCGGCAAGTACCGCGAGTTCGACGACCTCGCGGAGCCGGTCGTGGGGAGACAGGAGGCGCCCGGACAGCGCGTCCGGGACGTTGTCGATCAAAGTCATGACGCCGAAGCGCATACCGCGCCCTTCTGCGAGCGGGACGGAGGGAGGAGGAAGGAAGCACGAAAGGACGAAAGGACGAAAGGAAGGAGGAAAGGAAGAAGGGCCCCCTGGGGGGAGGGAGGCGTGACGAAGAGGGTGGAGCGAGGGGAGGGGTCGCCGAAGAAGCGGCGTGGCGTGTGAAGGCGCGCGGCGGAAGGACGAGAAGAACCGCGGAAGGGGCCCGGCCTTATCGGCGACGGGCCGCAGGGCAGGGGGTCAGCTCAACAGGACGACGACCACACACGACCGAAGTCGATGTGGTCGCGGGTGACCAGTCGCTGCCATGCGTACATGCCAACAAGTGGAACAGGCATCCGTTTCGACGTCAACCACGACGTGATCCATCGCTCACAGTGCGGACAGCCTTGACAACCCGGCGTGTTGACCCCATAGCCTCAAGGGCCGGTCGTGCTGAGGGGCGCGGCCCGCTCGTTCGTGTGAAGGCGCCGGAGCCCGTGCTCGCTCTCGGCATCCACGGAGCCTTCGCATGCCCTTGGTCGACCCCGTTTCCGACACCCTCGACGCCCCGGCGGCACCCGCCGCGGTGCCCCCCGACACCCCCGGCAACCCCGGCTCCCCGGACCCCGCCGCGCTCCGCATCGTGCCGCACCGGCGCACCGGCCGGCGGGCCGCGGCCGCCGTCGTCCTCGTCCTGCTGGCGCTGGCCCTCGTCTCCGTCGTCCGCAACGACGCCTTCCAATGGGACGTGGTCGCCGACTACTTCCTGACCACCGCCGTCCTGCGCGGCCTGGGGCTGACGCTCTGGCTGACCGTGGCCGTCATGGTGCTCGGCTTCGCGCTGGGCACCGTGCTCGCGGCCATGCGGCTGTCGGACAACCCCGTGCTGCGCGGCGTGAGTTGGGGCTACGTCTGGCTCTTCCGGTCCATGCCGATCCTGGTGCAGCTGCTGTTCTGGTTCAACATCGGGGCGCTCTACCCGACGATCCTCGGCGTGCGGACCGTCAACCTGCTCGACCCGGTCGGCGTCGCGGTCATCGGGCTGACCCTGCACGAGGCCGCCTACGCCGCCGAAGTGGTCCGCGGCGGCATCCTGTCGGTCGACAAGGGGCAGCTGGAGGCCGCCCAGTCGCTGGGGCTGGGCGCCTGGCGGCGGCTGCGCCGGATCGTGCTGCCGCAGGCCATGCGGGCGATCGTGCCACCGGCCGGCAACATGCTGATCGGCACCCTCAAGGGCACCTCCATCGTCAGCGTCATCGCCGTCCAGGACCTGCTCTACTCCGTGCAGCTGGTTTACCACCGCACCTATCAGGTCATCCCGCTGCTGCTGGTCGCCACCCTCTGGTACGTCATGGTCACCTCCGTGCTCAGCGCCGGGCAGTTCTTCGTCGAGCGGCACTACGCCCGCGGTACGGCCGGTGCGCGGTGAAGGCCTCGCTCGTCATCGTCGGGGCCGGCCCGCGCGGAACCGGCGTCCTGGAGCGGCTGGCCGCCAACCTCCCCGCGCTGTACGGCGACCGGCCCCTGGACATCCACCTCGTCGATCCGCACCCGCCCGGCGGCGGCCGCATCTGGCGCCACGACCAGTCCCCGCTGCTGTGGATGAACTCCATGGCCGAGGACGTCACGATGTTCACCGACGAGACGGTGGAACAGGCCGGCCCGGTGCGGCCGGGCCCCACGCTCGCCGAGTGGGCCGGGGCCGACGGGCAGGCGTTCCTCAGCCGGCAGCAACAGGGCGCGTATCTGCGCTGGGTGTACGAACGGTCGGTGGCCGCGCTGCCGCCCGCCGTCACCGTCCACGAGCATCGGGGTACCGCGGTACGGGTCTCCGGCTCGCGCGACGGCCGGCAGCAGGTGTGGCTGGCCGGCCGCCCGGCCCCGCTCCTGGCCGACCTCGTCGTCCTCACCCTCGGTCACCTCGACGCCGAACTGCCGCCGGAGCAGGCGAAGTTGGCGAAATTCGCGGTCCGGCACGGGCTGACGTACCTGCCGCCCGCCTTCACCGCCGACAGCGATCTCGGCGCCCTCCGGCCCGGTGAACCGGTGCTGGTGCGCGGTTTCGGGCTGGCCTTCATCGACCTGATGGTGCTGCTGACCGAGGGCCGCGGCGGCACGTACACCACCGGCCCGGACGGGCGGCTGACCTACCGGCCCTCGGGCCGCGAGCCCGTCCTGCACGTCGGTTCGCGGCGCGGCGTCCCGTACCACTCCAAGATCGGCTACCCGCCGAGCGGTGAACGGCCGCCGCTGCCCCGGTTCTTCGGGCCCGCCCAGGTGGACGAACTCCTCGCCCGGCCCGGCGGGATCAGTTTCCGGCGCGACGTCTGGCCGCTGATCGACAAGGAGCTGGGCTTCGCCCACTACCACCGGCTGTTCACCGCGCACGCCGACCGCACCCGGATGGCCTGGCCCGACTTCGAGGAGAAATACGCCGCCGCCGACCCGGGCAGCGCCGCCCTCCAGGCCCTGGTCGGCGCGGCCGTCCCGGACCCCGCCGACCGGCTGGACCTGGCGGCGCTGGACCATCCGCTGGCCGGCCTGCGCCACCCCGACGCCGAGGCGCTGCAGGAGGGGCTGCGCGGCTACATCGAGGCCGACCTCGCCCGCCGCCACGACCCCGCGCACAGCCCCGACCTCGCGGTCTTCCTCGCGCTGCTGTCGGTCTACGGCCAGCTGGTCCGGCTCGGCGACCGCGGCCCCTGGTGGCACGGCTTCTTCAGCTACCTCGCCTCCGGCCCGCCGGGACCGCGGCTGCGCCAGCTGCTCGCGCTCTCCCGGGCCGGTGTGGTGCGCTTCCTCGGCGCGGACACCACCGTCACCGCCGACCCGCGGCGCGGGCTGTTCCGCGCCGAAAGCCCCAGCGTGCCGGGGGAGTCGGTGACGGCCCGGGCGCTGGTCGAGGCCCGGCTGCCGGAACCGACCGTGGCGCACACCCGCGACGTCCTGCTCCGCTCCCTGTACGCCGAGGGCGCGGCCGCGACCCCGGCCGGGCTGCTGGCGGTCGACCCCGCCGACGGCCGGATCCTGGACCGGGCCGGTCTCCCGCACCCGCGCCGCTTCGCCCTCGGCCCGCACACCGACGCCCGGGCCGGCGGCGCGTTCTCCCGTCCCGGTACCAACGCCCCCGCCTTCCGGCAGAACGACGCCACCGCGCGGGCGCTGCTCACCTTCCTCCGCGACCGGGCCGCCCGGCCCGGATCTGCCGGGGTGAGGCGGCGACCGGGGAGCCGTCGTGCCAGGCGAGGTCGGCGGTGATCAGGGCGGTGCCGGG
>NZ_JOIX01000104.1 GCF_000720175.1 Streptomyces sp. NRRL S-337
CCGACTGCACTGGTCACACTTCCGCAGACGCAGCCAAGCCCGAGCCCGCCACTGCCACTACCAACGCCGAGGCCACAACCCCCACATGCGGTTGCAGTATTAAGGCGTGGTCGAACAGATCCCGTAGGGGATGCGGGCGCCCCTTGCAGGCCACAACGTGGGGGAGGGCGGAGGTATTCCTGAGTGAACGATGACCGCGCCGGGTGAACGACGGCCGCGCCGGCCGTGTGAGGGCACAGCCGCGCCGGCCGTGTGAGGGCACGGCCGGCGCGGTGGTGGGGGGTGGCGCGGTGGTGGGGGGTGGCGTCGAGGGGTCAGCCGGCGTTGACCGGGTTGACGTAGGTGCCCGGGTGGGTGGCGCCGGACTGGTCCAGGATGGCGCCGCCGTAGGGCCACTTCAGCTGGAGGTGCTGCTTCTCGTTCGGCGGCGTGACCAGCACCGTGCCCGGCGCGATCTTCCGGTCCCCGGCGCTGACCGACGGCAGGAAGGTGATGGTGAACGACGCGGACGCGCCGGGCTTCAGCGTCACCGGCGTCGGCTTCTTCGAGGAGCGCGGCAGGTCGATCGAGTGGCCGTCGTTGGCCTGGAGCTGTACGCCGGGGAAGCCGCTGATCGTGCAGGCGGCCCGACCGGTGTTTTTCAGCCACACGGTGACGTTCTGCTGTGCGTCGCTGTGCATGTCGGGGACGCCGCCGCCCGACGAGCTCCAGCCGGCCTGCAGCCCACCGGTGGTGCAGCGGGCGGAGGCACCGTGCCGGGAGGAGGTCTGCGAGGCCGAGCTTCCGCCGCTGCCGCCCGTTCCGGAGCCGTTCTTGCCGGACTGCGAGCCACCGCCCGACGTCGTACCGGAACCCTGGCCACCGGACGCACCCGAGCCCGCACCCGGACCCGAGTCCGCACCGGACGAACCGCTCGACCCGGCGGACGACACGGGACTCGGGGGGCCCGCGGGGTCGGGCTTGGGCGAGTTGCCCTGGCAGGCGGTCAGGGCCAGCGCGGCGACGGCGATCACGGTGGCGGCGGCCGCCCGGCGTCCGCGGCGGAGCATGGTGTGGTGCAACATCGGGAGTCCCCCTGGCTGGCTGTGGCGGTACGGTCACGGCCCGTCCGGCGGCCCGCTAACACCAGACTCCCGGCCCCCGCTGTTGATCAACTAACAGCTCGCTAACGCCCGGACGCGTCCACTACATCGCCACATCGCCACATCGCCTACGTCGCGTACGTCGCCTACGTCGCTTGCATCGCTCACGTCGCGTCCGCCGCGGCCTCCAGCGCCGCGATGTCGATCTTCTTCATGCCGAACATGGCCTTCATGGCGCGGGCCGCCCGCTCCTGGTCCGGGTCGTTCAGCAGCTCGGCCATACCGCCCGGCGCGACCTGCCAGGACAGGCCGTACTTGTCCTTCAGCCAGCCGCAGGGGCCCTCCTCGCCGCCCTCGGAGAGCTTGGCCCAGTAGTAGTCGATCTCCTTCTGGTCGGCGCAGGTGACCATGAGCGAGATCGCTTCGGTGAAGGTGAACTCCGGACCACCGTTGATCGCGAGGTACGGCTGGCCGTCGAGCTCGAACTCGACGGTCAGCACGGTGCCGGCCTCGCGCGGGCCCGCCTCGTTGTAGTGCGTGACGGCGGTGATCTTCGAGTTCGGGAACACCGAGCAGTAGAACTCGGCGGCCTCCTTGCCCTGGGTGTCGAACCAGAGGTTGGGGGTGATGCGCGGCATGGCGATCTCCTGCGGGGTCTGCGGTCCGCCGTACGCGGTCCGCGGTCGGCCGTTATGGCGTGTGTTACCTGTATCGACCGTGGCACCGGCCGGTACTCATCGCCATCCGGGCGAAAATGTCGGGAGTCTTCTACGAGCCGCCGGTGCCCCACGCGAAGGTGATGTCCCGGGTGTCGAGGTGCATGCCCAGCGGCACCCGCCAGGCGTCCACACACACCCGCCAGCTGCCGGTCCTCCGCTTGCCGGGGGCGAGGGGCAGCGGAAGCTCGTGTGTGGACGTGAGGGTGGCCCAGTCGACGCCGAGAGAGCCGATGACGTGACTGCCGAACGTGACCCTTCCGGTGGTGACGGCGTGGTCACCGGTGTTGACGAAGTCGAGGCTGACCTTCTGGCACCAGCGGACGTCGGTGTCGGCCAGGACGGGGTGACCCACCAGCAGACCGTCGGGGGCGTCCGGGCCGGCGGGGATGCCCGGCTTGGGCGGCGCGGGGGAGTCGTGGTGCGGGGGCCGGGTGGGGTCGCTGGGCCGCGGTGCGGGCGGCGTCCCGTGTGAGCCGGGGGAGGGCGTCTCCTGGCCTCCAGAGGGGTCATCACCGCCACCGCCACCGCTGCCCCCGCCGGGACGGTGGGCACCGGGCGTCGTAGGGGACGAGCCGTTCCCTGCGTGCGTACGGCCGGAAGGGCTCCCGCCGCTGCCGTCTCCGCGAGCGCTACCGCTGCCTCCGCCGGGCTCGCTCCCGCTCCCACTCCCGTTCCCGTTCCCGTCGTACGGCGTCAGCTCGATGCCGTCGCGCGGCGGTACGGGGCGCTGCGGCGCCTGTCCGTCGCCCGGGCCGGCCGCGCCCAACGCGACATGGCCCCGGTCGGCCGCGTCCCCGCAGCCGGTGAGCAGGACACCCAGACACAGCACGGCCGCCGAGGCGGAGGCGAGGGTCGTTGTCGTCCGTCGTCGCATCGGCACAGTGTCGCTGACGGACCGTCAGGTGTATAGGGATGGTTCCGAAGCAGGAGGACGGTTCCGGCGGTTCGTGAGGTGGCCGTCGTAGCGCGCCAAGGGGCATTGCGGCAGGGGGCGTTGGGTACCGGCCCACGGGCATGCCGAAAGCGGGCCCCGTGGCCGGCGCGGCACAGGTCCCGTCAGGGGGTTCTCGACTTCCGGATCTCCTCCGGATGCGGATTCTTCAACTGTCCGCCGAGCGGCGAGCGTCGTGGGCCCCTCGGCGGACCGTTCGTCAGTCGGAGATCAGGCCCTCGCGCAGCTGCGCCAGGGTGCGGGTGAGCAGGCGGGAGACGTGCATCTGGGAGATGCCGACCTCTTCGCCGATCTGCGACTGGGTCATGTTGGCGAAGAAGCGCAACATGATGATCTGGCGTTCCCGGGCGGGGAGTTTGGCCAGCAGGGGCTTGAGGGACTCCCGGTACTCGACGCCCTCCAGGGCGCTGTCCTCGTAGCCGAGGCGGTCCGCGAGGGAGCCCTCGCCGCCGTCGTCCTCGGGGGAGGGGGAGTCCAGGGAGGAGGCGGTGTAGGCGTTGCCGACCGCCAGGCCGTCGACTACGTCCTCCTCGGACACGCCCAGGCACAGGGCGAGTTCGGGCACGGTCGGGGAACGGTCCAGCTTCTGGGAGAGCTCGTCGCTGGCCTTGGTGAGGGCGAGCCGGAGCTCCTGGAGCCGCCGGGGGACCCGTACCGACCACGAGGTGTCGCGGAAGAAGCGCTTGATCTCGCCGACGACGGTCGGCATCGCGAAGGTCGGGAATTCCACCCCGCGTTCGCAATCGAAACGGTCGATCGCCTTGATCAGACCGATCGTGCCGACCTGGACGATGTCCTCCATCGGCTCGTTGCGGCTGCGGAAGCGGGCCGCGGCGTAGCGCACCAGCGGCAGGTTGAGCTCGATGAGTGTGTCGCGCACGTACGTGCGCTCCGCGCAGTCCTTGTCGAGCGAGGCCAGCCGCAGGAACAGGGAGCGGGAGAGCGTGCGGGTGTTGATGGCGTCGTCGTCATGCACGTGCGGTGCGGGCGCGGGAATCGCGGCAAGCACCTTTGAGCTGCCCAGTTCTACGGACATGCCACCCCCTTGAGGTCGCGGACGGATCGCTGCGGCGTCCCCGGCCCAGGCGGACCGGGAAGTGATGCCTCCACCTGAATACCGGAGGCAGCGCTACGGCAAACGCGGTTCCCGCAGAATGTCACATGTCGGCAACGCGCTGTAGCGCCTTGTCGACATATCTGTGCAGGATCGGGTCGCCCGTCCCGGTTATGCGTCGATCCTGTTTGCGGATCGCAGCCGGGCGAAGCTCCGCGACAGTAGCCGGGAGACGTGCATCTGCGACACCCCCAGTTCGGCAGAGATCTGGGACTGCGTCAGATTGCTGTAGTAACGCAGCAGAAGGATCCGCTGTTCGCGTTCGGGGAGCTGGACGAGGAGGTGCCGTACGAGGTCGCGGTGCTCGACGCCGGCGAGCTCGGGGTCCTCGTATCCGAGGCGGTCCAGCAGGCCGGGCAGGCCGTCGCCCTCCTGGGCGGCCTCCAGCGAGGTGGCGTGGTACGAGCGGCCCGCCTCCAGGCAGGCCAGTACCTCGTCCTCGCCGATCTTCAGCCGTTCGGCGATCTCCGTGGTGGTGGGGGAGCGGCCGTGCAGCACCGTCAGGTCCTCGGTGGCGCCGTTGACCTGCACCCACAGCTCGTGGAGGCGGCGCGGCACATGGACCGTACGGACATTGTCTCGAAAGTAGCGTTTGATCTCGCCGACGACGGTCGGCATGGCGAAGGTGGGGAACTGGACGCCGCGGTCCGGGTCGAACCGGTCGATCGCGTTGATCAGGCCGATCGTGCCGACCTGGATGACGTCCTCCATGGGCTCGTTGCGGCTGCGGAAGCGGGCCGCGGCGTAGCGCACGAGCGGCAGGTTGGCCTCGATCAGGGCGGCACGGACGCGGGTGTGCTCGGGGGTGCCGGGTTCGAGGTCGGACAGCTCGGCGAACAGCACCTGTGTGAGCGCCCGGGTGTCCGCGCTCCGGCTCTCGCGGGACGGAGCCTTGGGCGCAGTACGGGCCGTCACGGTCACGCCACCCTTCCAGTGCTCGGCGGTGCAGGGACTCGCAGTGCATGTATCCGGCAAAAGCGGTCATAGCATCACAAGACATGTGCACTGTGTGCAAGCACCCCATAACGCCGTGTTGAAGAGAGAGTTGGGTGGTGAAAGGGGCGAGGGGAGGGGTGACGCGAGGGGGCGCGAAAGGGGTGCGCAGGGAGTGCGGAGGGGCTGGGGTGGGAGTGGGGCGGGGCATGCGGAAGCCCCCCGCCCGGGGGAGGGCGAGGGGCTCCGGTGAACGGCTGTGGAATGCGTTCTGGCCGCGCGCTGGTCGTGGGCCGGTCGAGTGCGGATCGTGCGCCGCGGGCTCCGGGGTGAACGGGTGAACGGCTACCGGGCGTCGAGGCTCAGAATTCGTAGTCCGCGATCACCCAGGTGGCGAATTCTCGCCACTGGGCGGCGGCCGCCTGGTGGGCCGGGTGCTCGATGTACCGCTTGAGGGCGTCCTTGTCGGCCACCGCCGAGTTGATCGCGAAGTCGTAGGCGATCGGGCGGTCGGTGATGTTCCAGGCGCACTCCCAGAACGTCAGCTCCGGGATCTCGTCCTTGAGTGCCGCGAAGGCCCGGGCGCCGGCCTGGACGCGATCCTCGTCCCGCGAGACGCCGTCGTTGAGCTTGAACAGGACCAGGTGGCGGATCACAGGGGCCTCCGTGCGGCGGGTGATCAAGGGGGCCGGCCCGGGAGCGGGCGGCCCTACTTGATCAGCTGGGTCATGAACTCGCCGACGCCCTGAGCAGCGGACGAGATGCCCTCGAAGCCTACTTGGACCAGCTGGGCGGCACGCTGGGGGGAGGTGATGATCGTGTACAGCACGAAGACGATGAGGAGGTACAACACGATCTTCTTCGCCTGCGCCATCGTCCCGTCTCCCCTGTGGCAGTCCCCTGCGGCCGTCCCTGCAGCTCCCGCGGTGGTGCGGGCGGCTGGATGCAGTCGGGCGAGTGTAACCACACGTGTTCGATCCGGGGAGCCAGGAGTACGCACGGTTCTCCTCCGGCCGGGGCGGCCCGGTCCCTGAGCCGGCCCTTGATCCGGTCCCCGGCCCGGTCCCTGATCCGGACCTTATGGACCAAAGGCCCGGTGAAGCAGGTCCTTTGCCGGGCCGTCGGGGCGGGCCCCGCAGGCACCATGAAAGCGGTGGCCCGATGGATCTGGCAGGAATCCACGGGCCCCGGACCAGGGTCTCGCTGCGGGGTCCACGCCGCGACTTCCCCGCGAAGGCGGCGTGGGCTTGGGGGTTCGGTCCGCACCGGGGGGAGCGGCTTCCCTTGAGGCGGCTCCCCCCGGACCGGGCTGCCGCGGCCCCTCCGACCGGCCCGCCGTGGTCCCTCCGACATTGCCGCTCGCCCTGTCGCCCCTGTCGCCGCCACGCAACCGCCACCCGCCGTACCCGCGTCTCTCACCTCGTACGACGCGGCGTCCATGCATCATGTACGCGACAGATTGACGCGCGGCGGCGCGCCGCGGCGCGGTGCGGGCGGCCGTGTGGGACGACGAAAGGACCACGGGCTCCGACGATGAAGATCGACTGGGACCGGCGTACCTGCGCGCGACGCGGGCACATCACCTACCTCCCCACCGAGGAGCACCTCCGGCAGAACCTGCGGGCCGACACCGCACTCGGCGTGGCCTGGCGCTGCCTGCGCTGCGGCGACTTCGCGCTCGGCGAGCCGCACGGCGCGGGACCGGCCGACGACGCCCCGCTCGTACCGCGCGGCAAGGTCCTGCGCGACCTGTTCATCCTGCGCTTCCTGGCCGTCGAACGGGCGGTGCGCGGCGTCTTCATCGTGCTGGCCGCGGTCGGCGTCTGGCAGTTCAGCAACCGCAAGGACGCGGTCCGCCGGTTCTTCGACGAGTACATCGCCGTGCTCCGCCCGGTGGCCCGGCACTTCCACTACGACCTGGACCACTCCCCGGTCGTCGGCACCATCCAGAAGACCTTCGGATACCGCCACTCCACCCTGGTGCTGGTGGCCGTGGCACTGCTGGTCTATGCCGTCATCGAGATCGTCGAGGGCGTGGGCCTCTGGTACGCCAAGCGGTGGGCGGAGTACCTGACGGTCGTCGCGACCGCCGCCTTCCTGCCGCTGGAGATCTACGAGCTCACCGAGAAGGTCAGCTGGCTCAAGATCGCCACGCTTGTCATCAACATCCTCGCGGTGCTCTACATCGCGCTCGCCAAGCGGCTGTTCGGGCTACGCGGCGGCCGGGCGGCCTTCGACGCGGAGCGGCACAGCGCCTCCCTCCTGGAGGTCGAGACCTCAGCCGGCCTGACCACCACCACGCCCCACAACGCCTGAACGCCGCTACGTCCGAACCCCGGGGGGACCCACCATGCCCACACCCACACCCACATCCGTGAACGCGTCCACGTCCGCACCCATGCCCGTGAACTCCGTACGATCCGGCTCCGGTTCGCCACGCCCGTCCGCCGCCCGCCGGCGCACGGCGGTGGTGCTGGCGCTGCTGGCCGGCCTGCTGGCCGCCGCCGTCGCACCGGCCACGGCGGCCGTCCGCACCGCCCCGGAGACGGTCCGCACCGCCACCGTCCGCACCGAGTCCGTCCGCACCGAGGCCGTCCGCACCGAGTCCGTTCGCACCGAGTCCGTTCGTGCGGTAGCCGCTGCCCCCGCGCAGCCCGTCGCCTACGGCCACCACGGGGCGTTCCACTCGTTCCACTCGTTCCACTCGTCGCACGGCTCGCACCACTCGACGCCGCACCTCAAGACGGCCTACAAGGACAAGAAGTCCTCGTGGAAGTCGAAGGGCAAGACGAAGAAGAAGCGTGGCTTCTTCAAGAAGCTGGGCATCTTCCTGATCGTCGTGTTCGTCGTCCTGCTGGTCCTCGTCGTCCTGGTGATCTGGCTGATCGTGCACTTCGTGCGCCGTGCACTGCGGGGCCGACGCAACGCCTAGCCGCCACCCCGGACATGACGAAGGCCCCGATCCGGAAGGGATCGGGGCCTTCGCCCTGGAGCGGTAGCGGTGGGATTTGAACCCACGGAGGAGTTGCCCCCTCACGCGCTTTCGAGGCGCGCTCCTTCGGCCGCTCGGACACGCTACCGAGAGAGAGCTTAGCCCACGGGGGGCCGTGCACCGAAATCGGATTCCCGGGGGCCGGACGAACGGGTCGGAGGCGGGGTGGCTACGTGGTCCCGCCGCTGGTCAGCGGTCGCGGAAGAACGTGGTGAGCAGGGCCGCGCACTCCGCCTCGAGGACGCCGGTGATGACCTCCGGGCGGTGGTTGAGACGTCGGTCACGTACCACGTCCCAGAGCGAGCCCGCCGCGCCCGCCTTGGCGTCGCGGGCGCCGTAGACGACCCGGTCGACCCGGGAGAGCACGAGCGCCCCGGCGCACATCGTGCACGGTTCGAGAGTGACGACGAGAGTGCAGCCGGTGAGTCGCCACTCGCCCGTCCGTCTCCCGCCACCATCCCGGCCCGGATCTCCCCCGGACTCCGTCCGGGGGGACCCCCTTCGCGATGCTTCCTCTTGTAGTGCACGGGCCGCCGCGCGCAGTGCGAGGACCTCGGCGTGTGCGGTCGGGTCGCCGGTGGCCTCGCGTTCGTTGTGGCCGGTGCCGAGGACCGTGCCGTCCGCGGACAGCACGACGGCACCCACCGGGACGTCGCCGGTCGCGGGGGCGCGGGCGGCCTCGCCCAGCGCCTGCCGCATCGGCGCGACCCAGGGATCGCGCAACGGATCGGGCAGCGGATCGGGCGCCGGGGGAGGCGGAACGTCGGGCAGCGGGCCGGGCCGGGGGGCGCTCATGCCCCCAGTGTCCGTGACCGGGTCGGCTGCCGGTGACGGGCCGGTGCGGTCCCGGGCTACCGGACCGCCTCCAGCACGTCCGTACAGCCCAGGGCGTCGGCGATCTCCGAGAGGGCGTCGCGTTCGAGGGCGAGCAGGTCCTTCTCGCCGACGCCGAGGTCGTCCAGGAGCGCGGGGTCGCCGAGCGGGCCGGTCGGGACCGGGGCACCGGTCTGGTCGTCCACCTCGGTCTCCGCGTCCTGCGCGCCGGGTTCGCCGTCCTCCGTACCGTCCAGGTCGAGGCTGTCGAGGTCGTCCTCGACGGTCTCGTCCCGGCCGAGCAGTTCGTCGGTCAGCAGGGACCCGTACGAGCTGCGGGACGCGGCAGCGGCGTTCGAGACGAAGATACGGGGGTCGTCGTCGCCGTCCACCCGGACGACCCCGAACCAGGCGTCCTCCTGCTCCAGCAAGGCCACCACCGTGTCGTCGTCGACCGCTGCCTCTCGGGCCAGATCGGCCAGATCGGTCAGCGTCTCCACATTGTCGAGCTCCGTATCGCTCGCTTCCCACCCGTCTTCGGTGCGCGCGAGCAGTGCGGCGAAGTACACCGTGACTCTCCCACTGGTCATAGGCGTGCCGGGCCGGGGCGGGGCGGCGTGCACGCCGGTGGTCCCGCCCCTTCGGAATCGTGGCAGAAACAACGCGTTCGCGCGGGGTCTTCGGCGCTGCGTCGTGCGGAGGTTGTGCGAGATGTCGCTCACGTGCCGCAGCATTACCGGGCCCCGGGGCCTGTTCCGCTCTCAGCGGAATCCCCTCGGCTACCAGCGGAAAGAGCGCATCCGCATGGCCTGGCGCATCCGCTGGGCCCGCACCCGGCGCGGCTGGACGCGGTTGCGGAGCTCCTTCGCCTCGTGCAGTTCGCGCAGGAACTGCGCCCGGCGCCGTCGGCGCGCCGCCTCGCTCTCGGGCTCACGGGCGGTGCCGGCGCCGTCCAACGGGTCGTCCAACGGGCAGTTCGACGGGCCGTCCAGCGGGCCGTCCAACGGGTCGTCGTCCGGCGTGGCTTGCCGTCCGGTGTCCGGCGCGGTCTCCCGGCCGGTCTTCGGGACGCTTTGCCGGCCGTTCTTCGGGGCGCCGGGCCCGGCGTCGTCGGTGTCGTGGGTGTCGTGGGTGTCGTCGGTCCACTGGGGGTCGGGCACGCTGCACACCACCTCGGCGAGGACTGCGAGGACTGCGCCCGAGGGCGGGACGGAAGATCGGGCGTACGTGCCCACTTTCCCGCTATCCGGTGGAGTGATGCCAGCCGGGCCGCGCCATCGTGGCCGACGGCCGGGCGGTGCACGGCGGACGCCGGGCTCCTCCGGCTCGGTTACTGTCGATGTCATGCGGATCCACGTCGTCGACCACCCGTTGGTGGCGCACAAACTCACCACTCTGCGCGACAAGCGCACCGACTCCCCCACCTTCCGGCGGCTCGCCGACGAGCTGGTCACCCTGCTCGCCTACGAGGCCACCCGGGACGTGCGCACCGAACAGGTCGACATCGAGACGCCGGTGACGGCGACCACCGGCGTGCGGCTCTCGCACCCGCGGCCCATGGTCGTGCCGATCCTGCGGGCCGGTCTGGGCATGCTGGACGGCATGGTGCGGCTGCTGCCCACCGCCGAGGTCGGCTTCATGGGCATGGTCCGCAACGAGGAGACCTACGAGGCGCACACCTACGCCACGCGGATGCCCGACGACCTCTCGGGCCGGCAGGTGTACGTCGTCGACCCGATGCTGGCCACCGGCGGCACGCTGGTCGCGGCGATCCAGGAGCTGATCAAGCGCGGTGCGGACGACGTCACCGCGATTTGTCTGCTGGCCGCTCCGGAGGGCGTCGCGGTCATGGAGAAGGCGCTGGCCGGTACGCCGGTGACGGTGGTCACCGCGGCGGTCGACGAGCGGCTGAACGACGACCGCTACATCGTGCCGGGCCTCGGCGACGCGGGCGACCGGATGTACGGCACCGCCGGCTGAGCCCACTCCTCATTCCTGGCGGCTCTTTTCCGAGCCGCGAAACCTTCCGCGAAGAGCTTTCCGGGAGGCGCTTTCCGAGCAGTGATCGGGCCCCGCACCACCGGGTGGTGCGGGGCCCGATCGCATGGCCGTCAGGCCTAGCGGGTTTGCCGGCTCTGCGGCTTGCGGCTTCCGTACGGTCAGCAGGTGGCGTCGCGGGCCGGTTCCTGGGCCGGACGGTTCAGTACGGCCAGGGACTTGGCGGCGGCCTGCGGGGTGGCGAGGTCCTTGAAGGCGTCGCCGATGATCAGGTCGAGTTCGGAGCCCTTGCGGCCGTCGGTCTTCTGCTCGGCGCCGGCGAGCTGGGTGGCGAGCACCTTCAGCGGGCCGTCGACCGCCGCCGTGGGGCCGAGCAGTATCCCGGCGCCCTTGATCTTCTTGTCGTAGGCGGCAGGAGCGTTTCCCACCTTGCCGATCTTGAAGCCGCGCTTCTTGAGCTCGTCGGCGGTGCGTTTGGCGAGCCCGGAGCGCTGGGTGGCGTTGAAGACGTTGACGGTGAGGGTGCCGGGCGCGGGCGGTTTCTGCGCGGCCGGCGTGGCCCGCACCGCGGTCTTCCGGCCGCCGTCCGGGCAGTGCTTCTTGTCCTGGGCGGCCTGCGCGGTACCGGTCCGGCCACCGAAGACGTCGATGAGCTGCAGGGTGCCCCAGCCCACCAGGCCGAGGGCGCAGGCCGTGGCAAGGAGGGTGAGGACGATCCGGCGACGGTGGCGGGGGCGGCGCATCCGCGGATACCTGTCGCCCGTGATGCGGTACTTCTTACCGCCCATGCCCGGGGGCGTCAGCATGCTCATGGGCGCAGCGTAGTGCGGGCGACAGGCCGTGCCTACTAGATGATCAACGCGTGGCGCGAGACCCAACCCAAAAGGGTCAATTCGGGCAGGGCGGGTTGGGTGGGGACGTGCCGGGTCGGGCGGTAAGGGTGGTTTTTTGCCCGGTGGCGGGGGTGGTCTCGGCGGCCGGCGTACGGGGACGGCCGGGCCCGGGTGCCGGGGCGCGCGGGCCTGGACTCGGCGGTGTGAGGGGCTGGGCGCAGGGGCGGGCCCGGCAGCGATGACGTGCCGTCCGTGGGTGTGCTGCTGGCGGGGCGTCAGCCCAGTTCGAGGACCCGGGCGTGCAGCACCTGGCGCTGCTGGAGCGCGGCGCGCACCGCGCGGTGCAGACCGTCCTCCAGATACAGGTCGCCCTCCCACTTCACGACGTGCGCGAAGAGGTCGCCGTAGAACGTCGAGTCCTCGGCGAGCAGCGTCTCCAGGTCGAGTTGCTGCTTGGTGGTCACCAACTGGTCGAGGCGTACCGGGCGCGGGGCGACATCCGCCCACTGGCGGGTGCTCTCCCGGCCGTGGTCGGGGTACGGCCGCCCATTTCCGATGCGCTTGAAGATCACACGGAAAGCCTACCGGGCGAGCGGCACCGGGCGCAGCCATCCCGCAGCGGTGGAAAGGTGATCTTTGCCGAAAACCGGGACCGAAACCGCCGATGACCTGGTCCGGGCGCGAGATCTGCCGGGAGGGCACCGGCCAGGAAGTCGCTGCGCGCATCTCCCGGCTCCGCCTCACCAGCGCAGGGCGGCCGCCAGGCTGGGCTGCCAGTAGGTGACGCGGGCGGTGTGCGGATCGACC
The DNA here is from genome assembly GCF_000720175.1 of Streptomyces sp. NRRL S-337. GTDB lineage: Bacteria > Actinomycetota > Actinomycetes > Streptomycetales > Streptomycetaceae > Streptomyces > Streptomyces siderophoricus. Next base: position 12,244 of record NZ_JOIX01000104.1, read on the forward strand.
CGGGCCGGGGTGCGGTCGTCCAGGCCGACCTGGGTGGCGCCGGTGTGCGCGGCCAGCGCGACCCCGAACTGCGAGACCTTGCGGCCGCTGCTGCCCGTACCGGTGGTGATCAGGGCGTATGCGGTGCCATTGGGCGCGAGGGTGGTGACGGAGCCCGGCCGGCTGCGCCCGATCACCGGCACGGCGGGCCGGCGGCCCTCGCCGAAGCTCAGCAGCGGATGGTGCGGCGCGGCGAAGTCGCAGGGCCGGTCCGCGTAGTTGGTGACCGTCAGCAGCATCCGACGGGCCCGATGCGGCAGCGCGCCGGCGTGGAAGCGGAGCATCTCGGGCGTGCAGACGGCGCGGCCGCCCGGGCCCCGCGGCGGGCCGCCGTTCGTCACGGTCGGCGAGGCGGGGGCCGGGGAGACGGCGGTGGCCGGGTCGCCGGACCGGTTGGCGGCGGTGCCGTGGCAGGCGGTGACCGGCGCGAGGACGGCGGTGACGGTCAGCGCCGCGGCGAGGGCCCGGCGGGCGGTGCTGAAGAGCGACGGCATGGGAGCTCCCGGACGATGGCGTGTACCTGACCTTCCGCGCCACCGCTGCTGATCGGCTAACGCGCGGCTAACGCCCATGGGCGAGGAACGCGGGGCGGGCGGACGACGGCCTGGACCTGACGAAAGTCGGGGGTCGTGCCTGCGGAACGGCAGCGGTGCCGGGACCCCGGCCCTCCTTAGCGTCGGCCGGAACGACGGCAACGGCGCAACGACGAGGGGAACAGCGGTATGCCACAGGTGACGACCCCGCTCCGAGGCGGGGGAAGAGCGGCAGGAGCGGGGAAAGCGGCGCGCGGGCGTCCGCCCGGCCAGGGGCGCCCCGGCCCACGGCGCCCCGGCCGTTGGCTCTGGTGGGCGGGTACCGTCCTCCTGGTCCTCGCCGTGCACAGCAACGGGCATGTGGCGCTCGCCGCCTGGCTGTTCCCCGTCTTCCTGCTGCGCTATGCCCGGCAGCGGCCCGCCCGGCGCGGACTGCTGCGCGTCGGATACGCGCTGGGACTCGGCCAGTTGGTGTGGCTGCTGTCGACGGGCCTGGTGTTCGTACCCTCCGCACTGGGCGCGTTCGCGGTGCTCGCCCTCCTCCAGGCACTGGCGTTCGCCGCCGACCGGCTGGTCGCGGGGCGCACCGTCTGTGCGGCCGGCACCCTGGTCTTCCCGACGGTCCTGGTCTGCGGCGAGTACCTCTTCACCCGGCTCGTCGACTTCGGCGACTACGGCCTGCTCGGCTTCACCCAGCACGGCTTCCTGCCGCTGCTCCAACTCGCCTCCGTCACCGGCGTCTACGGCATCAGCTTCGTCGTCGCCTGGACCGCCTCGACGGCACACTGGGCGTGGCAGCGCGGCTTCCACCGGCGGGAGATCCGGCGCGGCGCACTGGTGTGGGCCGGAGTGCTCGCCGTCGTCCTGGGCGCCGGCGGCGTACGGCTCGTGTTCTTCCCGCCGACGACGAAGACCGTGAGGGTCGCCGGCATCAGCGCCGGCCGCACCGCGGAACGGACCACCGAGCGGGCCCTGCGGGCCGGCGGTCTGCGGCCGTACCGGCCGCGGGAGCTGGTCCGGGCCGCTCCCGACCGGGTGCGTGCGGCGCTGGCACCGGTCGCCGACGACCTGGTGGCCGGCACCGAACGGGAGGCGCGGGCCGGCGCCCGGATCGTGGTCTGGCCGGAGACCCAGGCCGGGGTACTGGCGGCCGACGAGCGGCGGCTGCTGGGCCGGGTGGCCGGGATCGCCCGGGCCCACCACGTCTACGTCGACGCGGCCTACGCCCTCTTCGTCCCGCAGGCCCCCTACGTACGGAACGTCGCCGCACTGGTCACCCCGGACGGCAAGGTCGCCTGGACGTACGACAAGACCCACCCCACCCCCATGGAGCGGATGCGGCCCGGCAAGGGGAACGTGCCGGTCGCCGCCTCGCCGTACGGACGGCTGGCGAACGTGATCTGCTACGACGCCGACTTCCCCGCCCTGATGCGGCAGGCGGCCGACAAGGGAGCCGCCCTGGTCATGGTGCCGGCCAACGACTGGCCGGGCTTCGACGCGCTGCACGCCCAGCGGGCCGTCCTCCGTTCCGTCGAATACGGCTACGCCATGATCCGGCAGTCCGTGCACGGCGTCGCCACCGCCGTCGACCACCAGGGCCGCATCCGGTCCACGGCCGACTACTTCACCGCGGACCGGCAGGCCCTCGTCGCCCAATTGCCCGTACAGCCGCGCACCGAGACGGTCTACGGCGCGGCCGGCGACGTGTTCGCCCTGCTCTGCGCGGTCGGGACGGTGCTCGTGCTGGGGCTGGGAGTCGCCGGCGGGCGCGTCGTACCGCTGCTCCGCGGCGGCTCCGGCGGCTCGGTGCGCGGCGCCCGGGACGGCTCGCCGCCCGGCCCCGGCGAGGCGCTGGGCCCGGACGCACCACCCGGGGACGTACTGCCTGTGGAGGCGCCTGGTGACGCACCGTCCGGGGAGGCGCTGCCCGGGACCGTACGGCCGGGGGAGGGGTACGCGGAGGGCCCGTCCGGTCGGCCGGTGGGCGGCCCGGGGAGCGACGGCGACGGCGTCGGGCCGACCGGGCGCGGCGGCGTCGCGGGCGCCGGCCGGTCGGACGGGCCCCGGGACGCGTCCGGAGCGGCCGCGAGATAGCCGAAGGCGACGGCCGCGGCCGCCACGGCCGCGGCCAACGGCAGACCGAAGCGGCGCAGCCAGGGGCGAAGCGGCCAGGGGGGACGCAGCGAGGAGGGACGCAGCGAGGAGGGACGTGGTGAGGAATGAGGCTGCCGGGGGCGGCGGGGCCGGAGCCACTTCGGGGTGGCCGGCCGCCGGGCGGGGTGCGACTGCGGTCCGGGCGGCGCGGCGGGCCGCAGGTCCCGGACGTCGATGCTCTCCGCGCGCGCCGCGAAGGCCCGCCGCAACCGCTCCTCCACCGGCCGTACGTCCCCGGGCAGTTCCTTCTCCTTGGTCATGACCGCCCCTCCAAGATCTTCTCCAGAGAGTCCAGCGCCCGGCTGGCGATCGACTTCACCGCACCCCGGCTGATCCCCAGCGTGGCCGCGATCTGAGCCTCCGTCAGATCACCCCAGTAGCGCAGCACGAGCACCTCCCGGCGGCGGGCCGTCAGCCCGCTCAGCGCGGCGAACACCTCGCGGTGCTCCTCGTCCAGCACGATCCGCTCCTCGGCGGACGGCGCGTCCGCCTCGTGGGGCGGGGTGTAGTCACGAGCGGTGCGCCGGCGCCGCAGCACCGAACGGGCGGCGTTCACGACCGCGGTACGCAGATAGGCCAGCGCGTTGTCGACGTCCGCGAGCCGCTCGCCGTGCCGCTTGTAGAGCGCGGTGAACGCGTCCTGGACGACGTCCTCGGCGGTGGCCCGGTCGTCGACCAGCAGCACCGCCAGCCGCACCATGGCGAGCCGCTGCGCGTGGTAGAGCTCGCTGATGGTGGGCGGGGGGTCGGACGGCGGGGGTGCCGGTGTGGGCGTGAGTGTGGGTGCGGGGGTGAGTGTCGGGGTGGGTGTGGAGGCGGGTTCATCGTGAGGGGAGCCGTCGTGGCGGGGCGTGGGGTGGTGGGTGGTGGCCGGCCGGGCGGTGTGCAGCAGCCATCGCGCGGGCAACAGGGAGCGCGCAGGCAGCAGCCATCGCGCGGGCAGCAGCCACCGCCACCGGGCATGCCGGCGCCCCGGCACGGCGAACCGGACCGGGGCGGGGCAGACGGCTGCGGAGTACTCCATGGACGTACGTACCGGGGCGGGCGGCGCGGACGGACTCAGCCGCGCCGGCGGCGGACCGCGTAGACGGTGGTGCCGCCCGCTGCGAGCAGCGCGGCCGCGGCACCGCCGATCGCCGCGGTGGTCCCGGAAGAGGCGCCGGTGCGCGCGAGTTGCTTGCCGCCCTGGGCGGGCGGGGCCGACGGGACGGCGCTCGGCTCGGCGGTCGGCTTCGTGCTCGGCGGCAGGCTGGGGCTGGGCGTCGCCGTGGGCGGCCGGTGCCCCGGCCGGGTGGGCGAGGCGGACGGCTCAGGGTGGGAGGAGGGCGGGGCGGTCGGCTCCGGGTGGGCGGACGTGGGCGGTGCGGTCGGTGCGGTCGATCCGTGGTGGCCGGGAGTGGTGGGCCGGGCACTCGGGGCCGCGGACGCACCGGCGGCCGGCGACCGCTCGGCGGCGTACGCCGACCCGGCGGTCACCACCGGGACGGCAAGCACCGGTACGACGGCCAGCGCGAGCACCGCGACGAGCCCGGCACGGGCACGGGCCCGGTGGGCGGGGGAGGCGGCGTGCCCCGTAGTGGGGGCCGTGGCATGGCCCCCGGTGGGGGAGGGGGCGTGGTCCACGCCGGGGAACGGGGTGTGATCCATGGCAGGGAACGGGGTGTGCTTCGGGGTCACGGTCGGCTGCTCCACGTTCGTGTGTCGAAGGGCGGCGCCGATTGGCGCCCTCACCCCTCACGACGTCCGGCGGACCCGGGGGTTGCCGCACGCACCTGGATTTCTTCCGCCCACGGCTTCCCGCCGAATCCGCCGGTTCCCCGTAACGGCTCGCGCCCCCGGCCGGCCGGCCTCAGATCGTCGACGCGTCGATCACGAACCGGTACCGCACATCGCTCGCCAGCACCCGCTCGTACGCCTCGTTGATCTGCTCCGCGCTGATCACCTCGATGTCCGCGCCCAGCCCGTGCTCACCACAGAAGTCGAGCATCTCCTGCGTCTCCGGGATGCCGCCGATCATCGACCCGGCGAGCGACTTCCGCCCCGGGATCAGCGCGAACGCCGCGACCGGCAGCGGGCGCTCCGGGGCACCGACCTGGACCAGGGTGCCGTCGGTGCGCAACAGCCCGAGGTACGCGTTGAGGTCCAGGTTCGCCGAGACGGTGTTGACGATCAGGTCGAAGGTGCCCGCGAGCTGCTCGAACGTGGCCGGGTCGGAGGTCGCGTAGTAGTGGTCCGCGCCCAGCCGCAGGCCGTCGTCCTTCTTGCGCAGCGACTGGCTCAGCACGGTGACCTCCGCACCCATCGCGTGCGCGATCTTCACGCCCATGTGCCCGAGGCCGCCCAGGCCGACCACGGCCACCTTCTTGCCGGGACCGGCCTTCCAGTGGGCGAGCGGGGAGTACAGGGTGATGCCGGCGCAGAGCAGCGGGGCCGCGGCATCCAGGGGGAGCGAGTCGGGGATGCGCAGCGCGTAGTTCTCGTCCACCACCAGGTGCGTCGAGTAACCGCCGTACGTGGTCCCGCCGTCCCGGCCGGTCGCGTTGTACGTGCCGACGTTGCCGAGCTCGCCGGTGCAGTACTGCTGCAGGCCCGCCCGGCAGTTGTCGCACTCGCGGCAGGAATCGACGAAACAGCCGACGCCGACCCGGTCACCGGTGCGGTAACGGGTGACCTCGGCGCCGACCTCGGCCACCACACCGGCGATCTCATGGCCGGGAACGATCGGGAAGTGCCCGCCGTCGCCCCACTCGGCGCGCACGGTGTGGATGTCGGAGTGGCAGATGCCGGCGTACTTGATCTCGATCAGGATGTCGTGGGCCCCCAGCTCGCGGCGCGGAATCGTGGTCCGCTCCAGCGGTGCTTTCGGGGCGGGGGCGGCGTACGCGGAGACAGAGGTGTGGGTCATGCCACCGAGAATGCGTGGTTCCGCTTTCCCTAACCAGTGCACCGTTCAACATATGCACAGCAGGCCTAGTACTGGCGGAACCACCTTGGGCGGCGGGCTCACGACGCTACGGCCCCTACGGGCCCGGGCATGCGCAGGACCGTCGGCACCGGCATGCGCATCGTCGTGGGCACACCCGCGGGCGTGCCGTCAGGAGAAGACGACCGACCGGACCTTCAGCCGCTCGGAGGCGTGACCGCCGTTCGGCCGAAGAGTGAAGTAGTCGCCCGTGCAGTCGGCGCCGGCGAAGACCGTCGCCGTGGAGGCGGTGTAGTTCCTCGGCGTGTGCGCGGGCGGAACGGCCTCGTCGGCGACCTCCGGCAGCGTGATGCACACCCAGCTGGGCGGATCGGCCAGCAGCCCCATGCGCGGACCGGTCCCGTCGTCGTAGACGTAGCTGAACGGGCCGGTGGCCGCCCCGGCCGAGGACGCCGGCAGCGCCACGGCAAGGGCGAGGCCCCCGAGCGCGGTGGCGACCGTGGTGACGGAACGACGCAGAGGCGTGGGCCGACCCACGGACCCACGCCTCGCCTCACGCACGGCCCCCTTACCGGGCCCACGCCCGGATCCGCCCCCGGACAGGTCTACGGCCACGCTCTCTGCGGACACACTCTCGGCCCTACTCCAGGACAGACGCATGGGCAGCTTCCTTTCCTGCTTCTCCCGCGGGGGCTCGGCGCCCCACGTGAAAGGCGAGCTGCCCAGGCGCACGCCAGACGATGTGCCCGTCACCCGAAGGAGGACTGCCGAATCGATCCGGCGGGCATCGCCGGCAGGCCCCTCACCAACGGCAGGCCCCTCACCAACGGCTACACCCGCTCGACCTGCTCCACGGTGATCGCGGCCGCCGGACAGATCGCCGCGGCCTCCCGCACCGCGTCATGCAGCTCGGCAGGCGGCGCGGCATCGAGGAGGACGACGATGCCGTCCTCCTCCCGCTGGTCGAACACCTCGGGCGCGGACAGCACACAGCTTCCGGCCCCACAGCACTTCTCCTGGTCGATGTGGACGCGCATGACTCTCTCTCCTCAGTGGTGGCGAAAACGATGGGGCCCGGCACCCGGCACCGGAGGGGGCCGAAGGCGGGGCCCGAAGAGCGGGGCCCGGTGGGCCGGGGGCTCGAAGGGCGGGGCTCGAAGGGCGGGGCCCGGAGGTCACGGGCGACTAGGCCGTGGTCCGGATCACCACGCGACCGGCAGCGCGTACACCCCGTAAACCCCCATGTCATGCCGGAAACGGATCTCCTCGAACGGGACGTCGAGCCGCAGATCCGGCAGCCGGCGGAGCAGCGTCTCCAGGGCGATCTGGAGCTCCACCCTGGCGAGCGGCTGCCCCAGGCACTGGTGGACGCCGAAGCCGAACGCGACATGGCGGCGTGCGTCCCGGCCGACGTCGAGGACATCGCCGTCGGGGAAGACCTCGTCGTCGCGGTTGGCGCTGTTGAGCGTGCACAGCACGCCCTCGCCGGCACGGATGGTGACGCCACCAAGGGTGACGTCCTCGGTGGCGAGCCGCGGCAGACCGTTGTGCACGATCGTCAGATAGCGCAGCAGCTCCTCCACGGCACCCTTGATCAGCGGCGGATCGTTGCGCAGCCGGGCCATTTGACCGGGATTACGGAGCAGCGCGAGCGTGGAGAGGGCCGTCATGTTGGCGGTCGTCTCATGCCCGGCGACCAGCAACAGCCGCCCCATCGAGGCGATCTCGTCGTCATCGAGCTCGCCCCGGGCGACCAGCCGGCTGACGATGGCGTCGTCCGGCCGCTCCCGCTTGGCCCGGGCGAGCCGGACCAGGTACGCGTGCAGTTCCTGCTGCGCGGTCCGGATGTCCTCCGGCTCGGACCGGAGGCTGAGCAAAATGCCGCTGCGACGCTGGAAGAACTCATGGTCCTCGTACGGCACGCCGAGCAGCAGACAGATCACCAACGAGGGCAGTGGCAAGGCGAATTCGGCCACCAGATCCGCCGCACTCCGCCCGTCGGTCATCCGGTCGAGCAACTCGTCGGCGATGCGCTGCACCTCCGGACGCATCGCCTCGACCTTCTTGACCATGAAGTCGGCGGTGAGCATCCGGCGCAGCCGGGCGTGCTCCGGGTCGTCCTTGCGGATGAAGGTGGGGTTGTTGGTGACGATCTCCCGCCCACCGGCGGTGAGGAACGGAAACCCGGGCCGGGTCGCATCCGCACTGAACCTCGGGTCCCCGAGCACCGCCCGCACATCCTGATGCCGTGTCACCAGCCAACACGACGACCCGTCCCACAGCCTCGCCCGCACCACCGGCTGCTCCCGCCGCACCCGCTCCACCCGTGCCGGCGGATCAAACGGACACCCGTCCCCGCGCCCCACCGGCACCACCAGGCCACTCTCACTGGCGAGATGGGTGCTGCCGGGGCCGCTGGCGGTGGGGGTGGGGGTGGCGCCGGTAGTTCCGGAGGTGCCGAGGGTCCCAACGGAGCCAACGGCTTCAACGGTGCCGGCGCCATCCTCCACGTCGATCGGTTCTACGGTCGTCATTGGGCTGGTCCTTCCACGATCGGGACACGGCACTGCCGTGACCAACGGTGCGGGGTGGCGCCACTCCTCGACGGGGCGTTGCACGCGCACGACTTCCGAATTCCGGTGCAGCGTGCGCATAACTAGTTACCTAAGTTAAGCAACTAACCGTTCACACGTTAACGCAGCGCCAGCGAGCGACGGAAGGAAAGATCCGACCCTCCCCAAGGTTGGCTCAAAACCGAGGCCCCACCCGCCGCACAGTCCCCCGCGCAGTCCCCGCGCAGTCCCCCGCACGGTCCCCGTGCGGGCCTCGGCAATCAGGGGTGGAACGGGGACGGAATCAGGGGCGGAACGGGAACGGGAGCCGGTGCGCCCCTGCCAGGGAACCGGCACGGATGGGGCACGAGAACCGTTCCGGCTCGGGTACGAGAACCGTTCCGGCCCGGGTACGTGAACCGGCGTGCAAACAGGTACTGAGCAGCGCTGATCCTGGTATGCGCTGGGGGTTCCGGAATCCCACGGGCCGCTAAAGTGCCTGCATGCCGGACCCCGGAAGAGACCAGGACCCCACCGCCGCGCTGCAAAGGGTGCTGGCCACGCTGTCCTATCTGCTCACCCGCTCACGGGCTCACGAGCGCCAGGCGACTCAGGCGGGCGTGACGGCGGCTCGCTCCGATCTCTGGCTGTTGATGGCCCTGGAGGACAGCGGAGGCGTCTGCCGCGTCGGCGACCTCGCCGAGCTGCTGATGGTCGAGCCGCCCCATGTCACCCGGCAGATCGGCCAGTTGGAGGCGCAGGACCTGGTCGAACGTACCCAGGATTCGCTGGATCGGCGCGCCCGGAAGGTGGCCATCACCCCCCACGGCAAGGCCGTCCTCCAGCGCCTGCAGCAGACCAGTCAGGCCGGCCTGCGTGATGCTCTTGCCGACTTCGACGACGCGGACATCGCCGCCACCGTCGCCGTCCTCAACCACCTCGTCGGTTACGCCCGGCACAAGCACGCCGAGCACGCCGAGGAGGAACGCCAGCGGCGCCGTGGAGCTTGAGGCGTTCCCTGAGGCCTGAGGGGGCCGGGTGTGGGCCCGGCGTGAGCCCGGGGCCAGGGCCGGTGCGAGCCCCGGGCCCTGGTGAGGCCGGGCCCGGGGCTCACCAGGGGGTGGCCCCGGGTGGGGGTTATTCGATTTCTACGCGGCCGGAGGGGGTGGGGTTGGCGGGAGAGTTGGGGGTGGAAGTAGAGGACTTCGCGGGGGACTGGTTGTCGGGGGTGCCGAGGTTGCGGCGGACCGAGTCGAGGATGGTCAGGCCCTGGCCGACGAGGCCGGCGGCGATTTCGCCGAGGCCGTCGGTGCCGTTGAGGACGTTGACGTTGGCGTTGGACAGGCCCGCGGAGGCTTCCTTGACGATCTGGGGGAGCTGGTCGATGAGCATCCGGTCCAGGGCCACGCGGTCGTACGAGGCGGCGGCCTCGGCCTGGATCTTCATGCGCTGGGCCTCGGCGGTCGCCAGGAGCTTGATACGCTCGGCCTCCGCCTCGGCGGGCTTGACGACCTCGGCGACCAGTTCCTGCTGACGCAGCTGGGCGCGGCGTTCGGCGAGCTCGGTCTGGGCAGCGAGGACCTCTTGCTGCGCGTGGGCCTGCGCGAGCGGGCCGGCCTGGGCGGCACGGGCCTGGGCGCGGTCCACCTCGGCGGAGTACTCGGCCTGGACGACCGCGGTCTGCCGGCTGTACTCGGCCTGATTACGGGCGGCCTCCTGCTGCGCCTCGACCGCAGCCTGGGTGGCCTGGGCCTGGGCGATCTGGGCCTGGCGCTGGATGGCGGCCTTGTGCGGGGCGGACATCGCCTCGATGTAGCCGGTGTCGCCGTCGTCGATCGACTGGATCTGCAGTGAGTCGACGATCAGGCCGATCTTGGCCATCTCGGTCTTGGACGTCTCCAGCACCTCGGTGGCCAGCTTCTGGCGCTCGGTGACGATCTCCTCGACCGTCATCGAACCGATGATGGAGCGCAGGTGGCCGGCGAAGATCCGGCCGGTCAGGACCGACATCTGGTCCTGGTCGGACAGGAACCGCTGGCCGGCGTTGACCACGCTCTCGGTGTCGTTGCCCACCTTGAACGCGATCACGGCACGGACGGTGAGCGAGATGCCCTGCCGTGTCACACAGGTCTCGGCGACCTCTGCCTCGCACATCGCCAGGGTCAGGAAGCGCACCTTGCGGAACACCGGCAGCACGAACTTTCCGTGACCGGTCACCACCCGGAATGGCGCGCCGCCCTGTCCACGCCTGCCGCCCGAGATCAGCATCGCTTGATCTGGGGCGGGAACGCGGTAACCGAACATTTCGTCTCCTCAGCCGGCGTTGCCGGCGTCGCCGGTCAACGCGTCCAACGGATCGGTCCACTCCATGACGTCGACCTGGCGATTGCCACGGGACTCGATCACGAGCACGGTTGCCCCTACTGGAAGGGGCTCGGCGGACCAGGCGAGAAAGGCCTCGGAGCCACCCCTGACCCGCACCAGAACCTCACCGGGACCGGCAGCCCCACGAGTGCCGATCAAAAGCACTCCCGTGCAGCCGATCACCGCGTCGTCCTGCACCATCGGCGGCTGCCCTCCCCCGTTACGTTCCTTGAAATTCGACATTAGCGCCCTCGGACGCGGGGGCCTATGGCGGGATGTCGGTGAGTTGGAACGTCGGCTCCGAGGGTCTTTCGATCTTCCCCCTCCGTCGGCAGGGGGCGGGGGAGTGGCCGGAGCGGGCGGAGGGGGTGGAGGGGCCTGGTGGAGGGGTTGGTGGAGGGGGCGAGGGGGCGCTGGGGACGTTCAGCTGGTGGTGCTCAGTGCAGGTGGTCGAGGGCGGTGAGGATGTCGGACGGCTCGGCGCGGGCGGTGTAGTCGGTGTCGACGAAGGCCCAGCGGATGGTGGTGTCGCGGTCGATGACGTAGGTGGCGGGCAGCGGCAGCGTGCGGGAGTGGCCGCCGTTGACGCGCTGCAGGTCGAAGCCCAGGGAGTCGTAGACGGCCGCCAGGTCGTCGGGCAGGTCGAAGGCGAGGCCGTACCGCTTGGCGGTGTCGGAGCCTATGTCGCTGAGGACGTCGAAGGTCAGGCCGTGCTTCTCGGTGAGGCTGAGGGATTCGTCGGGGACCTGGGGCGAGACCGCCACGAGCCGGGCGCCGCGGGCGGTGATCTCGGGGAGGTGCTGCTGGAGGGCGCGCAGGGCGATGTTGCAGTACGGGCACCAGGCGCCGCGGTAGAAGGTGAGCACGACGGGCCCGGAGGAGAGCAGGGTGTCGAGGGAGCGGGTTTCGCCGGTCGCGGTGGGGAGGGTGAAGAGGGGTGCCGTGTCCCCGGCCTGGAGGGCCCGAGCGGCCTGTCCCGAGGCGGCCAGTTCGCGTCCGGCCCGTTCCATCACCTCCCGGGCGGCGGCCGGGAGCTCTGGGTAGCGGCCGCGGAGGAACGCGGTGAGTTCGTCCCGAAGGGGGGACGGCGAGGGGGAGGCGGAGGATGAGGGGGTGGGCGAGGGGG
>NZ_JOIX01000105.1 GCF_000720175.1 Streptomyces sp. NRRL S-337
CGGCCCCGCAGGCCCGTCACCGCACCCAACACCCACCCAGCCCGCCGCAGGCGCAACGACGAACAAGCCCCGCGGCGGGACAGACAGCCACGTGCGGGGCGCCGCAAAGCGCAACGGCGACCAAGCCCCGCGGCGCCGCAGACAGGTTCGTCAGGAATCCCACCCCTCCGCGAGGGAAAGGAGTTCGCTGCGGTACTCGACGCGGGCGGCCCAGTCCGCGGGCCATGCGTCGGCGCCCAGATGGGCGCCGGCGAACGCACCGGTGAGGCAGGCGATCGAGTCGGAGTCGCCTGAGGTGCAGGCGGCCCGGCGCAGGGCGGTGAGCGGTTCGGTGGGGAAGAGCAGGAAGCAGAGCAGGCCGGTGGCCAGCGCCTCCTCGGCGATCCAGCCGGCGCCGGTGGCCAGGCAGGGATCGGCCTCCCGGTCCGGGGCGGCGAGTGCCGCGTCCAGCCGGTCCAGGACGCCGAGGCAGTCGTCCCAGCCGCGGGCGATGAACGCGGCCGCGGAGGCGTCCTGGGCGCGCTGCCACAGGTCCCCGAGCCAGTCCTCCCGGTAGACGGTCCGCTGGTCGTGCGCGTACGTACGGAGCAGGGCGGGCAGCTCCGCGGGGGTCGCGCCGTCGGCGAGGGCGCGCACGGCGTACGCGGTGAGGTCGCTCGCGGCGAGTGCGGTCGGGTGGCCGTGGGTCAGCGCGGACTGGAGCTGGGCGGCGCCGGAACGCTGGTGCTGGCTCAGTCCCGGGGCAAGCCCGAGGGGCGCGACCCGCATGTTGGCGCCGCACCCCTTGGAGCCGATCTGGCTCGCCTCGGCCCAGTGGCGGTCCTCGTCGCTGAGCAGCTGACAGGCGTGCAGGCAGGTGGCGCCGGGTGCACGGTTGTTGTCGGGCGAGCGCCACCAGGCGACGTACTCGGTACGCACCGGGCCGACGAGCCGCGCCGGCGTCAGCTCACCGGCGCTCATGGCCGCCCGTAGACCGCGTCCCAGTGCCAGCGTCATCTGGGTGTCGTCGGTGACGAAGGCGGGGTCGGGCAGTGCCATCTGCCGCCAGGGTCCGCATTTGGCCTCGATCGCCGGTACGTCGTTGAACTCGGTCGGAAAGCCCAGCGCATCGCCGAGCGCCAGCCCGACCAGCGCGCCGGTGGCCGCGCCCGTGCCCGTCCCCGTGCCGGATGCCGAGCCTGCGGAGCTCGTGTTCCCCATGAAAAAACCACCCCTTAATCGTCATGGTGACGTTAAGGGGTGACGGGCCGACATCGCAAGCCAGTTGGCGCGCTCGGACGCCCCTGGTGAGTGGCGTTCCTTCGACGGCGTGATGCAGCGGCAGGCCTTGCGCGCCCCGTAGAGCGACGTGGCTGCGCGGTCTGATGGAGCGGCCTTCGTTCCGCGCACGCCGGGGAACGATGTGCACCCGACCCGTCCGGTGGAGGCATATGCATGCGGCCCCGCCAGCTTGAGCCGCATGCATCCGGCCGCACCCGACGCCCCGCCCCAGACCCAGGCAAGACCCCCGACGCCCCGTCCCCAAAACCAGGCACGGGCCCGACCCGCCCTGAAGGCGGGCGGGCCCGGGGGGCCGGGGGCGGGTTAGAGCTCGACCTCGCGCATCAGCATGCCGACCTCCGTGTTGGTCATGCGGCGCAGCCAGCCCGACTTCTGGTCGCCCAGGGAGATCGGGCCGAAGGCCGTACGTACCAGCTTGTCGACCGGGAAGCCGGCCTCGGCCAGCATGCGGCGCACGATGTGCTTGCGGCCCTCGTGGAGGCTCACCTCGACGAGGTAGTTCTTGCCGGTCTGCTGGACGACCCGGAAGTGGTCGGCGCGGGCGTAGCCGTCCTCCAGCTGGATGCCGTCCTTGAGCTGCTTGCCCAGGTCGCGCGGGAGGGGGCCCTGGATGGCCGCCAGGTAGGTCTTCTTGACGCCGTAGCGCGGGTGGGTCAGGCGGTGGGCCAGCTCGCCGTGGTTGGTGAGCAGGATGATGCCCTCGGTCTCGGTGTCGAGGCGGCCGACGTGGAAGAGCCGGGTCTCGCGGTTGGTGACGTAGTCACCGAGGCACTGGCGGCCGTCGGGGTCCTCCATCGTGGAGACGACGCCGGCCGGCTTGTTGAGCGCGAAGAACAGGTAGGACTGGGTGGCGACCGTCAGGCCGTCGACCTTGATCTCGTCCTTCTCCGGGTCGACCCGGACGCCCTGCTCCGTGACGATCTTGCCGTTGACCTCGACCCGCGCCTGGTCGATCAGCTCCTCGCAGGCCCGCCGCGAGCCCATGCCGGCCCGGGCCAGCACCTTCTGGAGCCGCTCGCCCTCCGGCTCGCCGAACGTCTTGGGGGTCTTGATCTGCGGCTTGTCGTGCCGGGCGCGGTTGCGCTCCTCGACCTGGGCGTCGTACTCCCGCGGCCGTGCGGGCGCCTGGCCGCGACCGCGCTGGGGGCCGCCCTTGCCGCCGGGTCGCCCCGCCTTGGAGGCCGCGCCGGTCCGCGGGCCGCCCTTGGCGCCGCCCCGGGCCGCCGCACCGCGGCTGCCGCCCGCCTTGGGGCCACCGCTCCGGCGCTCGTCCTTGGCGCCGCCCGCGCTCCCGGATTCGCCCACGTCGTAGCGGCGCTCCTCGGGGCGGGGGCGGCCGGCGCGCTGCTGCTTCTCGTCCTTCTTCCCCCCGGCCCTCGGCTGGGAGCTGCCCCCACCCGCGCCGCGGTAGTTGCCGCGTCCGCTGTCCCTGCTGTTCCTGCCGCTGCTTCGCATCAATGATCCGTCTGAGAGTCGCCGCTGTCGTCTACGTCGAACGACGGGATACCTTCCGGGGAGTCGCCCTCGACCGCGTCCGCCTCCGGGAGGAACGGTGCGAGCTCAGGGAGCTCGTCCAGGCCGCGCAGGCCCATCCGCTCCAAAAAGTAGTTCGTCGTCCTGTACAGGATCGCACCTGTTTCAGGTTCCGTCCCCGCCTCCTCCACCAGGCCGCGCTGGAGGAGCGTGCGCATCACGCCGTCACAGTTCACACCGCGAACGGCCGAGACGCGGGAACGGCTGACCGGCTGACGGTACGCGACCACGGCCAGAGTCTCCAATGCGGCCTGGGTGAGCCGGGCCTGCTGGCCGTCCAGGACGAAGCTCTCCACGGCGTCCGCGTACTCGGCCCGGGAGTAGAACCGCCAGCCGCCGGCGACCAGCCGGAGATCGAATCCGCGGCCCTGGCGGGCGTAGTCGCCGGACAGCTCGCGCAGCGCCAGCGCGACCGCGCGGCGGGGCCGCTGCAGGACCCTGGCCAGGTGCTCCTCGGTCGCCGGCTCGTCGACGACCATGAGGACGGCCTCCAGCGCCGGCTTGAGCTCCAGCTCGGCGACGCCCAGCGCCCCGGTCGGTGGCCCCAGGCGCTCCGCCGGCCCCCCGCCGTCCGCCCCGGCCTCGGTGACCTCGTACGCGTCGACGTCGGACGCGTCGGTGCCGGACGCATCGCTGCCGTACGCCTCCACGCCGTACGCGTCGCCCTCGGCCACGCCGCTCATGCCTGCTCCTCGTCCGCTCGCCCGGCCCGCCCCGGTACCTGTTGCCGCTCCGGCTGCCGTTCCTGTGGGTCTGATTCCTGCCGGCCGGATTCCTGCCGGCCTGGTTCCTGCCGGCCTGGTTCCTGCTGGCCCGGTTCCTGGTCGAACTCGTCGGTGACGACCGGTACGGCCCCCTCCGCGCCCGTCCAGCGCACCGTGAGCGCCCCGAGCGCCTCCTCCTGGTCCAATGCCACCACCCGCTCGCGGTAGAGCTCCAGAAGGGCCAGGAATCGCGCGACGACCGTGAGGGTGTCGGGGGCGTCCGCGACCAGCTGCTGGAAGCTGGCCCCGCCGGCCTCCCGCAGGCGTGCCAGCAGCACCTCGGCCTGCTCCCGCACGCTCACCAGGGGCGCGTGGATGTGGTCGACGTAGACCTGTGGCTTGGCCTTGGGCTGCATCGCCTTCACCGCGAGCCTGGCGAAGCCCTCGGCACCGATGCTGATCACGACCTCGGGGAGCAGTTCCGCGTGCTGCGGTTCCAGCCCGACGGTGCGCGGGTAGCGCCGCGCCTCGACGGCCAGCCGGTCGCTGAAGATGTCGGCGATCCGTTTGTACGCGCGGTACTGGAGCAGCCGGGCGAAGAGCAGGTCGCGGGCCTCCAGGAGCGCGAGGTCCGCCTCGTCCTCCACCTCGGCGGCGGGCAGCAGCCGGGCCGCCTTCAGGTCGAGCAGGGTCGCGGCGACGACCAGGAATTCGGTGGTCTGGTCGAGGTCCCAGTCCGGCCCCATGGCCCGGATGTGCGCCATGAATTCATCGGTCACCTTGGACAGCGCGACCTCGGTGACGTCCAGCTTGTGCTTGGAGATCAGCTGCAGCAGGAGATCGAAGGGCCCCTCGAAGTTGTCGAGCCGGAGCGTGAACTTCCCGTCACCGCCGGTCTCACCGCCGGCCCCGCTGCCAGCCTCACGGCCGGTCTCACCACTGGTCTCACTGCCGGACCCGCCACCCGTTTCATCACCGGTCTCGCCACCGGGCACGTCACCGGTCTGGCCACCGGTCTCGTCATCGACCTGGCCCAGGGCCCCGACCCCGGCTCCAGCTCCGGCCTCGGTCTCTACGGAGACCCGGCCGGGAGTCTCCTCGGGCGCCTCTACAGCCGCCTCTGCGATCGCCTCTGCACCCTCCTCGACCGCCTCCACGGGTGTTGCGCCGGAGGTCCCGTCAGTGGTCCCGCCAGCGGTCCCGTCACCAGCCCCGTCGGAAAGTCCGCCCCGGGCGCCGGTCGCCGGCCCCCCGCCGGGCACAGCACGGTCGGCAGCAAGCTGCTCAGGAGACCCCACCGGAGACTCCACCGGCACCGCGGGCGCCTGCTCCGCGGATGCCTGCACCGCGGGCGTCTGCTCCCCGCCCGGCCCGCGCCCGAGTCGTCGGCGGGCGCGGGGCGCAGGGGTGTCGTCATGGTTCGGCATCGCGGTGGCAGGCTATCCCGCGCCACGTGGTGTGACGTTTCAGCACCGCGGCGGACGCGCCGCGCGGCGGAGCCGGTGGTCCTCAGCGGCCGCGCAGCCGCCGCACCAGGATGCTGGCGTCGCCGCGCGACTCCAGGTCGGCGAGGACCACGGCGACCGCCTCGCGGACGATCCGGCCACGGTCGACGGCGAGGCCGTGCTCGCCGCGCAGTACCAGCCGCGCGTGTTCGAGGTCCATGAGCTCCTCGGCGGAGACATAGACGGTGATCTTCTCGTCGTGCCGTTCCCGGCCGCTGGGGCGGCGGTTGGCGCCCCGGGTGCCCCGGCGGCGGCCGGCGGCCGGTGCGGTGGCGGCCGCGCCGGCCTCGGGAGCGCCCTGCCGGGAGGCGCGGGTGCGGTGGGACGCGCCGCCGGCGCCGTCCGCCTCGCGCCCGCTGTGCTCGGCCGCGGGGGCGACCGGGGGCACCGGGGGCGGGGTGGCCGGTCCGCCGTCACCGGCCGTGGCCGGTGCGTCCGTGCCGTCGTTCTCCGTGCGTCGCCGGCGTGCGGGGGCCGCCTCCGGCCCCTCCGCGGCCGGGTCGGGCTCGCCGGCCGGCGCGGGCACCCGGGGTGCCTCGCCGTTGGCCGCGGCCGCCGAACCCCCCGGCGTACGGCGGGGGGTGGAGGGCTGCAGCGCCACTCCCCCGGTGGTGCGGAACAGTTCGTCGGCTCCCGGCAGACTCACTCGGCGTGACACCGGGCGAGCACCTCCCTGGCGAGCTGGCGATAGGCGGCGGCACCGACGGAGTTGGAGGCGTACGTGGTGATCGGCTCGCCCGCGACGGTGGTCTCGGGGAAGCGGACCGTACGGCCGATGACGGTGTGGTAGACGTGGTCGTCGAAGGCCTCGACGACGCGCGCGAGGACCTCGCGGCTGTGCACGGTGCGGGAGTCGTACATCGTCGCGAGGATGCCGTCGAGCTCCAGCTCCGGGTTGAGCCGCTCCTGGACCTTCTCGATGGTCTCGGTGAGCAGCGCGACACCGCGCAGCGCGAAGAACTCGCACTCCAGCGGCACGATGACCTTGTGAGCCGCCGTCAGGGCGTTGACGGTGAGCAGGCCGAGCGAGGGCTGGCAGTCGATGACGATGTAGTCGTAGTCGGCCAGCAGCGGTTTGAGGGCGCGCTGCAGGGTCGACTCGCGGGCGACCTCGCTGACCAACTGCACCTCTGCGGCTGACAAATCGATATTGCTGGGCAGCAGGTCCATGTTGGGGACCGCGGTCTTCAGCAGGACCTCGTCGGCCGACATGCCCCGCTCCATGAGCAGGTTGTAGACCGTCAGGTCGAGTTCCATCGGGTTGACGCCGAGGCCGACCGACAGGGCGCCCTGCGGGTCGAAGTCGACGAGCAGCACCCGTCGTCCGTATTCGGCGAGTGCGGCGCCCAGGTTGATGGTCGAGGTGGTCTTGCCGACCCCGCCCTTCTGGTTGCACATCGCGATGATCTTGGCCGGGCCGTGGTCCGACAGCGGTCCCGGGATGGGGAAGTAAGGGAGCGGGCGTCCGGTCGGGCCGACGCGTTCGCGGCGCTGGCGCGCGGCGTCCGGCGCGAGCGTCGCGGCATATTCGGGGTCCGGCTCGTACTCCGCGTCCGGATCGTAGAAGTGCCCCTCGGGCAGGTCGTCGTAGTCGGCGAAACGGGCGGGTTCTCCACTGCCCCGGTCGCCGGCCATGGCGTTCACGTGATGGCCGTCCATGCTCTGGTGGGCTGTCGTGGAAATGCTCTGATGGGCCGCGAAGGTGTGGATCGCGACGGAGCCGACAGCCTCGAACCCCGAGGGACCCTGGCCCCGTGCAACCGCTCCTGGTTGACCACCCCCGGGAGTAAATGTCGACTCATTCACAAGTCGTCTTACCTCCTTGGACGTGACCAGGAAACTTTATCGATAGGTCAGCGTGGCACCATGCCGACGGTTGGCGACTCTATGGCGTGTCGGGCGTCCGCAGCAACACAATCCACCGGACCCGGCACGATGTGTCGGTAACCGGACCCCTCGATGTCAAGGGCGCAAGCGGGATCGGACCGATGTTTCGGGGGTGCGCGAATCGGTTAAAGGGTTACGTTCACGGCGAGTTGAGAGACGACGTTCCGGAACGGCGTGCACCGTGCGTCACACACGCCACCGGCCGGGCCCTGTCGACAAGGCCCGGCCGGATGCTCAGCGTTGACGCGCTTCGTTGACGTCTCAGCCCAGGAGGGTGCGCAGTTCGGTGCACTCGAGACCGTGGGCCTCGGCGACCGGGCCGTAAACGACCTTGCCGTCGTGGGTGTTCAGGCCCTTGGCCAGCGCCGGGTCACGGCGCAGCGCCTCGACCCAGCCGCGGTTCGCCAGCTCCACGATGTACGGCAGCGTGGCGTTGGTGAGCGCGTGGGTGGAGGTGTTCGGCACCGCGCCCGGCATGTTGGCGACGCAGTAGAAGACCGAGTTGTGCACCTCGAAGGTGGGCTCGGCGTGCGTGGTGGGACGGGAGTCCTCGAAGCAGCCGCCCTGGTCGATCGCGATGTCGACAAGGACACTGCCCGGCTTCATCTTGGCGACGAGCTCGTTGGTGACGAGCTTGGGGGCCTTGGCGCCCGGGATCAGGACGGCACCGACGACGAGGTCGGCCTCGACGACGGCCTTCTCCAGCTCGTAGGCGTTGGAGACGATCGTCTGCACCTTGGTGCCGAAGATCTTGTCGGCCTCGCGGAGCTTGTTGATGTCCTTGTCGAGCAGGGTGACGTGGAAGCCGAGGCCCACGGCGATCTGCACCGCGTTCCAACCGGAGACGCCACCGCCGATGACGACGGCCTTGCCCGCGGCGACACCGGGGACACCGCCGGGCAGCACACCGCGGCCGCCGGCCTGGCGCATCAGGTGGTAGGCGCCGACCTGCGGGGCGATCCGGCCCGCGACCTCGGACATCGGGGCGAGCAGCGGCAGCTGGCGGCCGGCCGTCTCGACGGTCTCGTAGGCGATGGCGGTGGTGCCGGACTCCAGGAGGGCGTCCGTGCACTCGCGGGAGGCGGCCAGGTGCAGGTAGGTGAAGAGGGTCTGGTCCTTACGGAGGCGGTGGTACTCCTCCGCGATCGGCTCCTTGACCTTCAGCAGCAGGTCAGCGGTGCCCCAGACCTCGTCAGCGGTGCCCAGGATGGTGGCACCGGCGGAGACGTACTCCTCGTTGGTGATGGAGGAGCCGAGGCCGGCGTCCTTCTCGATGAAGACCTGGTGGCCGTGGCGGACGAGTTCGTTGACTCCGGCGGGCGTGATGGCCACGCGGAACTCGTTGTTCTTGACCTCGCGGGGGATGCCGACCTTCACGTCGATCACGGTCCTTGAAAGAGAGGGTGCAGGAGGAATTATCCCCTCATGCGATGCATGACGGAACTGACCGCGCCGTACGCGGCTCAGCCAGTCTATTGAAGGAGCTCCCGTTGTCTAGCCTTGCAAAGCATTAAATCTTGAGAGAGGTACCACCGATTTCGTAGGTCACTCCGGGTGATCTTCCAGGAGTCGTTCCCCCGCGGCGCGGTGGAGCCCTGCCGCGCTTGGGTCGCCGAGCCGTTCGAGGGTGTCCGCGATCCGCAGCTGGAGGGCCGCCTGGAGCCGTCCGTCGTCCGTTTTCCGGACCAGTTCCAGGGCCTCCAGGCAGGTCCGCAGCGCCTCCTCGGGGCGTCCGGCGTACTCCTGGACCCGCGCCGCCTCCCCGGTCGCCCGCGCCTGGCCGGCGAGATCGCCCAGCCTGCGGTACGTCCGGGCAGCCGCCCGCCACTGCTTGAGCGCCTCGCCCCACCGGCCGGACGCCATCAGGGCCCCGCCGATCCGCCCGTGCACCCGCGCCGCGTCCGCCGCCTCGCCGCGCGCCAGCCGCAGCTCCAGCGCCCGCCCGTACCAGTCGGCGGCCCGCACCCCGTCCCCCAGCTCGGCGTACGTACCGCCCAGCGACTCCATGGCCCGGACGGTGGCCACCGGGTCCGCCACGGACCGTGCCGCCTCCAGCGCACCCCGGTAACGGCCGAGCGCCTGGGCCGTCCGCCCCGCACCGCTGTCCAGGTCCGCGAGGTTCAGCAGCGCGGCGGCCCGCTCGCGCGCCAGCCCGCGCCGCTCGGCGGCCCGCAGCACGAGGCCGTGCACCGTATAGAGGTCCGGCGCGGCCGCCTCGGCGCCCTGGTGCGCGAGCAGGGTACGGGTCAGCGCGGCCATCAACCGCCGGTCCAGGGTGTCGAGTTGGCCGTCCGCGGCGGCCGCGCGGGCGGCGGCGAGCAGTGCCGGGCGGCGGCTGCGCAGCCAGTGCGCCGCGGTGCCCCGGGAGCTGAAGCGCAGCGACCGGGGCAGTCCGGCGGCCTTCTGCCGGGCGGTGGAGCCGGCCGGCTCGGCCATCGCCCGGCACGACTGCAGCAGCCGTACGGTCCGCTCCAGCACCCGGGCGCGGGCCAGCTGGAGCTCGGCCGGCCGCTCGTGCTCCCCGAGCAGCTCGCGCAGCAGCGGGTCGAGGCAGCCGGGGACGCGGTACTGCGGGTGCCGCGCGGCGTCCGCGGTCCCGGTGCCGGCGGGCGGGGCGTCGGGGTCTGCGGCGCCCGGCCGTAGCAGGCCGAGCACGGCGAAGTCGGCGAGTGCGGTGGCGGCCGTCGGCATCGAGCAGCCGGCCAGCGCGGAGGCGGTGTGCGCGTCCACGAGGCCGGCCGGGGCGAGGGTGAGCAGCCGCAGTATCCGGGCGGCGGTCGCCGGCAGCGCCTCGTAGGAGAGCCGGAAGGCCCGGAAGAGGGGGCGGGCGCCGCTGGGCAGGTCCGGCGGCACCGGGACCGACCGCAGCGCCTGGTGCAGATCGGCCACCGACGACTTGGGGCGGGCGGCGAGCCAGGCACCGGCCAGGACCAGCGCGGCGGGCTGGCCGCCGCACTCCTCGGCGACGCTGTCGGCGGTCCGCGGGTCGACGGTGATCCGGGTCGGGCCGGCGTACCGCTCCAGGATCTCCACGCAGGCCGCGCTGTCCAGCCCGCCCAGGGTGCACGGGCGGACGTCCGGGATGCCGGTCAGCGGCCCCTGGGAGACGACCACGACCAGGCAGTCCGGGGCGTCCGGGAGCAGCGGTTCGACGGCGTCGGCACCCGGTGCGTCGTCGAGGAAGAGCAGTGCGCGGCGGCCGGCGAGCGCCCCGCGCAGCCGCTCGGCCAGCTCGTCCCCGTCGGCGCCCGGCGGGGCGTCCGCACCGAGGGCGGTCAGCAGCTCACGCGCGGTGCGTCCGGTGTCGGCGACCTCCCCGCCCGGTCCGGTCAGCGCGGCGCGCAGCACCCCGTCGGGGTGATCGTCGGCCAGTTCGCCGAGCAGCTGCTCGGCGAGTGCGGTACGTCCCGAGCCGGGGCGGCCGGCGATCAGCAGGACCCGGCTGCGGGCGCCCTTGCGCCCCGAGAGGGTGTCCAGGCCGGCCCGGGCGATGTCGGCGTGCAGCGCCTTGAGCTCGCGGCGGCGCCCGGCGAAGGCGGCCGCGGGGGTGCGGCCCGCGGCGGCGGGGGCCGTCGCCGTCTTGGACGCGAGCCGCCCCGTGCCCACCGCCTGGTCCGTCACCGGTCACGCTCCC
The DNA here is from genome assembly GCF_000720175.1 of Streptomyces sp. NRRL S-337. Classification (GTDB taxonomy): domain Bacteria; phylum Actinomycetota; class Actinomycetes; order Streptomycetales; family Streptomycetaceae; genus Streptomyces; species Streptomyces siderophoricus. The sequence continues at coordinate 10,545 of NZ_JOIX01000105.1, forward strand.
GTCCACCTGCGCGTACGAACCCGCCGCAGGCGCGGGCGGGAACCCTTACGAGCGTAGTTCACGGGGCGTCACGTGCCGTGCGGAGCAGGGCGGTTGGGTCACCCGACCGGATCGGGCCCGGCCGCCCGCGGACCGCGACGGAAAGTGCGGTCAGGCCTCGAAGGGGCGGGCCGGCCAGGGCGCATCGGCCGGCCGCAGCGCGTCCAGGCCCGCGCCGCCCTGCGCCGCGGTGAGGGCCAGCACGCCCACGACCAGGCAGTTGTTGTGCAGCTCACCGGCGAGCGCCCCGCGCACCAGCTCCTCCTGCGGTACCCGCGCCAGCTCCATGTCGGCCTCCTCCTCGGCGACCTCGAAGCGCTCCCCCTCGGCCTCGGACAGGTCCCGGGCGAGGAAGATCCGCACGGCCTCGTCGCAGCCGCCGGGCGTGGTGTAGACGTCGGTCAGCACCCGCCAGTCCTCGGCCTTGACGTGCGCCTCCTCGTAGAGCTCGCGCTGGGCGGCGCGCAGCGGGTTCTCCCCGGGGACGTCGAGCAGCCCGGCGGGGATCTCCCACAGCTTCATGCGCACGGGGTGGCGGTACTGCTTCAGCACCAGCACCCGGCCCTCGTCGTCGAGGGCGAGGACGGCCACCGAGCCGGGGTGGACCTGGTAGTCACGGGTGACCTTGGCGCCGTCCGGCATCACGACCTCGTCGGTGCGGACGCTGGTCTTGTTCCCGGTGAACGGCGTGGTGGAGGCAGTGACCGTCCATTCCTCCGGGGTGTCCTTGATCGCCATGGCGCGTCCTCCTGTGTGAAGCCTGCAACAACGCGGAAACCGGGGCACGACCTCGTGGAAGAGGCCGTACCCCGGCAACCGTAACCGGCGCGGTGGGCGCTACTTCGCGGCGCCCGTCTTGCGCGCGACCGCGGCCTTCACCAGCCCGGCGAAGAGCGGGTGCGGGCGGGTCGGGCGGGAGCGGAGCTCCGGGTGCGCCTGGGTGGCGACGAGGTAGGGGTGGGTCTCGCGCGGGTACTCGACGTACTCGACGAGCTTGTTGTCCGGGGAGGTGCCGGAGAACTGCAGCCCGGCCTTCTTCTCCAGCTCACCGCGGTAGGCGTTGTTGACCTCGTAGCGGTGGCGGTGGCGCTCCTCTACGTACCCCTGGTCGCCGTAGACCTCGCGGACGATGGAGCCCTCGGCGAGCTTGGCCGGGTACATGCCCAGCCGCATCGTGCCGCCCATGTCGCCCTCACCTGCGACGATGTCCAGCTGCTCGGCCATGGTGGAGATGACCGGGTGGGCGGTCGCCGGGTCGAACTCGGTGGAGTTGGCGCCCTCGATGCCGGCGAGGTTGCGGGCCGCCTCGATGACCACGCACTGCAGGCCCAGGCACAGGCCGAGCAGCGGCAGCTTGTTCTCGCGGGCGTAGGTGATCGCGCCGACCTTGCCGTCCACACCGCGGTCGCCGAAGCCGCCGGGGATGCAGATCGCGTCGCAGTCGGAGAGCTGCGCCGCGGCACCGGCCGGGGTCTTGCAGTCGTCCGAGGTGACCCACTTGATCTTGACGCGGGCCTTGTTGGCGAAGCCGCCGGCCCGCAGCGCCTCGGTGACCGAGAGGTAGGCGTCCGGCAGGTCGATGTACTTGCCGACCAGCGCGACCTTGACCTCGTGGTCGGGGTTGTGGACGCGCTCCAGCAGATCGGCCCACTGGGTCCAGTCCACGTCGCGGAACGGCAGGTCGAGCTTGCGCACGACGTAGGCGTCCAGGCCCTCGGCGTGCAGGACCTTGGGGATGTCGTAGATCGACGGGGCGTCGATCGCGGCGACCACCGCGGCCTCGTCGACGTCGCACATCAGCGAGATCTTGCGCTTGATGGCGGTGGGCACCTCGCGGTCGGCGCGCAGCACGATCGCGTCGGGCTGGATACCGATGTTGCGCAGCGCCGCCACCGAGTGCTGGGTCGGCTTGGTCTTGAGCTCACCCGACGGGCCGATGTACGGCAGCAGCGAGATGTGCACGACGAAGACGTTGTCGCGGCCGACCTCGTGGCGGACCTGGCGGACGGTCTCCAGGAACGGCAGCGACTCGATGTCGCCGACGGTGCCGCCGACCTCGGTGATCACGACGTCGACGTCGTCGGTCGCCATCCGCCGGATGCGGTGCTTGATCTCGTTGGTGATGTGCGGGATGACCTGCACGGTGTCGCCGAGGTACTCACCGCGGCGCTCCTTGGCGATCACGGTGTTGTAGACCTGGCCGGTGGTCACGTTCGCCGAGCCGTCGAGGTCGACGTCGAGGAACCGCTCGTAGTGGCCGATGTCCAGGTCGGTCTCGGCGCCGTCGTTGGTGACGAAGACCTCGCCGTGCTGGAACGGGTTCATCGTTCCGGGGTCGACGTTCAGGTACGGGTCGAGCTTCTGCATCGTGACCCGCAGGCCCCGCGCCTTCAGGAGAGCACCCAGGCTGGAGGCCGTGAGCCCCTTGCCGAGCGAGGAGGCGACGCCCCCGGTGACGAAGAGGTGCTTGGTCGTCGTGGATTTGGCTGGCATGGCCAAGAGGGAGCTCCCGTGGTCGCGAGGTGGAGAGGTGCGAAGCGGCGCCGTCCCGCGTCTGTGAGGGGTGCCGTCGCTGCGGTCGGGGTGCCGTGACATGTTGCCGGGGCCCACCGGTCCACGGGGTACCAGGCTATCAGCGCCCGGGCATGGTCGCGCCCGGCCACGCACCGGAACCTCGTGCGACCCCTCCCCGTCACGATGTGTGACGAGGAGGGGTTGACGCTGTCACGTGACGGAGGCCACCCGTTCGGAGCACTTCACTCGTCGCGAGCGTCGCGCGGATCACCCGCCTGCGTCGTATCCTGCTCGGACACTCGCAACGAGCCGTCCGGGAAGGCACCACTCTCCCCCAGCTACCGCTGGGAGGGCCCCCAGCCCGATTTCCGGTCCAGCTGCTCGGCGACGTTTCATGGGCAGGACGGACAGATCACAACGTCCCATGGGGGGCGTGACTCCAGTTCGACGGGAGATGCACGTGGCCGGGCGCATCGAGGACTACGCACTTATCGGCGATATGCAGACCGCCGCTCTAGTGTGCAGGGACGGGACGGTCGACTGGCTGTGCCTGCCCCGCTTCGACTCGCCGGCGGTCTTCGCAGGGCTGCTGGGCACAGAGGAGAACGGCTACTGGCGGATGGGGCCGGTGACCGGTTCCGAGGACGGGCCGCAGCCCGCCGACCGCCGTCGCTACCGGGGCGATTCACTCGTGCTGGAATCCGAGTGGGACACTCCGCGCGGTACCGTCCGGGTGATCGACTTCATGCCGCCGCGGGACGGCGCGCCGCAGGTGATCCGCATCGTGGAGGGGGTCAGCGGCCGCGTCCCGATGCGTTCGGAGCTGCGGATGCGGTTCGCGTACGGCTGGGTCGTGCCGTGGGTGCACAAGATCGACGAGCGGACCGTCGCGGTCGCCGGCCCGGACTCCGTGTGGCTGGACACCGAGGTCGAGACGTACGGGAAGGACCTGACGACCTTCTCCGACTTCACCGTCTCGCCGGGCGAGCGGATCGCCTTCACGATCAGCTGGCAGCCCTCGCACCACCAGCCGCCGGCCGTGGCGGACCCGGAGGGGTCGCTGGAGGCCACCGAGGAGTTCTGGCGCGAGTGGGTCGAGCACTGCACGTACCACGGCCCCTACCGCGACGCCGTGGTCCGCTCGCTGATCACGCTGAAGGCGCTGACGTACGCGCCGACCGGCGGGATCGTCGCGGCGCCGACCACCTCGCTGCCCGAGTGCATCGGCGGCGTCCGCAACTGGGACTACCGCTTCACCTGGCTCCGGGACGCCGCGATCACCCTCTCCTCGCTGCTGCGCACCGGCTACCGCGAAGAGGCCCGGGCCTGGCGGGAGTGGCTGCTGCGGGCGGTGGCCGGCGACCCGGACAACCTGCAGATCATGTACGGCATCGCCGGTGAGCGCGAGCTCGGCGAGAACGAGCTCAACTGGCTTCCCGGGTACGAGAATTCGCGTCCGGTGCGGGTCGGCAACGGCGCCGCGGGCCAGCTCCAGCTCGACGTCTACGGCGAGGTCACCGAGGCCCTGCACCTGGCGCACATGACCGGCCTGGCCCGCAACGACTACGCCTCGCTGCTGCAGATCAAGCTGATCCAGTGGGTGGAGAAGCACTGGGACGAGCCGGACGAGGGCATCTGGGAGGTCCGCGGGCCGCGCCGGCACTTCGTCCACTCCAAGGTGATGACCTGGGTCGCGGTGGACCGCACGGTCAAGCTGATCGAGTCCGGGGACGTCGACGGCCCGCTGGAGCGCTGGAAGGACCTGCGCGAGACGATCCACCGGGACGTCTGCGAGAAGGGTTACGACAAGGAGCGCAACACCTTCACCCAGTCCTACGGCTCGCAGGAGCTGGACGCCTCGCTGCTGCTGATCCCGCAGGTCGGGTTCCTGCCGCCGGACGACAAGCGGGTCATCGGCACGATCGAGGCGATCCAGCGGGAGCTGACCACCGAGGACGGCTTCGTGCTGCGGTACCCGACGGCCGGCCAGGGCGAACTGGGCGTGGACGGTCTGGAGGGCGAGGAGGGTGCCTTCCTGGCCTGCTCGTTCTGGCTCGCGGACGACCTGGCGATGATCGGCCGGGTGGATGAGGCCCGCCAGCTCTTCGAGCGGCTGCTCTCGCTCCGCAACGACCTCGGCCTGCTCGCGGAGGAATGGGACCCCAAGGGCAAGCGCCAGGTGGGCAACTTCCCGCAGGCGTTCAGCCACGTCCCGCTGATCGACACCGCACTGCGCCTGACGGCGAGCGGGGCGTACGGCGGCTGAACCCCGCTGGTGTACGCCGCGGCCGCCCCCGGGAGTGTTCCGGGGGCGGCCGCGCTGCGTGGGTCGCAGGGTCGGGCGGTGGGGTGGGGTGGGCAGGAGAGGCTCGGGGTGTGTCCGGTGGGTCCCGCGGTGCGTCAGAAGGGGGTCAGGGTGAGGGTGATCTCCTTCGGGGCGCTGTCCTCGATGTACGAGGCGAAGCCGGCGACGTCGTCGAAGGCGAAGCCGTAGGCCCGGCCGTCCTGGGTGGCGGCGTGCATGGCCTTGGCGTAGTGGTTGGTCAGCCGCTGCCGGTAGAAGGCGGCGGGGTCGGTGGTGGGCTGGTGCGCCTGGGAGACCAGGGTGGAGCGGTTGAGGGCCGCGCCCAGGACGGCCGCCACCGGGCCGAGGGTGCCGTCGTTGGGGGCGGCGAGGGTGCCGTCGCAGAAGAGGACGTCACGGGTGGACGGCTTGTCGAAGGAGACCGTGCCGATGCGGGCACTCCCCCGGCTACCGCTGGGGGTGCCCCCGCCCTGGCCCTTGATGCCTTGGGGGCCCTGGAAGGTGAGTTTGCCGCCGCTGACCCGGCCGGTGAAGGTTCCGGCGTTGGTGGTGACGGTCAGGTCCTTGCTCGCGTAGGCGGACCAGGCCTCGTCGATGGCGGGCGCGAGGTAGTCCTTGGCGAACAGTCCGCTGTCGAGGCCGTGCCCGGGGGCGATGACCCGCTTGTCGCCGATGACCAGCCGGTCGAAGCCCTCGGCGGCCTTGACGTCGGCGAAGATCCGGTCGCGGGCGCCGTCCTTGAGCGTGCCGGTGGTCTGCTCCTTGGCTCCGGAGAGCTTGATGGCGAGCGGCACGCTGAACATGTCGACCATGGTGGTGTTGCAGTACAGCCCGCCGGAGTTGTGGGTGAACTCGGCGCAGTCGTGGAGGACGTCGTAGTTGGGGTCGCCCGAGACCCAGCCCGCCGGGTAGGCGAGCGCGGGTTTGCCGTTGCCGTCCTTGACGGCCTTGAACTTGAGCTTGCTGCCCAGGGCGACGTAGATCCGGCCGGACATCTGGGGCAGTTGGACGGTGGTCGTGCCGCTCGCGGCGAGCGGAATGGCGTAGTCGGTATACCCGTCCGGCCCGTTGTCCCCGAGCGCCACGGGTTTGAGCGCTCCGTCGGGCCCGACCCACACCTGCTGCGCCCCGTCATTCCCGACGACGTACACCCACACCGAGGAATTCCGGTACGCCCCGGAGTTGTTGAGGATACGCAGGGGGACCGCCCCCGCCGCCCGTTTTTGCCCCGAGGTCGTACGAGCCTCCAGAGGGGACCCGAGGGCACGGCCGGCCAGGGTGATGCCGGAGGCGGTGGCGGCGCCGGCGGCGAGGCCGCCGAGCAGGGTACGTCGAGTGATCACGGGGTGGCTCCTTGCGGGGCGGCGGGGTGCCGGTCGGCGGCGGGGGTGGGGTGCCGGTCGGCGGCGGTGGCGGGGGCGGGCTTGTGGTCCGTCTCCGTGCGGGCCGCTGCTGCGGGGTCGGCGTCCGTGCGGCTGGGCGCTGTGGCGGCTTCGTGGTCCGTGCGGGTGGGTGCTGTGGCGGGTTCACGGGCCGTACGGGCGGAGGCGGTTGCGGTTGCGGTTGCGGACTGCTGGACGGAGACCGCGATGTGGTCCACGAGGAGTGAGCCGCCGGGGCGGGTGGTGTCGGTGGGGGTCGCCCTGCCCGCGACGCCGTCCGGGAACGCCCCGCCCATCGCAAGGTTCAGCAGCAGGAAATGGCCGTGGTGGGTGGCCTTCGCCCAGGTGTCGGCGTCCATCTCGGTCGACGTCACGGTGTGGAACTTCTGCCCGTCGACATACCAGTTCAGCGACTCCGCGGCGCCGTTGGTGCGGTCCAATTCCAGTGCGTACGTGTGGAAGCCGGCCTGGCAGGCGCTGCCGGGGCACTCGCGGGAGCTGCCCTTGCCCTGCGTCTCGTTGCACGGCCCGCCGGGGCTGACGCCGCAGTGCAGCGTGCCCCAGACCTTGTTGATGCCGTTGACGTTCTCCATGAGGTCGAACTCGCCGATGCCGGGCCAGTTCTGGTAGTTGCCGCGGTAGTCGGCGCCCAGCGTCCAGAAGGCGGGCCAGTAGCCGAGCGCGGCGTCACCGGTGACGTCGGGCATCCGGATGCTCGCCTCGATGCGGAGTTTGCCGCCGGCCGGCGCGGCGAAGTCGGTGCGCCGGGTCTCGATGCGGGCCGAGGTCCAGGTGGCGCCGTCCTTGAGTGCGGTGATTTTGAGGTGGCCGGCGCCGTCGAGTTGGAGGTTTTCGGGTTTGTCCGTGTACGTCTCGCGCTCGCCGGTGCCCCAGTTGGCGGGGCCGCCGGGGTAACCGGTACCGGTGTCGATGATCCAGTCGTCGCCGCTCGGGCGTGATCCGGCAGCGCCGTCGAAGTCCGTACGCCACACTTCCTGGAAGGCGGTGGCCGCGTTCGCGGTATGGGTGGTGCTCGACGTCCGTGCGGTGCGTGGCGTGTGTGCGGTGCTCGCCGTGCGGGCGGTGCTCGCCGTGCGGGCAGGGCTCGGCGGGTGCGCGGTGCCGGCCGTAGGTGCCGCTTCCCCGGCGGAGGCGCTGGGGAGGGCGAGGGCGAGGGAGCAGGTGCTGACGAGTGCGGTGCTCATGGCGAAGAGCACCGCTCTTTTCCTCATGCTCATGACATTCTCTCCTCGGGAACGGTGGGGGGTAGTGAGGAGTTCTGGGGGGTATCCGTGAGGACATCGCGCTTGAGAGCGCTCTCATGACGTCCTCAGTGCACCCTGCCGACTCGACGGCACACCGTCAAGTAACCGAGTCGAAAAAGGAGTTGGAACGTGGCTGAGCCGAACGGTGGGCGGCCCACGCTGGAGGCGGTCGCGGCACATGCCGGCGTCTCCCGCGCCACGGTGTCCCGCGTGGTCAACGGCGGTGCGGGCGTACGGGAAGCGGTCCAGGAACGGGTCCGCCGGGCGGTGCACGAGCTGGGTTACGTACCGAACAGCGCGGCCCGCACCCTGGTCACCCGCCGCACCGGAGCGGTCGCCGTGGTCATCGCGGAACCGGAGGCCCGGGTCTTCACCGACCCCTTCTTCGGCCGTCAACTACGGGGCATCAGCCGGGAACTGGCCGCCGCCGACACCCAGCTCCTGCTGATGTTCGTCGAGCACCGCGCCGACTACGACCGCATCGGCCGCTATCTGGCGGGAGGTCATGTCGACGGCGCGCTGATGTTCTCGCTGCACCGCGACGACCCGCTGCCCGCCATGGCCGAGCGTGCCGGGCTGCCCACCGTGTACGGCGGCCGGCCCGGCTGGGCGGGCGCCGACCGCGCGCCGCGACCGCTGTACGTCGACACGGACAACCGGGACGGCGCCCGTCAGGCCGTACGCCATCTCCTCGACCGCGGCCGCCGGCGGATCGCGGTGATCACCGGTCCGCTCGACCAGACGTCGGCGCTTGACCGGCTCGACGGCTATCTGGAGGTGCTGGGCACGAGCGAGCCCGATCCGCGGTTGATCGCGGACGGCGGCTTCACGGCAGAGGGCGGCGAGCGCGCCATGGCCACGCTCCTGGACGCCGCGCCGGACCTGGACGCCGTCTTCGCGTGCTCCGACCTGATGGCGAACGGCGCGCTGCGGACCCTGCGGGCGCGGGGGCGGCGGGTCCCGGACGATGTGGCGGTGGTCGGCTACGACGACCTGGAACCGGCGGCCTGGGCGGACCCGCCGTTGACCACGGTGCGGCAGGACGTGGAGGAAATGGGCCGACTGATGGCCCGGCTGCTGCTCCGGCTGTTGGATACGCGACGGGCGGGGGGTGCGCGCGGGTCGAGTGCCGGGGGCGACGGCGCGGAGCTTGGGGGTGGTGCTGAGCTTGGCGGTGCTGCGGACGTTGGGGGTCGTGCGGAGGTTGGGGGCGATGCGGATGTAGGTGGTGGAGCGGATCGTGGGAGCGGTGCGGGTCTCGGTCGCGGAACGGATCGGGAGAGCGAGGCGGATCTCGGGGCCGGAAGGGGTGGCGTCACTGCTGCGCCGGGGCTGGAGCCGGTGATCACGGAGGCGCGGTTGGTGGTGCGGGCGTCGACGTGAGGGAGCCGCCCCGGTGCGAGGCACGGGCCCGGACAGGCTTGGTGCCGGCCGCGGGCCGACGGGCCGTGGCCGGGGTGGCCGGTGGCCGGGGCTGACGGTGCCGGGGGCCGGGTCGGGCGGTGGCCGGGTCGGGTGGTGGCCGGGGTCGCCGGCGGGCGGTGGCCGGCGGGCCGCCACTGGGGCGTACGGCGCCCGGGGGCGGGGCCGTGGCTGTTGCGGGCCGCCCTCCAGCCGTAGCCCAGCTTCCCGGGGTGGCGGCACCCCCGCTCTCGGTCGGGGCTGCTGCTCTCGGAGCAGAGCACCGCTCTCGGACGCGTCCGGAGCTCTCGGGCGGGGCCGCTGCTCTCGAACCTGGCGTCCGCTCTCGGTCGACTCGCTGCTCTTGTTCGAGAGCACAGCTCTCAGTCGACCGCTGCTCTTGAAACGAGAGCAGCACCGCTCTCGGGGCAAGGCCAGCGCATTGGGATCCAACCATCGCCCTCAGTCCCACTCCCGCTCTCGGCTTAGAGCACTGCTCTCGGGCCAAAGCACTGCTCTCGGCACGGAGCACCGCTTCGGGCTGGTTCGCCCCTCCCCGAACCGACCGTCAGTCTCGGACGGGAGCACCGCACTCGGACCCGATCACCGCTCTCGCATGGAAGCACCGCCCCGCCCCCAGCCCTGCCCCCGGCCCGCGGCCCCCACCCCCGGCCCCGGCCCCGGCCCCGGCCCCGGCCCCACATCCAACCCCAGCCCCGGCCCTGCCCCGGACGGGGCGGCTCCGGATAGCGGACTGCGGGTACCGTTCGTCGGCATGGGGCCGGAAGCAAAAATCGAAGCCGAGATCACGGTACGCAGGGCGCTGGAGCTGCCCGCGCTGCGGCGCGGGCTGCCGGAGGTGCTGGCCGGCGGGGACCGGCTGGACCGCGCGGTGCGCTGGGTGCACGCGGGCGAGGTGCCGCACATCGCCTCGCTGCTCAAGGGCGGCGAGCTGCTGCTGACCACCGGCCTCGGACTGGGCACCCGGCCGTCCGAGCAGCGGGCCTTCATCCGTAAGCTCGCGGACCGCGAGATCGCTGCTCTCGTCGTGGAGCTGGGCTCTCGTTTCGAATCGCTGCCCCCGGCGCTGGTGGAGGCCGCACGGGACTGCGGTCTGCCGTTGATCCAGCTGCACCGCGAGGTCCCGTACGTCACGGTCACCGAGGCCATCCATACCGAGATCATCAACAGCCACTACGCGCTGCTGCGTCGCGCCGACCAGATCCTGCGCCGGTGTACCGACGTCCTCCTGCGCGGCGGGGGTGCGCCCGAGGTGTTGCGGCTGCTGGCGGTCTTCACCGGCAACCCGCTCTGCCTGGAGGCCCCGGACGGCAGCCCGTTGTACGCCGCGGGCCCGGACGGCGGCGACGAGGACGGGTCCGCCGACGCCGATCCGCTGCTGGCCTGGGAGGGCCTGCGCGATTCGGGCGTCCGGATCGACGTCCCCGGTGGCGGGCACGGCCCCGACGCGGTCCGCGCCCGCCTCGTACTGCTGCCGGTCAACGCCCCCGTGGCACCGGTGCACCGGATCGCCGCGGAACGCGCCGCCGACCTGCTCGCCGTCGTGATGCTCCAGTCCCGCCAGGAGGAAGTGCTGGCCGCCCGCGGCCGCGGCGACTTCCTCGCCGATCTGGCGGAGGGCCGGATCTCCGCGGCCGAGGCGCCCGCACAGGCCCGGCTGCTCGGGTTCCGACCCGGCCCGGAACCGGTCCTTCCGGTGGTCATGCGGCTACCGGCCGGCCTGCCCACCCCCAACAGCTGGGCGCTGCTCGCCCAGACACTGCGCGAGGAACTCGCCGCCCTCGGGGCGCCGGTGCTCCTCGGCGTACGCCCCGTGGAGGGCCGGGTGCCGATGCTCGTGGCGCTGCGCGCCGGCCAGCCGCGCGAGGCACTCGCCGACCGCGTCGCCGAGGCGCTACGCGCCGGGGTGGTCCGCGCGGGGCTGGACCGTCCGACGGCGCACCGCCCGGTGGTCGTCGTCGGAGCCGCGGGCGACTGGGCGGCGGCCGGCCCCGGCCTGCGCCACGCCGCGGAGGCCGCGGCAGCCGCCCAGGGGCTGCCGGAACAGCCCTGGTACGACGCGCGCCGGCTGGACATCGAGCTGCTGCTGTGGCGGATGCGCGAACACGGCGAACAAGGCGTGCTCAGCGATTTCGTGGAACGTGCCATCGGCCCGCTGCTCGCCCACGACCAAGGCGCCCGGCAGCCGTTGCTGCCCACCCTGGAGGCTTATCTGGCCAGCGCGGGACGCAAGGCCGAAACGGCCCGCGATCTGAACGTCAACCGCCAGACCCTCTACGACCGCCTGGCCCGCATCGCCCAGCTGCTCGGCACCGACCTGGACGATCCGCAGACCGTACTGGGCCTGCGCCTGGCCCTGCGCGCCAGACGCCACACCGACCGGCCGTAGCCCCACCCGGGGAGACCGACGTTCCGTCGTACGTCTCCTCGGCCCGGGGCCTTGCGGCCGCCGACCGTGCCCGTCGCGCAGCCCGTCCCGTCGTGAGGCTAGTGCGGGGACGGCAAGTGTTGCGTCAACTCGTCGTAGACGCTGAGGATTTGGGTCACGGTATCGTTTTCGGTCGGCCAGCTGGACGCCTGGATGAGGCCGGCCTCGGCGAGCGCGTCCCGGCGCGCGGGGTCCGCGAGCAGGGCGAGCACGCTACGGGCCAGGGCGGCGGCGTCTCCGTAAGGGACAAGTTCCGCCGCGGGGCCGACCAGTTCGCGGGTGCCGCCGGTGTCGGTCGCGACCAGCGGCACCCCGGCGCGCAGCGCCTCCTGAGCGATCAGCGAGCGCGCCTCCCACCGGCTGGGGAGTACGACGAGGTCGGCGGCGGCGAGGAGTTCGGGTACGTCGTCGCGACAGCCAAGCAGCTGGACGGGCAGCTCCTCCTGGTCGATCCGGCGCTGCAGCGCGGCCCGTTGGTCGCCCTCCCCCGCGATGGTGACCAGCGGCTGGGGGTCGAGCGCACACCAGGCGTGTGCGGCGTCCAGCAGCAGATCGTGGCCCTGGCCGGGGTCGAGACGGCCGACCGCGAGCAGCAACGGGCGGCCGGTCGCGCCCAGTTCGGCCCGCTCCTTGTGGCGCATCCGGTCGCGTTCCTCGGGCTCGTCCGGTGCCCCGCCGGAACGGGGCCGCGGAATGGCGACCGGAGCGAGCCGGGCGTCGCGCGCACCACGCTCGCGTGCCCGGTCCACGAGGTCGGAGCAGGCGCCCAGCACCACGGCGGCGGTCCGGGCCACCCGACGCTCCATCAGGTGCACCACGCCGGCCCGCGGGCCCTCGGTGTGCGGACTCGTGTGCCAGGTGATGACCAGCGGGACCCGCCGTCCTCCCCTGGGGCCGCGCAGTCCGCGCAGCGCCATCGAGGCACGCAGCCCGGCCCGCAGGCCGTGCGCATGGACCAGATCGGCGTCCCAGCAGGCGCTGCGCAGCGTCGCCACGCTGACCGGGTCCATCCGCGGAGGAACGTGGACGAACCGCGCGCCGGCGCCGGTGAAGTCGTACGCCTCCTCGGATTCCGGTGTGGCACAGACGGTGACCCGGACGCCGCGTGCCACCAGCCCCTCGGCCAGCGAGCGGACATGGGCCGCGCTGCCGGCGCCGCCGTACCCCAGCACCTGGACCGTGCGCAGCGGTGACAGCCCGTGCGTCGAGGTCGGGGTACTCACGTGTGCGGGACTCCTGGGTCTAGGCGGAACGGGCCGTACCGGTAGGTCGGTCCGCTGGGTGCGGACGCTGCGCGGCGCGCCACCGGGCGGGCCGGCCCACCGGAAGACGGCAGGACGCAGCGAGCGCACCCGGAACCGCGCACCGGGCCCAGGATGCCAGTCCGGCGGCGTCAATTCGGCATCGTCCGCCCGCCGTTCCGGTGGGAAGTCTCACCCCAGCGCCCTTGAGATCACCCACACGGATGACAATCCGCCCGCGCGGGTCGACGGTACGTACGGGTGAGCCGCCCACCGGAGCACGCCATCTGCTCCACCGGGAGGCGCGCACGACGCGCGCTCGCTCCGCAGCCGGCCCCTACACGCCGCCTCATGGCCGCCACGCCCGGCCAGTGCCGCGCCACCCAGCCCACTGCCGGGGTACGTGGACGTGGCCCACTGCCGGGGTACGTGGCCCACTGCCGCCGCGACCGCCCTCTGTTGTGGCGCCGCGAACGGCCGTCCGCTCCCCCCACCCCCGAACCCACCCCCCGCCCCCTCCCCCGAAGGGGGAGAGGGGGAGGGGGCG
>NZ_JOIX01000106.1 GCF_000720175.1 Streptomyces sp. NRRL S-337
GGTGCGGGGGGTGGGTCCGGGGGGTGGGTTCGGGGGTGGGGGGAGTCGTGAGGTTTCGCGCGTGCCCGGGAGGAAGCCTCAGAGCGGACGCCCGGCGCGGCGTGGCGCGGCCGCGGGACTGCGGAGGGGTGGCGGCCTGGGAGGGCTCGGACGACGTGGGAGCGCCCGGACGACGTGGGAGGGCCCGGACGGCGTGGGAGGGCCCGGACGGCGTCTGTGGGGGTGTGGGGAGCCGATGATCGGGTCGGGGCGCGGCGGGGTCCTGACGGCCCCGTGCCGGCCGCAGGGACCGCTCCCGGAACCTCCCGGACCCGTGCCCGACGGACGGTCGGGCCGGCTCCCGCTCTGACGTCGTCGCGCCCCTGCCACCCGGCCGGGGCGCTCCGCGCAAAGACGGCCGGTCAGGCCTTGGTCAGTAGTTCGCCGTCGATCACCGTGACCGCGGAACCGGTCAGCAGCGTACGGTCGCCGCGCAGTTCGGTGCGTACGTAGCCGGTACGCGCCGCACCCTGCAGACCGACCAGTGAGTCGCGGCCCAGCCGTGCCGACCAGAACGGGGCGAGAGCGGTGTGCGCGCTGCCCGTTACCGGGTCCTCGTCGATGCCGACCGCAGGGAAGAAGCATCGCGAGAAGAAGTCGTAACCGCCGGACGGGTCTTCGGCGCGTGCGGTGGCGATCACCCCGCGGCCGCCGTGCCCGGCCAGTGCCTTGAGGTCCGGGGCCAAGGCCCGCACGGACGTCTCGTCGGCCAGCTCGACCAGCAGATCTCCGACGTTCGGGCCCGTGTCGTGGGCCGAGAGGATGTCGACGCCCAGCGCGTCCGCGACCACGGGCGGCACCTCGACCGGGCTGAGCGGCGCGGCAGGGAAGTCCATGGTGATCGCACCGTCGTCGCCGGCCGTCGTGGTCAGCACCCCGCTGCGGGTACGGAAGCGGACCGTACCGGTGGCGGTCCCGGTGCTGTGCAGAACATGCGCGGTGGCCAAAGTGGCGTGCCCGCACATGTTCACCTCAGCGGCCGGGGTGAGCCAGCGCAATGCCCAGTCGGCGTCACCGCCCTCCGGCAGCGGGTGCGCGAAGGCGGTTTCGGAGAGGTTGACCTCCCTTGCGACCTGCTGCAGCCAGTCCGTTTCGGGAAAGGCGTCGGAGTCGAGGAGCAGGACTCCCGCGGGGTTGCCGGCGAACGGACGCTCACTGAAGGCGTCGACGATGCGAATCCTCATGAGCGCGAGCGTAGAGGGGCCACCCAGCTGCAGGCCAAGGCCAATCCCGGGAAATTGGACCGGGATGGGGTGTCGGTGAGCCGAGCGGACTGGTGGACACGGACCGGTCCCCGCCCATCGGGCGGGCGGGCCGACGTGGAGGCAGGGCGGCGGGGAAGCGGCGGATGCGCTGACGTGCCCGGGCGCTGCTCTCGTCGAATCGGATGTAGCTCGGGTCTTGCTTCGCCGAACAGTCCCGATATATCGTTGAAGCATCGCGACCGATCAACGAAAGAAATGGAGGACGTCGCCATGCGTTCCCAAGGACACGATCACGGACACGATCACCGGCACGAGCGCTACGGGGCCGGGCCCCGCGGCGGTCGGGGGGACTTCGGGGGTGGCTGGGAGCGGCGACGCTCCGCCTTCGGTCCCTTCGGCCCGCCGTTCGGAGGTCCGCCCTTCGGGGGCGGCCGGGGCCGTGGCGGCCCGCGCGGCCGGGCCCGGCGCGGGGATGTGCGCGCGTCGATACTGGCGCTGCTCAAGGATCGCCCGATGCACGGCTACGAAATGATCCAGGAGATCGCCGAGCGCAGCGGCGGGGCGTGGAAGCCCAGTCCCGGCTCTGTCTATCCGACCCTGCAACTCCTCGAGGACGAGGGGCTGATCGCCAGTGCCAGTGAGGGTGGCAAGAAGCTGTTCTCGCTGACCGAGGCCGGACGCGCCGAGGCCGACAGCGGCTCGGACGCCCCCTGGGAGGACGCCGGCCGCGGTGTCGACTGGGAGGCGATGAATGAGATACGCAAGGCGGGCGGCGGCCTGGTCGAGGCATTCCGGCAGGTGTGGGCCACTGGCAGCCCGGAGCAGCGGGAGAAGGCCATGGCGGTGGTCAACAAGGCCCGCAAGGAGCTGTATCTGATCCTCGCCGAAGAGGACTGATGCCGCAGGGCTCCCCGTAGGAGGGGGCCGGCGTCGGGGGCGCGTTGAGGGGGGCGTCGGTTCGAGTGCCGGGCGCCGGGGGGCGGGCGCCCGGTGCCGGGGCTCAGGCGAGCAGGTCGGCGAGCTTGCGTAGGGACTCGTTCAGTGCGGCGCTCGCCGAGTCCTTGAGTTTGCCTGCCATCAGGGAGACCGCGGCACCTGTGAACGACCCGTCGATCTGAACGGTGGTCGCCTCGCCGTCCGGTGTCAGGGCGTAACGCATCTCGAGGTTCACGCCCATGGGGCCCTTGCCCGCAATGTCGAGCAACCGGCCCGGCTCCAGTGCTCGTACGGTCCAGGTGACCTCGGCGGGGAAGCCGATCAGCTTCATGTTCTCCTCGTAGGCCGCGCCCACCTCCAGCGTTTCCGGGCCGCCCTTCGGGAAGGACGTGTGGGTGGCGTTCCACTGCCCGTACGCATCGAAGTCGGTGAGCCGGTTCCAGACCGTCTCGGTCGGTGCCTTGATGCGGGCCTGTGCGGTGACTTCGGCCATGCGATCACCCCTCCGGTGGCGGTCCTGGCTGGTGCCGCGGAACGTAGCCGGGAGGGGAGGAAGGTTCAATACCGACGACGCTTAATTCTGATGGGTCGTCAGTTTGGCGGGATGGTCGACCATGCTGGGCCGCAGACCGTACTGGGTGACAGGCCGTACTGCCGTCAGGGGATGTTCGCGGGAGGGGGAGGCGCTGGTCCGGGATGTCCGACCTCCACGAAACCTGCATATTCTCTCCGCCTTATCTCCTCCCTGAGGAGGAGACACCGGGGCGGTATCCCCAACCAGCGTGGGATGCGCAAATGCTTCCCGGCGGGGATGCCCGGGCGTTCAGGGGGTGGTGGGGTGGGGTTGTGCAAAACCGTACTGCGTATAGCGGAGCCGACGACTCCGTCCGGGAGGACCTCGACAGCAGGCTCACCGTCGAGCTCGCATCGGTGGTCTCCGCGGCCCGCAGACGGGCCACCCGGGATGGTGACCGGCAGGTCGACACCGCGCATCTGCTGCACGGTCTCCTGGAGTCGGACCCCGCCGTACGCGCGGCCTTCGACGGCGGACCGCAGGTGGCCCGGCTGCTCGGCTATCTCGTCCAGCGCAGCATCGGCTACGGACTCCAGTGGCTCGGCACGGTCGAGGACTCGGGCGCCGTTCCGGTGGTCACCGAAGCCGGTGTCCCCGGATGGTCACCGGCCGCAGCCGCCGCCATGGACGGCGCCCTCGACCGTGCGCACGCTCGCTACGACACCCGCGCCGGCTGCCTCGATCTGCTCGCCGCTCTCGTCGACGATCCCGAATCGCGAGCCGTTGAGGTATTGCGCCGGGCCTCCGTCGACACCGCCCGGCTCGCCGCCCGTCTGGACGGGGACCGCCCCGGCCAGGACTGACAGGGGTCTCGGGGGTTGCGCTGCTGACGGCGGCTGTCATGATGACCCGATGCACGCGTCATCAGGGAGCCCGGCAGGTCGAGCGGCCGGCCCGGGCCAGGGAACGGCAGGATCCTGGCCGGACCAGCGATCGTCCGCGCTCGACGGGAGCCGGGGCGGTGCGCAGCGGGGACGTGGTGCCGGCGTCGGTATCGCCCTGCTGTCGGCGCTCGCCTTCGGCGGCTCGGGCGTGGCCGCCAAACCCCTGATCACGGCCGGTCTCGAACCGCTGCACGTCACCTGGCTCCGGGTCGCCGGCGCGGCGCTGGTCATGCTGCCGGTGGCTTGGCGCCACCGTGATCTGCCGCGCCGCCGGCCCGCCCTGCTCGTGGGCTTCGGGCTGCTCGCCGTCGCCGGTGTGCAGGCGTGTTACTTCGCCGCGCTCTCCCGCATCCCCGTGGGCGTGGCCCTGCTGGTCGAATACCTGGCGCCGGCGCTCGTCCTCGGCTGGGTCCGTTTCGTGCAGAAGCGGCCGGTCACCCGTGCCGCGGCGCTCGGTGTGGTGCTCGCCGTCGGCGGTCTCGCCTGTGTCGTCGAAATCTGGTCCGGGCTGAGCTTCGACGCGCTCGGCCTGGCGCTCGCGCTGGGGGCGGCCTGCTGCCAGGTGGGCTACTTCGTGCTCTCCGACCACGGCAGCGACGGCGAGGACACGGCGGACCCGCTCGGGGTGATCGCCTACGGCCTGCTGATCGGCGCCGTCATCCTCACCGTGATCGCGCGCCCCTGGGAACTCGACTGGACGGTCCTCGGCGGCGGTGCGGACATGAACGGCACCCAGGTGCCCGCCGCCTTGCTGCTCGCCTGGATCGTGCTGGTCGCAACGGTGGCGGCCTATCTGACCGGAGTGGTGTCGATCCGCCGGCTCTCGCCCCAGGTGGCCGGGGTCGTCGCCTGTCTGGAGGCGGTCATCGCGACCGTACTGGCCTGGGTGCTGCTCGGTGAACACCTCTCCGCTCCGCAGATCCTGGGTGGGGTGGTCGTCCTAATCGGCGCCTTCATCGCGCAGTTGGCCAAGCCGCAGTCGACCGAGTCGTTGGTCGTGGCAGGAGCGGGCTCGGGGGAGGCCACCGGCCCGGGGGAGACCGCGGCGGCGGGAGAGACCCCGGAAGCCCACGGCGATGCCACCTCGTACGGCGGTGGCGTGGCCGCGGCCGGGGCAGGAGCGCCGGCGGGTTCCGCGGACGGCCTGCCGCCAGGATCGCCCGCCGCCTAGAGCATCGATCATGCAGGTCACTGTGTTCTCCCCGCCCGCCGCGTAAGTCGGACGGCGGCCTCCGGGCACGTCCCGGCTCGGGTCCACTGCCGAGCTGCCCGCCGCTGCCTGCATACGGGAGGTGCATTCCTTCCTCGGCGCACCACGCCGACCTGGACCTTCTCGGAGCATCACCCCCGCAGGCCTCCTCCCCCGCCCTGTCCCGTGGGACGGGGCTGCTGTACGCGGTGTTCGCCGCCACCGCCTGGCGCATCGACGGTGCGGCCGCCGCCCTCCTCCACCGGGGCGGGCGGCGGACTGGGGCCGATCGCCCTCACCTTCTGGCGCACCTTCGGCGGCGTGGTCCTGCTGCTCGCCCCGCGCACGCTGCTGCGCCGCCGCTCGACGGCCCCGCTGCTTGATGGCCCCCGCCGCTCCGGCCCCGTACGAGCCGGTACGCCGCGGCGTACTGCGCACGCTCGTGACGGGCGTGGCACTGGCCGTCTTCCAGACCGCCTACTTCGCCACCGTGCAGACGAGCGGGCCGGCCGTCGGCACTGTCGTCACCATGGGGCGGGACCGGTTCTCCTCGCATCGGGGCGCGCGTGACGGTGGGGGAGCGGCTCGGCGCGGGCGGCGCGCCGGCCGTCGGGGCGCTGGCCGGGCCGACGGCCCCGGTCCTCGACGGAGGCGGCGCGACCGTCCGTCCCGCCGGTGTCGCCTACGTCCTGCTGTCCGCGGCCGGCTGTGCCGCGATGACGCTGGCACCCGGAGGCCTGGGCAGGGGCGGCGACAGCGATCCGTAGGCCTCGATGAGCGGCGACGGCGATCCGTACGCCTCGACGAATGGCGCCTTCGTGGCCGGGTGCGGTCTGTCGGCTGCCGCTCGCGGTGGCGGGGGGCCTCTGGCCCCAGGCGCACGACTTGGTGTGCAGCCTCTGGCTAACGGGTTACCTGGCCGCGGTGCCGACCGCGCTCGGCTACGTGCTGAACTTCGCGGGGCGGGCCGCCGTAAGCGCGACGACTGCCTCGGTGATTTCGCTGATCGAGCCGGTGTCGGCGGCCGCCATCGCGGTGGTCTTCCGCGGTGAGCGGCTCAGCCCGCCGACCGCGTTCGGGACGGGCGTGCAGCTGACGGCGGTTGCCGCGCCGGCCGTGACGGAGCCGCGCAGCGCCGTGGCGACCCCGTCGGCCACTGCACCGGCTGCCCGGCTGAGGCGACGGCCACGGCGGAGGCGACGGCGCCGCTGCGTACGCCGAGGAGGGGCCCGGCCGGAGGCATCGGCCGGGCCCCATCCCTCTACAGGCCATCCGGGTCAGGGTTCCGGCGTCCTCGGTACCGCACCGGCCGCCGCCAGGCGTCGCTGCTGGTGGGCGCGGGCGGCCGCGTCGCCGGGGCCGTTCCGTTCGGCGAGGCGTCCCGATATGCGGTGCTGGACCGTCTCGCTCCGCTTCCCTCCGTATTTGAACTTGGCGCGGATCTCGTGCACTTCGAGGCGCAGACCGCGGATGCCGGAGAGCAGCCGCCCGTACGGTGCCTCACCGGCGGTGACCGGGGCCGAGCCGCCCTCGGGCTGGAAGTGACCCATCTGCCGTTGCAGCAGCGCCGCCTTCGCCTCCGGATCGTCCACGACATGGGCCGTGCAGCTCAGCTGGACCGCGGCGTAGAAGCTCGTGGGGACGCCGTGCTCGGGCGGTTTGCCCTCCTCGGCCTGCCAGGGGCCGGGAATGAAGGTGTAGTCGTCCACCACGCTCAGCAGTACCTGCGGATGGTCCGACAGCGCCTCCCAGAGAGGATTCGGGCGGGCCAGATGCGTCACCGCCTCGCCGCGGTCCGGGTCGTAGGCGAAGTGCAGGGGCTGTACCAGCGGCGGTTCACCGGGCCGTCCGTTGGCGGCCAGCTGGCCGAAGTCGTGTGCGGCGAGCCAGCGTTGCCACTCGGCGTCGTCGGTGGGGGCGTCCCAGGGGTGTATCAGCACGGATGCTCCTCAGCGGGCAGTGAGGTACGCCGGCTCCGGGATGCCGGGCGCGAGGTCGTCGGACGGTATGGGGGCGCCGTACACCGGTGCCACGGGAAGGACCCCGCTCCAATACGGCAGCGCGAGGTCCTCCGGCTCGTCGTTGGGACCGCCGGTACGGACCTTGGCGGAGACGTCGCGCAGGTCAAGGCGGATCACGGCGGTGGCGGCCAGCTCCTTGGCGTTGCCGGGGCGGGAGTCCGCGGCGCGTCCGGGCAGGACGTGATCGACCAGCGCGTCCAGGGCGGTCGTCTTCTCCTCCGCGTCGGTCACCTGGTACGCGGTGCCGTGCACCACGACCGAGCGGTAGTTGATGGAGTGGTGGAAGGCGGACCTGGCCAGCACCAGGCCGTCGACATGGGTGACCGTGACGCAGACCTCAAGGCCCGGGTCCGTGGACCCGCCGGCCATCCGCAGGGGCCGGGAGCCGGTCGAACCGTGCAGGTAGAGGCGGTCGCCGACCCGGCCGTAGAGCGTCGGCAGGACGACCGGCGAACCGTCGCGGACGAAGCCCAGGTGGCAGACGTAGCCCTCGTCGAGGATGGCGTGCACCGTCTCGTGGTCATAGGCGGCGCGCTCGCGGGCGCGGGTCGGGGTCGTGAGGTCGCTCGGCGCGTACGACTCGGCAGAGGCCATTGCCAGCTCCATTGCACTAGTGCATAATCGAGTTTGTGCTAGGAGAGTATCGGATCGAAGGGCGGCGCGCATCGGACATTGCCGCCAGCGTCGAGCGAGCCATCGGTGCAGGCGAGCTCCAACCAGGCGAAGTCCTGCCCCCGCTCAGGGAGTTGGCCGTCTATCTAGAGGTCAATCCGAATACGGTCGCGGCCGCGTACCGCACGCTCCGCGACCGGGGAGTGATCGAAACCGCGGGTCGCCGCGGCAGCCGGGTACGCCCGCGTCCCGCGAGTACGCCCCGCGAGGCGTTGCGGGTGGAGGTGCCCCCGGGGGTTCGCGACACCTCCGACGGCAACCCCGACCCGTCCCTGCTGCCCCCGCTCGAACGGGCGCTGGCCGCCGCCGCGGCGCGCAGTTCCCGGCGGCCGGTGCTCTACGGCACCCCGGCCGTCGACGAGGAGCTGGCCGCCCTGGCCCGTTCGGCCTTCGCCGACGACGGCGTGGCGGAGGGCCCGATCACCGTCACCAGTGGCTCACTCGATGCCATAGAGCGGGTGCTCGCCACCCATCTGAGGCCCGGCGACCACGTGGCCGTGGAAGATCCCGGGTGGGGCAGCCTGCTGGATCTCGTCCCGGCGCTCGGACTGCGGCCCGTGCCGGTGGGCGTGGACGACGAAGGGCCGCTGCCCGCCCGGCTGGCGCAGGCGCTGGAGGACGGTGCCCGTGCGGTCGTCATCACGGACCGGGCGCAGAACCCCACCGGCGCCGCCGTGACGGCCGCCCGCGCCGCTGAGCTCCGCGCGCTCCTCGCCGACCACCCCGGCGTCCTCCTCATCGAGGACGACCACGGCCACGGCATCGTCGATCTCCCGCTCCATCCGCTCTCCGGTGTCACCGACCACTGGGCGCTGGTCCGTTCGACGGCCAAGGCCTACGGACCGGATCTGCGCCTGGCGGTGCTCACCGGCGACGCGGTGACCGTCGACCGCGTGCGCGGACGGCAGGCGCTGGGCCCCGGCTGGGTCAGCCATCTGCTCCAGGACACGGTCGTGCAGTTGTGGCAGACGTCCGCGGTCGACCCGACGGCCGTGGCCGGCGCGTACGGCCGGCGCCGGGACCCGCTGATACGGGCGCTGGCCGAGCGCGGGGTGCCGGCGCGAGGACGCAGCGGGATGAACGTCTGGGTGCCGGTCCCGGACGAGACCGGAGCGGTGGCCCGGCTACTGCATTCCGGCTGGGCGGTCGCCCCCGGTGCGCGCTTCCGGCTGCACTCCCCACCGGGAATCCGCATCACCGTCTCCCAGCTGTCCCGCGGCGACATCGAGCCGATCGCCGACGCGGTCGCCGCGGCCACGGGGGCGGGTGAGCCACGACGGTACGAGTGACGAGACGAGTGACGAGACGAGTGGCGATATGAGTGGCGATACGAGTAGGGGGTGCGCTACGGGAGAGGAGCCGCTCGGTGTGGAGGCCGACGGACCGGCACACGGCCGTAGCGAACCATAGTTGGCGGACGCCCCGTTCTGCGCCCGGGCGGCCGACTGCGGTACAGGGCAGGCCCGCCGTCAGCCGGTGACCTGAACGGTGCAGGGCCCCGGGCGCCCAGGAATCGGCAGGCGCGGACAGGCCGGCGGTGCTGCCGTGTCCGAAGCTGCGGTTCCGGCGTCCCTACCAGCCACCGCTGTAGGCGGTCCACGGCGAGCCTGGCGGGAGTGCGCGGCCGGAGTGGGCGGTGCTCTCTCCCCCCCGGGAGGCCGACAGGGATCCGCTTCCCCCTGGAGGACGACGGGGATCCTGCGTCCTCGCGCCCTCCCTCCTCCGGTGGCCGTTCCGCGGGCCGCTTGAGCACGGGGGGCACACCAGACGCCCCGTTCCCGCCCGCCCGCGACGCCTCGCTTCGCGCTCCCGCCCAGGGGCGCAGAGGCCCAGGGGTGTATTCCTTCATCCCTCAGCTGGGTATGGCGCGCGAATTGTCGTAGGGCGTCGGCCCGTTGACCTCCGGAGAGGGGCAACGGGCCGGCGGTTCAGTCGGTGGGGGTGGAGCGGCGGGTCGTCGGCGTGCGGGGCTTGCCCTGGGTGAGGGCCGCGCCGGCCAGCACGATCAGGGCGCCGACCGGGGTGTTCCAGCTGAGCCGCTCGTTCAAGAGGGCGACCCCGGCGGCGGTGGCGATCACGGGGACGAAGTAGGTGACCATCTGTGCCGTGGTGGGGCCGATCTCGGCGACCAGGCCGTACTGGAGGAGGAAGGCGAAGCCGGTGCCCAGCGCGCCGAGTGCGAAGACCGCGAGCAGCGGGAGGATCGGGTAACCGGTCGGTGCGGTGGTGAACAGCGGGGTGACGACGGCGAGTTGGGCGGTGGCCAGCAGCAACTGGGTGCTGGACATCGACAGGTGGGAGTGCGAGGCGCCGGCCAGGGTGCGGCGGACGTAGATCCAGCCGATGGGGTAGCAGAGCGAGGCACCGAGCGCCATCGCGGTGCCGGTCAGATCCGTACCGGCGAAACCCTGCCAGGCGCCGAGCACGGTCAGCACGCCCAGGAAGCCGATGCCGAGACCGGCGACCCGCCGCCGGGTCGGGCGGTCCTCGGAGAGCGCCACGACCGACAGCGCCATGCCCCACAGCGGCGAGGTGGCGTTGCAGATGCCGGCCAGGGTGGAGGGGATGGTCAGCTCGGAGTAGGCGAAGAGGGAGAACGGCAGCACGTTGAGAAAGAACGCGGCGACCGCGAGATGCCCCCAGGTGCGGGCGGAGCGCGGCAGTCGCTCGCGCTTGATCATGAGGATGGTCAGCAGAACCAGCGCGCCGAACGTCACCCGGCCGAGCGTGACCTGCAAGGGCGCGAAGGCCTGGGTGCCCACCTTGATGAAGAGGAAGCTGAAGCCCCAGATGAGCGAGAGGATCGCGAACCGGACCTGCCAGCCGCGGGCGCGCGGCCGGGTCACGGCGACGGGCCGCTGGGGCGTGGAGGTGGTGGTGTCCGTGGCCGTGTCGGGGCTGACGGAGGCGACGGAAGTGCTGGTGGCGCTGGTCATGACACTCAAGATGGCGGATGCAACTTAGTAGCACAAGCGAGTTTTTGTGGCAGGTATCGCGTAGCATTGCTTATATGTTGAACCTGGATCGCCTACGGACGCTGAGCGCGGTCGCCCGCCACGGATCGGTCAGCGCGGCCGCGGACGGGCTGCATGTGACCACCTCGGCCGTCTCCCAGCAGATCGCCAAGCTGGAACGGGAAACCGGGCAGCAGCTGCTGGCGAAGAACGGGCGCGGGGTGCGGCTGACCGACGCCGGACGGCTGCTCGCCGACCACGCGGTGCGCATCCTCTCCCAGGTCGAACTCGCCCAGGCCGAGCTGGAGGCGCACCGCGGCCAGGCGGTCGGCGAGCTGCGGATGGGTGCCTTCCCCACCGCGGCGCGCGGGCTCTTCCCGGCCGCGCTCGCCGGGATGCGCGCCGAGCATCCTCAGCTGCGCGCGCGTCTGACCGAGATGGAGCCGGACGAGTCGGTGCGCGGGGTGGTGCGCGGCGACATCGATCTGGCCGTGGTCCTGGACTGGTACAACCGCCCGCTGTCCCTCCCCGACGGGCTGGCGAAGTCGCCGCTGCTGGACGACCCGGCCGATGTGGCGATGCCGGCCACGCATCCGCTGGCCCGGCGCAGCTCCGTGGAACTGGAGGAGTTCGCGGAGGACGAGTGGATCTCCTGGCCGCAGGGGGAGTTCTGCAACGAATGGCTGATGTTCACGCTGCGCAGCAAGGGCATCGAACCACGCATCGCCCATATGGCGGAGGAGCACGGCACTCAGCTCGCTCTGATCGCGGCCGGACTCGGCGTCGCGGTGGCGCCCCGCCTGGGCCGCGGACCGGTGCCCGACGGGGTGAGCGTGGTGCCCGTACGCCACACGATGCGCCGCCATGTGTACGCCATCTGGCGCGCGGACGCGGACCGCAGGCCCTCGATCCGCGCCGCGGTGGGCGCGCTGCGGACGGCCGCGGAGCAGGTCGAGGCCGGCTGAACGGGGCTTTCGGCGCTGCACGGGGCTTTCAACGGCCTCAGCCGTCCCGGTCCGTCGTCCCCTCCCGGTCCGTCGTCCCCTCCCGGTCCGTTACCCCCTCCCGGTCCGTTACCCCCTCCCGGTCCGTCGCCCCGTATCCGGCCGGCGGCACGATTCCGCGGATGATGCCCAGCTCCAGCAAGTCCTGGGGACGGATGCGGAGTTGTTCGGCGGTGTCGTGCACCTGCCCTTCGTCGCGTTTGAGGATGGCGGCGGCCAGTTCCGGGGCGATCACCGAGAAGTAGCTGTCCGGCGTGGCCCAGAGCCGGCCCGGGGCGGCGAGGGCGAGCGCGCCGCCCGAACCGCCCTCGCCGATCAGCAGGGACGTCACCGGCACCTCGGTGGTGGCCAGCGCCGCGAAGGCGTCGGCGATCGCCGCTCCGGCACCGGCCCGCTCGGCCACCGCGTCGTTCGCGGCGCCGGGGGTGTCCACCAGTGTGAGCACGGGTATGCCGAGCCGGTCGGCGAGCCGGACCAGCCGGGCCGCGGTGCGGAAGCCGGCCGGGCGGGTGGCCGTGCCGCACTGGGCCACGAAGGCGATCGTCCGGCCCTCACGACGGCCGAAGCCGCACCGTATACCGGGGTCGGTGCCGCCACAGCGGTCGCCGCTGAGCTCCTCCCGGTCGTCGAAATACGCCCGCAGGTACGCCTCGGCGCGCGGCCGCCCGGCCGCACGGGCGCGCACCACCGCATCCCAGCCGGTCTCCGGCAGCCCCGAAGCGCCGAGCGCGGCCGGCGGGGGTGCGGGCGTGGCATCGGCGCCGGCCGGGCGGCCCGCGGGAGCGAGCAGCCGCAGCCACCGCCGCAGCGCGCCCCGCAACCGGTCGGGCGGCACGACCGCGTCGACCTGCCCGGCGGCGAACTGCCCCTCGGCGGAGTACGCGGACGGGTCGGCGTCCGGAGGGCGCACCCGCGAGCCGGCGAACCCGATCTGCGCCCCGGGCAGCGCGAGGATCACATCGGCGGCCGCCCCGAGCGTGGCCCAGCCGCCGCCGGTGGTCGGATCGCGGACCACGGCGAGCTGCGCCAGTCCGGCGGCCTGGTGCAGCGCCGACTGCCGGGCCACCCGCTGCAGTTGGCTCAGCGCGCGCATGCCCTCCTGCATCCGGCTGCCGCCGGTCGCGATCAGCGAGACGACCGGCAGCCGCCGCTTCCGGGCCTCGGCGTACGCCGCCTCCAGACGGTCGCCGGTGCGCTCGCCCAGCGAGCCGCCGAGATAGCGGAACTCGAAGGAGAGCACGACCGCTTGGGCCCCGGCGAGGTCGGCCACGGCCGTGACCACCGATTCGTCCTCGCCGGTCGCCGTACGTGCGCGGGCCCGGGCGGCGTCGTAACCGGGCCAGCCGAGCGGCCCGTCCGGGCCCGGCGAGGCAGTGGCCGGCGGCACCGGCAACTCGGTGTACGTGTCCGCGACCGCCGCCAGCGCCTGACGAGCCGTCAGGCGCGCACACGGCTTCGGCACGCCGCCGCCCGTACCCGCTCCTGCCGCGCCCGCACCCGCGCCGATCGGGTCGCCCCTACCGCCCCCGCCGTCATGCATGGAGCTCTCGCTTCAGGATCTTGCCCATGTCGTTGCGCGGCAGCGCGTCCAGGAAGTGCACGGTGCGCGGCCGTTTGTGCGGCGCGAGCTGACGGGCGACATGGTCGGCGAGCTCCTCGGCGGACGGCGGCGGGCCGGCCTCCGGGCCGCGCTCGGCCACGACCCAGGCGACGATCCGCTCACCGAGGTCCTCGTCGGGGACACCGGTGACGGCCGCCTCGGCGACGCCGGGGTGCGCCAGCAGCGCGTTCTCGATCTCGCCCGCGCCGATTTTGTAGCCACCGCTCTTGATCAGATCGGTGGCCCGGCGGCCGACGATGCGGTAGTTGCCGGCGGCGTCCCGGACCGCCATGTCGCCGGTACGGAACCAGCCGCCGTCGAAGGCGGCCGCGGTGGCGTCGGGGCGGTTGAGGTACTCGACGAAGAGGTTCGGGCCGCGGACCTGGATCTCCCCGACCGTCTCGCCGTCCCCGCCCTCGATGGCCTGGCCGGCGTCGTCGACCAGCCGGACGTACACCCCCGGCAGCGGCACCCCGACCGTGCCCGTGGCCTCCGGGCCGTCGGCCCGCACGCTGGTGTTCATCAGCGTTTCGGTCATGCCGTACCGCTCGATCACCCGCCGTCCGGAGGCCGCCGCGATCCGCTCGTGATCGGTCAGCGGCAGCGCCGCCGACCCCGAGACCAGCAGCCGGGCCCGCGACAGCGCCTTCGCCAGGGCCGGATCCCGGCCCGCCTCCACGGCCAGGCGGTGGTACATCGTCGGGACGCCGAAGAGCATCGTGCCCTCCCCGGACAGCTCCCGGGCGACCGCCTCCGTACTGAAACGCCCCAGGTGGTGGACGCTGCCGCCGCGGCGCAGAGGTCCGAGGACGCCGAGGATCAGGCCGTGCACGTGGAACAGCGGCAGGGCGTGCACCAGGACGTCGTCGGCGGTCCACTGCCAGGCGTCCTGGAGGGCGTCGAGGGTGTGGGTGAGGGCACGGCGGGGGAGCACCACGCCCTTGGGCGGGCCGGTCGTCCCGGAGGTGTAGACGATCAGCGCCGGTGTCTCGTCGGCCGGTTCCTGCGGCAGCGCGGGCCCGGGCTCCTCGGGTGGCTCGGTGGCCTCGACGTCGATGCGGGGCAGGGCGGCGAGCGGGCCCGGCAGCTCGTCGTCCGCCCCGGCCAGCACCAGCGAGGGGGTGCTGTCGCCGACGATGTGCGCCAGCTCGCTCTCACCGATCTTCGGATTCACCGGTACGGCCGCCACGCCGGCGAGCAGCGCGGCCACCACCCCCACGGAGGTTTCGAGCGTCGGCGTCGCCCAGACCGCGATGCGGGTCTCACCGGCGATCCGCTCGGCCAGCGCGCCCGCCACCGACGCCAGCTGTCGATGGCTCAGCGCGCGGTCGCCGAAGCGCAGCGCGGGGGCGGGCGAACCCTCGCGCAGTGCGGGGAAGAGCACGTTCACCGGATCTCCTTCGTCTCGTCGGCACCCGGCCGCGCCCGACCGGGCCGTCCCGCCTTCGCACCCTGCGCGGGCGCGGTACGGGCTGACGAGACCACTCTCGCAGACGCCACTGACAACGCGATGGGGTCCGGCGATCACCGTCGGTGACTCCGCCCCTGCCGCCTCGCCGTGGCCGGCGCTCAGCCCGGGATCTTGTGGAAGTCCCACGACGCCACGGAATCCGGCGTCAGCCGCAGCCAGGCGTGCCGGCCGTCGTGGGGCATCGTGGTCATCCCGAAGTACTTCCCGGCGAACAGGCGCTCCGGAGCGTCCAGTTCGGCACAGCGCTCACCGGTTCGCGGGGCCTCCCCGACGCATTCCGCGCGGCCCGACAGCTCCACGCCGCGCAGTTCGCCGTACGCGTGTCCGTCGTCGACCACCACCGCGATCCGCGGGTCCTTGCGGACCTGGGTCCACCGCCTGCTGCGGGTGATCGAATAGAGCCACAGCGCGGCACCGTCCCAGGCGAACCACAGCGCCCCCACGTGCGGCGCCCCGTCCCCGCCGACCGTCGCGACCCGGCAGGTGCGCTGCTCCGCGAGGAACGCGTCGAGTTCGCCGGGCGTCATCATGATCCGGCGCCCGCGCCGCTGTGTTTCGGTCATCCGTCATCGCCTCCGCTGCGACTGCCCTGACGGGACCTGCCCGCCCGGGACGAGCTGACTGGGCGTCAGAAATCATCGGCGCTCTTCCTGGCGGATGCAATGCCCGATACCCTCGCCCGCCTCGAAGAGCCCCGGCAGCGAAGGGCGCCCGCCAGGGGAGTACGCCGTCAGGAACGGACCACCGGAACCGGGAGGACCTGCCATGCCCTCGGATGCCGTACGGCTCGGCGAGCAACTCGACCCGGCCTCGACGGTGCTGCTCACCGTCGAGTGCCAGCGGGGCGTCGTCGGCCCGGAGAGCGCGCTGCCCGAACTCGCCGACGCCGCCCGCACGTCAGGGGCGCTGGCGAACATCGCCCGCATGGTGGCGGCCGCGCACGACGCGGGCGTCCAGGTGATGCACGCGGTGGCCGAGCGCCGTCCCGACGGGCGCGGCGCCAGCCGTAACGCGCGCCTGTTCAGAGCCGCGGAGAAGCTGTCCGTCCAGCAACTCGCCGGGTCCACCGCGGTGCGCATCGCCGATCCCGTACCGGTCGGCGAGAAGGACCTGGTGGTGCGCAGGCTGCACGGCCTGTCGCCGGTCGCCGGCACCGAGGTGGACGCGCTGCTGCGCAACCTCGGCTGCCGGACGCTGGTCGTCACCGGGGTGTCGGCGAACGTGGCGATCCCCAATACGGTGTTCGACGCGGTCAACCTCGGCTATACGGCGGTGGTGCCCGCGGACGCCATCGCCGGGGTGCCCGCCGACTACACCCCGGCGATGATCCGCCACACGCTCGCCCTGGTCGCCACCGTCACCACTACGGAGGACGTGCTGACCAGCTGGCGGAGACCGCGCCGCGCCCGCTGACGGGCCGGACCGACGGACCGCCGACACACGTCGGACGAGCGGCGGCGCGCCCTTCAGCCGGCCGTTGACGTGCCTCAGGCGAGCGTGACCGTACCGCCCTTGACGTTCACCTTGGCCGGAGCCAGGCCCTTGGTGGCGGGGCCGTGCTTCACGCTGCCATCGGTGATGTCGAACTTGCTGCCGTGGCACGGGCAGTTGATGGTGCCGTCGGCGACCTCATTGACCACGCATCCCGCATGCGGACAGACCGCGGAGAACGCCTTGATCTCGCCGCTCTGCGGCTGGGTGACCACGACCTTCTCCGCCTTGAAGATCTTGCCGCCGCCCTGGGGGATCTCCGCCGCCTTGGCGAGCTCCTTGCCGGCCGGACCGGCGCCACCGCCGGCCTCCGAACCGCCCGCCCCGGTGGCGCCGTTGCCGTCCGCCGCCTTGGAGCCGTCGCCGCCCGGAGCGGCCATATCGTTGCCGCAGGCCGCGAGCGCCGCCGTCAGGCCGGCCGCGCCGACCGCCGCAACCACGGTGCGCCGGGCCGTTCCGCAGCACGGCCGTGCCGGAACCGTCTCCTCCGTCCCCGTCCCCGTCCCCGCGGTCTCCGTCCGCCCCGTTGCTGCCTGTCGTGCCATGGTCTGCCTCCGGTTCCTGGTGGTGCTTCGGTGCGCGATCTGGTCCATGGACGTTGCACAAGCTCCATACGGAGACCTCGGCGGCCGCGTTCAAATCCGGGGACGTTCTTGTCGGCGGGTCACACTCCGACGGCCGACAGCGCGTCCCGCAGGAAGTCCCGCTGGAAGTGCAGCAGCTGCTCGTTGACCCTGTCGTCGGCCGGCATGTGGGTGGCCCCCGGCAGCGGCAGCACGCTGTGCGGCCGGCCCGCGGCGAGCAGCTCCGCCGAGAAGCGCAGGGTGTGCGCGGCCGCCACGTTGTCGTCCGCGAGCCCGTGGACGAGCAGCAGCGGACGGGTCAGCAGATGGCCGTGCCCGGCCAGGGAGGAGCGCACATAGGCGTCCGGACGCTCCTCCGGGTGGCCCAGGAACCGCTCCTTCCAGTGGGTGTCGTACAGCCGCTGGTCGGTGGGCGGGGCGCCGGCCACCGCCGCGTGGAACACATCGGGGCGGTGCAGCACCGCGGCGGCCGCCAGGAACCCGCCGAACGACCAGCCGCGGATCGCCACCCGCGACAGGTCCAGGTCCGGGTACCGCGCGGCGGCCTCCCGTACCGCGGCCACCTGGTCCTCCAGCACCGGCCCGAGCTGGTCGCCGTGCACCGCCTTCTCCCAGGCCGGCCCCCGGCCCGGCGTGCCCCGCCCGTCGGCCACCAATACGGCGAATCCCTGCTCGGCGAACCACTGCGACACACAGGTGAACCACCCCCGGCCCCGTCCCACCACCTGGAGCCCCGGCCCGCCGTACGGGTCGAGCAGCACCGGCAGCCGGGCCGAGCCCTCCCGGTGCCACGACGGCAGGTGGAGGGCGGCGCGCAACTCCCGTTCTCCCAAGGTGAGAAAGACCGACCGGGGGGTGACCGCCGGGGTCTCGGCGAGCGAGGTGATGCCCGCCGCGGGCCGGCCGTCGCGCAGCACGCTCACCTCGTTGCCGTGCGGGGTCTGCCCCTCGACAACTACGGTGCCTCCCCGCCCCGTGGCCGTGAACCGGCCCGGCCCCCGGCTCAGCGGCCGGTTGCCGATGCCGGGCTCATGGCTCCACACATGGGTCTCCAGCGGGTCCTCGCTCGCCGTGAAGAGCACCCGTTCCCCCTCGACCGCCAATACGGCGCGGAGTTGCAGCCCCTCCGGGGTGACCCGTCGGCCACCGACGGCCAGATAGCGGGTGTCGCCGTCGTCCTCGGGGACCACCAGTGCGCCCGAGGCGGTACGGGCCGGAGTGCCCGGTATGAGCTCCACCCAGGCCGGATCGGTCCGCTCGTGCCGCAGCTCGGTGGCCCCGGTCACCGGATCGACCGCGAGCAGCCGGACCGTGCGCTGATCACGGCTCTGCACGGCAAGGAACGGGCCGTGCGCGTCCCAGCCGGCCTCGGTGAGGTACTCGTACGCCGTGCGGTCCCAGGTGACCTCCACGCGCCCGCCGTCCAGCGCGACGAGCTGCACCGTGACGTCCGCGTTGGCGGTGCCGGCGGACGGGTACCGGATCATCCGCGGCGGCCTGGCAGGATCCGCGGGATCGCCGAGGTAACGCCGCGCCACCCGGCTGGTGTCGACCCGCGCCACCAGGAGGCGCCGACTGTCCGGGGCCCACCAGTAGCCGCGCAGCCGGCCCATGGATTCGGCCGCCACGTATTCGGCGAGCCCGTAGGAGACCTCGGGGCCCTCCGCGCGAGCCAGCTGCCGGTCGTCCCCGGCCAGGGTGACGACGTGGAGGGAGCGGCCGCTCACATAGGCGATGGACCGCCCGTCGGGCGAAGGGCGGGGGTCCACCACCGGACCGGCCGCCGGGACGGGGAACGGCGCGCCCCCGTCCGTCCGCACCGCCCACAGCGCACCGGACAGCGCGAACGCCACCAGCCGCGCGGCGTCGTCGGCCGCGTAGGAGACCACCCCGGCCGACCTCTCACGGGCGCGCTCCCGGCGCAGCCGCTCCTCCTCGGGGAGCGCTTCGGCCGCGTCCCCCACGAGGAGCGCCGGGTCGGCCAGCACCCGTTCCGCACCGTCCTCGTACTGCCACAGCCGGCCCACGGGGTCGGTACCCGAATCCGTACGGACGAAGAGCACCCGGCGGCCGTCCGGGGAGACGGTGAAATGCCGGGGCACCCCGAGGGAGAAGCGGCGGGTGCGGGCGAACTGGGCTGGAAACGCAGTGGAGTTGACGGAATCTGCGGGGTCGGTGAGGGGCGCGGGTTCGGCGGTGCCGTGTTCCGGGGTGCTGTCGTCCATGGGACGGTGGTTCACGATGCTGTCCTCCAGTGTGTGTGCTGCACTCTCATCCCGGGGATGCCGACGGGGCGTTCCACAAGGCATTCCCCAAGGCGTTCCACGGGGCATTCCGCCGGGGCGCTCCGCGGAGGGATTTCCCCGGGGCTTTCTGTCGGAATCCGCGCAGCGCGGAGCACCGGTACCGGACCGGGCGGAAAAGGAATAACGGGTGGCGGAACGCTGCCGTAGCCTGTGGGGATGTTGACCGAAGTCATGGCGACCCGCTATGTCACGCCTTTGCGTGAGGGCGGATCGCTCCCGGGAATCGTCGAGGCCGACGATCTCGGAACTTATATCATGAAGTTCACCGGCGCCGGACAGGGACGCAAAACCCTCGTCGCCGAGGTGATCTGCGGGCAGTTGGGCCGCCGGCTCGGACTGCGGGTGCCGGATCTGGTCCGCATGCAGCTCGACCCCGTCATCGGCCTCAGCGAGCCCGACCAGGAGGTCCAGGAGCTGCTGAAGGCCAGTGGCGGGCTCAATCTCGGCATGGACTACCTCCCCGGATCGCTGGGATTCGATCCGCTCGCGTTCGAGGTGAGTGCGCGGGAGGCGGGCCGGGTGGTCTGGTTCGACGCGCTGATCAACAATGTCGACCGGTCCTGGCGCAATCCCAATCTGCTGGTCTGGCACGGCGAACTCTGGCTGATCGACCACGGCGCCGCGATGATCTGGCACCACAACTGGCCGACCGCCGAAAAGGCAGCGAGCCGGCCGTACAACGCCTCCGACCACGTGCTCGCCACGTTCCGTCCGGACCTCGCGGCGGCGGCCGAGGAATTCGCCCCGCAGATCACCGAGGAACTGCTGACCGAGATCACGGCGGACGTGCCCGACGAATGGCTCGTCGACGAGCCCGGATTCGACTCCCCGGACGTGCTGCGCCAGGCGTACGTGACGACGCTGCTGGCGCGTGCCCGTACGATCAGCGATCGGATCACCGTCGGGGAGCCCACCAAGGACAAGCCCTCGCAGGCGCCGGCATGGCTGGCCGGAAAGTTGCCTCGGAGGGCAGTGAAGTGACCGGTCTGCACAACGGACGCGATGTTTTCGAGTACGCCCTGCTGAAGGTCGTGCCCCGGGTGGAGCGCGGCGAGATGATCAATGCCGGTGTGGTGGTGTACTGCCGCGCCCGGCGCTTCGTCGAGGCCCGCACCCATCTGGATGAGGCCCGGCTGCTGGCGTTGGACCCGACGGTCGACGTCGAGGGGGTGCGCGCCGCGCTCGGCGCCGTGGAAGGGATCTGCGCGGGCGGTGAACGGGCCGGACAGGCCGCGGCGGACGACGCGGGGCGCCGGTTCCGCTGGCTGATCGCCCCGCGCAGCACCATCGTCCAGCCCGGCCCGGTGCACACCGGGCTGACCGCCGATCCCACCACCGAGGCGGAGCGGCTGCTGGACCTGCTGGTCCGCTGAGCCGGATTCTGCACACACCCGGCCCTCCCCTGCACCCGGCCGTCCAGCTGGATTCCGTATCCACCTGGATTCCCCCGTACCCGGATGCGTCCCCGAAGGGGCGCCCGGCCCGCCTCCCGGGCCGGGCGCCCCTTTCATGCGTTTTCGTCCGTCCGTCCGGTTTTAGCTCGTCCGCCGGGGCGGTGCAGGTGAGCTCGGCAACGGCGCGGTGGTGGGGCGTTGACAGCGGGTGGCCGGGCTTCTAGCGTCAGCCCTGCTCAGGCTACTAAGCGGTTGCTCACCCATGGGATCGGTGCGGCGGACCGCTTGTCGAGGTTTCGAGGTGAGGAGAACCCGCATGTCCACCACCGAGCAGCGCGTCGCCATCGTGACGGGCGCGGCCCGCGGTATCGGCGCGGCCACCGCCGTACGCCTGGCCGCCGAGGGCCGCGCCGTCGCCGTCCTCGACCTCGACGAGGCGGCCTGCAAGGACACCGTCGAGAAGATCACCGCGGCCGGCGGCAAGGCCGTCGCGATCGGCTGTGACGTCTCGGACGCCGAGCAGGTCGAGGCGGCGGTGACCCGGGTCGCCTCCGAGCTCGGCGCACCGACCGTCCTCGTCAACAACGCCGGTGTGCTGCGCGACAACCTGCTGTTCAAGATGAGCGAGAGCGACTGGGACACGGTCATGAACGTGCACCTCCGGGGTGCGTTCCTGATGTCCCGCGCCTGCCAGAAGCACATGGTGGACGCCAAGTTCGGCCGGATCGTGAACCTCTCCTCCAGTTCGGCGCTGGGCAACCGCGGACAGGTCAACTACTCGGCCGCCAAGGCCGGTCTGCAGGGCTTCACCAAGACCCTCGCCATCGAACTCGGCAAGTTCGGCGTGACCGCCAACGCCGTCGCCCCCGGCTTCATCGTCACCGACATGACCGCCGCCACCGCCGAGCGCGTGGGCATGGGCTTCGAGGACTTCCAGGCCGCGGCCGCCACCCAGATCCCGGTCCAGCGCGTCGGCCGGCCCGAGGACATCGCCAACGCGATCGCCTTCTTCACCGGCGAAGCGGCGGGGTTCGTTTCCGGCCAGGTCCTGTACGTCGCCGGCGGCCCGCTCAACTGACCGCCCACCGACCACAGGAGTACAGGACATGACCGAGCAGGCAAACGGGCTCCCGGAGCCCTCCGGCAAGGTGGCGCTGGTGACCGGCGCCAGCCGCGGGATCGGCTACGGCATCGCGGAGGCGCTGGTCGCCCGCGGTGACCGGGTCGTCATCACCGGGCGCAACGAGGACGCCCTCAAGGAGGCCGTCGAGAAGCTGGGCGCGGAACGGGCGCTCGGCGTCGCGGGGAAGGCGCACGACGAGGCCCACCAGGCCGTCGCCGTCGAGCGCGCGATGGAGACCTTCGGCCGGGTCGACTACCTCGTCAACAACGCCGGTACGAACCCGGTGTTCGGGCCCATCGCCGACCTCGACCTCGGTGTCGCCCGCAAGGTGTTCGAGACCAACGTCATCTCGGCGCTCGGCCTCGCGCAGCGCACCTGGCACGCGTGGCAGAAGGAGAACGGCGGCGCGATCGTCAACATCGCGTCGATCGCCGGCCTCAGCGCCTCGCCGTTCATCGGCGCGTACGGCATCAGCAAGGCCGCGATGATCAACCTGACGCAGCAACTGGCGCATGAGTTCGCGCCGTTGGTGCGGGTCAACTCCATCGCGCCGGCCGTGATCAAGACCAAGTTCGCGGCCGCGCTCTACGAGGACCGCGAGGAGGAGGCGGCGGCCGCCTACCCGATGGCGCGGCTCGGCGTCCCCGAGGACATCGGCGGGGCGGCGGCCTTCCTGCTGTCCGACGCGGCGGGGTGGATCACCGGCCAGACGCTGGTCGTGGACGGCGGGTTGTTCCTCAACGCGGGGGCGTGAGCGGCCGTTCGAGCGGCGCGGGTCCGGGTGGTAGGCCCGGGGGGTAGGCCCTGGGTGAGCTCGCGTCGGGGATCCGGCGTCGGTGAGCTCGCGTCGGTGAGCCGGCGTCGGGGATCCGGCGTCGGTGAGTCCGTTGGCCGGCTTGCGTCGGTGTGCAGTCCAAGAGGCAGAGTCCGTGGTGCCGGTCCCCAAGGGGCCGGCACCACTTGCGTGAGCGGACCGCCGGGAGACATGCCATGCACCAGCGCACGCTCGGGGGCGACCACCGGCCCTGGATCAGCGCCGTCTGCCTGAGCACGCGGGCGTTCGCACCACCGCCGACTCGGCGGCACGGTGAACCAGGTGGTTCTGGCCTGGCTCATGGGCGGCCCGGGTGAGGGGCGGGGGTGGGGATCGCGGGGGTGGGATCTGGGGTGGAGGTGGCGGCGCGGCGGGGCGGCGGCGGGGTGGCGGCTCCGGTGGTCATCGCGCGCGTGGCCTCATCCCCCCACCCCCGAACCCACCC
>NZ_JOIX01000107.1 GCF_000720175.1 Streptomyces sp. NRRL S-337
ACTGGGTTGATAGGCCAGATATGGAAGCGCCGTAAGGTGTGGAGTTGACTGGTACTAATAGGCCGAGGGCTTGTCCTCAGTTGCTCGCGTCCACTGTGTGGTTCCCGGGTTGCGAACAGTCGCAGCGTCGGTTGAACCAAGTTTCACTTAATTAACTGAAGAGTGTGCTTGTTCGCTCGAACCCGATAGGGTTTCGGTGGTCATAGCGTTAGGGAAACGCCCGGTTACATTCCGAACCCGGAAGCTAAGCCTTTCAGCGCCGATGGTACTGCAGGGGGGACCCTGTGGGAGAGTAGGACGCCGCCGAACAATCTTTCAGGACCCTTGGTCCCAGCGTGCATGCTGGGACCAAGGGTCCTTTTTGCTTTGCCGAAGCGCGCCGAACTGGTCGGTGCGTGAGAATGAATGCAGTAGTACCGAAGACAGGAGTCACGTCGATGTCCCCCAACTCTTCCGACGATCGTTCGGAGCGCCGTCCTCAGCGGCGTGACGGAGGCGAGCGCGGTGGTTTCCGGCGTGACGACCGAGGACCGCGTCGCGACAGCCGTGGCGACAACCGCGGTGGCGACCGTGGTGGGTTCCGTCGGGATGACCGGCCGTCCGGTGGTGACCGGGGCGGGTTCCGGCGTGACGACCGCAGTGATGACCGTGGGCCGCGGCGGGATGACCGGCGTGATGACCGCGGGGGCTTCCGGCGCGACGACCGCGGTGGCGAGCGTGGCGGATTCCGTCGGGACGACCGTCCGTCGGGTGACCGCGGTGGGTTCCGTGGCGGCGAGCGGCGGGATGACCGGCCGCGTGGGCCGCGGCGTGACGATGAGCGGGGCGGCGGATTCCGTCGGGATGACCGGGGCGGGGAGCGTCCGGCCTTCCGTCGTGATGACCGGCCGTCCGGTGACCGGGGCGGATTCCGGCACGATGACCGCGGACCGCGGCGCGATGACCGGCGTGATGACCGTGGTGGTTTCCGGCGTGACGACCGTCCGTCCGGGGGCGACCGCGGTGGGTACCGTCGGGACGATCGGCCGTCGGGTGACCGTGGTGGGTTCCGTCGGGATGACCGGCCGTCCGGTGGTGACCGGGGCGGGTTCCGGCGTGACGACCGCGGTGATGACCGTGGGCCGCGGCGGGATGACCGGCGTGATGACCGCGGGGGCTTCCGGCGCGACGACCGTGCGTGACGACCGCGGTGATGACCGTGGGCCGCGGCGGGATGACCGGCGTGATGACCGCGGGGGCTTCCGGCGCGACGACCGTATCGACAAGGACGTCCGGCAGGAGCTGATGAGCCTGCCGAAGACGCTGGCCGGGGACGTCGCCAGGAACCTGGTGATGGTCGCGCGGCTGCTGGACGAGGACCCGGAGAAGGCGTACGGGTACTCGCGGGTGGCGCTGCGGCTGGCGTCGCGGGTCGCGGCGGTGCGGGAGGCCGCGGGCTTCGCGGCGTACGCGGTCGGCAAGTACAGCGAGGCGCTGGCGGAGTTCCGGGCGGCGCGGCGGATGACCGGCAGCGTGGAGCTGTGGCCGGTGATGGCGGACTGCGAGCGTGGGCTGGGCCGGCCGGAGAAGGCGCTGGCGATGGCCGGCGAGCCCGAGGTGCAGAAGCTGGACCGGGCCGGGCAGGTCGAGATGCGGCTGGTCGCGGCGGGTGCCCGGCGGGACATGGGTCAGGCGGACGCCGCGGTGGTGACGCTGCAGAGCCCCGAGCTGGCGTCCAGCGCCGTCCACCCGTGGACCGCGCGGCTGCGGTACGCGTACGCCGATGCGCTGCTGGAGGTCGGGCGTGAGGGCGAGGCCCGTGACTGGTTCGCCCGGGCGCTGGAGGCCGACCAGGGCGGTACCACGGATGCGTCGGACCGGCTGGCGGAGCTGGACGGCGTCGAGTTCACCGATGTGCTGGAGGAGTCCGGTGAGTCGGAGGAGAACGGCGACGCGGACGACGCGGACGGCGGTGAGCGGCCCGAGAAGGGCTGACGCACGCTGAGCGGACGATGAAGGGCGGGATCCCGTACGGGGTCCCGCCCTTCGGCGTTGTGTGGGGGTGTGGTGGGTCAGCGGGCCGGTGCGTGGGGGGCGATCGGGTTGCGGAGGGTGCCGATGAGTTGGAGGGCGCCGGCCGGGTCCTGGAGGTCGACCATCTGCTGGTTGTTGCGCAGCTGGAGGCGGTTCAGGCAGGAGAGCGCGAACTCGTCGGTGAACATGTCGTACTGCGCGAACCTGTCGGCCAGGTGGGGGTGGGCCGCCTGGTAGTCGGTGACGCATTCGGCGACCGTGCGCCAGAAGGTGTCCTCGTCGAGGATGCCGCGGTCGTCGAGGGTGGCGCTCAGGAAGCGGAAGAAGCAGTCGAAGACGTCGGTGAAGACGGAGAGGAGCTTCTTGTCCTCGGGGACGTCGGCGCGGATGCGTTCGACGGCGGGGGGCAGGACCGCGTCGGTGGGGGCCCCTCCCTGGCCCTCAAGGCCTTGGGGGACCATGACGGCGATCTCCTCCGCGATGTCCTTGAAGATCACGCGGGCCACGGCGCCGTCCTCGACGACCAGGATGGCGTTCTCGCCGTGCGGCATGAAGACCAGGTCGTAGGCGTAGAAGGCGTGCAGGACCGGGACGAGGTAGCCGTCGAGGTAGCGGCGGAGCCAGACGGCCGGTTCCAGGCCGGACTCCTCGATGAGGGCGCCTGCGAGGGAGCCGCCGTCGCGGTCGGTGTGCAGGAGCGAGGCCATGGTGGCCAGGCGCTGGCCCGGCTCCAGGGTGGGGACCGGGCTCTCCCGCCAGAGGGCGGCCAGCATCTTCAGGTACGGGGAGCCCTTCTCGGTGGCGGCCTCGTACTGGCGGTGGTGGTAGCCGATGGCGGCGCGCTCGCGGATGATCGAGAAGCGGGCGGCACGGAAGGTGTCGTCGGCGTCGATCAGGCGGGCGAGCCAGTCGTTGATGGCCGGGGTGGCCTCCATGTACGAGGCGGACAGGCCGCGCATGAAGCCCATGTTGAGGACCGAGAGGGCCGTCTTGACGTAGTGCTTGGCCGGGTCGGTGGTGTTGAAGAAGGTGCGGATGGACTGCTGGGCGAGGTACTCGTCGTCGCCGGGGCCCAGGCAGACCAGGTGCTGCCGGGCGACCTCGGCGGCGAAGGTGACCGACAGCTTGTTCCACCACTGCCAGGGGTGGGTGGGGAGGAGGTAGTAGTCGTCGGGGTCGAGGCCGAGGCCGGTGAGGATGGTGGTGAAGCGGGTGCGGGTCTCCTCGGGGAGTTCGGCGCGGATCAGGGCGTCGTAGTCGAGGCCGGCGCCGGCGGTGAAGGTGGCGTGGTCGCGGCGGGCGGCGAGCCAGATCAGCGTCAGCGGGTTGGCGGCCTCGGGGGCGTAGGCGTGGTACTCGTGGATGCCGAAGCCGAGGCGGCCGTTGTTGGCGACGAAGCAGGGGTGGCCCTCGGTCATGCCGGTCTCGACGGCCTGGAAGCCGGACTTGGCGAGTTCGGCGGCGGAGGGCTGGTCGAGGCCGAGCTTGTAGGCGGTGCCGGAGAGGGTGGAGCTGATCTCCTCCAGGTAGACCGGCAGGATCTCCTGGCCGAGGCCCAGGGACGTGCGGAGCTCGATGAAGAACTCCAGGGCCTCCAGGGGGAGTTCGTCCGCTCCGCGGTGGCGGGTGATGCTGTCGGCGTCGACCTGCCAGTGGTCGAGGGCGGCTCTGCGGGCGGCGAAGCGGTATTCCGTGCTGCCGTCGTCGCTGCGTACGGCGTAGTGGCCGTCCTGCGGCAGGCGCTGGGGGGTGAGCAGCCGTTCGTGGGCGAATTCGGCCAGGGCCTTGCGGATCAGCAGGCGGTTGGCGCGGGCCCACAGGGCCGGGGTGAGGTGGGCGACGGCGTCCTGGGCGGTGGGCATCAGTGGTCTCCTCGGGCGGCCAGGAACTGGTCGCGGGTGCAGGTGCTCAGGTAGGCGTCCTTGGAGGGCAGCGAGACGGTGCGCAGGATCTCGAAGCCGACGGCCTTGTTGAGGGCGTGCACGGCGGTGTTGCGGGTGTCGGGTTCCACGACGACGCGGTGGGTGGCCGGGTCGGCGAAGAGCATCTCCATGACGGTGGTGATCACCGCGCGGGTGAAGCCGTGGAGGGGGGCGGCGGTGGGCGCGGTGAGGAAGTGCATGCCGATGTCGCCCGGCTCGGCGGCGTGGATGCCGACCAGTTCGCGGTGGGCGGGGTCGTAGCGTTCCATCAGGAAGGCCGGGGTGCCGTTGTGCAGGCCGAGGAAGGCGTCGTGGTGGGGGTCGGCGGCGATCCGCGCGAACTCCTTCTCGACGGCGGCGAGGTCGCACTCCTGCATCAGCCAGAAGACGGCCTTGGGGTGGGTGACCCAGGAGTGCAGGACGGCGGCGTCGGCGGCGGGGTCGACGGGCCGCAGGGAGAACTCCCCCAGAGCGGGATCGGTGCGGGTGAAGACGGGGGCGGTCATGCGGGTATCTCCATGGGGTGGTGCGGGCCGGCCGGGGCGGCGAACTCCTGGAAGGCGATGGCCTTTTCGACCGGGTAGTACTCGCGGCCGAGCAGCTCGCGGACGAGGCACGAGTTGCGGTAGGCGGCCATGCCGAGGTCGGGGGTGACGAAGCCGTGGGTGTGCAGCTCGGCGTTCTGCACGAAGATGCCCTGGCCGGTGGTGTCGATGCTGTAGTTGCGGGCGACGGCGTAGCGGCCGGCGTCGTCCCAGGCGATCCGGTCACGGACCGGTTCGAGGAAGTCCGGTACGCGGTAGCGGTAGCCGGTGGCGAGGACCAGGCCCTGGGTGTCGAGGGTGAAGTCGGTGCCCTGTTCCTCCTGGCGCAGGCCCAGGGTGTAGGTGCCGGAGGTCTCGTCGTAGGAGGCCGTGTGGAGGGCGGTGTTGGTGAGCAGGCGGGTGCGGACCGGGCCGGCCAGGCTCTTCTGGTAGAGCAGGTCGAAGATCTCGTTGATCAGCTCGGAGTCGATGCCCTTGTAGAGGTGCTTCTGGGTGGCGTTGAGCCGGTCGCGGGTGGCCCGGGGGAGGGCGTGGAAGTAGTCCACGTACTCCGGTGAGGTCATCTCCAGCGTGAGCTTGGTGTATTCGAGGGGGAAGAAGCGCGGCGAGCGGGTGGCCCAGGTCAGGTGGTAGCCGTGGGCGTCGATGTCCGTGAGGAGGTCGTAGTAGATCTCGGCCGCGCTCTGGCCGCTGCCGATCAGGGTGATCGAGTCCTTGGCCTGGAGGGCGGGCTTGGCGTCCAGGTAGCCGGCGTTGTGCAGCAGGTCGCCGCCCAGGCCCTGGCACGCCTCGGGGAGGTGCGGCGGGGTGCCGGTGCCGAGGACGAGTTTGCGGGCGCGGAAGGTGAGGCGTTCGCCGGTGGGGAGGTGCTCGGCGTGGACGGTGTACAGCTCCTCGCGGGCGTCGTACTCGACGGTGGTGACGCGGTGTCCGAAGCGGATGCTGTCGAGTTTGCCGGCCGCCCAGCGGCAGTAGTCGTTGAACTCGGCGCGCAGCGGATAGAAGCTCTCGCGGATGTAGAACGGGTAGATCCGCCCGGATTCCTTGAGGTAGTTGAGGAAGGAGAACGGGGAGGTCGGATCGGCGAGGGTGACCAGGTCGGCCATGAACGGCACCTGGAGGTGGCTGCTTTCCAGCATCATGCCGGGGTGCCAGTCGAAGGACGGTTTGTCGTCCAGGAACAGGCCGTTGAGTTCGTCGATCGGCTCGGTCAGGCAGGCCAGGCCGAGGTTGAAGGGGCCGAGGCCGATGGCGAGGAAGTCGTAAGGGGCGGACACGGGGTCTCCGATGGGGGGTTCGGCTCGGGGAGGGTCAGCGCGCGCTGAGTGCCGGCCGGGGCTGCTCGGCGAGGAAGGCTCCGGCGTGCTCGGCGATCAGGTCGAGGACGGTGGCGATGTCCTCAAGGGTGGTCTCCGGGTTGAGCAGGGTGAACTTGAGGTAGTGGCGGCCGTCGACCTTGGTGCCGGCGACGATCGCGTCACCGGAGGCGAACAGCGCTTCGCGGGCGTGCAGGTTGACCCGGTCGGCGAGCTCGGGGTCCGGGTCGGCGCTGGGGACGTAGCGGAAGACCAGGGTGCTCAGCCGGGGTTCGGTGACCACCTCGAAGCGGGGGTCGTCGTGGAGGAGTTTCCACGCGTCGGCGGCGCGGTCCACGACCTCGTCGAAGAGTTCGCCGACGGCCCGGGCGCCCATGATGCGCAGGGTGAGCCAGAGTTTGAGGGCGTCGAAGCGGCGGGTGGTCTGGATCGACTTGTCGACCTGGTTGGGGATCCTGGCCTCGGCCATCCGGCGCGGGTTGAGGTAGTCCGCGTGGTAGGTGACGTGCCGCAGGGTGGCCCGGTCCCGTACCAGGATCGCGCTCGAACTGACCGGCTGGAAGAAGGACTTGTGGTAGTCGACGGTGACGGAGTCGGCGCGCTCGATGCCGTCGAGCAGGTCGCGGCGGCGGGAGACCAGCAGTCCGCATCCGTAGGCGGCGTCGACGTGCATCCAGGCACCGTGGCGGGCGCACAGGTCGGCGGTCTCCGGGAGCGGGTCGATGGAGCCGAAGTCGGTGGTGCCGGCGGTGGCGACGACCGCCATGGGTATCAGGCCGTCGCGGTGGCAGCGGGCCAGTTCGTCGGCCAGCGCGTCGGTGCGCATCCGCTTCTCGGCGTCGACGGGTACGGCGATGACGGCCTCGGCGCCCATGCCCAGCAGGGTGGCGGACTTGCGGATGCTGAAGTGGCTGCAGGCGGAGGTCAGGATGCGCAGCCGGGGGAGGACGTCGGTGAGCCGGGCGCCGGCCACGCCGTCCCGGGTCAGTTCGCGGCGGCAGGCCTCGTCACGGGCGAGCAGCATGGCCTGGAGGTTGGACTGGCTGCCGCCGCTGGTGAAGATGCCGTCGGCCAGCTCGCCGAGGCCGATCCGGGCGGCCGTCCAGTCGATCAGCCGGCGTTCGATGAGTGTGCCGCCGGCGCTCTGGTCCCAGGTGTCCAGGGAGGAGTTGACGGCGGAGAGGACGGCCTCGCCGACGAGTGCGGGGATCACCACGGGGCAGTTGAGGTGCGCGAGGTAGCGCGGGTGGTGGAAGTAGACCGCGTCGCGGAGGTAGACCTCTTCGAGTTCGTCGAGCGCGGCGGCCGCGTCGTGCAGCGGTGCGTCGAGGTCGACGCCGGCGATCGCGGGGGCGAGGCGGTCGACGGAGATGCCGGTGAACGGGCGGGCGGTACCGGCGATTTTGGCGCTGATCCGTGTGACGCTCTCGGTGACCGCGCTGTGGTAGCGGTGGGCCGTACCGTTGTTGAGCAGATACGTCCGGCTGTCGGCCGGGTCCTCGGCGGAGTGCGCGAGGAGACTCATGAAGGTGTCCTCCCTGGTGCGGAGTTGACCACGTCCTGCGCAGGGTGGGGTGTGCGCAGGGGCAGGGAGACCCGCCCGGCGACGTAGTGAGGTAAGCCTAACCTAACTACATCCCAGGTGGGGAGACGGGGCCCGGACCGGGCCCCGTCAGCGGCTTCAGTTGTCGTCCTCCAGCGTCCGGAGCACCAGGCCCGTGGCGGGCTTGGGCCCGAACGACGTGGACTTGCGGGGCATCGTCACCCCGCACTCCGCGAGTTGACGGACCGTCTCCTCGGACGTGGCGCGCATCAGCACGGCCGATCCGCCGTGCCGGGCGGCGTGCGTGACGGCGGCCTCGGCGTGGTGCAGATAGCCGATGTCCGACGGGTGGTCAGGGATGTGCCAGACCTCGTCCAGCAGGACGGAGTGCAGCACGGTGGCGTCCAGCCGCCGCCACGCCTCGGGCCGGTCCCGGCGGATCGTACGGTCCAGCAGCTCGGGATCCGGGCGGTCCAGGAGGTGGAAGGTGTCCGGCCCGCCACTGAGGACGAAGGCGGTACCGGGCGTCTCCTCCAGGGCCCCGAGGGCGTCCGGCAGCCCGCCCGCGAGCGGACGGGTGCGGAAGGCACCGGCGAGCTCCGCCAGCGCCTTGGCGGGCGGCAGATGCGGCAGCACGCGGTGGATCGCGCGGACCTGGAGCGGATAGCGGGCGGTGTCGACGA
Source organism: Streptomyces sp. NRRL S-337 (assembly GCF_000720175.1). Lineage (GTDB taxonomy): Bacteria > Actinomycetota > Actinomycetes > Streptomycetales > Streptomycetaceae > Streptomyces > Streptomyces siderophoricus. The sequence continues at coordinate 8,023 of NZ_JOIX01000107.1, forward strand.
GCAGGACCAGGCCGGACGCCCAGGGGGAGGCGGCGGTGGCACCCGGCTGCTGCTCGTACAGCCGCTGGTAGGTCGCCCAGCGGTGGTGGCCGTCGGCGATCAGCGCCTGCCGGCGGGCGAGGTCCGCGTCGATGGTGGCGAGGTCGGCGGGGGCGGTGACCGCCCACAGGCGGTGGGTGAAACCGTCCTCCGTGGTGGTGGACAGCAACGGGGTGCCCTCCACCACGCGCTCGATCACCGCGGTGGCGCCGTTCGCCGGGTTCCCGCCACGGTACGACAGCAGCAACGGCTCGAAATTGGCGGCCGCGGCGCGCATCAGCGCGGCCCGGTCCTCGACGACCTCGGGGATCACGTCCTCGTGCGGCAGCACCGGGCCGTCCAGGCGCAGCGCGCCGATCAGCCCGCGCTGCAGCACCTCGCCGGAGCGCTGCTCGTACACGTACAGTGCGGGGTCGGGGTCCTGCGCCAGCACGCCCTCGGCGCGCCAGCGGCGCAGGGTGTCGGCGGCCTGGCGGTGCCGGACGGCCGGGTCCGCGGCGTGCGGCAGGATCAGCCGGACGATGTTGTACGGATCGGCGGTCTCCAGATGGCGCACCCCCTCCGGCCGGACCACCACGTCGTACGGCGGCGAGGTCACGGCGGTGAGGCTGCTGATCCGGTCCGGGGCGTAGCGCAGTCCGCGGAACGGGAGGAGGCGGAGGCCGTCGGTATCGGTCATTGAAGAATGCTATGCCGCGGGGGCGATGAGGGAAGATCGGGGGACAGTCCGGATGTGGCTGGAAATACCGGTAGGTGCGAGGAGCAGGACGGCATGAACGAGCAGGTTCGCAGGCAGCCCGACGGGAGCCGGCGCGCGCTGAGCGCGGCGTACGACACGGCGCTGCTGGATCTGGACGGGGTCGTCTACGCCGGTGGGCGGGCCATCGCGCACGCCGTTGCGTCGCTGACCACCGCCCGGGACGGCGGGATGCACCTGGCGTATGTGACCAACAACGCGGCCCGCACCCCGCAGGCCGTCGCCGACCAGCTGTCCGGATTCGGGCTGCCCACCGGTGCCGAGGACGTGATCACCTCGGCGCAGGCGGTGGCCCGGCTGATCGCCGAGCAGGTGCCGGCGGGTGCCCGGGTGCTGGCGATCGGCGGCGAGGGGCTGCTGGTGGCGCTGCGCGAGCGCGGTCTCGACCCGGTGTTCTCCGCGGACGACGACCCGGCGGCCGTGGTGCAGGGCTACGACCCGGCCCTGGACTGGGAACGGCTGGCGGAGGCCGCGTACGCGGTGCAGCGCGGGGTGCCGTGGTTCGCGTCCAACACCGACCTGACGATCCCCAAGGAGCGCGGGATCGCGCCCGGCAACGGCGCGTTGGTGGAGGTCGTCCGGATCGCGGCGGGCGGCGCGCCCCAGGTGGCGGGCAAACCGCAGCCGCCGATGCACCGCGAGACGGTGCTGCGGACCGGCGCCCGGCGGCCGCTGGTGATCGGCGACCGGCTGGACACCGACATCGAGGGCGCCTACAACGGCGCGGTGGACTCCCTGCTGGTGCTCACCGGTGTGACCACCCCCGCCGAACTGCTGGCCGCCCCGCCGGAGCACCGCCCCTCCTACGTGGACGCGGACCTGCGCGGGCTGCTCGTGCCGCAGCCGGAGGTGACCGCGGACGGCGGTGGTTTCCGGTGCGGTGGCTGGCGGGCCGAGGCCGCCGGCGACGTGCTCGCCGTGGCGGGCGAGGGGGAGCCGCTGGACGGGCTGCGGGCGCTGTGCGCGGCGGCCTGGACGCAGGCGGGGGACGGCAGTTGCCGGGCGGACGCGGGGAAGGCGCTGGCCCGCATCGGGATGTGAGGACGGCGCCCCGGGGCCCGGCGTGCGGCGGGGCCCCGGGTCTCGGCGGCCGATGGCTCAGTCCCGCTCGGCCGCCGCGGTGCCCGCCGTCAGCTCGGCGAGCAGGTCCTCCTCGGTGGCGCCGCGCCGCCAGTAGCCGGTGAACTTGACCGCGCGGCGGTCGAAACCGCGCTCGCGGACCAGATGACGGCGCACCGCCTTGACGGTGCCGGACTCCCCGGCGACCCAGGCGTACGGCGTGCCGGCGGGCAGCGCGGCGGTGCGCAGCGCATCGAGCACCGGTTCGTGGTGCGCCGCGGTGGCCGGGTCCCGGACGAGCCAGGTGACGTCGGCGTCCGCGAAGGTCGGCAGCGGCTGCCGGTCGTCCTCGTGCCCGATCTCGATGAAGACCTTGGCCTGGGTGCCGGGGGAGAGCCAGGAGAGGATGCCGGCGATCGCGGGCAGCGCCGTCTCGTCGCCGGTGATCAGGATCCAGTCGGTGCCGGCCGGCGGGCGGAAGTCGACGCCGCCGTTGTCCTCCACGGCCGGGGCGAGGACGGTGAGCCGGTCGCCGGGCCGGGCGGCGGCGGCCCAGCGGGAGGCCGGCCCGCCCTTCGCCGCGGCGGCGCCCGGCTCCGCGCCGTGCAGCGCGAAGTCCACGTCGAACTCCCCGGATTCCGGGCGCTGTTCGCGGATGGTGTACGAGCGCATCACCGCGCGCTCGGCCGGGTCCTGGGCCCGCCAGGCGGTGTACCAGCCCTCGCCCAGGTCGTCGAAGACCGGGCGGTCCTGGTGGGGCTGCGGGAGGAACAGCTTGAAGCGCTGGTCACGGCCGCCGGAGGCCAGTTCGTCCAGCCGCTCGCCGCCGAAGGTGACCCGCAGCATGGCGGGGCCGAGCCGTCGGGAGCGGACGACGTGCACGTCGAAGAAGCGGAACGGGGTGGTGGCGGGGGCGGCGGTCGTGGTCATGCGGGAACCTCCCGGACGGTGGTGGGGGTGGGGGCGGCCGCGGGGACGCGCGGGTGCGGACGGCGGTCCACCGCGGCCGGCGGACGTGCGGGGCGGACGGGGCCGGTCCGCGCGGCACGGCGCTGTGTCAGCCGGCCTTCCTGGCGCTCTCGATGGCCTTGGCCAGCGTCTCGATGAGCGGTGCGGAGCCCGCGTAGGAGAAGCGCGGCTCGCTCGACCACGGGGTGATCTGGCCGGCCTTGACGGCGGGCAGCTTCGCCCAGGAGGGCTTCGCGGCCAGGTCCTTGGGCTGGAGGGTGGCGGTCCGGTTGTCCAGCAGGAGTACGTCCGCCTTGTACTTGTCGGCGTTCTCCCAGCTCAGGCTCTCGAAGTAGCCGCCCTTGTCCAGGTGGTCGGGGACGATCAGGTCGACGCCGAGGGACTTGTAGTACATCAGGTCGGCGTTGATGCCGGGGTTGGAGGCGTAGAAGAGGTCCGGGCTGCCGGAGCAGGCGAGCACCTTGACCGGGTTCGACCTGGCGGCCTTGCGCAGCTTCTCGGCGGCCTTCTCGAAGCGGGACTTGGCGTCGGTGACCTTCTTGGCCTTGAGGTCGGCGCCGAGCGATCCGGCCAGTTCGGCGTAGCGCTCGATGATTTTGACGAGCGGGACGCGGGAGGAGGTGATGGCCACGGACCTGGCCAGCTTGGTGATCTTGTCCTTGCTGTCGTCCGGGACGAACCACAGCGCACCCGGCTCGTACATGTTGGTGACCAGCAGATCCGGCCGCAGACCCGCGAACTTCTCGACGTTGAACTGGTTGTAGGCGTTGCCGATGATGGTGACCTTGTCGACGTCGAGGTCGCCGGCCTGCGGGTCGGGCTTGCCGTTCTTGAGCTTGGTGGGGCCGAAGACGCCGACGATCTGGTCGTCGATCCCGAAGTCGTGCAGGGCGGCCGCGGTGCCGGTGAAGGCGACGATCCGCTGCGGGGTGCCCTTGAGGGAGACCTTCTGCTTGCGGTCGTCGGTGAAGCTCCACGGGCCGCCCTTGGCGCTGCCGTTGGCGTCCGCCGCCCCCTTGCCACCACCGCACGCGGCCAGCAGGGCGCCGATGCCGACGGCGCCGCCCGCGGCCAGGACGCCGCGGCGGGACGGGGATACGCTTCGGGAAGTGCTCATGGTGGCTGCGCTTCTCTCTGGGAGGGCCTGCACGTCAATATGAGGGTAGGCTAACCTAACTAGCGTGTTGGTCGACAGTCCCCCCGAAGCATCAACGGCCCCGGCCCCCACGGCACCCCGGAGGCGGCACGCCCTGCGCTCCGCGGGACTGCTCGTCTCCGTGGCCGTCCTCGCCGCCGTCGTCGTCCTCGGCATCGCCGTCGGCGCCAAACAGATCCCGCTCGACCAGGTGTGGCACGGGGTGTTCCACTACTCGGGCACCGACACCGACGTGGTCGTCCACGACGTGCGCATCCCCCGCACCCTGCTCGGTCTGATGGCCGGCGCCGCCCTCGGCCTGGCCGGCACGGTCATGCAGGCACTGACCCGAAATCCCCTGGCGGACCCCGGAGTTCTCGGCATCAACGCCGGCGCCTCGGCCGCCGTCGTCTCCGCCATCAGCTTCTTCGGCGTCACCTCCCTCACCGGCTATGTGTGGTTCGCGTTCGCCGGCGCCGCGGTGGTCTCGGTCGCCGTCTACGTCCTCGGCGGCACCCGCAACGCCACCCCCGTCAGGCTCGCGCTCGCCGGCACCGCGCTGACCGCCGTCCTCGTCGGCTACATCAACGCCGTCAACCTCATGGACACCGCGGCGCTCGACAAGATGCGCTTCTGGACGGTGGGTTCACTGGCCGCCGCCACCATGCCGACGGTCACCCACGTCGCCCCCTTCCTGGCCGTCGGCGGGGTCCTCGCGTTGCTGCTCGCCCGGCCGCTCAACGCCATCGCGCTCGGCGACGACCAGGCGCGGGCACTGGGCACCCGGCTCACCCGCACCCGGGTCCTGGCGATGGTCGCGGTCACCCTGCTGTGCGGCGGCGCCACCGCCGCCTGCGGCCCGATCGTCTACGTCGGCCTGATGGTTCCGCATGTCGTACGGGCCATCACCGGCCCCGACCTGCGCTGGATCCTGCCGTACTCCGCGGTGCTCTCACCGGTCCTGCTGCTCGGCGCGGACGTCCTCGGCCGGGTGGCGGCCCGCCCCGGCGAACTCCAGGTCGGCATCGTCACCGCCGTCATCGGCGGACCGGTCTTCATCTACCTCGTACGACGGCGAAGGATGGCCCAGCTGTGAACGCCCAAGCTGTGAAACCCGCGCAGGGCACGAAGGGCGCGGCGGCGCTGCGCACCAAGGGCCTCTCGCTGCGCCTGGACGTGCGGGCCGTGGTCGTCGGACTGGTGCTGCTGGTCCTCGCGCTGGCCGCCGGCGTCGCGCTGATCGGCTCCGGCGACTACCCGATGACGCCGGGCGAGGTGGTCGCCACGCTGACCGGCGGCGGCGACCCCGGCGCCCAGTTCATCGTGCAGGACCTGCGGCTGCCACGGGTGCTGGTGGGGCTGCTGGTCGGCGCCGCGTTCGGGATCGCCGGGGCGGTCTTCCAGACCGTCTCGCGCAATCCGCTCGGCAGCCCGGACGTCCTCGGCTTCGCCCAGGGCTCGTCGGTCGGCGCGCTGATCGCCATCGTCTACTTCCAGGCCGGCACCTTCGCGGTCGCCGCCGGAGCGGTCGCCGGCGGCGTGGCCACCGGAGTCGCGATCTTCCTGCTCGCCTGGAAGCGCGGCATCCACGGCTATCGCTTCGTGCTCGTCGGCATCGGGGCCAGCGCCATGCTCTACGCGATGGTCCTCTACCTGATGACCAAGGCCAACATCGTCGAGGCGACCCGGGCCACCACCTGGATGACCGGTTCCCTCAACGGCCGCGACTGGGACCAGGTGGGGCCGCTCGCCGCCGTCTGCGCCGTCCTGATCCCGCTGGTCCTCCTCTACGGGCGGCCGCTGCGGATGCTGGAGATGGGCGACGACGCGGCGTACGCACTGGGCGTGCGCGTCGACCGGGTGCGCATCGTCGTGCTGCTGGCCGCGGTAGTGCTGGTCGCCGCGGCCACCGCGGCGGCCGGGCCGATCTCCTTCGTGGCGCTCACCGCGCCCCAGCTCGCCCGGCGGCTGACCCGCTCGCCCGGCCCCAACCTGCTGCCCGCCGCGCTCATGGGTGCCGCACTGCTCGTCGCCGCCGACTGGGCCTCCCAGCGGCTCTTCGGCTCCGACCAGCTGCCGGTGGGCGTGCTGACCGGTGTCCTCGGCGGCGGGTACCTGCTGTGGCTGCTGGCCGTCGAGCGGAAGGCCGGGCGGGTATGAGACCCGGGCGACCCGGACCACCCGGGCCACAGCAACGACCGCAGCGCGACCACGTCCTCACCACCACCCCAGGAGTCTCCGAAGTGAGCCGTCTCACGGCCGAGAACGTCACCCTCGCCTACGACCGGCGGGTCATCGCCGAGAACCTCTCGGTCGCCATTCCCGACCGGTCCTTCACGGTCATCGTCGGCCCGAACGCCTGCGGCAAGTCCACGCTGCTGCGCGCCCTGTCCCGGATGCTCAGGCCGAGCGCCGGATCGGTGCTGCTGGACGGCGCGGCGATCTCGTCCCTCCCGGCCAAGAAGGTCGCCAGGACGCTCGGTCTGCTTCCTCAGTCCTCGGTCGCCCCGGACGGCATCACCGTCGCGGACCTCGTGGCGCGCGGCCGCTACCCGCACCAGGGGCTGCTGCGGCAGTGGTCCGGCGAGGACGAGCGGATCGTGACGGAGTCCATGGCGGCCACCGGCGTCGACGGGCTCGCCGACCGCTACGTCGACGAACTGTCCGGCGGCCAGCGCCAGCGGGTCTGGATCGCCATGGCACTCGCCCAGCAGACCCCGCTCTTCCTCCTCGACGAGCCCACGACCTACCTGGACATCCAGCACCAGATCGAGGTCCTGGACCTGTGCGCCGAGCTGCACGAGGAGCAGGGGCGGACGCTGGTCGCCGTGCTGCACGACCTCAACCACGCCGCCCGCTACGCGACCCACCTCATCGCCATGAAGGACGGCGAGATCGTCGCCGAGGGCCCGCCCGCCGACATCGTCACCGCGGACCTGGTCGCCCGGGTCTTCGGCATCACCTGCCAGGTCATCGACGACCCGGAGACCGGCACACCGCTGGTCGTGCCGGCGGCGCGGCAGCCGCGCGGCGGCCGGGCGGCACGGCGGGCAGCCGGTGAAACGGTGGGCACCGCTACAGCAGCGTCCTGAGGCGCAGCAGATCGCGCAGTCCGGCCTCCAGTTTGACCCGGCCGCTGCCCCAGGCCCGGGCGAAGTTCAGCCGGCCGTCCACCAGCGCGACCAGATCGTCACCCGTCATCGACAGCCGGATCTCGGCCTTGTCCGGCGGCGGGCCGGGCACGCAGGTCACGTCCTGGATGCTGCCCTGGGCCAGCCGGCCGAGGAACGTGACGTCCAGGTCGGTGATGCGGCAGCTGAGCGAGCGGTCGAGCGCGGCGGCGCCGCGGACCTTGCCGTCAGCCGAGGACAGGTTCTGGGCCAGCCGGTCGAGCGCGGCACGGCACTGGTCGAGAGTTGCCATCCCGATCGACGATACGCCAGGTCGCCGGGCCGCCGGTCCGCCCCGGACAGCCGCCCGCCGAGGTAGCGTCGGGGGCATGGAACAGTCCACGCCCGGCCCGGAGCCGGAGGCAGCCGACGGCACGGAGCAGGCCGGGCCCGCGCGCCCGGCCGGAGGCGCCGGGGAGGCGGCGGCCACCCGGGAGGCGGCGGCCACCGAGGAGGCCGGGCCCGAGCCGCTCGGCGTCGCCGTCACCCCCACCGGCCAGGCCGCGGTCGACGCCGGACTGCGGCGTCTCGCCGATGCCGACCACCTGCCGGTGGGCGTACACCTGAAGGTGTACGAGGATGTGCACCGCGGGCTCCGCGACGTACTGGCCGGTCTCGACCAGCACCCCGGGCCGCCCGCACCGTCCTCCACGACGCACGACAACAGGAGCTGAACCACAGGTGGCAGGAGTGGCACGACGCCGACTCGACGCGGAGCTGGTGCGCCGCAAGCTGGCCCGCTCGCGCGAGCACGCCAGCCAGCTGATCGCCGCGGGCCGGGTGACCGTCGGCGGCACCACCGCGAGCAAACCGGCCACCCAGGTGGAGACCAGCGCGGCCGTGGTCGTCCGCGCCGACGAGAACGACCCCGACTACGTCTCGCGCGGCGGTCACAAGCTCGCCGGGGCGTTCGCCGCCTTCGTCCCGCGCGGCCTGAAGATCGAGGGACGCCGGGCGCTGGACGCCGGCGCCTCCACCGGCGGCTTCACCGACGTCCTGCTGCGGGCCGGCGCCGGTCATGTCGTCGCCGTCGACGTCGGATACGGCCAGCTCGCCTGGTCGCTGCAGAGCGACGAGCGGGTCACCGTGAAGGACCGCACCAATGTGCGCGAGTTGACGCTCGACCAGATCGACGGGGTGCCCGTCGACCTCGTCGTGGGCGATCTGTCGTTCATCCCGCTGGGGCTCGTGCTGCCCGCGCTGGTCGGCTGCGCGGCACCGGACGCCGACCTGGTGCTGATGGTCAAGCCGCAGTTCGAGGTCGGCAAGGAGCGGCTGGGCAGCGGCGGGGTCGTGCGCAGCGCCGCGCTACGGGCCGAGGCCGTCACGGCCGTCGCGACCCGGGCGGCGGAACTGGGACTTGGCGTACTTGGAGTAGTTGCCAGCCCGCTGCCTGGACCTTCCGGGAATGTCGAGTACTTTCTGTGGCTGCGCGCCGGGGCGCCTGCACTCGACCCGGCGGATGTCGACCGTGCAGTGGCGGAGGGGCCTCGTTGACCACAACCCAGGCAGTTGAAGGCAGCGCAGCACACGAGAACACCGGAGCCGGGCGGACGGTGTTCCTGCTCGCACACACCGGCCGCCCCGCGGCCGTCCGCAGCGCCGAACTCGTCGTCCAGGGGCTGCTGCGCAGCGGCATCGGGGTGCGGGTGCTGGCCGAGGAGGCCGCGGACCTGCCGCTGCCGCCCCCGGTCGAACGCGTCGAGCTGGAGCAGTGCGCGGCCGAGGGCTGCGAACTGATCGTGGTGCTGGGCGGGGACGGGACCCTGCTGCGCGGCGCGGACTTCGCCCGGACGTCCGGCGTCCCCATGCTCGGCGTCAACCTCGGCCGGGTCGGCTTCCTCGCCGAGGCCGAACGCGACGACCTCGACAAGGTCGTCGACCGGGTCGTCACCCGCGCCTACGAGGTCGAGGAGCGCATGACCCTCGACATCCTCGTCCGCAACAACGGCAACATCGTGCACACCGACTGGGCGCTCAACGAGGCGTCGGTGGAGAAGGCCGCCCGCGAGCGGATGCTGGAGGTCGTGACCGAGGTCGACGGCCGGCCGGTCTCCCGCTTCGGCGGCGACGGCGTGGTCTGCGCGACCCCCACCGGCTCGACCGCCTACGCCTTCTCGGCCGGCGGCCCGGTGGTCTGGCCCGAGGTCGAGGCGCTGCTGATGGTGCCCATCAGCGCCCACGCCCTCTTCGCCAAGCCGCTGGTCACCTCGCCGCACTCGGTCCTCGCCGTCGAGGTCCAGCCCAAGACGCCGCACGGCGTGCTGTGGTGCGACGGCCGCCGCACTGTCGAACTCCCCGCCGGCGCCCGCGTCGAGGTCCGCCGCGGCGCGGTGCCGGTCCGTCTGGCCCGGCTGCACCACGCCTCCTTCACCGACCGCCTGGTCGCCAAGTTCGCCCTCCCGGTGGCGGGCTGGCGGGGAGCGCCCCACTAGCGGCCGCTCACGACGAACCCGCGAGGAGTGCCCTGGCACGGGCCAGGCCCGGGTCCCGGTGCGCGGCGAGGTCCTCGTCGTCGAAGACCGGGACCGGTACGGCCGGAGGGATGCCGGTGCCGTCGAAGGTCCGGCCGCCGGCGGTCAGGAACTCCTCGTTGGGCAGACCGAAGCGCCAGCCGTTCGCCAGGCCGCGGTCCAGGACATCGGAGAAGACGCCCTGGGTGTGCTCCCCGATCCGGGTGGGGGCGGGGGAGCGGCCCATCAGGGACTGGGTGAAGGTCTCGCCCGCACTGATGGTGAGGCGGCCGGTGAGCACCGCCACCGGGCCGGTGTAGACCGGCCCGTGGTGCGGCCGGACCCGCACCGGCACCGGCGTGGTGAACCGCGCCGGATCCCGCGGGTCGTTGCGCGCCCGCTTGCGGTAGGCGAGATAGCCGCGGTCGGTGAGCCGGGAGGCGATGCGCAGACCCAGCGGATCGGCGCCGCCGCCGTTCAGCCGGACGTCGACGATCAGGCCGCGCAGCGCCCCCGGCCCCCGCGTACGGCCCTTCGTGAACACCGCGTCCAGGGCCCGGTCGAGCTCGGCGACATCCCCCGCGTAATCGCCCTTCTTCGTGTACCGGGCGAACTGGGTGACGCGGAAGTACCCGATCCGGCCGGGCAGATCGGCATAGGACAGCCTGCCCTGCGCCCACTCGCGCCGGTGGACGCCGGGACCGAGGCCGGCCGTGATCGCCGCCTCGACACGGGCCGTGAAGGCCGGGGTGGGCAGGACCGTACCGGGACGTTTCCCCGCGAACCACCGGTCGGGGCCGGCCACGACCCGGGTGTGCGCGTCGTGCAGCGGCTCGATCATCGCGCGCAGCACCGCGAAGAGTTCGGCATCGGTGGTCCGGGCCGTGATCCGGGGGCGGTAGCGGTCGCGGACCGCCGCCCAGTCGACCTTCTTCGCCCGGAAGAACGGGTAGTTCTCGGCGTACGTCCGCCAGAACACGTCGAACGCAGCCCGGGGATCGCGCGGCGGGCGCTCGGCGCACCGGGCGGGCAGCGCGGCGATCCGGCGCAGGGCCCGCCGCCCCGCGTTGTCCGCACTCGTCCACCGGGCGCTGCCGGCCCCCTCCGGGGTCAGCGTGAGCGGCGCCGAGTCCGGGACCGTGAACCGGCTCCGGCCGTCCGCGTCGGGCGCGCCCGCCCGGGTACCCGTGACGGCCCCCGGCAGACAACTGACCGCGGTGGTCTCGTACGTCCGCAGGCTGCGGCCCTTGACGGTGACGAGGGTCCCGTAGCCGTCCATCCGCCAGACGCCCTCCAGGGACGCGCGGCCGGCGGACGCCGGCCGGGAAGCGGCCGGTTCCGGTGCGGAGGCCGGGCCGCCGGCGCAGGCGGTGGTGGCGGTCAGCGCGGTCACGGCCGTCACGGCGGCGAACAGCGCGAGCGTGCCGCGGGGGCGGCGGGAGCGGACGGGGCCGCTGTGGTCGTTCATCGATACCTCGTGAGGGTGATCAGGCCGCGGCCAGGGTGTCCGTGGCGCGGCGGCGCAGGGTCAGGTGGACCGGCAGACCGGTCGCGAGCAGGGCGAGCAGCAGGGTGCCGCCGGCGATCGCGGCGGCCGTCGTCCAGGGCACATACGGCAGCGCGGCACCGAACGTCCGCCGGAGCACCGGGGCGAGCGTGAGCAGGGCGATGGCCGCGCCGAGGACCAGGGCGGTGCCCGCGACGACGGCCGCCTCCCAGGCCGCCATCGCCCGCACCTGCCGGGGATAGGTACCGATCAGCCGCAGCAGCGCCAGCTCGCGGCGGCGCTCGGCGGTGATCACGGCGAGGGTGTTGGCGGCGGCGATGGCGGCGAACCCCGCGTACAGCCCGGTACCGACCTGGTCCAGCCACACCTCGTCGGGCGGACCGGCGGAACCGGTCAGATGCCGCGCGGTGGTGTGCAGCGCGATCTTCGTGGTGCCGAACGCCACCACCAGGACCAGCGGGACCACCGCCGCGGAGAACCGGCGGGACTGCGCCGTGACGTTTCGCATCGCCAGCCCGGCCGCGCCGCCGAACCGGCCGACCAGCCGGGACACCAGCCACGCCGCCGGGCCCACCAGCCGGGGCCCCAGCAGCGCCACCCCGGCGCAGAACAGCAGCAGGACCAGGAACGCGCCCTGACCGGCCTTCTCGGCGGGCTGGTCGGCCAGCAGCCGGGAGAGCAGCACCCCGCCCGCCGTCGCCAGCAGCCCCAGCGGCAGCCGCAGCGGACCCAGCTTCCGGCGCCCGGCCGCCGCCTCCGCGAGCGCCCGCGCGGGCCGCAGCCCCGCGAACCGTGCGGCCGCGATCAGCCCGGCCACCGCCGACGTCACCACCGCGACCGCCAGGCACACCGGCAGCGTCACCCAGCTGAACCGGAAGACCACCCCGCCGGGAATCAGGCCGCGGGCCACCATGCCGTCGAACCACCAGTGCGCGAGCACCGCGCCCAGCGCACATCCGGCGAGCGCCGCCGGCACGGCCGCCAGCACCGCCTGCGCGGCGACCGCCCGCCGGATCTGCCACGGCCGCGCACCGACCGCCCGCAGCATCGCGAACTCACGGTGCTGCTGGGCGACGGCCGTACCCATCGTCGAGGCGATCACGAAGACCGACAGATAGACCGAGCCGAGGAGCAGGACCAGCGCCATCTCCCCGACACCGTGGGCCACCATCGTCCGCCGAGCGGCGACCGGAACGCCGTCCGCACCGGCCACCGCGAGCATCGACACCGACGCCCCGACGACCGCGGCGGCGAACAGCGCCGCCACCGCCGTCCCCGCGAACGCCGGCCGGTGACCGCGCAACGCCGCGCGCGCCAAACCGCTGGGCATGAACGCCCCTTTCGTTTCGCAACCGTGATCAGGGCGGTCGAGCCGGAACGTGAGCGACCCGGCCGCCCCGGACGTGACCTGCGGGGTCGTCCCGGAAGCCCGCGGGGCCGCCGCCCCGGCCCCGTGATCAGGGTCGCGGCCCGGCGGTACCGGGCACCATGCGGAAACCCTCCGCTTTCGGGTGGGGTTTTCCGCAGTACCGGGTGGACGGGGGAGGGGAGGCCGTCGCGGGGCGCCCCCAGGACCTCGTAAGGTCGTATCCGTGTTGGAGGAGATGCGGATCCGGTCCCTGGGCGTCATTGACGACGCCGTAGTCGAGCTGTCCCCGGGCTTCACGGCGGTGACCGGCGAGACGGGCGCCGGCAAGACCATGGTCGTCACCAGCCTCGGCCTGCTGCTCGGCGGGCGCGCCGACCCCGCCCTGGTACGCCTCGGCGCGAAGTCGGCCGTCGTCGAGGGCAGGATCAGCGTCGGCCCCGACACCCCGGCCGCGGTACGCGCCGAGGAGGCCGGCGCCGAGCTCGACGACGGCGCCCTGCTGATCAGCCGCACCCTCTCCGCCGAGGGCCGCTCGCGGGCCCACGTCGGCGGCCGCTCCGTACCCGTCGGCCTGCTGGGCGAGTTGGCCGACGACCTGGTCGCCGTGCACGGCCAGACCGACCAGCAGGGCCTGCTGCGCCCCGCCCGGCAGCGCCAGGCCCTGGACCGCTACGCCGGCGACGCGGTCGCCGTCCCGCTCGCCAAATACACCGCCGCGCACCGCCGGCTGCGCGCCGTCACCACCGAACTGGACGAGCTGACCACCCGCGCCCGGGAACGCGCCCAGGAAGCCGATCTGCTGCGCTTCGGCCTCGACGAGATCGCCGCGGTCGAACCGCAGCCCGGCGAGGACACCGAACTCGCCGCCGAGGCCGAGCGGCTCGGCCACGCCGAGGCACTCGCCTCCGCCGCCACCGCCGCCCACGCCGCGCTGGCCGGCAACCCCGAGGACCCCGAAGGCGTCGAGGCCACCACGCTCGTCGCCGGCGCGCACCGCGCCCTCGAAGCCGTACGCGGCCACGACCCGGAGCTCGCCGGCCTCGCCGACCGCCTCGGGGAGATCGGCATCCTGATGGCGGACGTGGCGGGCGAGCTCGCCGGCTACGCCGACAACCTCGACGCCGACCCGCTGCGGCTCGCCGCGGTCGAGGAGCGCCGCGCCGCCCTTACCCACCTGACCCGCAAATACGGCGAGGACATCGCCGCGGTGCTGACCTGGTCGGAGCAGAGCGCCGCCCGGCTCGCCGAACTGGACGGCGACGACGACCGGATCGGCGAACTCACCACCGAACGGGACGCACTCCGGGCCGAACTGGGCGAACTCGCCCAGACGTTGACCGATGCCCGCACCGCGTCCGCCGAGCGCTTCGCGGACGCCGTGACCGCCGAACTCGCCGAGCTGGCCATGCCGCACGCCCGGGTGACCGTCGAGATCCGGCAGACCGAGGTGCCCGAGGACGCCGACGGCATCGTGGTCGGCGGCCGCACCGTCGCCTACGGGCCGGCCGGCGCCGACGAGGTCGAACTCCTCCTGGCCCCGCACCCGGGCGCCCCGCCCCGGCCGATCGCCAAGGGGGCGTCCGGCGGTGAACTCTCCCGGGTGATGCTCGCCGTCGAGGTGGTCTTCGCCGGCTCCGACCCCGTACCGACCTACCTCTTCGACGAGGTCGACGCGGGCGTCGGCGGCAAGGCGGCCGTCGAGGTCGGCCGGCGGCTGGCCCGTCTCGCCAAATCGGCCCAGGTCGTGGTCGTCACCCACCTCCCGCAGGTCGCCGCCTTCGCCGACCGCCAGCTCCTGGTGGCGAAGACCAACGACGGCTCGGTCACCCGGAGCGGCGTCACGATCCTGGAGGGCGAGGAGCGGGTCCGTGAACTCTCCCGCATGCTCGCCGGCCAGGAAGACTCCGAAACGGCCCGCGCCCACGCCGAGGAACTCCTGGAAACCGCCCGCACGGGCCGCTAGGGGCGGCATCCCGCCCGGCGGTGATCCCCGAGGCCGGCCGGACCACGCCCGCCCCCTAGGGTGACCGGAGTTCGAGCCGGCAGGGTGCCGGCCGAGGGGAGTGACATGGCGGCGGCAGGCGGCAAGGTGCTCACACGGATCTCGGCGCTGCTGGGGGCGGCTGGCGCGACCCGGGCCGCCTACGGGGCGCTCAGGAGCCGGCCGCCGGGCGGCGCCGTCCTGTGGGAGCGCAAGAACCACGCCGGCCGCACCGTCCATCTGCACGCCGGCCTCGCCACGGCCACCGGTACGGCCCTCGCCGTGGCCACCGCACCGGGCCTTCCGGCCCGCACCCGGGCGGCATCCACGCTGGCCGTACTGGCGGCCGGAGCCTGCGGGGCGTACGACGACGTCTTCGGTGCCAGTGACCCCCGCCGCGGCTTCCGGGCCCACCTCTCGGCGCTGCGGAACCGTGAGGTCACCAGTGGGGCGGTGAAGCTGTTCGGCATCGGTGCCGCCGGTCTCGCGGCGGGCGCCCTGCTGAAGGAACGCCCGGCCGACAAGCTCCTGGCGGGCGTGGTCATCGCAGGCTCGGCGCACCTGGTGAACCTCCTGGACGTCCGCCCCGGCCGCGCAGCCGGCGCCGTACTGGCCCTCGGCGCGCCCGGCCTCCTCCGCCGCGGCCCGGCGGGACCGCTGTCCGCCGCACCCATGGGGGCCGTGGCCGCGATCGCCCGCGACGACCTGGAGGAACGCACCATGCTCGGCGACGCCGGCGCCCACGCCCTCGGCGCCGCCCTCGGCCTCGCCATCGCCACCGGCACCACCCGCCCCTCCCTGACCGCCCACGCCGCCGCCCTCGTCGCCGCAACGATCGCGGGGGACCGCGTGAGCCGGTGGGCGGGGGCAGGAGGCGGCGCCAGCCGGTGAGAGGGCGACGGGGCGGGACGGGGGACCGGGGCAGCGAAGGGGCGGGGGCGGCGGGCGAGAGCTGGGGAGGCCGGGGCTTCCCCCGCCCCCTCCCCCTCTCCCCCTTCGGGGG
>NZ_JOIX01000108.1 GCF_000720175.1 Streptomyces sp. NRRL S-337
GTGCAGGCGGGGGCGCGGACCAAGGCGTCGCGGGTGCTGCACGGCGTGTGGCTGCTGGTGTTCGCGGCGGCGTTCCCGGCCGCGCTGGGCATCGTCCCGATCGCGGCACTCGCGGCCGTTCTGGTGCACGCGGGCTGGAAGTTGCTGCCGGTGAGGACGTGGCGGCCGTTGTGGCGGGAGCACCGGGGCGAGGCCGTGGTGCTGGCGGCGACGGCGGTGGCGATCGTGGCCACCAACATGTTCGAGGGGGTGCTGCTCGGGCTGCTGCTGGCCGTCGCCAAGTCGGCGTGGGAGACCTCGCAGGTGCACCTGGAGGTGACCGGCCTGGAGGGCAGCGGGGCGATCCGGGTTCGGGCCGTGGGCCATGCGACGTTCCTGCGGCTGCCGAAGCTGCTCGACCAGCTGGAGGCGCTGCCCCGGGACCGGGAGATCGAGCTGGATCTGTCCGGGCTGCGCCATCTCGACCATGCGTGTGCGGCGGCGCTCGGCAACTGGGAGGAGCAGCGCCGCGGGCCGGACGGGACGGCGCGGCGGACCACACCGTCCGTCGCACCGTAGGGCCCGAGCCGTAGGGCCCGAGGCCCGTGGGTCGTGCGGAATCCCGGAGTGCCGTAAGCCCGGGGCCCGGGAGGCCTACGGGCCTGCAGCCCCAAGCCCGTAGGCCCGTAGGCCCGTCGGCCCCGGCGGCCGTTATCGCCGGCCGTTATCGCCTGCCGCGGGGCTTACGGCATCGAACGGGCCTTACAGCAACAGCGCGGCGTTACGGCGGAAATGACCGTAGGGTCGGAGGGCTGGTGACCGCTGACCCCCAAGGAGTGCTGTGAACCGCCGGCCCCTTCGTCGTTGCGGGGCGACCGCTGCCCTGTCCGTCGCCCTGCTGCTGTCCTCCTGCACCGGTGCCGCCCTGAGCGCCACCGGGGTGGCGGGCAGCGGCGGGGTGGGCGACCCGCTCTTCCCGGCGCTCGGGAACGGCGGTTACGACGTACGGCATTACGGCCTCGACCTGGCTTACGACGTCCGGCGGAAGCATCTGGACGCGACGGCGGAGATCACCGCCCGGGCCACCCAGGACTTGCGCTCCTTCAAGCTGGACCTGGAGGGACTGCGGGTGTCCGCGGTCCGCGTCGACGGCAAGGACGCGTCGTTCTCCCGCAAGGGCCACAAGCTCACGGTGCGGCCGCCGGTGGGGATCGCGAAGGGCACGCAGTTCCGTACCACCGTCGAGTATGCGGGCACCCCGCGGGAGCTGAAGGACCCGGACGGGTCGACGGAGGGGTGGGTCAAGACGTCCGACGGGGCGTTCGTGTCGGGGGAGCCGGCCGGGGCGATGACGTGGTTCCCCGGCAACAACCACCCGGAGGACAAGGCCACCTACGACTTCCGGCTCACCGTTCCGCGGCGCTACACGGCCGTGGCCAACGGGGAGCTGCGCTCGGAGAAGGTGTCCAAGGGGAAGGCCACGTTCACCTGGCACAACCCGGAGCCGATGGCCAGCTATCTGGCGACCGCCACCATCGGCACGTTCGAGGTCCACACCTCCCGCACGCCCGGCGGGCTGCCGCTGTACGTCGCGGTGGACCCGGCGGAGGCCGCGGCGAGCCGGGAGCCGCTGGCCCGGCTGCCGGAGATCATCAAGTGGGAGAGCGGGCTGTTCGGGAAGTACCCGTTCTCCTCGGCGGGCGCGATCGTCGACCACACCCCGCCGCGGATCGACTGGTACGCCCTGGAGTCGCAGACCAAACCGGTCTACGCCGGGGCGCCGGACACCGTGACCGTCGTGCACGAGATGGCGCACCAATGGTTCGGTGATTCGGTGACGCCGAAGACCTGGCAGGACACCTGGCTCAACGAGGGCTTCGCGACCTACGTCGAGTGGCTGTGGGAGGAGCACGAGGGCGGCAAGACGCCCCAGCAGCAGTTCGACGCGCTCTACAAGGACGACCCGCACAACGAGCGCTGGGACTTCCCGCCCGGCCGCCCGGGCGCCGCGAAGAACGTCACCGGCACGGCCGTCTACGAGCGCGGCGCGATGCTGCTCCAGCAACTCCGCAAGGCCGTGGGTGACAAGACGTTCTTCGGGATCCTCAAGGACTGGCCGGCCAAGTACCGCTACTCCAACGCCGATTCGAAGGATTTCATCGCCTTCTGCCAGGCGCGCACGAATGTGGATCTGAAGCCCCTCTTCGACGCGTGGCTGTACGGGAAGGGAAAGCCGGAACGGGTGTTCTGAGGGCGCCGCTCTGAGCGCACCAGTGTGAGCGCACCGGTCTGGGCGCATCAGTGTGAGCGCACCGTCGAAGCGGCTCGGCGCCGCCTGCCGACGTGCGACTCCTTCGTGTGACTCCTTCGTGTGACTCCTTCGTGTAACTCCTTCGTGTGACTCCTATGTGTGACCCCTATGTGCGACTCCTCGTGCCCGCCTCCCCCTGACTGACGTTCGGGATCAGGCGGGCCGCGGCCGGGTGGCGGGCCGTGAGGGTGAGGAAGCGGCGGGTGGAGCGTAGGGGGTGGGAGCAGGGGCGGTGACGCCTTCACTCCTGGTCGGGGACGGGCGCCCGGCCGGGATCGCCCCTGGTGGCCCTCCCCTAAGGACGACGTGGCGGGGCCGGGTGTTACTCCGGTGGGCGGAGGGCGACGGTGAGGTCGAGGGCGTACGCCTCCTCGACCGTGCCGTCGGGGAAGACGTCCAGCAGGGCGGCCCGTTCGGCCGACAGGACGGGGGCGGCGGCCGTCGGGCCGAGGGCGGCGAAGTACGAGCGGCTGCCGAGCATGGCGAGGTGGGTGTCGAGGGGTACCCGCCGGGTCCAGTGCAGCACGCGGCATTCCGGGTGCAGGCCCAGGCCGAGGCCGCGGAGCAGGTCGGGGGCCTCCGGTGCGACCGGGTGGGCGTGGTAGCCGGGGAGCCGGCGGGCGAGCCTGGCCTCCTGTTCGGCGGCCCAGGCGACGTCCGGGTCGGGGACGTTCCACCACAGCGCGAGCGCGCCCCCGGGCCGCAGCACGCGCAGCGCCTCCGGGGCGGAGCGCGCCGGGTCGGTCCAGTGCCAGGCCTGGGCGTAGCCGACGAGGTCGAAGCCCGCGTCGGCGGAGAACGGGAGCGCCTCACCGACGCCGCGGACGAGCGGGACGTCCGGATGGGCGGCGTGTAGTTCGGCGGCCATGGCGGCGCCCGGTTCCACGGCGGTCACCCGCGCGCCACGCGCCATGAGCAGGCCGGTCGCGATGCCCGTTCCCGCCCCGGCGTCGAGCACCCGTGCCCCGGCCAGCGACCGTCCGGCCAGTTCCTCGATCGCGGCGAAGAGGGCCGGTGGATAGCCGGACCGGGCGGACGCGTACTGCCCGGCCACGGCATCGAAGGAGCGGGCGAGGCTGCCCGGGGGCGGCGGCTGCACAGGCGGGTGCGGGGTGCCGGTCATACGGGAATGCTGCCGCGTGGCCGACCCGCCGCGCCGCCGCTTCGCAAAAACGGGCAGCCGAAAACCGGCAGCCACCGACACGCAGTCACCCTCAGGAGTCGCCGCCAGGTCGCCGCCAGGTCGCCGCCAGGTCGCCGCCAGGTCGCCGCCAGGTCGCCGCCAGGTCGCCGCCAGGAGCAGAAAACCATACCGGGTTCACTTTCAGGCTCGGTCTGGTTATAGTCCTGTCATGGCTGGATTGCGGGAGCGGAAGAAGGCGCAGACGCGGCAGCGGATCGCGGCGGTCGCCTGGCGGTTGTTCGCGGAGCGCGGGTTCGAGGCGGTGACGGTCAACGAGATCGCAGAGGCCGCCGAGGTCGCCAAGGCGACGTTGTTCGCGTACTTCCCGACGAAGGAGTCGCTGGCCCTCCAGGGCGTCGGGGACGACGACCTGGCGGGAATCGTCACCCGGCGGCCGGCCGGGCAGTCGCCACTGGAGGCGCTCCGGGCGCACTTCCGGGCGCTGGCGGCCGGGCCGATGACCGGGCTCGACCCCGAGGTGCTGGTCTCCCGGATCCGGGTGATCTTCGACAGCCCCGCCCTCAGCACCGCCGCCAACGCCCTGCTCTACCAGCAGCGGCAGCAGCTTGCCGAGGCCTTGAAGGCGGAGGCCGTAGCGGCCGGGGAGGAAGGCGGGGAACGGGACGCCGGGGGGCGGGGGGAGATGGTCGCCGTCCTGATGGCGGCTCAGATCAGCGCGTCGCTGGTCACGCTCCAGGAGGCGTTCTTCCGCCGACTGGCCGACGGCACCTCACTGGACGGCGCCCGCCAACAGCTCGCCGAGGACGTCGAGTTGGCGTTCTCCCTGCTGGCGGACGGCCTTGAGACGCACACGGCACACACGGCGTAGCGAGCGCATACGCAGCGTAGCTAGCGAGCGCCACACGTCGCAGAAAGCACACACGGCGCAGAAAGCGCGTACGCGGTCTAAAGGCGTAGACGGCGTGGACAGCGCACACAACGCACACAACGCACACAACGCACCATGACCCGAGGGGACACCGAACAGATCATGCGCGCACGGGGAATCAACTACGACACCGGGTTCCTTCCCGGTGAGGACCTTTCACGGAAGAGCTTCGCCGAGGGGGCCGTCCGCAAGGACATGGCGGTCATCGCCCGGGACCTGCACTGCGACGCGGTGCGGATATCGGGCGGCGATCCGGAGCGGCTGAGCGTGGCCGCCCGCTGCGCGGCGGAGGCCGGACTTGAGGTGTGGTTCGCGCCGTTCCCGGTGGACCTGGAGCCGGCGGAGCTGCGGACGTTCTTCGCGGACTGCGCGGACCGCGCCGAGGCCGTACGGGCCGGCGGGGCCGCGGTGGTGTTCGTCGCCGGCTGCGAGATCAGCGCGTTCTGCTCGGGCTTCATCCCCGGCGAGAAGTACGGCGACCGGCTGGACGCCATGGTGACCGGGGACCGGGACTGGTGGATGTCGCTGGGGCCGGTGCAGGAGCGGCTCAACGCCTTCCTCGCCGAGGTCGCGGAGCTGGTGCGGGGCCGCTTCGGCGGGCGGATCACCTACGCCTCGGGCCCCTGGGAGAAGGTCGACTGGCGGCCGTTCGATCTCGTGGGCGTGGACGCGTACCGGGCGGCGTACAACGCGGGGCGGTTCCGCGAGGAGGTGCGCGAGCACTTCGCGCACGGCAAGCCGGTCGCGGTGACCGAATTCGGCACCTGCGCCTACCGGGGCGCGGGCGAGCGGGGCGGGCTGGCCTGGCAGCCGCCGGCGGGTGCGGTGCCGGACGAGGGCGAGCAGGTGCGCTACTTCGGCGAGCTG
Organism: Streptomyces sp. NRRL S-337; assembly: GCF_000720175.1. Taxonomy (GTDB): domain Bacteria; phylum Actinomycetota; class Actinomycetes; order Streptomycetales; family Streptomycetaceae; genus Streptomyces; species Streptomyces siderophoricus. Next base: position 5,230 of record NZ_JOIX01000108.1, read on the forward strand.
CTGGACGTCTTCGAGGAGGAGGGCGTGGACACCGCCCTCTGGTTCACCTTCGCCGCGTTCAACACCCGTAAGGGCGCCGACCTCACGTCGTACGGAGTGGTGACGATGCTCGACGAGACGCACTGGGAGCCGCGAGAGGTGTTCGCGGCGATGGCGGCCCGGTACGGGAGGGACTGAGCGGCGGGGTAGGGGGGAGAACTGAGCGACCCGGTACGGGAAGCGGTGGGTGGCGCTGAGCGGGTGCCGGTGAGCGGGTGCCGCGGAGCAGGTGCCGCTCGGTCGGTGCCCCTACGGGACGGTCGAACAGATCCCGTAGGGGAGGGGCGCGCCCCTTGCATTCCACAACGCTGGCGGGTGAAGGGTATTCCGGACCGCGGGCGGGGCGAAGGGTGTTCCGGGCCGCCAGCGGGGTGAAGGGGCGCGGCCTGAGCAAGGGCCCGCCAGGCAGGGGCCAATCTCAAGAAAGGGGCGGCTTCCGAGGAGGGGCGTCTTCCGAAGTCACCCCCTCGAAGTCACCCCGTCGTCACCGTTTTCGGGCGCTCGTGGCCGCTCCCTTCCTCGTCCGAGCCCGGTCGAGGGACCATGCGCCCAGGCCCACCACTACGGCCGCCCCGGCCCCGTACACAGGCAGCCACAGCGTCGTGGTGGCTGACAGGCAGTCGGCAACGGCGGCATGGCTCTGGGCTGTCTGCGCGTGAGCCAGGGCGGCGCCGTCGCGACCGGCCAGGTGCGCGAGCGCGGCCTCCGCCCGGATGGCCTCGTACCTGCCCAGCGCAGGACACGCGGCACGTGTGCCCGGCATCGGGAACAGCCATGACCAGCGCTGCAGCATAGGGGCCAGGGTGATCGCCACGCACAGGCCGACGACCAGCGAATACGCCACCAGGTTCCGCAGGTACGCAGTTCCGGGCGTCTGTGTCGGCAGTCGCTGAAAGGAGAAGACCACCGCTAGGAGGGTCACCCCGATGTAGGTGGCGAACCATTGCCAGGACCCCTGCGCCAGTGCGGCCGTGAGCACGGCGGCGAGCGCGATGCCGATGACCCCCGGCTGACCGGGAGTGTCGCGGCTCGCGCCGACCGAGGCCGTTCGCCGGGCTTCTTGAAGGCCGAAGTGGTCGCCCATGGTCTCTCCTGCGTGGCTCAGAGGCCCTCAGCATCCGGGCACACCGCGCCCCGGTACGGCGCCATGCCGGGCCGGCCGGCAAGCCCCGCCCGGTTGGCGGGGCTTACGGCCGGACCTGCCACTGCAGCAGCAGGAACGGGAACAGGAGCAGGAACGGAATCTGGACCTGGAGCAGGAACTGGAACTGGAGAGCCACGTCGCTGGCGACCCCGGGCCGCCGACCCTGCCCCTGCCTCTCAGTGGCGGTTCTTGGGCCGCTTCGGGCTCTTGGACTTTCGGGCTGCCGGGTTGCCCGTACGGGTACCGCGGCGGCGTTCGTGGCGCTCGCGGGCCGCGGCGTACTCGGCGCGGTGCAGCCGCTCCCCCGGGGCCTCGACCAGGCTGCGGCAGAAGTACGCCAGCAGCGACCCGATGAAGCCGATGAGCATCAGGCTCTGCCCCGACGTGTCCGCCGCGCCCGCCCCCGGCGCGCCGGGGCGGCGTACGAAACCGTCCCAGGTGCGGCGGAAGGCCAGCGCGCTGCAGATGGCGAAACCGGCGACCACCAGGATGCCGACGAACGGGCCGACCGCGGCGATCTCCAGCCCCTGGAACGCGAAGCGCAGCACGACCGCCCCGGCCGCGGCGAGCGCCAGCGAGCCCACCGCGACGCCGGCCCGGCGCAGCGCGTAACCGCCGTCGTGGTGGACCCAGGTGGTGCCGAAGAAACGGATCGGCTCCGGCTGCGGGCCGTCGCTCTCCGGCCCGCCGGCGTCCGCACGGCCGCGGGGCGGCGTCTGCTCGTCGCTCATGGCACCGATTATCCCCGGGCCCGCATCACGGAACGCGGAGCCCACTCAGCCCACGCGGCACGCACGCACCACGACACTCAGCCCACGCGGCACACACGCCCCACAACGCTCAGCCCACGCGGCACACACGCACCACGACACTCAGCCCATTCAGGGCGCACGCCCCACGACGCTCACGCCACACAGCAAGCCCCCCTGCCACCGCACCCCACCCCACCCCACGCCCTCACCCCATACAGCGCGGCGCGACCATGCCGTCGCTGCCGGTGTGCACGTACGTGTCGGAGATGTACTGGCCGGGGCCGATGCTGTCCCAGATGTCCGAGGTGCCGTACGGGCCGCTGACCCGCTCCCCGTGCCGCTGGCAGCGGATCTCGATCCGCGCGCCCTCCGCCAGCCGCCGGACGACCGGGTAGTCGGTGCCGGGGCCCTTGCGGACCTTGACCCGGTAGCCGGGCGCGATCGGATAGGTGAGCCCGGCTGCGGCGAGCACCTGGCCGTCGTCGACCGGTTCCACGGATTCGGATTCCTGCGTCGTCGTCATGTCCATTCCCCCGTTGACGATTCTCCGGCCGGCGGCGCCGGGCCGGTGGTACCACGCCCAGCAGTGCCGGACGGGTTCTATGACGCCCAGCGATGCCCAACCGGTTCTACGACGCCCAGCAGTGCCGGCCGTGCCACGCGCACGCTAGCAAGCCTCAGCGCTTTCGTACGTGCCATCGACTAGGCTCCGCGCGTCGCACCTGCGACCGATTGGCACGGGGAATGACACGGGGGTGGAACCATGCCAGCGCTGCGCGATTCCGGCATCGGCCCGGAAGCGGAGCGTCCGGAATACGCCGGGAAATACCGGCTGGAAGCGCGGCTCGGGGCCGGCGGTATGGGCGTGGTCCATCTGGCCCGTTCCTCCTCCGGACTGTCGCTCGCGGTCAAGGTCATCCATGCGGAATTCGCCCAGGACCCGGAGTTCCGGGGGCGGTTCCGGCAGGAGGTGGCGGCCGCCCGCCGGGTCAGCGGGGCCTTCACGGCCCCCGTCGTGGACGCCGACCCGGACGCCGGACGCCCCTGGATGGCCACCCTCCACATTCCCGGCCCGACGCTTTCCGACCATGTGAAGCGGAACGGCCCGCTGACCCCCGGCGAGGTGCGCCGGCTGGCCGCCGGACTCGCCGAGGCACTGCGCGACATCCACCGCGCCGGGGTCGTGCACCGCGATCTGAAGCCGGGGAACGTGCTGCTCGCCGCGGACGGGCCGAAAGTCATCGACTTCGGCATCTCGCGCCCGTCCGACAGCGATATGCGCACCGAGACCGGCAAGTTGATCGGTACGCCGCCGTTCATGGCGCCCGAGCAGTTCCAGCGGCCGCGCGAGGTCGGCCCGGCGGCGGACGTCTTCGCGCTGGGCTCGGTGCTGGTGCACGCCGCCACCGGGCGCGGGCCGTTCGACTCGGAGAGCCCGTACATCGTCGCGTACCAGGTGGTGCACGACGACGCCGATCTCGCGGGCGTACCGCGGGAGTTGGTGCCGCTGATCGAGAGCTGCCTGGCGAAGGACCCGGCGGACCGGCCGACGCCGGACGCCCTGATGGAGCTGCTGCAGACCGACGCGCCGGAGGACGACCCGGTGCCGGGCGCGGTGGCCGGTGCGGTGCGGGGCGCGCTGCCGGGATCGGCGGCGGGCGTGCCGCCCGGGGGCGCCGGGGAGGCCGGGACGCGGGGTGCGCCGCCCTCGGGTGCGCCGTTGCTGTCACCGCAGTCCCCCGGCCCGATACCGGATCTGGACCCGATGTCGGATCCGGGCTCGATACCGGATCCGGGCCCGAACCTTCCGAATCCTGGCCGGGGTCTGGGTCCGAGCGGTCCGGGCCCGCGCATTCCCGAGCAGCGCGGCGGGGCGGTACGGGCCGCGGCCGGCCCCTCGCGGGCGGAGACCACGCACATACGGGGCGCCGCCCCCGTACCCCCAGCGGTACCGGAGGCGCCCGCACCGACCGGAACCACCGCACCACCGGGCTCACCAGCGCCGCCCCGGCCGCCGGAGGGCGCCCACCGGCAGGAGGGGCCGAATTCCGGCCGCCCCCAGCGCCGCGCCCCGCTCACCGCCGTGGCCCTCGCCGTGACCGTCGCCGTCGCCGCCGTCTTCACCGGCATCCGGCTCCTGGCCCCCGGCTCCGGCGAGGACCCCGCGCTCCAGACCCACGCGCCCCGCACCGCCACCGGCGACGCCCGCCCCTGGCGGACCACACTCCTCCAGCGGCCCCCGGGCCATGACGCCGAGATGGCGTACTGCACCGGCGGCTCCGGCGCCGTCTTCTGCGGCCAGTCCGGGCTCTCCGCCGCCCGGCTCGACCCCGACACCGGCCATGTGGCCTGGCGGCGCACCGGCGCCCCCGCCGGCAAACAGGCCACCACCCCGACCGCGCCCGTGCTCTCCGGCGGGCTGCTCTACGTCTTCTCCGCCGACGGCAAACGGCTCTCGGCCCTCGACCCCTCCCCCGGCGGCCGGGGCGCCACCCGCTGGAGCAAGGACGTCTCCGGTTACGAGGGCGGGGCCGCGGTCATCGGCGACCGCGTGCTGCTGACCGCCTCGGACGGCACGGTCACCGCGCTGGACAGCACCACCCACCGGCAGCGCTGGCACAAGCGCTTCGCCGGCCACGAACTGCCGCTGTTCACGGCGTTCGCCGGCGCGCCGCGCACCGCGTACGCCGCCGAGCCCACCGCCGACGGCACCCACTCCCAGGTCACCGCCATCGACCCGGCCACCGGCACGGTCCGCTGGGCACACCGGCTGCCAGGCCTCCTCACCCCGGCGGGACCGGCCGGCACGTCCGGTCCCGCCCGAACAGGTCGGGCCGGAACGGGCGGTTCCGGAGCGCTGTTCCTCACCGTCACCGACCCCAAGCTGTCGTACCGCACCACCGGCGTCCTCCGGTACGACCCCGTCACCGGCCACACCCGCACGCTGCCGGTGACCGGCTCACCGGACCAGGTCTCCGCCGTCGTGCACGGCGAGACGGTGTACCTGCTGGGCGAGGGCGGTGCGTTGCAGGCCACCGGAGCACACCACTGGTACACCGAGACGTCGGTGAGCCGGGGGTCGGTGCCGGTGGTGAGCGGCGGCCGGCTGTTCTTCAGCGCGGCCGACGGCCGGCTGATCGCCGTCGACACCGCCAACGGCGGGGTCATCGGCCAGACCCGGCCACGGCTGTCCGGCACCCGCAGCAACGGCTACCTGGAGACGGTCCCCGCCCCCTGGACCGACGCCCGCCGCGGCCGGATCTACGCGGCGGCCCCCGACGGCACGGTGTTCTCCGCCCCGCTGAAGGACCCGTCCAACTGGTAGGGCCGCACGGTCCGCAGCGCGGTGTCGATGAACATCGGCCCGCTGACCGCGTCGTAGGCGTACGGACTCCGGTGCCGCGGGAGCGGCACGCGACGCGGGGACGGCTGCCCGGAGGAGCGCCCGGTCGGACCGTTCACCGCCCCGCCGCCTTCCTCAACGCCGCGATCAGCTTGAACGTCGTCTCCAGATTGCACCGCCCCAACTCGATCAGCGGACGCGGGTGTTGGTAGCTGTACGACACCGGGTCGACGCTCAGCGACGGCAGCACGATCCCGGTCCGCGCCAGCGCCCTCATCAATTCGTCGCACGCCGCTTCCGCCGCCGCGTTCGCCGTGATCCGTTCCGCGGTCATCCTGACCAACCAGCCCTTCTGTCGTTCGCCTGCCCGGAACCCCGGAGGGCGACTACTCTGCGTATTCCAACCCTCACCAGGATGCATGCGGAGAAGGGCGCGAATGCCCCTTGCCGGGCGTACTTCGCCGCGCCGTGACGCTAGTTCCACACCTTCCACGAAGGAGGTCGCCATGCCGCCGAGACGAGCGGTCACCGGCCGCAGCCAGGAGCCGCGCCAACGCTTCGTGGAGGAGCTGCGATTACTGCGCACCCGCAACGGCGACAGCCTCCGCCAGCTCGGCGAGACGCTCGGCTGGGACTGGTCCCTCTTCGGCAAAATGGAATCCGGCCAGACCCTCGGCAGCCCCGAGGTCGTCCAGGCCCTGGACCAGCACTACGGCACACCTGGACTGCTGCTGACGCTGTGGGAGTTGGCGGCGGGGGATCCTACGCAGTTCAAGGAGCGGTACCGGCGTTACATGGCGCTGGAGGCGGAGGCGGTGAGCTTGTGGCATTACGGGGTCAGCACCATTCACGGCCTGCTCCAGACGCCTGGTTACGCGCGGGAGTTGCTCGCAGCCGGAGGCACTACGGGTGTGGAGCTGACACGACAGGTCGAAGCACGTATCGGTCGCCAGACCCTGCTGGACGGCGATGATGCGCCACGGTTCCGCACGATCCTGTCGGAGGCGGTGCTGCGCACACCCCTGGGAGACACCGAGCAGTGGCGTAAGCAGCTGGAGCACCTGATCGAAACCTCCGAGCGCAGGAACATCACGCTGCACGTCCTGCCGTTCAGCGCTGGGCTTTACGGGCTGGACAGCACCACGGTGATGTTTCTCCGACTGCCGGACGGCCGAACCGTGGCCTACACCGAGAACGCCCACCGCGGTGAACTCATCGAGGAAACCAGTGCGGTTGAGCGTCTGCAACGCGCGTACGATGCGGTGCGCGACCTGGCGTTGAGCCCGGTCGCATCGCGGAAATTCGTCATGCGGATGTTGGAGGAAGTGCCGTGCGAGCCATCGACCTGAGCACCGTCACCTGGCGCAAGTCCAGCTACAGCAACTCGGACGGCGGCGCCTGCCTCGAAATCGCCGACGACCTCCCCGCCCCCCTCGTCCCCGTCCGCGACAGCAAGGACCCGCACGGCCCGGCGCTGGTCCTCCCCGCCGCGGCCTGGGCCGCGTTCGTCACGGCGGTGAAGGACGGCGGCCTGTAGCGGTACGCGAGCCACGCAATCCGGCCCCCGTCGCCAAGCGACGGGGGCCGGTTCCGTTTCGGGCAGCGGCGCCGGGGCCTCAGCCCAGCAGGTTCACGTCCCGGACGGCGCCCTTGTCCGCGCTGGTGGCCATCGCGGCGTAGGCGCGCAGGGCCGCGGAGACCTTGCGTTCGCGGTTCTTGGGGGCGTAGACGCCGCCGAGGGCCTCCCGGCGTGCCGCCAGCTCCTCTTCACCGACCAGCAGCTCGATCGTGCGGTTCGGGATGTCGATGCGGATCCGGTCGCCGTCCTCGACGAGGGCGATCGTGCCGCCGCCGGCCGCCTCGGGGGAGGCGTGGCCGATGGACAGGCCGGACGTGCCGCCGGAGAAGCGGCCGTCGGTGATCAGCGCGCAGGTCTTGCCCAGGCCCCGGCCCTTCAGGTACGAGGTCGGGTAGAGCATCTCCTGCATGCCGGGGCCGCCCTTGGGGCCCTCGTAGCGGATGACGACCACGTCGCCGTCCTTGACCTGCTTGTTCAGGATCTTCTCGACGGCCTGTTCCTGCGATTCGCAGACGACCGCCGGGCCCTCGAAGGTCCAGATCGACTCGTCGACGCCGGCGGTCTTCACGACGCAGCCGTCGACGGCCAGGTTGCCCTTGAGGACCGCGAGGCCGCCGTCCTTGGAGTAGGCGTGCTCGGCCGAGCGGATGCAGCCGCCCTCGGCGTCCTCGTCCAGCGCCTCCCAGCGTTCGGACTGGGAGAACGCCTCGGCGGAGCGCTTGCAGCCGGGAGCCGCGTGCCACATCTCGACGGCCTCCGCGGACGGCGAACCGCCGCGCACGTCCCAGGTCTTGAGCCAGTCGGCGAGCGACGGACTGTGGACGGAATTCACGTCCTCGTTGAGGAGGCCGGCGCGGTGCAGCTCACCGAGCAGGGCCGGGATGCCGCCGGCGCGGTGCACGTCCTCCATGTAGTACGTGCGGTCCTTGGCGACGTTGGGAGCCACCTTCGCCAGGCAGGGGACGCGGCGGGAGACGGCGTCGATCGCTTCGAGGCCGAAGGGGACGCCGGCCTCCTGGGCGGCGGCGAGCAGGTGCAGGATCGTGTTCGTCGAGCCGCCCATGGCGATGTCCAGGGCCATGGCGTTCTCGAACGCCTCGAAGGTGGCGATGTTGCGCGGCAGGACCGACTCGTCGCCGCCCTCGTAGTAGCGCTGGGTGAGCTCGACGACCGTACGGCCGGCCTTCTCGTACAGCGCCTTGCGGGCGGTGTGCGTGGCCAGCACCGAGCCGTTGCCCGGCAGGGAGAGGCCGATGGCCTCGGTCAGGCAGTTCATCGAGTTGGCGGTGAACATGCCGGAACAGGAACCGCAGGTCGGGCAGGCGTTCTCCTCGATGCGGAGGATGTCCGCGTCGGAGATCTTGTCGTTCACCGCGTCCGAGATCGCGTCGACCAGGTCGAGGGTGCGGACCGTGCCGTCGACGAGGGTGGCGCGGCCGGACTCCATCGGGCCGCCGGAGACGAAGACGGTCGGGATGTTGAGCCGCAGTGCGGCGTTCAGCATGCCCGGGGTGATCTTGTCGCAGTTGGAGATGCAGATCAGCGCGTCGGCGCAGTGCGCCTCGACCATGTACTCCACGCTGTCCGCGATCAGGTCGCGGGAGGGCAGGGAGTACAGCATGCCGCCGTGGCCCATGGCGATGCCGTCGTCGACGGCGATGGTGTTGAACTCGCGCGGGATGCCGCCGGCCGCCTTGACCGCCTCGCTGACGATCCGGCCGACCGGCTGGAGGTGGGTGTGGCCCGGCACGAACTCGGTGAAGGAGTTCGCCACGGCGATGATCGGCTTGCGGCCGATGTCCGCGCCCGCTACGCCCGAGGCGCGCATAAGGGCGCGGGCGCCCGCCATGTTGCGGCCGTGGGTAACGGTGCGGGACCTCAGCTCGGGCACGATGGTCACTCCCTCGGGATACGTACGTTCAGCCGTACAGCGGCGGCATACCGCAGCTGATCCCGAGGTTACGCTCTTGATCCAAGATCCGGACACCGACTCCGGTATGTGAGACGGGTGACCGGAGTGCGGACGGCGACCGGCCGGCCCCTGCGGCACGTTCCGGGCGGACCGTTTCTGCCCGTGTTCTCCGCGGGCCGGCAGGAGACCCGGTCAGGACCCCGGCACCCAGGTCGGCGAGGCCAGGTGCAGCCGGGTGAAGGCCAGCGCCTCGGCCAGGTCGGCTTCGCGTTCGGCGGCGGACATCGCCCGGCGGGTGTTGACCTCGACGACCACGTGGCCGGAGAAGTTGTTCGCGGCCAGCCGCTCCAGCACCTCGCCGCAGGGCTGGCTGCCGCGGCCCGGTACGAGGTGCTCGTCCTTGGCGGAGCCGTTGCCGTCGGCGAGGTGGACGTGCGCCAGCCGGTCGCCCATCCGCTCCACCATGTCCAGCGCGTCGTTGCGGGCCGTCGCGGTGTGCGACAGGTCGACGGTGAAGTGCCGGTAGTCGTCGTTGGTGGGGTCCCAGTCCGGGGCGTACGCCAGCATCTCGCGGTCCCGGTAGCGCCACGGGTACATGTTCTCGACGGCGAACCGCACGTCCGTCTCGTTCGCCATCCGCCACACCCCGCGGACGAAATCCCGGGCGTAGCTGCGCTGCCAGCGGAACGGCGGGTGCACGACCACGGTGGAGGCACCGAGCTTCTCGGCGGCGTTGCGGGCGCGCTGCAGCTTGACCCACGGGTCGGTCGACCAGACCCGCTGGGTGATCAGCAGGCAGGGCGCGTGCACGGCCAGGACCGGCACGCCGTGGTAGTCGGAGAGCCGGCGCAGCGCCTCGACGTCCTGGCTGACCGGGTCGGTCCACACCATGACCTCGACGCCGTCGTAGCCGAGGCGCGCGGCGATCTCGAAGGCCGTCGCCGTCGACTCCGGATACACCGAGGCCGTGGACAGCGCGACCTTCGCATCCGGGATGCGCACCACTGGCTCTGTCACGAAGGACAGCGTAAGGGCCGGAGCTGTGCGCGGTGCGGGAGGCCCGGGCCCCTCGCGTCAGCCGTTGTGGCCTGTGGGGCGGGGGGTACGCAGGTGACGGGGCTGATCGGCGGCGTGACGAGTCTCACGTGCGTGTCTTCGCCTCCGCCCGCGGCCCGGGGCGGTCCGGCAACCGCCGCAGCCGCCCTACGCACCACCGCGCCGGCCCGGCCGGACCCGAGGGGGGCACCCGCCTACGGCAAGCGGCCAAGGCACCGACGGCAGGGGGGCCGGGACACCTACGGCAGGTGGTCCAGCCGCCGCAGGATGACCCCCTCGCGCAGCGCCCACGGGCAGATCTCCAGGGTCTCCACCCCGAACAGGTCCATCGCCGCCTCGGCGACCAGCGCCCCGGCCAGCAGCTGCCGCGCCCGGCCCTCGGACACCCCGGGCAGCTCGGACCGCTCCCGCGCGGTCATCCCGGCCAGCTTCGGCACCCACTCCTCCAGCTTCTTGCGGGTCAGCTCGCGCTGGACGTAGAGGCCCTCGGCGGAGCGGGCGGCACCGGCGATCCGGGCCAGCTGCCGGAACGTCTTGGACGTGCCGACGATCTGGTCGGGGGTGCCGTAGCGCCTGAACTCGCTCACCACGCGGGCGATCTCGGCCCGGATCCGGCGGCGCAGCGTGCGGACGTCCTCCGGATCGGGCGGATCCCCGGGCAGCCCGGCCGCGGTCAGCCGGCCGGCGCCCAGCGGCAGCGACACCGCCACGTCCGGGTCCTCGTCGAGGCCGTAGGCGATCTCCAGCGAACCGCCGCCGATGTCGAGGACCAGCAGCCGGCCCGCGGACCAGCCCAGCCACCGGCGGGCGGCGAGGAACGTGAGCCGCGCCTCGTCCTCACCGGAGAGCACCTGCAGCTCCACCCCGGTCTCCTCGGCGACCCGGCGCAGCACGTCCTCCCCGTTCGACGCCTCCCGCACCGCGGACGTCGCGAACGGCAGCACGCTCTCCACACCCTTGTCCTCGGCCACCTGCAGCGCCTCCAGGACGGTGGCCACCAGCCGCTCCACCCCGGCGTCGCTTATCGCGCCGTCGTCGAGGAGCTCGGCCAGCCGCAGTTCCGCCTTGTGGGAGTAGGCGGGCAACGGCCGCGCGCCGGGGTGTGCGTCCACCACCAGCAGATGGACCGTATTCGAACCCACATCGAGGACACCGAGTCTCATACGGGGAAACCTACTGCGAGGCCCGGCGGGGCTCGTCGGCGCGGTGGGCCCCCGGCCTCTCCGGGTGCCGCGGAACGCGCCGTACGCTGGACCCGTGGCAAAGACGAAAAAGGCGAAGCACGAAAAAGCGCCGAAGAAGGCAGAAAAGCGGCGCGCCCAGGCGGCCGAGGGGAACCAGCCCCCGGCCGACGAGGTCGGACTCGACTTCGCCCGCGCCTGGGTCACCTTCCCCGACCCGGCCGACGACGAACAGATCTTCCGCTGCGACCTGACCTGGCTGACGTCCCGCTGGACCTGCATCTTCGGCAGCGGCTGCCAGGGCATCCAGGCCGGCCGGGCGGACGACGGCTGCTGCACGCTCGGCGCGCACTTCTCGGACGACGACGACGAGAAGCGGGTCGCCGAGCACGTGGCGCGGCTCACGCCCGACCTGTGGCAGTTCCACGACGTGGGCACCGAGAGCGGCTGGGTCGAGGTCGACGACGACGGCGAACGGCAGACCCGCCGCTGGCAGGGCTCCTGCATCTTCCAGAACCGCCCCGGCTTCCAGGGCGGCGCCGGCTGCTCGCTGCACATCCTCGCGCTGCGCGAGGGCCGCGAGCCGCTGGAGACCAAGCCCGACGTCTGCTGGCAGCTGCCGGTCCGGCGCACCTTCGACTGGATCGACCGGCCCGACGACACCCAGGTGCTGCAGGTCACCATCGGCGAGTACGACCGGCGCGGCTGGGGCCCCGGCGGCCACGACCTGCACTGGTGGTGCACCTCCGCGACCTCGGCGCACGGCGCGGGTGAACCGGTCTACGTCTCGTACAAGCCGGAACTGACCGAGCTGATGGGCAAGAAGGGCTACGCCAAGCTCGCCGAGCTGTGCGAACAGCGGCTGGCGGCGCAGCTGCCGATGGCCCCGCACCCGGCGGACCCCCGGCCGTAGCCCCACCGGAACCACCGCCGCCCCCCGCCCGGTCCGCCGCTCAGCGGGCCGGGCGGGTCGTGTGCGACGGGGTGTCCGACGGCTTGAAGGGCGTCGGCCCGGAGGTCGCCGTGGGGCCGCTCGGCGACGGGGTCGGCGACGGGTCCGAGGGGCCGGGCGTCGGGCTCGTCCGCGACGGGGTCGGTGCCGGAGCCGTAGGGGTGGGATCCGTGGGCGTCGGCGTGTGCGGGGGACGCGACGGCGACGGGCCGGCCGGCGACGGGCCCTGCGGTCCGGTCGCCGGGCCGGTGCCGCCGTAGCCCTCCAGCGTGACCGCGGTGCCGCCCGGGTGGATGGCGATCCGGGTCCGCCAGCGGCCCGCCGGCTCCCGGTCGTGGTCGACGTAGACCGTGACCGTCGTGGATTGCCCGGGGCGCAGATAGCCCGCCGTCTGGCTCATCTGCAGCCATGCCGCGCCCGGCGTCGCCGTCCAGTGCACCGGCTCGCCGCCGGACGCGCTGATCGTGATCGCCGTCGTGCCGCCGCTGGGCTGCGCGGCGATCGTCAGCCGCCCCGGGCCCGTCGCCGTACGGTCCGCCTCGCCCGGCCGCAGCGGGGTGCCGTCCGCGCCGATCACCGCGACCGACACGTCCGGCGTCCGGCCGTCGCTCCGGGTGGCCGGCGACGGCGTGGTCCTGGCGTTGCCGGCGTTCTCGTACCCGCCGCCCAGCCGCGCCCCGGCGTCCGTGTCGTTCGCCGTCACCGAGGGCGTGCCGTCCGCCACGGTCTCCCCCGTGGCGGGCGCCCCGCGGTAGGCCGCCCACAGGGCCAGCACCGGCGCCGCGATGACCGTGGCGACCACCGTCGTGGTCAGTGCCCGGGCGCGCAGCCTGCGCCGCCGGGCCGAGCGGTCCGGCGGCGGGCCCACCGGGAAACCGTCGCGGTCGTAGCGAGGAGAACCGTTTGTCCCGCCCGACCGGCCGCGGCGTCCGGCCGCGGCGGGGCCGTCGGCCCGGCCCGTACGGGACCGCCGGGCCGCCGCCAGCGCCCCCAGCACCGCCTCCTGCGGCGCGGCGACCAGCGGCAGCGAACCCCGGGCCGCCGGCGCGGTGCCCGGCCACGGCCCCGGCGCGGTGGCCCGCTCCGCGGTCCGCCGGCAGGTCGCGCAGTCGTCGACGTGCCGCACCAGCTCCCGGCTGAGCGCCGCCCCCAGCAGCAGCTTGCTGTCCCCCGCCAGCTGCGCCACCTCCTTGCACCGGCCGGACTCGACGACGGCCAGCGCCGCCCGGGTCCGCTCGACCTCGCAGGAGGCGGTGGCGAGCAGCGCGCGGGTGGCGATCGGGTCGGCGCCGAGCACCGCGGCGACCTCGTCGGCGGAGAGCCGGTGCCGCACCGAGAGCTCCAGCGCCTCTCGCTGCCCGGGAGAGGTGCCCGCGGCCTCCGGCCAGGCCAGCACGGCCAGCTCGCGCTGCCGCCGCTCGCCCTCGCGGGGCGCCGCCGGACCGGTGCCCGTGGCGCGGCCGGTGGAGGTGGCGGTGCCGATGCCGGTGGCGGGGACCGTGGAGGTGGCGGTGCCGACGCCCGAACGGGTGCCGGAGCGGGAGCCGGAGCCGGTGGCGGTCCGCTCGGCGAGCCGCCGCAGACATGCCCAGCGGGCCAGCGCGTACAGCCAGGCGCGGTGCAGCGCCGGGTCGGCCGGGCGGCGGTGGTGGTGCCGCTCGGCGAGCGCCAGCGTCTCGCCGAGCACCGCGGTCGCCGCGTCGTGCTCGCACAGCACCGACAGGCAGTAGGTGAACAGGCCGTCCAGATACGGCTGATAGCCGTCACCGGGCTCGTCCGGGGCACCCGGGGCGGGCGGCTGGAGGGGCCGGGAGGACGGCTGGGCGGACTGCGGACGGCTCCGGCGCCGGTCGTCGCCGCGCGACCGGTGTACGCCGGTGGAGTGCGTGGGGTGCTCGGGCCTGCTGCTCATCACCCCGGCGACGGTAGGCGGATGATGCAGCCGGACTTACTCTCCCGGACCACTTTTAACCCTTACGGGTGACCATCTCCCTCAAAAGGGGACACGGACCTGCAGCGGCACTCAAAGCGCACGCGGCGTGCGCCACCCGGTCGGAGCAACGAGGCGGCGGGGGGCGAGGGGGACGGGGGCTACAGGGGACGGGAGCCGAGGGGGGCGAGGGGTGCCGGGCCCCGGCGGCGGGCGCGGCGCTGTCAGACCCCGCCGCTACCGTGACCCCCATGGCAACTCGTAAAGCGCCGGGCAAGGAACGCCCCTCCTACCGCTGCACCGAATGCGGCTGGACCACCGCCAAGTGGCTCGGCCGCTGCCCGGAATGCCAGGCGTGGGGCACGGTCGAGGAGTTCGGCGGCACCCCCGCCGTCCGCACCACCGCGCCCGGCCGGGTCACCACCGCCGCCCTGCCCATCGGCCAGGTCGACGGCAAGCAGGCCACCGCCCGCACCACCGGCGTCGACGAGCTCGACCGCGTCCTCGGCGGCGGCCTGGTCCCCGGCGCGGTGGTCCTCCTCGCCGGCGAGCCCGGCGTCGGCAAATCCACCCTCCTCCTGGACGCCGCCGCCAAGTCCGCCTCCGCCGCCCACCCCACCCTCTACGTCACCGGCGAGGAATCCGCGAGCCAGGTCCGGCTCCGCGCCGACCGCATCGGCGCCCTCGACGACCACCTCTACCTCGCCGCCGAGACCGACCTCTCCGCCGTCCTCGGCCACCTCGACACCGTCAAGCCGTCCCTGCTGATCCTGGACTCCGTCCAGACCGTCGCCTCCCCCGAGATCGACGGCGCCCCCGGCGGCATGGCCCAGGTCCGCGAGGTCGCCGGCGCCCTCATCCGCGCCTCCAAGGAACGCGGCATGTCCACCCTCCTCGTGGGCCACGTCACCAAGGACGGCGCCATCGCCGGCCCCCGCCTCCTGGAGCACCTCGTCGACGTCGTCCTCCACTTCGAAGGCGACCGGCACGCCCGCCTCCGCCTCGTCCGCGGCGTCAAGAACCGCTACGGCACCACCGACGAGGTCGGCTGCTTCGAACTCCACGACGAAGGCATCACGGGACTCGCCGACCCCTCCGGCCTCTTCCTCACCCGCCGCGCCGAACCGGTCCCCGGCACCTGCCTGACGGTGACCCTGGAGGGCCGCCGCCCGCTCGTGGCCGAGGTCCAGGCACTCACCGTCGACTCCCAGATCCCCTCACCCCGGCGCACCACCTCCGGCCTGGAGACCTCCCGCGTCTCGATGATGCTCGCCGTCCTCGAACAGCGCGGCCGGATCAGCGCCCTCGGCAAACGCGACATCTACAGCGCCACCGTCGGCGGCGTGAAGCTCACCGAACCCGCCGCCGACCTCGCCATCGCCCTCGCCCTCGCCAGCGCCGCCAGCGACACCCCGCTGCCCAAGAACCTCGTCGCCATCGGCGAGGTCGGCCTCGCCGGCGAGGTCAGACGCGTCACCGGCGTCCAGCGCAGGCTCTCCGAAGCCGCCCGGCTCGGCTTCACCCACGCCCTCGTCCCCACCGACCCCGGCAAGATCCCCGACGGCATGCGGGTCCTGGAGGTCGCCGACGTCGGACAGGCGCTCACCGTCCTGCCCAAGCGCGTACGCCGGGAGGCCCCACAGGAGGAGGGTGTGCGCCGGTAGACTTTGCCCTGGTCTCGCCCGTCACCGCAGAATTGCCTGTCGGCCACGTACGCTCCGCTGGTACGTCAACCACAGGCTGATGCATCAACCACAGCAAGGGCCGGGCGGCCCGCGGACCGACAGACCGTGCGACGGAGGAGTGCAGTGGCAGCCAACGACCGGGCATCGACTCCCGGCAGGTCCGGCGGGGGATCCGGCACCGAGAGCCTGATGCGCGCCTCGCTGAGCGCCGTCGCCCCCGGCACGGCCCTGCGCGACGGCCTGGAGCGCATCCTCCGCGGCAACACGGGCGGCCTGATCGTCCTCGGCTTCGACAAGACCGTCGAGTCCATGTGCACCGGCGGCTTCGTCCTCGACGTCGAATTCACCGCCACCCGCCTTCGCGAGCTGTGCAAACTCGACGGCGCACTGGTCCTCGACAAGGACATCACCAAGATCCTCCGGGCCGGCGTCCAGCTCGTCCCCGACGCCTCCATCCCCACCGAGGAGACCGGCACCCGCCACCGCACCGCCCAGCGCGTCTCCATCCAGGCCGGCTTCCCCGTCGTCTCCGTCAGCCAGTCCATGCGGCTGATCGCGCTCTACGTCGACGGCGAGCGCCGCGTCCTGGAGGAATCCGCGGCCATCCTCTCCCGCGCCAACCAGGCCCTGGCCACCCTGGAGCGCTACAAGCTCCGCCTCGACGAGGTCGCCGGCACCCTCTCCGCCCTGGAGATCGAGGACCTGGTGACCGTACGGGACGTGACCGCCGTCGCCCAGCGGCTGGAAATGGTCCGCCGCATCGCCACCGAGATCGCCGAATACGTCGTCGAACTCGGCACCGACGGCCGGCTGCTCTCCCTCCAGCTCGAAGAGCTCATCGCCGGCGTCGAACCGGAACGCGAACTGGTCGTCCGCGACTACGTCCCCGAGCCCACCGCCAAGCGCGCCCGCACGGTCTCCGAGGCGCTCGCCGAGCTGGACTCCCTCACCCACGCCGAACTCCTCGAACTCCCCAACGTGGCTCGCGCGCTGGGCTACAGCGGCGCCCCCGAGACCCTCGACTCCGCCGTCTCCCCGCGCGGCTTCCGCCTCCTGGCGAAGGTCCCCCGCCTCCCCGGCACCGTCATCGACCGCCTCGTCGACCACTTCGGCGGCCTGCAGAAACTCCTCGCCGCCAGCGTCGACGACCTCCAGACCGTCGACGGCGTCGGCGAGGCCCGCGCCCGCTCCGTCCGCGAGGGCCTCTCCCGCCTGGCGGAGTCCTCGATCTTGGAGCGGTATGTGTGAGCGGTGGGCGTGAGCGGTGGGCGCTGCGGTGCGCGTGAGGGGGACGTGCAGGGGGTGGGGGAATAAGCCTCCGGTGGCGGAATAACCCGCTGCGCCCTTGGCGTTGTGGCCACGCAGGGGCCCGCGCATCCCCTACGGGATCTGTTCGACTGCCCCCTAATACTGCAACCGCATGTGGGGGTTGTGGCCTCGGCGTTGGTAGTGGCAGTGGCGGGCTCGGGCTTGGCTGCGTCTGCGGAAGTGTGACCAGT
>NZ_JOIX01000109.1 GCF_000720175.1 Streptomyces sp. NRRL S-337
CTCTTCTCCGAGTCGGCGGGCCGTGCCGTCGTCGCCGTACCGCGCAGCGAGGAAGTCCGCTTCACCGACATGTGCACCGTCCGGGGCCTGCCGGCCACCTGCATCGGAGTCATCGACGGCGAAGAGATCGACCTCCAGGGCCAGTTCAGCATCCCGCTCAGCGAACTGCGCACCGCCCACGAGGGCACCATCCCGGGGCTGATCGCCTGACCTGAGATGACTTGACATGACGGTGGCCGTGGCCCCCTTGCCCGACCGGCAACGAGGCCACGGCCATCGCCGCGCTCAAAAAATCAGCACGCTCCTTCAGGGAATCAGGACTCTTCGCCCCACCACCCGGTAGCCGTTCCGGGCGATCCGTCGTACGACGTCGACGAGCAGTCCGCGCTCGACCTCCTTGATGCGTTCGTGCAGCGTGTCCTCGTCGTCCTCGTCACGCACCTGCACCACGCCCTGCGCGATGATCGGGCCGGTGTCCACGCCGTCGTCGACGAGGTGCACCGTGCAGCCGGTCACCTGGACGCCGTGGGCGAGTGCGTCGCGTACGCCGTGGGCGCCGGGGAAGCTGGGCAGCAGGGCCGGGTGCGTGTTGATGACGCGGCCGCCGAACCGGGCGAGGAACGCCTTGCCGACGATCTTCATGAAGCCGGCCGAGACCACCAGGTCCGGCCGGTACGCCGCGGTCGCCTCGGCCAGGGCCTCGTCCCACTCCTCGCGGGTGGCGTGGTCCTTCACCCGGCACACGAAGGTCGGCAGTCCGGCGCGCTGCGCACGCTCCAGACCGGTGATGCCCGGCCGGTCGGCACCGACCGCGACGATCTCCGCGCCGAAGCCCGCCGGATCGGCGGCGATCGCGTCGAGGAGGGCCTGGAGGTTCGTGCCGGAGCCCGAGACCAGGACGACGAGGCGGAGGGGGCGCGGTGCGCGTCGCTCGGCCATGCCCGTCGCGTCCCTCACACCGGTCACGCCGGTCGTGTTCATCGTGCTCGCCGTGTTCGTCGTGTTCGTGGTCGTCTTCGTCATGACAGAGCGTCCACCAGTGCGTCGCCCCGCAGAGTGCGCAGTATCCGGACTTCCCGGCCGCGCCGTTCGCGGGAGAGGAGACCGGCCTGTTCCAGTTGCCGGCAGTGGTACGTCACCGTGCCGGCGGTGCAGTGCAGCAGGTCGGCCAGCTTCCCCATGGTGACGGCCTGGTTGCCCGTCCGGAGGATGTCGGCCCGCAGGTCGCCGAGCATCATGGCGAGCGCATCGGCGGCCGTCTCCGCCCGTGCGGCCTCGCCCTGCAGGAGCGGGGCGAGGCCGGCGATGGGATAGCCGAGGTACATGTGGCCGTGCCGGTCGACGTGGTAGGCGCAGGCGCGGGTGCCGGAGACCAGCGGCATGAGCGTCAATTTTCGTACCGTGACGCCCTTTTCGATCGGTGCGTGGTCGGGCAGCAGGATGTTTCCGTCGACGAAGGCGATACGCGGGCTGAGATTCGCGAGGAACGCGCTCATCGTTCCGGTGACCGAGGCCACTCCCGCGCGCTCGATTTCCCTTTCCAGTAAGGGTTTTCCCTGTTGCCATACGGGGGCCACCGCGTCCCATACCTTTCGCGCCAGCCCGGCATATGCATTCAGGAAGTCGACGGGATTGTCCGTGGCCTTGCGCCAGGCCGGCGGCACTTCTCCACCGTATGTGCGCGCCAGGTCGGTGAGGAGTGCGTCCGGCGGCATCTCGGCAATGCGCCGGACCTCCTCGCGCATACTGCTTTCCTTGAGTTCCCCCCGCATCAGGAGGGACTCGGGAATGTGCAGGGAGCCGCCCGCGGTGATCGGTCCCATCACATCCGCCAGATACTCGGGGCAGGCCTTCCGCAGCAGCCTGCGCCGGCTCACCGGTACGCCCTGTGCGACGCCGAGGACATCGGCCAGCAAGGAGATGACGGAGACTCCCGGAAGGAACGCTATCGATACGGGAATGTCGACGTTTGTACCCAGATGAAGTCCGACCACTTGGGTCACTTCTTTTCCCCCGTTCAGAAGAACCACTGGTGAACCATGTTCACGCCTGCGCGCCGGGGTCGGTCGGCCCCGGCGTACAGCAATGCTTCAGTCCTCGCCACGGCACCCCGTCGGCCGTTGCAGCACCGGACCTGGCCTACAGAAGATCGCGTATGGAATTACCTCCCCGTGCTGCTGCACGGAGAGTCGGCGCGGATCAGGCCGAGAGTATGTACCTCTGCTCCCCCCGCAGCAGGATCGGCCCTCACCGCACTCAGAGTGAAGAGTGAAAAGTCGGCTCGGGCCGGCCGCGTGATGTCCACTTCATTTGATTCTGTGACACCAAACGAAGTGTCACCAAACCTTTGAATGACCCCCACTTGGAGCATAGTTCACGCCACGCGCCCTCGGCAACCAGCCAAAGGTAAACTACGGTCGAGTAGTTGAAGCGAATATCTTTCTTATGCTGCACTACAGCGGATTGCCGGGACGGAATCGGCGTGCCGCGGGAAGCCAAACGGAATCCTTCAATCCCGGTACCGGTCAGCCCTTCACACCCCCATTGTTCCGGCCACCGGCCGCCGTTCGTCGCCCCACGGAGAGCCGAACGTCGACCGATTCCCTTTCTGAGGACTCCCGGAAGAGCTATCCGGTTGCGCCGAGAAATGGCCATTTCCGCATCGCAGCGGAACGCCACTCGCACCCCGGCGTCATCTCATGCACCGAGATCACGCATCCCACGTATTGACTGGCTCGGCCGACCACCTGAGAGTGCGACAGGTGCAGAGTGAAACCACTTCGGACCAGGCCGCGGCAGCGCCCGCGGAGAGCAAGGAGAGCCTGCGGCGCGTCGCCGTGGCCTCGTTCATCGGGACGGCCATCGAGTTCTACGACTTCTACATCTACGGGACGGCCGCCGCGCTCGTCCTCAACCAAGCGTTCTTCCCGACCCTCGCCCCGGTGAACGCCACCCTCGCGTCCTTCTCCACCTACGCGGTGGCGTTCGCCGCCCGGCCCCTCGGGTCGGTGATATTCGGCCACTTCGGCGACCGGGTGGGCCGCAAGTCCGTACTGGTCGCCTCACTGCTGCTGATGGGGCTGTCCACCGCGTTCGTCGGTCTGCTGCCGGGCTACGGCACCTGGGGCATCTGGGCCCCGCTGCTGCTGATCCTCCTCCGCTTCCTGCAGGGCATCGGGCTGGGCGGTGAATGGGGCGGGGCCGCACTGCTGGCCGTCGAGCACGCCCCGCGCGGCCGCCGGGGCCTGTACGCCGCCTTCCCCCAACTCGGCCCCTCGGTCGGCTTCTTCGCGGCGACCGGAGTCTTCTGGCTGCTGTCGTCCGGGCTCGACGACGCGGCGTTCCGGTCGTGGGGCTGGCGGGTGCCGTTCCTGCTGTCCTTCCTCCTGGTCGGCGTCGGGCTGTTCGTCCGGCTGAAGATCAGCGAGACCCCGGTGTTCGCCCGGGTACGGGACGCCCAGGAAGCCGGCAGGGTCCCCGCGGCCGACGTACTGCGCCGCCATCCGCGCGAACTGCTGCTGGGCGCCGGCGGCATGATCATCGCGTACGGCCTCTTCTACACCGCCACCACCTACTGCCTCTCGTACGCCACCGGCACCCTGGGCATCTCCCGCAACACCATGCTGGGGCTGTCCCTCGTCGCCTGCCTGTTCCTCGCCGCCGGCACCTGGCTCGCCGCCACCCGCTCGGACGGGGCCGGCCGCCGTAAGCTGGTCCTGCTCGGCAGCGGGTGCGCCGTCGTCTGGGGCCCGGCGCTCTTCCCGCTGCTGGACACCCGCCAGCCGGTGCTGGTCGCGCTCGGCATCGGCGGGGCGCTGTTCTGCATGGGCGTGGTCTACGGCCCGATGGGCGCGTTCCTGCCGGAGCTGTTCGGCACGACGGTGCGCTACTCGGGCGCCTCGCTCGCGTACAACCTCGGCGGCGTGCTGGGCGGCGCGGTGGCCCCGCTGGTCGCCACCCGGCTCCAGTCCTCGTTCGGCTCCGCCTCGGTGGGCTGGTACGTCAGCGCCATGGCGGTGGTCTCGCTGGCGTGCGTGCTGGCACTGCCGGAGACCCGGGAGCGCGACCTGGGCTGAGCGCCGCGGCGGAGAGCGGCCGGTGCCGGACGAAACCTCCGGCGTCGGCCCAGGGGTTGACGTCCTGCGGCGTTCACGACTGGAGCCACCAGCGCTCGTTCTCCGCCGACAGCGCCTTCCACAGGAGGTTGAGCGGATGGCCGGGCGGGTACGAGGCCCGCTCCCCGCGCCGGGTGAAGACGCCGACCAGGACCTCGGTCCGCGGGCCCACGTCCCCGACGATCTCCAGGGTGCGCAAGCCCCCGGCCTCCGGGAGCCGACCGTCCGCGGCGGCCTCGCCGATGCCCCGGGTGACCAGCATCGCACCGCTCACCAGGCCCGAACGCAGCAGTTCGAAGCCGTAGTGGGCGGCCTCTATCTCGGCCGCTATGGAGAGCTTCTGGCGGTAGTCGGTGCCGTACCAGGCGGTCAGGAAGCGGCCGATGAGTCCGCGCGGGGAGATCACCAGGGGCAGCCGGTCCAGCTCGTGGGCGGGGAGGGAGGCGCCGGGAAGCCGGTCCGGTGGCAGGTTGGTCAGCAGGGAGAGGCCGCTGCGCCGCCACTCCATGACCTCGTAGGGGGCCAGCAGTTCCGTTTCTTCGCCCTCGGTGACCACCACGCTGCCGCAGACCAGGTCGAGTTCGGTGCTGCGCAGCTTGGTGAAGAGGTCACCGGTGCGGACGTGCGTGACCTTGAGGTCGACGTTCTCGCGCGCGTAGTCCTCGCTGACCCGTTCCGCGGCGTCGAGCAGGAAGCCGAGGGTGTAGCGGGTGGTGCCGACCGACAGGGTCCGGCCGAGCCGGCGCCGGGCGTCGTGCACGCCCTCGGCCCACTCCCCCAGCGTGCGGCGGGCCAGCCCGACCAGTGCCTCACCGGTCGCGGTGAACAGGGCGTCCCGGCCGCGCCCCTGTTTGCGCACCAGCTCCTCGCCGCACAGCGCGGCGAAGGTACGGTTCAGGGTGTCCAACTGCTTCTGCACACTGGACTGTTCGCGGCCCAGCCGGCGGGCGGCGCCCAGCGCGGTGCCCGCCTCGTGGACGACGATCAGCGTGCGCAGCTGGTCCATCGTGGTGTCAAGCAGCTCCGTCGGGTACTGCTGCGGTCCGGACAAGGCCATGCGCCCCTACTCGTACTCGCTTTCCCGTGCCTGGAATTCAGGACTGTGCAGCATAGCCAAGCCCTCCATCACGGCCGGTGCAGGGGTGGTGACGCACGAGGGCCCCGGCGCGCCGCCTCGCGGGCTCCGGGGCCTTCGTGGTCCTGCTGCCTGCTTCCTACCGGTGGGCGGGGAACTCCACCACCTGCTGGAAGGTCGGCCGGTTCTGCCAGCTGATGGTGTCGTGGGTCAGCCCGCCGACCGCACGGTGGACGATCGCGTCCGCGCACCACTGGTCGCCGGCCTTGCAACTGGCGTCGCCCGGGTAGACCTGCTCGGCCGTCCTGGCGGTGGCCTGCCGGAGGGTGGTCAGCAGGGTGTCACGGCAGGCGGACAGGTCTCCGCCGCCGCAGTACCGCTGGGCCAGCGGAGCCTTGACCGAATCGCCCAGTACGGAGCGCAGGTCCTTGTCCGCGTACGACCACCAGCCGTACTGGAACGCGGATCCGGCGTGCGCCCCCGTGGGGCCGTGGCCCGCCGACGGTGACTCGTCGATGCCGAGGTCGGAGGTGAGGGCGCCGTACAGGTCGTCGCCGAGGCCGGGCTTGAAGACACCCTCGATCATCAGCGGCCACCAGGCGTCCATCAGACGGACCGCGTCGGGGTGGGTGTAGGTGTGCGAGCCGGGGCTGGTCTCCCGGCGTTGGGCGCCGTCCTTGCGCCAGGCCGCCAGCTGCTGGACGGCGGTCTTCAGCGCCGGGTCGGTGACCGGCTTGCTGCCCAGCACCCGCAGGAGTTCGGGCAGTACGTCCTCACCGCGCAGGTCGGTGACCGCGGCCTCGGACATCGCGCGGGTGAGGGACGCCCGGGTGACCCCGCCCTCCTGGGTCAGCGCGCGCACCCGGTCGTCCAGCAGGTTGGCGCGGTGCACCGGGCCGTTGCCGAAGCCGGCCGAGTCGTAGTCCTTGGCCTGTTTGTTGTTCCAGGAGATGTAGTAGTCCTGGCCGACCGACTGCGGGTGCTGTGCGGGCGGGGTGTAGTCGCTGGTGTTGGTGGCGGGGTCGTAGCCGTGCCACTCGTAGGCGTCGTCCGCCCGGACCGGCAGGGAGGGGTCGACGTCGGGATTGCGGACGGGGTTGAGGCCGCTGTTGAAGTACGCGATGTCGCGGGAGTCGGCGTAGAACCAGTTGAAGGCGTAGCCGATGTGGGCCGCGGCCTGCTGGAAGGACCTCGCGTCGTGCACGGCCGAGGGGTCGTTGAACATCTGGAAGCCGATGATCGAGTCGGCCTCGTGGCGGTAGGTGGAGCGCTGCGCGGTGTAGGCGACGGGCTTGCCGCCGATGGTGGCGCGGTGGGTGACCGTGCCGTACTTGGTGCGGAAGACCTGCATCCGGTACGAGCCGGCCGCGGTCGGGTCGGCGACGGTGGGCTTCCAGGAGTTGGTGCGCTCCAGCTTCTCCATCGGGACGCAAGCGCCGTGGTAGCGGTAGGAGGTGGAGTCCTTGGTGGCCGGCGAGCCGTCCTGGTTGCACAGGTCGACGGCGTAGGTGTCGGTGATGTCCTGGCCGGCGGAGGTGGCGCTCCAGGCGTAGTCCTGGCCGCGGCCGAGCTGGATGTACATTCCGACGCCGGCGAAGGAGGCGCCGCGGGCGCTGATGCCGGGGCCCTGGATCTCCTGGAGCATCAGCAGCTGCGGCGCGAAGTACCCGGTCTGCGGGCCGAAGACGGCGACCGGGTGGCCGCTTTCGGTGTGCTTGCCGGAGACCAGCAGGGCGTTGGACATCCCTCGGTGCTGGGTGGGGTTGAAGCTCCCCTTGGGAAGCACCCCGTCCTTGAAGAGGCCCTCCAGCTTCCGGTACTTCTTCGGGGCCCTGACCGGGTCCTGGGGCGCGGTCCCGCCCTTGGCCGTGGCGGCGCCGGCCCGGTCGAAGACCAGGGGTTCGGGGGTGACCGAGCCGCGGTCGGGCAGTGCCGTTCCCTGGGCCTTGTCCGGTTTGACGGCGTAGGGGAAGCTCTGGCCGTCGTGCAGGGTCGTGGCGGCCTCGGGGTCGTTGCGCTCCCGGAAGGACTCCCAGACCTCGGTGCCCTTCTTCACGCCGTACTTCTGCTGGGCGGCGAGCAGCGACAGGGCGTTGGTGACCTCGCCGCCCCCGCCGTTGCCGAAGAGGCCGCCGACGACGGAGGCCAGGGCTATCAGGTCGGTGAGCTTGAAGGGCTGGATCTCCCCGGCGTTGGTGATCGCGTCGATGTGGCCGGTGAGGACGTATTCGCCGGGGAAGTAGCGGCCGTTCTTGGACTGTTCGCGGTAGGCGTTGATGCCGTCCACGTAGGCCTGGGCGTCCGCCATGGCCTGCTTGCCGCGCTCCCCGTTGTGGTCCCTGATGTAGTCGACCTGGTCCTGGAGGTCCTTCTCGGTGTACGGCGCCTGCGGCCAGAACTCCTGCTCCAGGCCCTGGTTGGCGGGTGCGCCGCCGGCGAAGGAGGTCAGCTCGCCGCGGCCGATGTGGCGGAAGAGGTCCATCAGCCAGAGCCGGTCCTGACCCGCCGCGTAGCCGGCGCCGAATTCGGTGCCGTAGCGGGTGGTGCCCTTGATGTGCGGGACGCCGGTCTTCTTGTCGCGGGTGATGGTCACGTCGTCGCGGGGCGTGGTGACCTTGCCCACCTGGTCCGCCGGGACGCCGAAGGACGCGTCGTTGAAGAAGTGGGTGAGGGTGTCGTCGGTGAGCGACCGGTAGCCGCCGGCCAGCGCGGCGTACGGGCCGAGCTGGTCGGTGGAGTGCTCGGGGTGGGTGCCGAACATCTTGTTGCCGAGGATCTCCACCAGGGTGGCGTTGCCGGTGGCGCCGGGCGGCAGGATGTCGCCGCACTGGCCCTGGCAGTAGTCGTGGGGCTCGTCGGCCGCGGTGGCGGCCGCGATGGGGGGTGGCGCCACGAGCGTGGCACCCAAGGCGCACAGGGCTGCCACCGCCGCAGTCCTGAGCCGTCCGGTACGTCGTCGCATTCCTGCTCCTCGATGGGGGTCTCCCGCTGCTCCACGAGGGTGCGGGGAAAGAGGGTGGGCGGGACGTTACCGGCGGTTATCCCCGGCCGGAAGATGAACAACCGTCATCTTTTCTTCTTCCGCACAGACAGCGGCAGTTGGCCGCCCGACACGTCGGAACATCGCTCGCGAAACCGCAAAAAAATTCGAGGGATCCGGCTGGTGATCGGTTACGTCCCATCCCCGTCCAGTCGGGTCCTCCCCGGAGGTGGGATGAAATGGCCGGTTTCAGAGCCCTCGCAGAACAGGTCCGCAATCCACGACTCGTCGCGGCCCAGCGCCGCACCGCCCTGCGCAAGTGCCTTGAACGGTTCGCCCCTTACGGGCACCGTGCCACCTGGCACCATCTGTGCACCCGGGCCGGTATCGCGACCCAGGACCGCGATCCGGACCCGGAGCGGCTGGTCGCCGCGCTCACCGAGCTGGAGGAGGCCCGTAGCCTCTGGCTCGCGTACGAGGAGGAGTTCGCCGCCCGGCGCCGCAAGGAGAAGCACGACGGCATCCGGCAGGTCGGCGCCCTCGACGACTGGCACCGCCGCACCTGGGGCGGCTGTGACATCGTGCCGTGCGAGTCACCGCACCGGCATCCGGCGGTCCGGCTCGCGGTGGTGCTGCACCGCATGATCACGGCCATGGAGGCCGGCCGGCCG
This sequence comes from Streptomyces sp. NRRL S-337, assembly GCF_000720175.1. Taxonomy (GTDB): domain Bacteria; phylum Actinomycetota; class Actinomycetes; order Streptomycetales; family Streptomycetaceae; genus Streptomyces; species Streptomyces siderophoricus. Next base: position 8,842 of record NZ_JOIX01000109.1, read on the forward strand.
CGCCACGACTGCCCCGTCTGCGGCTCCACCCGTTTCGCCTGGCTCCCGGAGGCCGCGGACGCCCCGGCACCCGGCCCGGCCTGCCGCCAGTGCGGTGTGCTGGCCCCGGTGTCCGTACTGACCCCCGACACGCTGCGGGCCGCCCACCGGACGCACCACGCGGGGGCGTTCGCGGCGGCCTGAACCGGCGTCGCGTACGACCGGAGCCCGTTGTCCGACCCCGTCGCGTAACCCCGCTGCCGGACCCCGTTACCGCATCCCGTCACCTGACACCGCTGCCAGACCCTGGCGTCGGGCCGTTGTCGGACCTGGCGTCAGGCCGTTGTCAGACCCCGGTGGCATGCTGGGAAACATGCTGCAGGTATGTCTCAACGGGCCCCGGACCGCGGCCGATTCGGGAGCCGTGCCGATGTCGCCGGCCACGCTCGCGGAGGCGGCGCGGCGGGCGGTGGCGGCCGGCGCCGAGAATGTCCATGTCCACCCCAAGACCCCGTGCGGCAGGGATTCGCTCTCGCCGCGCGTGGTGGGCCCCGCCCTGGAGGCCGTCAAGGCGGCGGTGGACGTCCCGGTGGGGGTGACGACCGGCGCCTGGACCGAGCCGGACCCGCCCGCCCCGTCCGACGGGCCCGGGAGCGTCCCCGACCGCCGCGTGGAGCGCATACGGTCGTGGACGGTGCTACCTGATCACGCCTCGGTGAACTGGCACGAGGAGGGCGCCGAGGCGCTGGCCGCCGCCCTGCTGGAGCGCGGCATCGGCGTGGAGGCCGGCCTCTGGTCGGGCACTCCGGGTCCGGGACGGTTCCTCCGCTCACCGCTCGCGCCACGGGTCCTGCGGGTACTCGCCGAAGTCACCGACACCGACGCCGGGTCGGCGCCGGCCACCGCCCGCGCGCTGCTCGCCGAGGTGGCCGCCGGGGCGCACGGCCGCCCGGTGCTGCTGCACGGCTGGGACGGCGGCGCCTGGCCGGTGCTGCGGCTCGCCGTCGAGCTGGGCCTGGACACCCGGATCGGCATCGAGGACACCCTGCTGCTGCCGGACGGCCGCCCGGCCGCCGACAACGCCGAACTGATCGCCGCAGCACTGTCTTTGGAGAGCGGAAACAGCTCCTCACGGGGCCTGGGCCGCGCGGACCGTCGCGCCGGCTAGCAGCGCTGGTCGTCGCGCACGCACTCCTGCTCGTCACCCGTACCGCGCCGTGCGCCCTGCGCGCGGAACCGGCCGGCGCCCTCGCGCGGCCGGTCCCCGTCCTCCCGCGGTTGGTCCCCGCCCTCGCGGGGCTGGGCGCCCTCCGGGTCCTTGGTGGCGCGGTCGACCCGCAACCGCCGTGCGCCCGGCCCCCGTTCGCCCAGGTTGTCGTAGGGGTTGGACAGCTTGCACCGCTCCAGCGACAGACAGCCGCAGCCGATGCAGTCGGTCAACCGGTCGCGCAGTTCGACGAGTTGGCTGATCCGCTCGTCCAGTTCGGTGCGCCAGACCTGGGAGAGCCTGGCCCAGTCGTCGCGGTTGGGGGTGCGCTCGTCCGGCAGCTCCGCCAGCGCGTCCCGGATCACCGCGAGCGGGATCCCGACCCGCTGCGCCGCCCGGACGAAGGCGACCCGGCGCAGTGCGTCACGGGTGTAGCGCCGCTGGTTGCCGGCCGTCCGGGTGCTGCTGATCAGTCCCTTGGACTCGTAGAAGTGCAGCGCGGAGACCGCGGCGCCACTGCGCGCGGAGAGCTGGCCGACGGTGAGTTCGTGAACCTTGTACGGAAGCTGGGGCACCTTTCCAGCCTACGGGGTGTCTCCCCCTGGCTTTCGAAGATCCAGCTTCGCTGATCCGGCTTCCGCTGATCCGGCTTCCGCTGATCCGGCTTCCGCTGATCCGGCTTCCGCTGATCGCGGCCCGGGCGTTGACAGCCGGCGGTCGCACTCCGCATTCTGAGCAAGCGCTTAGTAAGCGTCCGGCCGGTGACGACGGCGGCGAACGGATCCCGAGGAGGCAGACGGAGATGGCAGAGCCCCGAGTGTTTGGATCGCTCGACGAACTGCGGGCCGCGGTCGGCGAGGAGCTCGGCCCCAGTGACTGGCTGGAGGTCGACCAGAAGCGGATCGATCTGTTCGCGGACGCCACCGGGGACCACCAGTGGATCCACGTCGACCAGGAGAAGGCCGCGGCCGGCCCGTTCGGCACCACCATCGCGCACGGCTATCTGACGCTGTCGCTGCTGCCCGCCCTCGTCCCGCAGCTGATGCGGGTGGACAACGTGAAGATGGGGATCAACTACGGCACCAACAAGGTCCGCTTCCCCGCCACCGTCCCGGTCGGCTCCCGGCTCCGCGCCACCGCGAAGCTCGCGGAGGTGACCGAGGTGACCGGCGGCGTCCAGCTCACCACGGTCGTGACGATCGAACGCGAGGGCGGCGACAAGCCGGTGTGCGTCGCCGAATCGGTCAGCCGGTTCTACCTGTAGGGACCGCCTCCTGGCCCCCTGGTGCCTCCCCTGGTGCGTCCCCTGAGGGGTGGCTCCCCTGTGAGGTCTCCGCCCGGAAGTGTCCCTCAGGCGCCGGCCTCCGGCAGGCCGTTCACGACCTGGGCGATGAGGTCGTGGATCAGCAGCTCGCCGGGCGCGCGGTCCTCCGTGAGGCGGTGCAGGTCGGCGGGTCCGAACCAGCCGAAGGCGGAGTGCTTGGACCACTCCAGGGCCGGCCGGTCCAGGTTCCCGTCGACCTCGACGAGGTAATCGGCCTCGTGCCGGAGCCCGCCACCGACGTCCCCGGTCCAGGCGGTGACGCCCAGCAGCGTGCGTACGCGGCGAAGGCGCCGGCCGGTCTCCTCCGCCACCTCGCGTGCGTCCACGATGACGGATGACATGGGCGCAGCGTACGGGCGGGGACCCCGCGCCGGCGCCCCGTTTCGTCGTTCCGCTCAGCCCTTCCGGCCCGTCAGCCCTTCCCCCGCCCCGTCAGCCCTTCCCGCCCCGTCAGCCCTTCTCGGCGGGCCGGTACGTGGCCACGTGGACGCCCGTGCCGGTGGTGACCGTCGAGACCAGTTCGAGGGGGCGCCGTCCGCCGTCCGCGGGGAAGATCGTCTTCCCGCCGCCGAGCAGCACCGGCATGATCATGAGCCGGAGTTCGTCGACCAGGCCCTCGGTCAGCAGGGTGCGGACGAGCGTCGGGCTGCCCATGACGTGGAGGTCGCCGCCGTCGGCGTCGTGCAGGTCGCGGATCCGGGCGACGGCCCCGTCAGCCGGGATCCGGGTGGTGTTGTTCCAGGTCAGGTCGGCGTCGCCGAGGGTGCCGGTCACCACGTACTTGCGGACGGCGTTCATATGGTCCGCGAACGGGTCGCCGGCCCGCTCGGGCCAGGCCGCGGCCATGGTCTGCCAGGTGCGGCGGCCGAACAGCAGGGCCTCCGTCGTGGCCACCGCGTCGCTGATGGCGCCGCCCATGACCTCCGGGTCGAAGTACGGGTGCGACCAGCCGCCGTGGGCGAAGCCGCCGTCGGTGTCCTCGTCGGGTCCGCCCGGCGCCTGTACGACGCCGTCCAGGCTCATGAACTCGCTGACCACGATGCGCACGGGGTGCTCCTCTTCGTCGCTGCTCCGGAGTTACGGGTGTCTTACTGGGCGCCCACCATGCGCAGCACGAGATCGGCGTAGAGGGCGCCGACCTCGTCGGGGGTGCGCGGGCCGTCCACGGAGAACCAGCGGGCGACGTCGACGCAGAGGGACAGCACCGCGAGGGTGGTGCCCGGTACGTCGTCGGCGCGGAACTCCCCGCTGTCCGCGCCGTCCTGGATGATCTGCCGCAGCAGCCGGTCGGTGCGGCGGCGCAGCCCGGCGATCTCGGTGTAGTGCTCGGGGCTCAGCGCCTGGAGCTCGTACTGGATGACCCGGGCGGTGGTGTGGTGCTCGGCGTGCCAGCGGGCGAAGGTGCGCACCGCGTCGCGGAGCCGTTCGGTGGCGCTGCCCTCGGCCTCGGCGGCGGCGCTTATGATGCGCAGCGCCTTCTCGTGGCCGATGCCGCTGATGCGGTAGAGCAGCTCTTCCTTGGTCTTGTAGTGGATGTAGAGGGCGGCCGGGCTCATCCCGGCCCGGCCGGCGATGTCGCGGGTGGTGGTGGCGTGGTAGCCGCGCTCGGCGAACGCCTCGACGGCGGCGCTGACCAGCCGTCGCGCGGCGTCCGGGGTCACCCCGGCCCACTCCTCGCTCTCCTCAGCAGCCCGCTGTGCCGCCGCACCCATCGCGCACCCCGCTCCTCGATCCGCCAGGGACCTTCCTCTGACGGATCGAACACCATACCTGGCTGGTGAGCAAGCGCTTAGGGGCGTCCGGGGGCCCCGCCCCGGGTGCGGCGGCGTACCGGGCGGGTGCTCAGAAGGCCGAGACCCCGGTCAGCGCGCGGCCGATGACCAGCTTCTGTATCTGGCTGGTGCCTTCGTAGAGCGTCATCACCCGGGCGTCCCGGAGCAGTTTGCCGACGGGGTATTCGTCGATGTAGCCGTAGCCGCCGAAGACCTGGAGGGCGTTGTTGGCGGCGCGCACCGCGGCCTCGGAGGCGAACAGCTTGGCCTGGGAGGCGGCGGTGGTGAACGGCTCGCCGCGGTCGATCAGATCGGCGACCCGCCAGGTCAGCAGGCGGGCGGCCTCGACGTCCACGGCGATGTCGCTGATCAGCTCCTGGACCAGCTGATGCCCGGCGATCGGCTTGCCGAACTGCTCGCGCTGGCCCGCGTAGCCCAGGGCTGCGTCCAGGGCGGCCTGGGCGATGCCGACGCAGCCCGCGGCGACCGACATCCGGCCCTTGGCCAGCGCGGACATCGCGACCGAGAAGCCCTTGCCCTCGGGGCCGAGCATCGCCCCGGCCGGCACCCGGACGCCGTCCAGGACCAGTTCGGCGGTGGCCTGGCCACGCAGCCCGAGCTTGCCGTGGATCTCGCGGCGTTCCAGACCGGGGGTGTCGGTGGGGACCAGGAAGGCGCTGATGCCCCGGTGTCCGGGGGCGTCGCCGGTGCGGGCGAAGAGCAGCACCACGTCGGCCCAGGTGCCGTTGGTGATGAACGTCTTGGCGCCGTTGATGACGTAGGCGTCGCCGTCGCGGACCGCGCGGGTGGCGAGGTGGGCGGCGTCGGAGCCGGTGCCGGGCTCGGTGAGGCCGAAGCAGCCGACCGCCTCGCCGGAGGTGAGCCGGGGCAGCCACTGTCGCTTCTGGTGTACGTCGCCCCAGGCGGCGAGAGTCTTGGCCACCAGCCCGAGGGAGACCGAGACGATGCCGCGCACGGAGGAGTCGCCGCGGCCCAGTTCCTCGGTGACCAGGACGTAGGAGAGGTGGTCGCCGCCGGAGCCGCCGTACTCCTCGGGGACGGTCAGGCCGAGGAAGCCGAGGTCGCCGAGGGTCTTCACGATGCCGCGGTCGACCTTCTCGGCGCGGTCCCAGGCGGCGGCGTGCGGCGCGACCTCGCGGTCGACGAAGTCCCGGGCGAGCTGCCGGACCGCGGTCTGCTCCGCGCTGAGCTCCAGATTCATCTCGGACCCCTTGTGGACGAGGAGAAGGGCATTTAATTAGCACTGCTAGTTTTTGCGGAACAGCCTCTACTATGTGGCTCATGGCCCGACCCCGCAAGCCCCTGCTGAGCCGGGAGCGCATCGTCTCCACGGCGCTCGCGCTGATCGACTCCGAGGGGCTCCCGGCGCTCTCGACCCGGCGTCTCGCCGCCGAACTCGGGGTCAGCGGCCCGTCCCTCTACAACCACTTCACCACCAAGGACGAGATCCTCGACGCGGTCGCCGACACGGTCATCGCCCAGGTCGACGTCTCGGCGTTCACGGCGGCGCGCGGTGACTGGCGCACCGGCCTGCTCGGCTGGGCCCGTTCCTACCGCGCCGCGCTCGCCGCCCATCCGCAGATCGTGCCGTTCCTCGCCCAGGGCCCCGGCCGCCGCCCCGCCGGGCTGAAGATGGCCGACGCGGCCTTCGGCGGGATGGTCGAGGCGGGCTGGCCGCCCGCACAGGCCACCCGGATCTGCGCGATGGTCCGCTACTTCGTCGCCGGCTCGGCGCTGGGCTCGTTCGCCCGCGGCTTCGTCGACGACCCGAGCGCCTACGACCCGGCCGACTATCCGCACCTGGGCCAGGCGCACCTCCTGGCGGAGCATCAGCGCCAGGTCGACGAGGGCGCCTTCGAGACCGGGCTGCGGGCACTGGTGGACGGACTGGCCCTGCAGCACCCCGAACGCGTACCGCCGGGTAGCTGACAACGGCTGTAAAGTGCGCACGCCTCTGACAGGCAGGGGCAGCCGGGACATTGCGCGGGAGGCGGTGTGCACGAGTCGGGCACGGCCCTCGGCGGCCCCTTCCGGGCCCCTTACGGACGGTTCGTCGTCGAGGTGCTGCGCGGTCAGGCGCAGGTCGACTTCCTGCCGAACGCGCTGACCGGTGTGGTGTTCACGGTGGCCCTGTTCGCGGCGGGGTGGGAGTACGGGCTCTACGGGCTGATAGGCACCGCGATCGGCACCGCCACCGCACGCGCCCTCGGCGTGGACCGGAGCCGGATCACCGCGGGGCTGGAAGGCTTCAACGCCTGCCTGGTGGCGGTCGCCTGCGCGGTCTTCCTCGGTCCGGGCCACCTCTCCACCGCGCTGCTCGCCCTGGCCGGCAGTGCGCTGGTCACCGTCCTCACGAGCGCCGCCGGACGGATCCTGGCGGTCTGGGAGCTGCCGGCCTTCACCCTGCCGTTCTGCCTGACCGCGAGTGCGCTGACGCTGGCCGCGCCCGGTTTCCGGCGCGTGTGGCACCAGGACGCGGGCCCGGCCGCGCTCCCCCGGCCGGCCGCCGGCCCGGTCTCCCTCACCGCCGGCGACCTCTGGCACGCGTTCTTCGCCAACGTCGGGCAGATCTTCTTCATGCCGCAGTGGTACGTCGGCCTGATCTTCCTCGCCGGCATCTTCGCCGCGTCCCGCCGGGCCGGGGCGCTGGCCTGCGTCGGCAGCGTGGTCGGGACCGGCACCGCCTGGGCCCTCGGCGCCCCGGCCGATCAGGTCGCCGAGGGGACCATGGGCTACAACGCGGTGCTGGTCGCGATGGCGCTGTGCGGGGGGTTCCTGGCCCCGGACGGCTGGAGCCTGGCGTACGCGGTGGCCGGTGCGGCCACCGCCACCGCCGTCACCCCGGCGCTGGCCGCCCTCCTCGCCCCATCCGGCGGCCACACCTTCACCTGGCCGTTCGTGCTGGTCTCGCTGGTCTTCCTGGCGGCGGCACCGGCGTTCTCCCGGCTGCGCCGGGTCCCGGCCTGACGCGGACCACCGCGGGGCTCTAGAAGACCACCAGGGACCGGCCGCCCTTCCCGGCGAGCATCGCGTCGAAGGCGGCCGGGATGCCGTCGAGGCCGATGCGGTCGGTGACCAGCTGCGACAGGTCCAGCGCGCCGGAACGGACGTGCCCGGCGATGACCGGCAGATCGCGGGCCGGGTCGCTGTTGCCGTAGACGCAGCCGGACAGCGTCCGGCCGAAGTAGAAGAGCTCCAGCGCCGAGAAGGTCACCTGCTGCTCCTGTCCGCCGATGCCGACCACCGTGGTCCGGCCGCCGCGCCGGGTGGCCGACCAGGCCGTACGGATGGTGTCGGCGCGGCCCACGCACTCCACCGCGGCATCGGTGCCCAACCCCCCGGTGAGCTTGCGGATCCGCCGGGCGGTGTCCTCGCCGGCGGTCACGAAGTCGGTGGCGCCCGCGGCCCGGGCCAGTTCCTCCTTCGCCGGGGAGACGTCGACCGCGACGATCGACGCGGCCCCCGCGATCCGGGCCGCCTGGATCGTGGCCAGCCCCACCCCGCCCACGCCGAACACCGCCACCGACTCCCCCGCGCGCACCCGGGCGCTGTGGTGGACAGCGCCCCAGCCGGTCAGCACCGCGCAGCCGAGCAGTGCGGCATCGGCGAGCGGCACCCCGTCCGGCAGCGGCAGCGCGGCCCGCGCGGGCACCACGGTCTCCTCGGCGAAGGCGGCGGTGCCGAGGCCGGGGTAGAGCTCGGTGCCGTCGGCGGTGGTGGCGTACGGGGCGTTCGCGGCGAGGCCGGAGTTCACGCACAGCCAGGGCTCGGCGAGCCCGCAGAAGTGGCAGTCGCCGCAGGACGGCGCCCAGTTGAGGACGACCTGGTCGCCCACCGCCACCGAGGTCACGTCGGGGCCCACCGCGGTGACCGTGCCCGCGCCCTCGTGCCCGAGGACGGCCGGCGCGGGCTGGCGCAGGGTGCCGTTGGACAGGGAGAGGTCGGAGTGGCAGACGCCGGCCGCGGCGAGCCGGATGCGGACCTGGCCGGGGCCGGGCTCGGGCAGGTCGATCTCGGTGATCGTCAGCGGGGCGTTGACGGCGGGCAGGACGGCGGCGCGGACCACGGGAACTCCTCGGGCCAAGGACGGGGGCGGGGCGGGGGCGGGGTCGGTCAGCCGGGTCGGGCTGCCGGAGCGGTGCGGACTGTCAGAACTGCAGGGACTTGGTCTGAAGGTATTCGGTCAGGCCGTGCCGGCCCAGCTCCCGTCCGACGCCGGACTGTTTGTAGCCGCCGAACGGGGCGAGCGGGTTGAAGCGGCCGCCGTTGATGTCGACCTGGCCGGTCTCCAGCCGGCGGGCGAAGGCGACCGCTTCGGCCTCGTCGCCGGCCCAGACCGCGCCGGCCAGGCCGTAGACGGTGCCGTTGGCGATCCGGGCGGCGTCGTCCTCGTCCTCGTAGGCGAGGATCGACAGCACCGGGCCGAAGATCTCCTCCTGGGCGATGGTCATCTCCGGTGTGACGTCCGCGAAGACGGTCGGGCGGACGTAGCAGCCCGCGGCCAGGGGCTCCTCGGGGCCGCCGGCGACGAGCCGCGCGCCCTCGGCGACGCCCCGCTCGATGTAGCCGCGCACCCGAGCCTGCTGGGTGGCGTTGACCAGCGGGCCGATCTTCTCGCCGGGGACGTACTTGGCGGCCGCGGCGGCCGCCAGCTCGACGGCCTCGTCGTACCGGTCCCGGTGCACCAGCATCCGGGTCCAGGCGCTGCAGGTCTGGCCCGAGTTGGCCATGACGTTGGCGACCCCGACGGCGACCGCCTTGGCGAGGTCGGCGCTGGGGAGGATGACGTTGGCGGACTTGCCGCCGAGCTCCAGCGCCACCCGCTTGACCGCGGCACCGGCCAGTGCGCCGATCTTCCGGCCGACGGCCGTGGAGCCGGTGAAAGAGACCAGGTCGATCCCGTCGTGCGCGGCGAGCGCCTGGCCGGCGACCGGGCCGAGACCGGTGACGAGGTTGAACACCCCGGCGGGTATCCCGGCCGCGTCCACGCACTCGGCGAACAGCTGGGCCACCAGCGGGGTGTCCTCGGCGGGCTTCAGCACCACCGTGCAGCCCGCGGCGAGCGCCGGCGCCACCTTGGCGACGACCTGGTGCAGCGGGTAGTTCCAGGGCGTGATCGCCCCGACCACGCCGACCGGTTCGTGCAGCACCGTGGAGTTGCCGATCTTCTCCTCGAAGGCGTACGTACCGGCCAGTTCGGCGTACGAACCGCAGACCGCGATCGGCGCCCCGGCGTGCACCGCCTTGCTGAAGGCGAGCGGGGCGCCGAGCTCGGCGGTGACGGTGGCGGCGATCTCGTCGGCGCGCGCCACGAGTTGGTCGCGCAGCGCGGCCAGCCGGGCGGCGCGCTCCTGCGGCGGGGTGGCGGCCCAGCCGGGGAGCGCGGCGCGGGCGGCGCGCACCGCGGCGTCCACGTCCTCGGCGGACCCGGCCGGGACGGTCGCGATGACCTGTCCGTCGGCCGGGTTGACGACCTCGATCGTTCCGCGACCCTCGGCGGGCCGCCAGCTTCCGTCGATGTACATCGCGTCGTGCTGCTTCACGTCGTGGTCCTCCCGCGCCGGCTCCTGGTCGTCGCCCAAACTAGCGCCGGTAGTTTTCCGCCGCCAGGGAGCCCCGCGCCACTCCCCGGTGACGGTCGCCACTCGCAACCCGCGCAGCAGGACCGGCCCGGGTCACGCGCCCGTCGAGGACCTCCGCATTTCCTCGATGACGCTGATGAATCCGGCACCGCCGTGGCCGGCGGCGATGGTGCGGTCCGCAAGCCCCTTGACCGCGTCGAGCACCTCGGTGTTGAGCCCGCGGTGCCGGGCAGCCTCCAGGACGTGCGCGATGCCCGTCGCCTCCATGACGAGGTTGTCCTGATCACCGGAGTAGGCCCCGCGCTCCAGGTCCTCGGCCATCCCCGCGGCGATCGGCGGCAGGATGCCGGCGATCGTCCCGGTGAACGGCGCGAAGTCCTTCGCCGCCACGCCCTCCGCGCCCGCCAGCGCGAAGCCGTGCACCAGCCCGGCCATCGCCGAGAAGAAGAAGCCCAGCAGGGCGAGGTCGTACACCGCCGCCGTGCCGGGGTCCTCGCCGAGGAACGGCGCCCGGCCGCCCAGCGCCCCGAGCGTAGCCTCGTACGTCTCGAACGCCTCGCGGGCACCGCTGTAGAGGACGGTCGCCTCGGGCTTCCCGATGACCGGGGTCGGCACCATGATCGAACCGTCGAGGTAGTCGATGCCGTGCCCGGCGGCCCAGGTGGCGATGGCCCGGGCCCGCTCGGGGGTGTCGGAGGTGAGGTTGACCAGCACCCGGCCGGACAGCCGGGCACCGAGCGGCTCCAGGATCGCCCGGGCCGCGTCGTCATCCAGCACGCAGACGACCACCAGCGGGGCGCCGGCCACCGCCTCGGCCGCCGTGTCCGCCAACGACGCGCCCTGGGCGACCAGTTCGCCGGCCCGGCCCGGGGTGCGGTTCCAGACGGTCGTGGAATGACCGGCCCGCAGAAAGGCGCCGGCCAGCGCCCGCCCCATGGCGCCCAGGCCGAGGACGGTGACGGGGGTGCGGGTGCGGGTGTCGTCGGGGGCGTGGCTGGGGGTGTCGTTCGGGGTGTTCACAGCTGCTCCTCGCAGGCCGCTGCGGGTCCGGCCCGGTGCCGGTCCCGCGCTGCACACCACCCTGCCGACCTGCGCTTACGGTTCCCTTCCGGTCTACTTACGGTCCCTTCCGGGCTGTTTACGGCCCTTGGTGGCCGGAGATCAGCAGCAGCCCACAGCCGCCGCTGATCAGAGCCACCCCGGCGACCAGCAGCGGGGCAACACCGGCCGTGGTCGGTACGGCGTCCGAGCGGCACGGCCACCAGCAACGGCAGCGGCAACGACAGCGACAGCGACAGCAGTGCGTAGACGCCGATGATCACGCCGACGGCACGTTCTTCCCCAAGCTCTCCACTACGTTCGAGCAGGGGAGACCCCTCTCGCCCAGGGCGAAGGCCCGGTAGGAGACCGCCGGCCGGCCATGCTCACCGCTCCCTGCGCGAGGAGAAGGTGAGGTGATGACCAGCCGCAGCGGCCAGCTTCTGCCGGGCCTCGCGGGTTCGTTCGCCGTCGTCTGTGCGTGCCCGGCCCTCTAGAGGATGCCGAAGAGCAGACCGGCCCCCAGGACGACCAGGGACGTCAGGGCCGCCCACTTGACGGTGAACCGGGTGTGGTCACCGAACTCGACCTTCGCCATGCCGACGAGGACGTACACGGCGGGGACCAGCGGGCTGGACATGTGCAGCGCCTGCCCGACGAGGGAGGCCCGGGCGATCTCCACCGGAGCGACACCGTGCGCGGCGCCGGCCTCGGCGAGGATCGGCACGATGCCGAAGTAGAAGCCGTCGTTGGACATGAAGTACGTCAGCGGGATGCTGAGGACGCCGGTGACCAGGCCCATGTGCGGGCCGAGCGCGTCCGGGATGCCGGAGACCAGCCAGCGGGCCATGTGCTCGACCATGCCGGTGCCGGTGAGCACACCGGTGAAGACGGCGGCGGCGAAGACCATGCCGGAGACGTTGAGCACATTCTCGGCGTGCGCCGCGACCCGGGCCTTCTGGTCCTTCATGTGCGGGAAGTTGACGGTCAGCGCGAGCGCGGCACCGAGCAGGAAGAGCACCGGGATCGGCAGCGTCTGCAGGATGAGCAGGGTGAGCAGCGCGACGGTGAGCGCGGCGTTGAACCAGTAGAGCTTGGGCCGCAGGGTCGTCCGGTGCGGGTCCAGCACCTGGAGGTCGCCGTCGTCGTCAACGCCGTCGCCGGCGCCCGCTCCTGCGCCCCCGGTGCCACCACCGGTCCCGCGCGCGGCGGCCGCCGCCCCGCCCTTGCCGCCGGCGCCCGCGCCGACCAGAACCTGCTCGATCTCCTTCTCCTCGACGGTCTCGTCGACCACCCGGGCCTCCCCGAGCGTCAGCACACCGAGCCGCTTGCGCTCGCGCCGGCCGAGGACGTACGCGAGGGCGAAGACCGCGACCAGCCCGACGGCCAGGGCCGGGATCATCGGCACGAAGATGTCACCGGCGTCCAGTTTGAGCGCGGTGGCGGCACGGGCGGTCGGACCGCCCCACGGGAGGGTGTTCATCACGCCGTTGGCGGTGGCGGCGACGCCGGTCATGACGACCAGGCTCATCTTCAGTCGCTTGTAGAGCGGGTAGAGCGCCGAAACGGTGATCATGAAGGTGGTGGAGCCGTCACCGTCGAGCGAGACGATCCCGGCGAGCAGCGCGGTACCGACCACGACACGGACCGGGTCCGCCTTGCAGAACCGGAGGATGCCGCGGACGACCGGGTCGAAGAGCCCGACGTCGATCATCACTCCGAAGTAGATGATCGCGAACATCAGCATCGCGGCCGTGGGGGCCAGATCACCGATGCCCTTGAGGACGTAGTCGCCCAGGTGCGCGCCCTTTCCGACCAGGACGCAGAACAGCGCGGGAATCAGCACGAGCGCTGCCATCGGTGACATCTTCTTCATCATGATCAGCACCAGGAACGCGCCGATCATGACGAATCCGAGGATCGTCAGCATTTGGGGTACCTCACGTTCGCCCTTGAACACCTGCCGGGGGTGGCGGTCCAGGAACGTTAGGACCCGCAAACTTTTGTTAACAAGACCTTGACACCCGAGCAATAAGCGCAAAACTGCAGGTCATCCCACGTACCTGTCTGCGGCGCCGCGGGGCTCGCTCGCCGTTGCGCTTTGCGGCGCCCCCGCACGTACCCGTCTCTCCCGCCGCGGGGCTTGGTCGCCGTTTGCGCGCTTTGCGGCGCCCCCGCACGTACTTGGCCGTCCCGCCGCGGGGCGTCTCGCCGTTGCGCCTGCGGCGGGCTGGGTGGGTGTCGGGTGCGGTGACGGACCTGCGGGGCCGGTGTTTGGGACTGCTGTCGCTTTACGTCCCAAACACCGGCCCCTCCGGCCCGTCCCCTCCCGTGAGGGGAAAAGGGGCGGGTGGGTGGGGGTGGGCG